>NZ_JACJKH010000006.1 GCF_016900655.1 Drancourtella massiliensis
TTTCGTCAATTCCATTATACCAAACGGGACAGGTTTATGCCTTTTTTATTGGCTGAAATATTGAATTTTCAAGGTTCAACACACCGTATTGGTGTGGGAAGTTTTAGTTAATAAGTAGTCAGGAGAAGAAACATGAAAAAAATTGCCATATTAGGATCCACCGGTTCGATCGGCACCCAGACGCTTGACGTGGTGCGAGAAAACGGGGACATTGAGGTCGTCTCTCTGGCGGCAGGATCCAATACAGAGCTTCTGGAAAAGCAGGTTCGTGAGTTTCATCCGAAAGTTGTCTGTGTCTATCAAAAAGAACGTGCGGCGGACTTAAAAGAGCGCCTTAAGGATAAAACTGTAAAAATTGTCACAGGAATGGATGGCCTGATTGAGGCGGCCTGTATTCCTGAAGCGGAGATTGTTGTGACGGCGGTTGTAGGGATGATTGGTATCCGGCCGACGATTGCCGCCATTGAAGCTGGAAAAGATATTGCGCTTGCAAATAAGGAAACACTTGTTACCGCAGGGCATCTGATTATTCCGCTTGCAAAGGAAAAAGGAATCCGGATTCTCCCGGTAGACAGCGAGCACAGCGCGATCTTTCAGTCTTTACAGGGAAATGCCGGAAATAAAATACAGAAGATTCTTTTGACGGCGTCCGGCGGACCGTTCCGCGGGAAAAAGCAGGAAGATCTGCTGAATGTCAAAGTGGAAGATGCGCTGAAGCATCCGAACTGGTCCATGGGAAGAAAGATCACGATTGACTCTTCCACCATGATCAATAAAGGACTGGAAGTAATCGAAGCCAAATGGCTGTTTGATGTATCCGTAGATGAGATTCAGGTTGTGGTCCAGCCGCAGTCGGTGATCCATTCCATGGTGGAGTACGAGGATGGCTCTGTGATTGCACAGCTTGGAACACCGGACATGAAGCTTCCGATCCAGTACGCGCTATATTATCCGGAACGAAGATATCTTCCGGGCGACCGCCTGGATTTCTGGAGCCTTTCCCATCTGGACTTTGAAAAGCCGGATCTGGATACTTTTTACGGGCTGGCACTTGCCTATGAGGCAGGAAGAGAGGGAGGCAGCATGCCGACCGTGCTGAATGCAGCCAACGAGCTGGCTGTCAGCATGTTCTTAGACAGACAGATCACATATCTGGAAATCGTGGAGATTATAGAGGACTGTATGAAGGCTCATAAGAAGATTGAGAATCCTTCCTTAGAACAGATTCTTATGACTGAACAGGAAACATATGAAAGAATTCGCAGCAGGAGGTAGCAGACAGTTTGGGAATTATTCTTGCAATTATCATTTTTGGATTTATCATTTTTATCCATGAGTTTGGACATTTTCTTCTGGCCAAACTAAACGGGATTGAGGTGCAGGAGTTTTCTATCGGAATGGGGCCGAAAATCGTAGGATTTCAGAGAAAAGAAACGCAGTATTCCATCCGGATTCTGCCGCTTGGCGGATTCTGTGCCATGGGCGAGGACGAAACTGAGGACGGGGAGAGCGTCGGGAATTTCAACCAGAAATCCCCGTGGAGACGGATCAGTGTTATCGTAGCAGGGGCAGGATTCAATTTTATTCTGGCTCTGATCGGAGCCATCATTATTACAGCGTGGATCGGCGTGGACAAACCGATTGTAGCTTCGGTGGAAGAGAATTATCCGGCGGCTGAGGCAGGACTGCAGGCCGGGGATGTTATCAAAGAAATCAACGGACGCAGTATCCATCTGTTTCGGGATGCAACGACTTATAATCAGTTTCACCAAAATGAGGAGATTGATCTGACTTATGAACGCGACGGCGTGGAGACGACAGTTCACCTAAAGCCGCAGTGGGATGAAGAAAGCGGAATGTACCGGTATGGGTATTCTGGTGGCGGATATGTAAAGACCGGCTTTTTTGAAACGATAAAATACAGTTTCTACGTGGTTGAATACTGGATCACATCCACAATCGAAAGCCTGAAGATGCTCGTTACCGGACAGATCGGAATGGACAGCATGTCCGGTCCGGTAGGAATTGTCGATGTGGTGCAGGATACCTACAATCAGAGCAGAAGCGGCGGAGCATCGCTTGTATTTCTTAACATGCTGAATCTTATGATTCTGCTTTCTGCCAACCTGGGTGTCATGAACCTGCTTCCGATTCCGGCACTGGACGGAGGACGCCTTGTATTCCTGATCATTGAAGTGATCCGCGGCAAGCGGGTGCCGCCTGAGAAAGAAGGCTATGTTCACATGGTCGGAATGGTCTGCCTGCTTTTGTTGATGGTTTTTGTAATGTTCAATGATATACAGAGAATTTTTCTCTGAATTACAGAAGGTGCCGCACGGATGTGCGGTGCCTTTTCCTGTTTAACAGGAAACCTCGTTCCCTGTTAAATAAAAACGCTCCGCGGGATGCGCACTCGCACGAAGCAGAAATTTGTCGCTGCAGAGACCGCGCTCGGCGCGAGAGTTCCGCGGGCGGAACTCTTTGTTCTCTTCAAGGCATGTTTTCGGAAGTGCTTTCATATCTTGAAGAGAAGAAATGCTTTGAGGTGGGCATGAACGAAAATTACGGAATGCAGGAAAACAATATTGATAAAGGGAAGCTGAAAATACAGATCACATCGGAGGCTACATCCTTCCCGGTGGAGGACGCAAGTATCCGGATCACCTATACCGGGGTGCCGGATCAGACGATTGAGACTGTCTCCACAGATTCTTCCGGACAAACGGAGACGCTGGAGTTGCCGGCCCCTCCGGTAGAGTACAGTCTGGATGAGCGTCAGGAGGAACAGCCTTACTCGGAATATACACTGGAAGTAACAGCGCCAGGATTTGAACCGATTCAGATCGCGGGAACAGAGATTCTCTCGGGGGTAACTGCGCTTCAGAATATCCGGATGCTTCCTCTGGAACGTGAGGAAGGTCAGGAGGTCTATGTGATTCCGGCACATACGCTGTTTGGAAATTATCCGCCCAAAATTCCGGAAGCCGAAATCAAGCCGATGGACGAATCAGGAGAGATTGTTTTGAGCCGCGTTGTAGTGCCGGAATACATTGTTGTACATGATGGGTCACCGCGGGATTCTACGGCATTGAATTACTATGACAGATACAAGGATTATATTAAAAATGTGGCGTCCAGCGAAATATATGCGACATGGCCGGAGGAAGCGATCAAGGCGAATGTCCTTGCAATTATGTCCTTTACATTGAACAGGGTTTACACAGAATGGTACAGAAATCAGGGCTTTGAATTTACGATTTCCTCCTCCACTGCCTTTGACCATAAGTGGATTCCGCAACGGAATATTTACGACACGATTTCCGTAGTTGTGGATGATCTGTTTGCGTCCTATCTTTCCAGACCGAACGTACGCCAGCCGATCCTGACTCAGTATTGCGACGGAAAACAGGTGACCTGTCCGGGATGGATGACCCAGTGGGGTTCCAAAGATCTGGCGGATCAGGGATACAGTGCAATCCAGATCCTGCGTTATTTTTACGGAAGTGACATGTATATCAATACCGCCCAGGAGATTTCCGGGATTCCGTCATCGTGGCCGGGTTACACATTGGAAAATGGGTCTTCCGGCAGCAAAGTTCTGCAGATGCAGGAACAGCTGAATGTGATTGCGGGAGCCTATCCGGCGATTCCGAAAGTGGATGCGGACGGAATTTACGGTCCAAGGACGGAAGCGTCAGTCCGTAAGTTTCAGGAAGTGTTCGGGCTTCCGCAGACGGGGAAAGTAGATTACCGGACCTGGTATAAAATTTCGGAGGTCTATGTGGGCGTTTCCAGGATTGCGGAACTTGTATAAAAGAATAAATAGGGTTGCGTATCGGGCAGGAATTTCTCTATAATAGACAGTAAAGGATGATTACGGAGAAAAGCATGAGAAAAAGAGAAAACAGATTCTTAAAAGGATGCGTTGTTCTGTGCGTCATATTGATTCTGGCAGTTGCGGCAGGACTTGCCGGTTTGTTCCGCGGGTCTGTGTCAACGGTTAAAGAGAGGACTGCTTCTTCAGCAGAACAGCCGGTATTTCAGGAAGTCGAAATTCCGGCCGAAGAAGTAGCGGAGAAATTTTATTACAGTACGTTAAGTGAAGAAGAACAGCAGGTGTATCAGGCCGTTCTTCAGGGTGTCCGGAATAATTCGGAAACGATCAACGTGGAGATGACAGATGCAAAGCGGGTCAACCAGATTTATGAATTTGTTCTGAATGATTTCCCGGATATTTTTTGGTGCAGCGGTGCGGCGGAGACGACAGCTTATCAGATTCCGGGAGGAGGATATTCTGAGTTTTGCCCGGAGTATACCTACGAGGGGGAACAGAAGGAACAGATGCAGGCACAGATTGAAGCGGAGGCAGAGGCCATTCTTGGTGCGGCGGATGTATCACAGATCGATCCGGAATATGACAGAATCCGGTATGTCTATGAATATGTTATCCGTTCGGTTGACTATGTGGAAAATGCAAGTGACAGTCAGAATCTCTACAGCGCGCTTGTCAATAAGGAGTCTGTCTGCGCCGGTTATGCGCGGGAGACCCAGTATCTTCTGGAACGGCTTGGAGTATTCTGCACATATGTCACAGGGACAACCAGAGGACAGCCGCACGCATGGAATCTGGTCCGGTGTGACGGGAACTATTATTACGTGGACACCACCTGGGGCGATCCGGTCTTCCTTCAAACCGACGGCGGGTCGATTCCGGAAGAACAGCAGATTCAGTACGATTATCTTTGCTGCAGTGAACAGGAACTATTCCGGACGCACGAACTGGATGCAGATGTTACATTTCCGTCCTGTACTGCTGTGAACGATAATTACTATGTAAGAGAGGGATGCTATTACCAGCGTTTTGACCAGGACCGGATGCAAAAACAGCTGAATGAGGAGATTTCTTCCAAAGAGCCGGTTTCTGTCTTCAAGTTTTCAGGGCAGTCAGCTTACGAAGAGTCCAGAGACAGGCTTATGAACGGGCTGATACGGGATGCGGCATCGATTCTGGCACAGCAGAACGGCCTTTCAAGTGCCCGGTATTCCTATCAGGACGATCCGGTTCTGTGTAAGATCACCGTTTACTGGCAGTATGAATAAAAAGGAAGAAAATTCCGGAAAAGCGTTGAAAAACAAAAAGAGATATGGTAAAATCTTTACAATTTGAGAAGGAGGGCGCTCGAGTATCGAAAAAGACACTCATGCGCCTTTCTTTTTGCGCAAACAAACATATAGAAACTACGAAGGGATAAGGTGAAGCTATGAAAGCATTTCTGATTTTGG
Organism: Drancourtella massiliensis; assembly: GCF_016900655.1. Classification (GTDB taxonomy): domain Bacteria; phylum Bacillota; class Clostridia; order Lachnospirales; family Lachnospiraceae; genus Sellimonas; species Sellimonas catena. Next base: position 5,284 of record NZ_JACJKH010000006.1, read on the forward strand.
AAGACGGAACCGTCTTTGAAGGAACAAGCATCGGCTCGAAGAGAGAAATGATCAGTGAAATTGTCTTTAACACCTCTATGACAGGTTATCTTGAGGTCCTTACGGATCCTTCTTATGCCGGACAGGCAGTTGTCATGACTTACCCGTTAATTGGAAATTATGGAATTACTCCTGACATGGAGTCGAAAAAAGCGTGGCCGGACGGCTATATTGTGAGAGAACTCTCCAGAATGCCGAGTAATTTCCGGTGCGAAGGAACGATACAGGAATTTCTGGAAAAGCAGGATATTCCGGGCATCGCAGGCATTGATACCCGTGCTCTTACGAAGATCCTGAGAGAAAAGGGAACCATGAACGGTATGATTACAACCAATGCTGCCTATAATCTGGAAGAGGTACTTCCGAAGATTGCGGCATATGAGGTTGGAGACGTTGTTTCCAAAGTAACATGTAAAGAGCCTTATGTGCTTCCGGGAGACGGCTACAAGGTTGCGCTGATGGACTACGGCGCAAAGAACAACATTGCCAGGTCCCTGAATCAGAGGGGCTGTGAGGTTACCGTGTATCCGGCTCATACAAAGGCGGAGGAAGTACTGGCGGCAAACCCGGACGGGATCATGCTTTCCAACGGTCCTGGAGACCCGAAGACATGTACCGGTATTATCGAAGAAGTCAGAAAGTTTTATGAAAGTGATGTGCCGATTTTCGCGATCTGCCTTGGGCATCAGTTGATGGCACTTGCAAATGGGGGAGATACCCACAAGCTGAAATATGGACACCGCGGCGGAAACCATCCGGTGAAAGATCTGAGCACAAACCGTGTTTACATTTCCTCACAGAATCATGGTTATGTCGTTGATGACACAACCTTGAGTCAGGAAATCGCAAAGCCGGCGTTTGTCAATGTCAATGACGGAACCAATGAAGGAATGGAATACACCGGAAAGAAGATCTTTACCGTACAGTTCCATCCGGAAGCATGTCCTGGACCGCAGGATTCCGGATATCTTTTTGACCGGTTTATGGAAATGATGGGAGGGGACAGATAATGCCAAGAAATCAGGATATTAAAAAAGTATTAGTAATCGGATCCGGGCCGATTGTCATCGGCCAGGCAGCTGAGTTTGACTATGCAGGAACACAGGCCTGCCGTTCCCTGAAAGAGGAGGGAATCGAAGTTGTACTTCTTAACTCAAACCCGGCCACCATCATGACAGATAAGGATATTGCAGACAGGGTTTACATCGAGCCTCTGACGGTAGAAGTAGTAGAAGAACTGATCCGCAAAGAAAAGCCGGACAGTATTCTTCCGACACTGGGAGGACAGGCCGGACTGAATCTTGCCATGGAGCTGGATGAGGCAGGATTTTTAAAAGAAAACAATGTGCGTCTGATCGGAACGACATCCGAAACGATCAAAAAGGCGGAGGACCGTCTGGAATTCAAGGCCACAATGGAAAAGATCGGAGAGCCGGTGGCGGCATCCCTTGTCGTGGAAAACGTACCGGACGGCGTGGCATTTGCAGAGGAGATCGGTTATCCGGTCGTTCTGCGTCCGGCTTATACCCTTGGCGGAAGCGGCGGTGGTATTGCCCATGACCGGGAGGAAATGGTGGAGATTCTGGAAAACGGACTTCGTCTTTCCCGTGTGGGTCAGGTACTTGTAGAGCGCTGTATTGCAGGATGGAAAGAGATTGAATATGAAGTGATGCGGGATGGAAATGGAAATTGCATTACCGTATGTAATATGGAAAACATCGACCCGGTCGGTGTTCATACCGGAGACAGTATTGTTGTGGCACCGTCTCAGACGCTGGGGGATAAAGAGTATCAGATGCTGAGAACTTCTGCTTTGAATATTATCAGCGAGCTGAACATTACCGGAGGGTGTAATGTGCAGTATGCTCTTCACCCGGATACGTTTGAATACTGTGTTATTGAGGTCAATCCGCGTGTGAGCCGCTCTTCTGCACTTGCATCCAAGGCGACAGGATACCCGATTGCAAAAGTGGCGGCAAAGATCGCACTTGGCTATACTCTGGACGAAATCAAAAACGCCATTACCGGAAAGACTTATGCAAGTTTTGAGCCGATGCTGGATTACTGTGTTGTCAAGATCCCGCGTCTGCCGTTTGATAAATTTATCAGTGCCCAGAGAACACTGACCACACAGATGAAAGCGACCGGGGAAGTCATGAGTATCTGTGACAATTTCGAAGGCGCGCTGATGAAAGCAATCCGTTCTCTGGAACAGCATGTAGACAGCCTGATGTCCTATGATTTCTCGGATCTGTCTGATGAGGAACTGATGGAAAAGCTTCATATTGTAGATGACAGACGGATCTGGATGATTGCAGAGGCCCTGAGAAGAGGCGTTTCCTACGATGTCCTTTACAGCATTACAAAAATTGACAAATGGTTTATTGATAAATTCGCCATCATTGTAGAGATGGAGAAAGCCCTGAAAGACGGACCGCTGACACCGGAACTTTTAAAAGAAGCAAAACGGATCGAATTTCCGGATCATGTCATTGCATCTCTGACCGGTAAGACCGAGGGAGAGATCCATCAGATGCGCATGGACAACGGAATCCGTGCGGCATACAAGATGGTAGATACCTGTGCGGCAGAGTTCGCTGCAAGCACACCGTACTATTATTCTGTATTCGGCAGTGAAAATGAAGTAGAAAAAACAAGTGGAAAGAAGAAAGTTCTTGTCCTTGGCTCCGGCCCGATTCGTATCGGTCAGGGAATCGAATTCGATTTCTGCTCCGTACATTGTACCTGGGCATTCAAAAAAGAAGGCTATGAGACAATCATCGTCAATAATAACCCGGAGACAGTCAGCACTGACTTTGACATCGCAGACAAGCTTTATTTCGAGCCGTTGACACCGGAAGATGTGGAAAGCATCGTAGATATTGAGAAACCGGACGGCGCTGTTGTGCAGTTCGGCGGACAGACAGCCATCAAGCTGACCGAGGCACTGATGAAGATGGGAGTTCCGATCTTCGGTACTTCGGCAGAAAATGTAGATGCAGCGGAAGACAGAGAACTCTTTGACGAAATCCTTGCAAAATGTAAGATTCCGCGCCCGACAGGTGGAACGGTCTTTACAGCAGAGGAAGCGAAAAAGGTTGCAAACGAACTGGGTTATCCGGTTCTTGTAAGACCGTCCTACGTTCTTGGCGGCCAGGGCATGCAGATTGCCATCAACGACCATGATATCGACGAGTTTATCGGAATCATCAACCGGATCGCACAGGAGCATCCGATTCTGGTAGACAAGTACCTGATGGGAAAAGAGATCGAGGTTGACGCGGTGTGCGACGGAGAAGATATCCTGATTCCGGGTATTATGGAGCATATCGAAAGAGCCGGTATTCACTCCGGAGACAGTATCTCCGTTTACCCGGCCCAGAGCATTTCCGCAGTAACAAAGCGGAAGATCGAAGAGTACACAAGAAGACTTGCCAGAGCTTTGAATGTCATCGGTATGATTAACATTCAGTTCATTGTTTGCGGGGAAGAAGTGTACGTCATCGAGGTGAATCCAAGATCCAGCCGTACCGTTCCGTATATCAGCAAGGTGACAGGCATCCCGATCGTTCCGCTTGCAACAAAAGTCATTATCGGACATAAGATCCGTGAGATGGGATATACTCCGGGACTGCAGAAAGAGGCGGAATACATCGCAATCAAGATGCCGGTATTCTCTTTTGAGAAAATCCGCGGGGCAGACATCAGCCTTGGACCGGAAATGAAGTCCACCGGAGAATGTCTTGGAATTGCGAAGACCTTTAACGAGGCATTATACAAAGCCTTCCTTGGAGCAGGTATCAAACTTCCGAAATATAAGAATATGATTATGACCGTACGGGATGAGGACAAGCCGGAAGCGGTAGAGATCGGACGCAGATTCGAGGCTCTCGGATACCGGATCTTTGCGACAGCCGGAACGGCGGAAGCCCTCAAAGAAGCAGGGGTAAAAGCAATTTCTGTCAACAAGATCGAGCAGGCATCTCCAAACCTTCTGGACCTGATTCTTGGACATGAGATTGACCTTGTCATCGATACTCCTCCGCAGGGAGCAGATCATGCAAGAGATGGATTTACGATCCGCAGAAATGCCATCGAAACAGGTGTGACTGTACTGACTGCGATGGATACGGCAGGAGCACTGGTGACAAGCCTTGAAAATACCAATATCAAAGAACTGGCTTTGATTGATATCGCAAAAGTTCAGTAGTATAATTGAAGACAGAACATAAAAGAGAAGCGCTATGGTTCATCCGGATCATAGCGCTTGGTAATTTGACAGCAGGAGGGAAGCGTTATGTACAAAATTCTGATTATCGAAGATGATATGACCATTGCAGAAACCCTGGCATCCCATCTGACCCGGTGGGGATATGAGGTGAAATATGTGGAGGATTTCAAGAATATTCTGGAAGAGACGGCGGCCTGTTCGCCGCACCTTATTCTTCTGGACATCATGCTGCCGTTTTTCAACGGGTTCCACTGGTGCCAGAGAATCCGGGAATTTTCCAAAGTGCCGATCATCTTCCTGTCATCGGCGTCTGACAATATGAATATCGTCATGGCCATGAATATGGGCGGAGATGATTTTGTAGAAAAGCCGTTCGACCTGAATGTTCTGACGGCAAAAGTTCAGGCACTGCTGCGGAGGAGTTATTCTTTTCAGGGAAATATCAATGTGATTGAGCATAAAGGCCTGATTCTGAACATGAGTGACGCTTCGGTTCTGTATGAAGGTGCGCGGATTGATCTTACGAAAAATGAATATAAAATTTTACAGTGCCTGATGGAACGTGCGGGGAAAATTGTCTCCCGGGAGGACATTATCACGAAACTCTGGGAGGACGACAGCTTTATCGATGACAATACGCTGACAGTCAATATGACAAGGCTGAGGAAAAAGCTGGATAAGGCCGGCCTGCCGGATATCATTCTGACCAAAAAAGGAATCGGTTACATGATAAAGGAGTGAGAGAACCATGGTGAAAGGATATTTGAAAGACAGGATGCTGGCCTGGGCGGTTTTTCTGTTTTTTTACGCGGCATTGTTTCTGATCGGATATTTATATGATATTCCGATGGAAAAGGTCTTTTATATAGCAGAGTTTACTCTGGCCGGAGCATTTCTCTGTTTTCTGGTGGATGTGACGAAATATGCAGGCCGGTGGAAAGAACTGAAGCGCCGGATCGAGACGATGGATACCTGTTCCGGAACATTTTATACATCACCTGGAGCGATGGATGCTCTTTACCGGCAGCTGATTGAGAAGATGGCACATGAAAAGGAAGAGGTTCTGTACGAGGATGGACTCAAATATAATGATATGATGGATTACTACGGCATGTGGGCGCATCAGATTAAGACTCCGATCGCCGCCATGCGGATTCTTCTGCAGTCCGGCCGGGAGAGTGAAGAAGAAAAGATTGACCGGAAACTCTATGATTCTCTGCAGATGGAGCTGTTTAAGACGGAACAGTATGTGGAGATGGTGTTGTCCTACCTGAGAATCGGTGACATATCCAAAGATATGGTATTGACAAACTGCGATCTTGGGAAAGTGGTGCGTCAGGCCGTCAAGAAGTACTCCAGACTGTTTATCCTGCAAAAGCTCTCGCTGGAACTGGGTGAAATCAAGGAGACGGTGCTGACAGATGAAAAATGGCTCTCCTTTGTGGTAGAGCAGATCCTTTCCAATGCGCTGAAGTATACGAAAAAAGGAAAGATTTCCATCTATATGAAGGACGGTGACCATCTGGTGATTGAAGATACCGGAATCGGGATTTCCAGCGAGGATCTTCCGAGAATCATGGAGAAGGGCTATACCGGATATAACGGCAGAAAAGACAAAAAGTCCACCGGAATCGGCCTTTATCTCTGCAAGAAAGTGATGGACAAATTAAACCACGGGATTCAGATTTCCTCCCAACCGGATAAAGGAACGAAAGTAACACTGGATTTAGGGCGCCGGGAACTGGATGTGGAATAAGCGGGATTCTCTACCTTTCAAAATCGTAAGGTTTGCGGATGGATTGTAAGCCGAATCGATGGAAAAGACCATCGGGGGTTGACTATAATAAAGGCATAGAAAAGAACAGAATTTCAGAAAGGTGGAGAAGCAGATGACGATTCTTGAAGTGCAGAATCTGAAGAAAACATATACAACACGTTTTGGAGGGAATCAGGTAGAAGCCCTGAAAAATGTGACCTTTTCCGTGGAAGAAGGAGAGTACGTCGCAATCATGGGAGAGTCCGGTTCCGGAAAGACGACACTTTTGAATATTCTTGCAGCGCTGGATAAGCCGACAGGCGGGCGCATCAAGCTGAAAGGGAGAGATCTTTCTACAGTGCCGGAGAGGGAGATCGCAACATTCCGGAGACAGAATCTGGGATTTGTATTCCAGGATTTTAATCTTCTGGATACTCTTTCCATCCGTGATAATATCTTCCTTCCGCTTGTGCTTGCAGGAAGGAAGTATCCGGAGATGGAAAAGCGGCTGGAGCCGATCGCAAAGAGTCTTGGAATTTATGAGCTTCTTTCCAAGTTTCCCTATGAAGTATCCGGAGGACAGAAGCAGCGGACGGCGGTGGCCAGAGCATTGATTACCAAACCACAGTTGATTCTTGCAGATGAGCCGACCGGTGCGCTGGATTCCAGGGCTGCGGACGATCTGCTGAACCAGTTTTCAAGGATTAATCAGACGGGACAGACCATTCTTATGGTAACCCACTCTGTGAAAGCGGCAAGCCATGCCGGCAGAGTCCTTTTCATCAAAGATGGCGAAGTCTTCCATCAGATTTACCGGGGTAATATGAAAAATGAAGAGCTGTACCAGAAGATTTCAGACACCTTGACGGTACTGACCACAGGAGGTGAGCGGCATGTTTAAATCGATTTACATCCGGCTTGCATTCACCAACATGAAGAAAAACAAACGGTCGTATCTTCCGTTTCTGGTAACCAGCATCATCACGATCATGCTGTTTTTCGATATGTCGATCATCATGGACAATTCCGGAATTAAAGAAATGCCGGGGGCAGGCAGCATGAGAAGCATTCTCGGATTTGGTACAGTCATTGTTGCAATCTTCGCGTGTGTATTTCTTTTCTACACAAACAGCTTCCTGATCAAGCAGAGGAGAAAAGAGATCGGCCTTTATAATGTTCTCGGAATGGGAAAGAAAGAGATTGCCATTATGATGTTCTGGGAATCCTTGATGGTCGGAGGCGCCAGTATCCTGGCGGGAATTCTTGGCGGAATTATCCTTGGAAGACTGATGTTTCTTCTGCTCTATAAGATTATCGGATATCAAACATCCCTTCAGTATGAAGTGACGGGCAGCAGTATCAGCACGACCCTGATTCTTTTTGCGGTAATTTTTTTTGTAGCATTTGTATCCAATCTGATTCAGGTGCGTAAAGCAAATCCGATTGAACTTCTCAGAGGCGGAAATGTAGGTGAAAAAGAGCCAAAAACCAAGATTTTGCTTACCGTTTTCGGAGTCGTGACAATCGCGGCAGGTTATATACTGGCCAATATCGTAGAAAATCCGATTGAAGCGATCAGTGTCTTCTTTGTAGCGGTGCTCCTTGTCGTTATCGGAACATACGCGCTGTTTGTTGCAGGAAGTATCGCATTTTTAAAACTTCTGAGAAAAAATAAATCTTTTTATTATAAGGCGAAACATTTTCATTCTGTCTCCGGCATGATTTACCGGATGAAGCAGAATGCAGTAGGACTTGCCAATATCTGTATTTTGAGTACAATGGTACTGGTTACGCTTTCAACGACAGTCGGCCTGAATCTGGGAATGGAAAACATAATGGAAAACCGGTTTCCGAAGGAGCTGATTCTGACCATTGAGCAAAGTAATGAAGAAACGATCCGGACTGTGGATACGGTAGTGGCGGAAGAACTGAACCGGCAGGGGATCCGGCAGGAAAACGGATACCGGTGTCAGTCTGTTTCCATGGTGACGGATAAAGAAAAAGATGGATTTTCCTTCTATGCGTTCGGCAGTCTCTTTTACCCTAACCGGGTGCTGGTACAGCTTGCTCCGGTATCATACTATAATGAGATGATGGGAGAAAATCTGGAGCTTTCGGATCAGGAAGCAGTCATATACACTTCTTCCAAAACGCCTTATGGAAAGGATCATTTCCGGATTGAAGACACGGATTTTACCATTGTAGAAGAGCCGGATGCAATTCCGATGGAAAAGAAGCAGAACTTCCCTGTAATGGAGTCTTATATCCTGTTCGTCAAAGATCAGACGGTCATTAACAATCTGATCTCATCCCTGCCGGAATCCGGAGAAGTATCGATGGAATATTCCTATGGGTTTGATCTGACCGGAAGCGAAGAGAAAAAAGAGGCAGCAGCAGAGGCCATTACCAACAGGATTCAGAATGATTACGGAATCGGAGGATACCTGGAACTCCGGGGCGTCTATGAAGAAGATTTCCATATGTTTTACGGAAGCTTCTTCTTCCTTGGAATTTTCCTCGGCGGTCTGTTCCTGATGGCAACCGTACTGATTATCTACTATAAGCAGATTTCCGAAGGATTTGAGGACCGGAACCGGTATCAGATCATGCAGAAAGTCGGCATGAGCCGGCGGGAGGTTAAAAAAACCGTCAACAGTCAGATCAGGATGGTATTTTTCCTGCCGCTTGGACTTTCGGTTCTCCATCTGGCAGCGGCATTCCAGCTGATTCGAAGACTTCTTTCGTCATTTAATCTGACGAACACAAACCTGATTGTTGCATGTACAATTGGAACGGTTCTTATCTTTGCGTTGATTTATGCGTTTGTCTTTAAACTGACGGCAAGAGAATATTATAAAATTGTTACCAGATAACCGGGAAAGGGCACTGTGTTTGAAAATGCAGTGCCTTTGTGTTATGATAAAACCAGTTTGGAAAAGAAGCAAAAGGAGGGCAAGATGATGATTACACATAAGGAAGAACGGGAAATTCAAAAGGCAGAGCACGCTTCCGGCGGTGCGGGATACATTCTCAAAGAAGCACTGATCAAAGGAGAGCAGCTTGGAGATGGCTGCGGCATGTTCAGCGAGGTGACAATCAAGCCCGGATGCGAGCTTGGATACCATGAGCATCATGGCGAAACAGAAACGTATTACCTTTTAAAAGGAAAGGGAATCTACAATGAAAACGGCACAAAACGCGAAATCTGTGCGGGTGATGTGACGTTCTGCCCGGACGGAGAGGGCCACGGACTTGTAAATGACGGAGACGAGGATATCATATTTATCGCTCTCATCCTGAAAAAGAAATAAAAAAATCTACAGGATTTCCGCATGCGGCGGGCTGCTTTTGCAGCAGCGTTTTCCGCTGCAGTGCGTTTTTTTCTGCAGAATCATCTTTCGGGAGAAGAATTCCCGGACTTATCGCGATTTTGCGAAAAATTCCTGGACTGCCTGGAGCAGTGCGGTATTCTGTTCCGGAAGCATCAGGCAGAACCGGAAAAACTGAGTTCCGAGTCCCTCGAAAGAGGAACAGTCCCGGATCATCAGCTTCTGGCGGATCAGGCAGTCAAAAAGACCGGATGCCGTGAGGGAAGGATCCAGAATCTCGACAAGCAGGAAGTTGCTGTCGCTCGGATAGACACGAAGAGCAGGAATTCCAGAAAGTCCTTGTATCATGCGGGTACGCTCGCCTGATATGAGGGCTTTTGTTTTAACGATAAACTCTTCCTCGCAGAACAGATGCTCTCCGGCAAAGGCTGCAACACTGTTGACACTCCACGGATTCTGGTGCGTCTTTACATGATCAAGAAAAACACGGTTTCCGGATGCACCGTACCCGAGACGGAGTCCGGGAGCAGCGAAAAATTTGGAAATTCCCCGGATTACCATCAGATTCGGAAATCTGGAGACAAGAGACATTGCAGAGACTTCTCTGTCAGCAAATTCCGCATAGGTCTCATCGATCATCACGAAGATATCTGATTTCAGGCAGCCTTCCAGAAGATCCGCAATTTCATCGGTTGAAAGCGCGCGGGCAGTCGGATTATTTGGATTGCAGAGAATCAGAAAGTCTGCATTGTGAGCCGTCAGAAAGTCAAGCAGATCATCCGTGTCAGGCTGAAAGAGGTGTTCCTTTTTCGGAAACCATGTTGTAAAAGAGATTCCGGCAAGATTCAGTTCCCTTTCGTACTCCGAGTAGGAAGGACCGACCTGAACGGCACGTTTTCTCCCGGAGGACTGAATCAGCAGAGAAATCAGCTCGGTAGAACCATTGCCGACAAGAACATGGTCCGGGGAAATATGACAGTAGTTACCGATTGCCTGTTTCAGACCTGTATACTCCCGGTCCGGATAATGAGTCATCAGGCGGGAAAAATTCTGACAGACAAGTCCGGCTGTTTTCGCGGGAAAACCGAGAGGATTAACATTTGCGGAAAAACAGATAATTTCCTCCTGCGGCAGATGGTAATATTGCGCGACCTGCTCGAGATCGCTTCCATGAAAAGCGGTTGACTGGCTCATAGTGTATGTCCTCCTAATATTTATGGTTACAAGTTAAGCTCGTACTCCGGAGCAGGCAGATACATCTTATATGCAAGCATGCCGCTGTATCTGTCTGCTCCGAAATACTGTGTGAACAGTAACAACTTTTTTGACAAGTTTTGATAAATTTTGCACAGGCATTGCCATATGACAGGGAATAATGTTATAATTTCAATTATAGTATATCTGATAAAAAATGCAATGCAAGAGGTGGAAGGCTTGAAAAATAAGATTAAACGCTTTTCAAATGGAGATTTTAGTAAGGAGCAGCCGGATGTAAGGTTTTCAGAGACCAACCTGGTGCTTTTGATTGGAGAAGGGGAAACATTTCAGGGGAGTTTTACGATTGAAAACAGAAAAGAAGCACCGGTAAGAGGACTTGTCTATTCCTCCTCTTTCCGGATACATCTGAAAGAGAGTGGATTTGAGGGGAATCCGGTTGTGATTTCATTCACCTACGATGCAGAAGGGCTGGAGCCCGGATACGTGGAAAACGGAACATTTACCGTGGTTTGTAACGGAGGTGAATATGAGCTTTCCTTTACAGCAGTGATTGAGCGCCCTTATCTTATGACATCCCATGGAAAGGTGCAGAACATGAAGGATTTTAAACTCCTGGCGATGAAGGATTTCCTGGAAGCGCGCAGGCTGTTCCGTTCCATGAGTTTTTATGAGATCCTGCGGTATGAAAATCCAAGGGTGGTGGCGCTCTATAATAATATGCGGAAATGGTCTCTTGGAGAGCAGGCAGTGGAGGAGTTCCTTGTGGGAATCAAGCAGAAGGAATGCCTCTTCCTTTCTCTGTCCGAGTACGAAAAGAAGTTTGAAAGCCCGAATGAGGCGGTGCGGGAGAATATAATCATTACCAAAAATACATGGGGTTATATGCCGATCCGTGCCTCTGTGGAGGGTAATTTTATCCAGATCACGCAGAAGGAGTTTACAACCGATGATTTTGTCGGAAATACGCTGGGATTCCATTATGTGATTACTCCGCAGGTTCTTCATGCCGGAAGAAATTTCGGCCGGATTATTTTTACAACTCCGTACGAACAGATTGCGTACGAGATCGAGGTGACACGGGAAGGAGTGCATACTCCGAAGCATGAGCAGACCTTTTATATGACACAGATTATAAAAGGATATTTTTCCTGTATTACCGGAACGAGCGATCTGTTAAGCTGGGCAGAGGATACGGTGCAGCTGGCCGGGCAAATGGAAAATCTTGGACGGGATGCGGCATTTTGTTCTCTTGTAAAAGCACATGCATACCTGGAAAGCGGTCAGACCGAGGAGGCCGCCAGGATTATCGAAGAGTATAATTACGGACGGTTCGACATGATGAAGCGTCCGGAAAATACAACATATTATCTGTATCTGACGGCGCTTCTGAAAAAGAATGCAAACCATACAGAACATGTGACCGATGAGATAAAGAAGGCATATAATAAGCACCCGAAAATGTGGAGCGCTCTTTGCATGCTTGTTGATATTGATCCGGAATACAGAAATATTACAAGAAGGCTTGCCGCGCTGGAGAAGCATTTCTATGCAGAAAAAGCAGGTCATACACTTCTGTACCTGCAGGCGTTTAAATGTTACCGGGAAGATCCGGTCTGTCTGAAGAAACTTGGAAATTTTGAAATTCGGGTTCTGAGTTTTGGATCCAGATACGGCCTGTTTACACGGGAGCTTGCCCTCTATACAGCGAATCTGGCAGGGCAGCAGAAGAAATTTGACAGACAGCTTTTCAGACTTCTGGAACGTCTGTATACAGATTATCCGGACCCGATGGTGCTGACTTCCATCTGTACGCTTCTGATTAAAGGAAATCAGATCCGGTCCGAGTATTTCAAATGGTATGAGCTTGCGGTAGAACAGGAGATGAAAATCGTACAGCTCTATGAATATTATATGATGACCATCGAGGAGGAGCGAGTTAAAGATCCACTTCCAAAAGCGGTATGCCTTTACTTTATGCACGGGAATACGCTTACTTATGAAAAGACAGCGTTTCTTTATGCCAATATCATACAGTTTCAGGATGAGACAGGAGAGATTTACGCCTACTACCGTGACAAGATGGAGGCGTTTGCGTGGGAACAGCTTCTGAAGCGCCATATCAATGAGCCGCTTCGGATTATCTATAAGAAATTCTGCACGGAAGAAAATATGACGGAAGACAGGCTGGAAGCGCTTAACGATATCTGTCATGCTTACGAAGTCAGGACAAAGCTCCCGTTTATGAAGTCTGTCATGGTGATTGAGGAAGACGGGGAAATCCACCAGAGAGTCGGCGTTGTTGATGGCAGCGCGATGATTTTCCTCTACGATAAAGATTCCAGAATTATCTGGGAATCCATGGACGGACGGCATTATACCGATTCGATTCCATATGAAACGACCAGACTTTTTTATGAGATGCGTTTTGTCGAACTGTGCAGAAAATTTGAAAAGAAACCGGATCAGGAAGAAGAATCCGTGCCGGTTCCGGAGCTTTCCTTTGAGAATATCGAGAAACATGGAATGGAGCTGTTTGCGGACGAGGAGATTTTTGATCTTTGTACGAAGAAAATTCAGGAAGACGGATATGAAGAGGAGGAGACTCTTCTGGAAGTATGCTTTGTCCTCTTCCAGAGAGGCCATTTCGACAGGACGACACTGACGTATCTTTCCATGTATTACTGTGGGGCTACCAGGAATATGAAACAGGTGTGGCGCGCGGCGAAAAAGGAGGGGGTACCTTCCGGCAAGATTGCAGAGCGTATCATCACACAGATGGTCTTTTCCGAAAATATTTTCGGAGAAGAGGAAATTTTCTGCGATTACTATGACAGTGGAAACGGGTATTTCCGCCTGATCAGAGCGTATCTTGCGTATATCTCCCGGGAGTATCTGATGCGGGAACGTCAGACAGGAGAGTCGGTATGGAAAGTTGTGGAGAAGGAAGCGTCTGTTGGAGAGCAGCTTCCGGATATCTGCCGGATTGCATATTTAAAATACTATTCAGAGCATGATCTGGAAAGCGCGTCGGAGGAACTGCTTAAACGTTTCTTAAGAGAACTTTGTGAAAAACAGGCTGTCTTTCAGTTCTATCTGAAATATCCAAGGCCATGGCTGCAGGAGGTGATGCTGTATGATAAGAGCATTATTGAATACCGGGCCAAAAAAGGAAGCCAGGTTGTAATTGAATACAAGATCAGAAAAGCGAAAGACCAGGAAGATGAACAGCCGTATCAGAAAGAAATTATGCCGGCTGTTTATGAGGATATTCATGTAAGGACATTTATTCTTTACAGCGATGAGATTCTCGAATACTACTTTAAGGAATTGAAGATGGATGGAAGTACGGCAGTGTCCGAAAAACATGTACTCCGCCTTGACGGTGAAATACCGGCTGTCGGAACTTACGGACGGCTTGATGATATGTCGGAGCTTACAAAAGAAGCCCTGAAACAGGCCATGAATGAGTACAGCCGTGAGAAGGAACTGTCACAGGAATTATTTATGTTATACTAGAATAGGAGAGGGATCATGATGGAAAATGGTGGATATATCATCGGATATGATCTGAATGAAAACGGATGTCAGATCAGTTACTTTGATGAAGAAAAGCATGAGCTCAAGACACTGGAAGTGGCAGCTGACAATTACCAGATTCCGCTGATGGTAGGACATTATAAAGAAGCATGGATGTTCGGGCGCGAAGCGCAGAGAGCAGCGATGATGGACAAGGGGTGGGTGGTTTCCGATCTTTATCGGAAAGCGCAGAGAAATGAGCAGATTGAAAAAGAGGGGACTGTCTATGAGGCAAGATGGCTCCTTGGAAAATTTATTGAATTGACACTGCAGACATTCCGCAAGAAAGAAGTGACCTTTGTTTCGTTTACAGTACCCTGGATTGATCAGGAGATCCGTACATTTTTGAGAGAAGCAGGGGCGCAGGCGGGAGTAGATAAAGCGCGGGTCTATGCAATGGATTATCGTGAAAGCTTCTGTTATTATATGCTTTATCAGCCGAAAGAGCTTTGGCAGTATGAGTCTGCTCTCTTTTACTGTGACCGGGAAAAGATTGAGGCGTATATGTTGAAGCAGCTGAATACGGACTACCGGAGAGAAAAAGAGAATTTCGTCAGCGTGGAAAAGGTTGCAGAAGCCCAGATGGAAGAGCTGAAAGCGGTTTATCCTGTGCTCAATGTCGACAAGGCCAGAAATGCGGACGAACGGTTCCGGCACTTTATTCAGGGAGTGTTTGATAAAAAGCATGTTTCTTCTGTTTACCTGACGGGAGAAGGATTTGAAAACAACTGGTATCCGAATTCGCAGAAAGTGCTTTGCAATGGACGCAGGGCTTTTATCGGCAATAATCTCTACAGCAAAGGAGCCTGCTACTGCGGACTGAAAAAACGGTCCAATTCTCTTGATGTACCGACGTATCTGGATGAAACAAAGCTGATGGAGCAGATTTGCCTGAAGATGAGGATCGATGGGGTGGATATCTGGTATCCGATTGTCGAGTTCGGAACACACTGGTATGAAGATACCCGTGAATGGGAGGTGCTCCTTGAAAACACTGAGGATATTGAAATTCATATCGAATCCCTTGCAACAGGCCAGTGGAACGTAGAGACTGTTTCCTTTGCGGGAATGCCGAAACGGAAGGAATATTCCATGAAGCTGATTGTCCGCACGGAATTTGATGACGAGCGTACCTGCCGGCTGAGCTTCAGAGATGCAGGATTTGGAGACTTTTTCCCGGCTACGGACTTCAAGGTAGAAAAAATAATTCATCTGGGAGGTACCAATGGGCAGTTTAATTCTTTGTCATAACAAAAAAGCATCACAACCGTACAAGATTACACGCATTCACAGAAAGATCTATACAATAGAAGAACTGTGCTACTATCTCTGCAATAATCTCTATCTGATTGATTATACGATCATGAATGAAAAAATCTGCGAGTGGCTGTATTCGGAACTGGATATGCGGGAACTGGCAGGAGAACTTCTAGATCTGATCCAGAAAAAGGGGACCATTGAACAGTTCGTGCTCCGCATTCTGGAGCATGCCAGAATTTACTCGGAACCGGAGATGGAACATATCCGGAATGTACTGGACAGACTGAAGGATCAGAAAGAGATTGAACGCAGAAAATATAAGGCGGACAATCTGCTGGAAAGCGGTGAATATGAATCTGCGATTCTTGTCTATCTGTCCATTCTGCAGGATGAGAGAGATGAATCCGCGGGAGAACGGTTTTACGGCAAGGTGTACGGATGTCTTGGAGCAGCTTACGGAAGGGAACTTCTCTATGAGCAGGCAGCGTCCATGTACAGACAGGCATATGAGATCTGCCAGGATGAGACAATGCTGACGGCCTATATCTATGCCTGCTCCAGATATATGCAGGAGGATGAATACCGGAAACTTCTCGAGGAAAATCCGTCTTATTCCCGGACGGCGGACCGGGTAGAGCAGATGATTGAAGAAAAGGAGAGCGGGATGAAAGAAGAAGCGGCGCCGGAGATCCTGGAAAAATGGAAGCATCAGTACCGCCGCTATCTATAGAAACGTATTATATTGCGTTTCTCTTTGTTCTGTAGTATAGTAGGAATGCAAAAAGGCCGACAGGCCGAAACTAAGAAAAGGAGCATGGAAAAGTGAACGACAGATATCAGAGTCCATTATCAGAACGGTATGCAAGTAAAGAAATGCAGTATATTTTTTCTCCGGATATGAAATTCAGAACGTGGAGAAAACTTTGGATCGCTTTGGCGGAAACGGAAAAGGAACTGGGACTTCCTATTACGGACGAGCAGATCGAAGAGCTTAAGGCACATGCGGATGACATCAATTACGATGTTGCAAGAGAAAGGGAAAAGCTTGTGCGTCATGACGTTATGTCCCATGTCTACGCTTATGGTCAGCAGTGTCCGAAGGCGAAGGGAATCATCCATCTCGGAGCGACTTCCTGTTATGTTGGAGATAATACAGATATTATCGTGATGGCAGAGGCATTGAAACTGGTCAGAAAGAAACTGGTCAATGTAATCAATGAGCTTGCCGGCTTCGCGGATCAGTATAAAGCGCAGCCGACTCTTGCGTTTACTCATTTTCAGCCGGCGCAGCCGACGACGGTAGGCAAGAGGGCAACGCTCTGGCTCCAGGAATTTTTGATGGATCTGGAAGATCTGGAGTATGTAAGCGGAACATTAAAGCTTCTTGGTTCCAAGGGAACGACCGGAACACAGGCAAGCTTTCTGGAACTTTTTGACGGAGACCAGGAGACGATCGACAAAATTGATCCGATGATCGCGAAGAAAATGGGCTTCTCGGCCTGCTATCCGGTTTCCGGACAGACTTATTCCAGAAAAGTGGATACAAGAGTGCTGAACATTCTTGCAGGTATTGCTGCCAGTGCACATAAAATGTCAAACGATATCCGGCTTCTTCAGCATCTGAAGGAAGTGGAAGAGCCGTTTGAGAAAAATCAGATCGGCTCCTCGGCTATGGCATATAAGAGAAACCCGATGAGAAGTGAAAGAATCGCATCACTTTCCAGATACGTGATGATCGACGCGCTGAACCCGGCCATTACTTCGGCTACCCAGTGGTTTGAGAGAACACTGGATGATTCGGCAAATAAGCGTCTTTCCATTCCGGAAGGATTCCTTGCCATTGACGGTATTCTGGATCTCTGCCTGAATGTGGTAGACGGACTGGTCGTTTATCCGAAAGTCATCGAGAAGCGTCTGATGTCAGAACTTCCGTTCATGGCAACAGAAAACATCATGATGGATGCGGTAAAGGCAGGCGGGGACCGTCAGGAACTGCACGAGAGAATCCGCGAACTTTCCATGGAAGCAGGAAAGAATGTGAAAGAGAAAGGTCTTGACAATAACCTTCTGGAACTGATTGCGGCAGATCCTGCATTCAACCTGACGCTGGAAGAGCTTCAAAAGACAATGGATCCGGCCCGCTATACAGGACGCGCGAAAGAGCAGGTGGAGGCGTTCCTTGCGAATGTGGTACGTCCGGTACTGGATCAGCATAAAGATGAGCTTGGAATAAAAGCGGAAATAAATGTATAGAACAAAATGACAAAAATTTGGCAATGTGCATAAAAAGTAAAGAAACTATAATTAAGATGCATATTTTAAGGAGGCTGGAACCCCCTGAAACAGTGGGATTCCGCCTTCTTTTTTTTGCGTTGAAGCAGAAAGATAAAATAAAAACTGGATAAAATAAACAAAAAATATATAAAATTCATTAAATTATTGTAAACTAAGCTTAAAAATGGTATGATAGATACATCAGGAAAAAATATTCAAAACATCTATAGGGCAAAGGAGGGGTTGTTATGGAAACATTGAACAACATCGTACTAACTATTCAAGACTATCTGTCGAACTATATCCTGATCGTAGCACTTGTAGGAGGAGGTATCTGGTTTTCCATCCGTACCGGTTTCATTCAGGTCCGTGGCTTCACGGAAGGCCTGAGACGTACATTCGGCGGATTGTTTTCCAAAAAAGGAGAAGCAGGGAAAGACGGAATGAGTTCTTTCCAGGCGCTGGCGACAGCGATTGCGGCTCAGGTAGGAACTGGTAATATTGCAGGAGCTGCGACAGCGATTGCGATCGGCGGTCCAGGTGCTGTATTCTGGATGTGGGTGGCAGCATTCCTTGGCATGGCGACGATCTACTGCGAGGCAATTATGGCACAGAAGTACAAGAAAGTCGGCAGCGACGGAATTGTAACAGGTGGACCTGTTTACTACATTCGCGCAGCATTCAAAGGTACATTCGGCAGAGTGCTTGCAGCGATTTTTGCGGTACTTCTGATTTTCGCACTTGGTTTCATGGGTAATGCAGTTCAGTCTAACTCTATCGCATCTTCTTTCCATACGGCATTTGGTATTCCGCAGTGGATCACAGGTGTAGTTGTAGCGGTTATTGCATTGTTCATTTTTACAGGCGGAATGAAACGTATTGCAAAAGTTACCGAGCTTATGGTTCCTTTTATGGCGGCACTTTACATTGTCGGTTCTCTGATTATTATTATCTATAACTGGAGAAATATTCCTCTGGCATTTGAGCAGATTATTGTAGGCGCATTTGCACCTGATGCTATCACAGGCGGTGCGATCGGTGCTACAGTTTCCAAGGCGATTACAAAAGGTGTTGCACGAGGACTGTTCTCCAACGAAGCCGGTATGGGTTCCACACCTCATGCACATGCGGTTGCAAAGGTAGATCATCCGGTAGAGCAGGGATTTGTGGCAATGACAGGTGTATTCATTGATACGTTTATCGTTCTTACAATGACAGCTCTCGTTATTGTAACAACTCAGGCGCTTCCGAAGTCCTATGAAGTGGTTGAAGGCGGATATTCCGCAGCAGCACTCAGCCAGTTTGCGTATTCGACTCTTTATGGAAAAGGCGGAGAGATCTTTATTGCGATCTGTATGTTCTTCTTCGCTTCCTCTACCATTATCGGATGGTACTTCTTCGGAGAAGCGAATATCAAGTATCTCTTCGGACCAAAAGCAGTTCCGGTTTATTCGGTTCTCGTTTGTGTATGTGTAGTACTTGGTTCTCTTGCACAGGTTGACCTTGTATGGAATATGGCAGACTGCTTCAACAGTATGATGGTTGTTCCTAACATTATCGCCCTCTTTGCATTGAGCGGTATGATCAAGAAGACCCACGACGATTACTTTAAAAACTTCCTGCCGAAGCATCCTGAGCTTCAGAGAAAGAAGAAAAAATAACAAAGAGCGTATCAACATGAACAAGAGAAATGGTTTATAGAAAAAAACTATGTGCAAATCGAATAAAAAGCTGGAAATCTATAAATCGATGTGGTATACTCTAAACAGAATTGTGAAAGACATATTCTGCGCATATGACAATTGAATAGTGGGATGATTTTTCCTGCGAGAGAGTTCGCAAATGAACCGCCGAAGATGCAAACCTTACAGACCAAAGGTGAAACTTTCAGGCAAAAGGATCAGGGAAAGGACCACATTCTGAATCGTGTATGACAAATATATCAGGATGACATACATAAGACAGAAGGGCGGCCTTGTATTCTGCTTCGGCGGAAGTCAGCCGTCCTTTTTTAATAGGTGGAGCCATGAAGAAGGATTATAGAATTATAACAAACAACCCGCTCGTTCGTGAAAAGCTCGGGCAGGATCATGATGTGGAGTTTTATGACTGCTCATATGAAGATGTTTTGAAAAAAGTAAAAGAAGAAGTATGTAAAGGGTACAAGCTCTTAACGCATCCGCTTTCCGGAAGTGTTAAGCCGAATGAAACACCTTACAAATCAGTAATGGTTTCCCGAAAGAGCGGCGAGACAGACCTGATGGGAATTGAAATTATCGAACGGGCCATTGCCTCCGTCAGCAAGTTTCAGTTCAAATCGGATAAATATGCACCGCAGGTTTATGAAGATTTCAGGCTGATTGATTACACATTAATATCCAGTGCGCTTCCGTCGGCAGATGCCTGGTAAAAGAAAAAGGCTATAAAGTACTGGGGTACTTTGGGGCATAGATTTCATTATTTAGAAGGAGGGAATTACAGTGAGATTAGAAGTTGGACACATTTTTATCAAGGACATCCAGTTTGGCACTGAGTCTAAAATTGAAGACGGTGTTCTTTATGTATCCGAAGAAGCTGTAAAAGAAGTTGTCCTTGAGGACGAGCACATCAAAAGCGTAAAATTTGACATCGCAAGACCGGGAGAAAGCGTAAGAATCACACCGGTAAAAGACGTTATCGAACCTCGTGTAAAGGTTGAAGGACGCGGAGGAGTTTTCCCGGGAGTTATTTCCAAAGTTGACACAGTCGGCGAAGGAAAAACATACGCATTAAAGGGAATGGCTGTCGTAACAGCAGGTAAGATTGTCGGATTCCAGGAAGGTATCATCGATATGACAGGCCCGGGAGCTGACTACACACCATTCTCCAAACTGAACAACTTTGTTGTTGTATGTGAGCCGGTTGACGGAATCAAACAGCATGAATATGAAGCAGCTGTACGTTTCGCAGGTTTCCGTGTTGCTGTATATCTCGGTGAACTCGCAAGAGAACTCACACCGGATGAAACAAAAGTATATGAAACATATGGAATCAAAGAAGGAATGGAAAAACTTCCGGGACTTCCGAGAGTTGCATATGTACAGATGCTTCAGAGCCAGGGACTTCTGCATGATACATATGTATACGGCGTTGACGCAAAGAAAACACTTTCTACAATCATCAACCCGACAGAAGTAATGGACGGTGCAATCGTTTCCGGTAACTGTGTATCTGCATGTGACAAGAACCCTACATACGTACACGAAAACAACCCGGTTGTACATGACCTCTTTGAAGAACACGGCAAGACAATCAACTTCGTATGCCAGATCCTGACAAACGAAAACGTATACCTTGCTGACAAACAGCGTTCTTCTGACTGGACAGCAAAACTTTGCCGTCTTCTTGATCTGGATGCAGTTATCGTATCTCAGGAAGGATTCGGTAACCCGGATACAGACCTTATCATGAACTGTAAGAAAATTGAAGCAGAAGGCGTTAAGACTGTCATCATCACAGACGAATATGCTGGACGCGATGGAAAATCCCAGTCACTTGCTGACGCTGACGTTGCAGCAGATGCAGTTGTAACAGGCGGTAACGCAAACCAGGTAGTCGTACTTCCGAAACTTGACAAAGTAATCGGAACTCTGGATTATGTCAACACTATTGCCGGCGGTAACGAACACAGCTTACGTGAAGACGGAACAATCGAAGTTGAAATCCAGGCAATTACAGGTGCAACAAACGAAACAGGATTTGGTTACTTAAGCGCCAGATAGTGAAGGAGGAAGAAAAAGATGTTAAAAGTAGTTCATTATATCAATCAGTTCTTCGCTAATATTGGTGGAGAAGAAAAAGCTGATTACCCGGTAGAAGTTCGCGAGGGCGAAGTTGTCGGACCAGGTATGGCATTTAAACAGGCATTCGGAGAAGAAGCAGAAATCGTTGCTACTATCATCTGCGGTGACTCTTACTTCAACGAAAACCTTGACAAAGCAAAAGCAGAAATTATTGAAATCGTTAAAAAATACAACCCGGATGTATTCGTAGCAGGTCCTGCATTCAATGCCGGACGTTACGGTGTTGCCTGCGGTACAATCTGTGACGCTGTACAGGAAGAACTTGGTATTCCGGCAGTGACAGGTATGTACACAGAAAACCCTGGTGCTGATATGTTCAAAAACAAAGTTTACACAGTAGCTACAAAGAACTCTGCTGCAGGAATGAGAAAAGCAGTCGGAAGCATGGCTCCGCTTGCTCTTAAACTTGCAAAACATGAGAAGATCGGTGCTTCCTGTCAGGAAGGTTATATGCCGAACGGTGTTCGTGTAAACTTCTTCGAAGAAAAACGCGGATCCAAACGTGCCGTTGAAATGCTTCTTAAGAAGATCGCCGGCAAACCGTTTGAAACAGAGTATCCGATGCCGACATTCGACAGAGTTGCTCCGAATCCGGCTGTAAAAGATCTTTCCAAAGCAACAATCGCACTGGTTACATCCGGTGGTATTGTACCGAAGGGAAATCCGGATCATATTGAAAGCTCCAATGCTTCCAAATACGGTGAATACAGCATTGCAGGTGTAGATGATCTGACAGAAGAAACATTCGAGACAGCACATGGCGGATACGACCCGGTATACGCAAACGAAGATCCGGACCGCGTACTTCCGGTGGATGTTCTCCGTGAAATGGAAAAAGAAGGTAAGATTGGAAAACTGTATGATAAATTCTATACAACAGTTGGTAACGGAACAGCCGTTGCTTCTGCAAAAGCATTCGCTGAAGAGTTCGCTCCGAAGATGAAAGCTGACGGAGTTGACGCAGTTATCCTCACCTCTACATGAGGTACCTGTACGCGTTGCGGTGCAACGCTTGTTAAAGGCATCGAAGCTGCCGGACTTCCGGTTGTTCATGTCTGCACAGTTACACCAATCTCCATGACAGTTGGTGCAAACAGAATCGTTCCGGCTATTGCCATTCCTCATCCGCTTGGCAACCCGGCACTTGATAAAGACGAAGAATACAAACTTCGTAAAGAAATCGTAGAAAAAGCATTAAATGCTCTTACTACAGAAGTTGAAGATCAGACGATTTTCGATAAATAAGAGTCTGAAAACGCCCTCTTGATTGGCGTCATGTGGAATTCAGCGTCCGGACAGGCCTGCAGCCTTCCGGACGTAAGGATAAAGACATTATAGGAAAGAAGGAGTAAACGTTATGAGCAAAATTTATGACGTAATCATCCTGGGAGCAGGACCGGCCGGATTAGCAGCAGGCCTTTATGCCGGAAGAAGCCGCTTATCCACTCTGATCATTGAAAAAGGAAAAGACGGCGGACAGATTGCTATCACGGATGAAATTGAAAACTATCCGGGACAGATCGTGGAGGGAGAAAGCGGCCCTTCTCTGATCGCAAGAATGACAGAACAGGCTGAGAAGTTTGGCGCAGAGCGTGTGACAGACGTAATCAATGCTGTTGAACTGGATGGCGATGTGAAAAAGCTGAAGAGTGCCAAGGCAGAATATCTTGGAAAAACAGTGATCATTGCAACCGGCGCTTTTGCACGTCCGATTGGATGCAAAAACGAAAAAGAATTTATGGGAAAAGGTATTTCTTACTGCGCAACATGTGATGCCAACTTCTTTGAAGATTTTGAAGTTTTCGTAGTAGGCGGCGGAGATTCTGCTGTTGAAGAAGCGATGTATCTTACAAAATTCGCAAGAAAAGTTACAATCATCCACAGACGTGATGAACTTCGTGCAGCGAAGTCCATTCAGGAAAAGGCGTTTAAGAATGACAAACTCCATTTCTTATGGGATACCGTTGTAGAAGAAGTAAACGGTGACGGTATTCTTTCTTCCATGACAGTTAAGAACGTTAAGACTGGCGAACTTACTACAATCGAAGCAGACGAAGATGACGGAATGTTCGGTGTATTCGGATTTATCGGAACAATCCCTAATTCCAAAATTTTCGAAGGCGTGATCGACATGGACGAAAGAGGATATATCAAATCCGATGAAAACATGCATACAAACATTCCTGGCGTATTTGTGGCAGGTGATGTTCGTATCAAGAGCCTTCGTCAGGTAGTAACAGCTGCTGCAGATGGAGCAATTGCTGCTACACAGGCTGAAAAATATATCAACGAAAACGAATAAGAAGTATTAAGGAGGAGTTTAACAATGTTAGAAGTAGATAAGAAAACATTTGAACCAGAAGTTCTGCAGGCAGAAGGATACGTTCTCGTAGATTTCTTCGGAGATGGATGCGTACCTTGCCAGGCTTTAATGCCGCATGTTCATGCATATGCTGACAAATATGGCGACAAAATCAAATTTACATCTTTAAATACAACAAAAGCACGCCGTCTTGCAATCGGCCAGAAGATCCTTGGACTTCCGGTTATTGCTATCTATAAAGATGGTGAAAAAGTGGAAGAGTTAGTAAAAGATGACGCTACTCCGGAAGCAGTAGAAGAGATGGTTAAAAAATACTACGCTATGGCGTAAATTTCTTTTGCGTAATTGCCCTTTCGGGCTTTACGAGGGCATAAAGCGGTGCCCTGAATAAATATTTATCAACCAATTATTAAAATGAAGGGAAGGAGGAAAAACATCATGGCAATTTTAGAAGGTAAAAAAGTCATTATTATTGGTGACCGTGATGGTGTTCCGGGACCGGCTATCGCAGAATGCGTAAAGACAGCCGGTGGAGAAATTGTTTTTTCTTCAACAGAATGTTTCGTCTGAACGAGCGCAGGCGCAATGGATCTTGAGAATCAGAAGAGGGTTAAAGAATTCGCAGATGAATTCGGACCAGAAAACCTGGTAGTAGTACTTGGTGCAGCTGAAGGTGAAGCTGCTGGTCTTGCAGCTGAAACAGTTACTGCTGGTGACCCGACATTCGCAGGTCCATTGACAGGGGTCCAGCTTGGACTCACGACATATCACGTTTGTGAACCAGAACTGAAAGAAGAGTTTGATGAAGCGGTATACGATGAACAGGTCGGCATGATGGAAATGGTTCTTGATGTTGACGACATCGTAGACGAAATGTCTGCAATCCGTGACGAATACTGTAAGTATTTATAGGAAAATCTGAAATACCGGATTTCGGATTCAGGAGCGGTGGGGTAAATACTTACCTCACCGCTTTTTCTACAACATAATTCCTTTTTATAACGTAAAGAAAGGTGGACACTAACAATGAACAGTGTAATTAAAGGAGCCAGCTATGTATTGGCACATACTCCTGAAATGGTAGTATATAACGGGACAACACAGACAACAGAAAGAGTTGTCAATCCGGAATCAGAATATTTAAAAGAATTAAGAGGTCATTTACGCTCTTATGAAGAATGTGTAAACTACTGGCCAAACCAGGTTTACATTGGAAACGCTACACCGGAAGAACTTTCCCAGGTTGAATTCCCTTACTATGACAAAACAAAAGAAGGAGCAGAAAGATACGGAAAATTCGGTGAAATCATGCCGGAAGAAGAGTTCCTTCTTTTAGTACAGGCTTGCGATATGTTCGAAGTTGTAAAACTTGACAAGAACTTCGTAAGCGCTCATAAAGATGCTCTGGCTGCTGACCCGATCATCACAGAGGATATCATCTCCAAGATTGAAGAAGGTTATGAGCTGGACGAAATCAAACACTATATCGAAAATGAGCATGCAGAAGGACTGTACCACAACAATGAACTTGTTGGATGTGTAAGAACAGCTCACGATATCGATGTGAACCTTTCTGCTCATGTAATGCATGAAAACCTGATGAGCAAAGCCTCCAGCGTACTTGCTCTGTTATATGCAATCCGCAATGCTGGAATCAACAAAGAAGACGTTGAGTACGTTATCGACTGTGCTGAGGAAGCATGTGGTGATATGAACCAGAGAGGCGGCGGTAACTTCGCGAAAGCTGCTGCAGAAGTAGCAGGACTTGTATCCGCAACAGGATCTGACTCCCGTGGATTCTGTGCAGGACCATCCCACGCTCTGATTGAGGCAGCTGCTCTCGTAAAATCCGGAGCATATAAAACTGTTGTTGTTACAGCAGGTGGATGTACTGCAAAACTTGGTATGAACGGTAAAGACCACGTGAAAAAAGGCCTTCCGATCCTGGAAGACTGCCTTGGAGGATTTGCGGTTGTCGTTACAGAAAACGATGGTGTAAACCCGGAAATCAATCTGGATGTTCTTGGACGTCATACAGTAGGAACCGGTTCCGCACCTCAGGCTGTTATCGGAAGTCTTGTAACAGATCCGCTTGACAGAGTAGGCTGGAAAGTAACAGATATTGACAAATTCTCACCGGAAATGCAGAATCCGGATATCACAAAACCGGCTGGAGCAGGTGATGTTCCGCTTGCAAACTACAAGATGATCGGTGCGCTTGCTGTAAAACGCGGCGATATCGACAGAAAAGCTCTTCCGGACTTCATC
The DNA here is from genome assembly GCF_016900655.1 of Drancourtella massiliensis. Taxonomy (GTDB): domain Bacteria; phylum Bacillota; class Clostridia; order Lachnospirales; family Lachnospiraceae; genus Sellimonas; species Sellimonas catena. The sequence continues at coordinate 31,400 of NZ_JACJKH010000006.1, forward strand.
GCACAGCATGGTCTGACAGGATGGGCTCCGACACAGGGACATATTCCGTCAGGTGTTCCGTACATCGGATTTGCACGTGAAGATATTCTGGAAGGAAAGATCAAGAAAGCAATGATCATCGGAAAAGGAAGTCTCTTCCTTGGACGTATGACAAACCTGTTCGATGGTGTATCTTTTGTAATCCAGGCAAATGAAGGAAACAGCGCAGAATCTGCTGTATCTGAAGAAGAAGTAAAAGGCCTGATCGCAAAAGCTATGAAAGAATTCGCTGAAACTCTGATGGCAGAATAGTGAGGTGTAGAAAATGGCAAGTAGTATTGAAAAAGTAATTGCCTCTACCTTTATGGAAATGGCACAGGGACTGGAGAGCGGCCAGTACGGCAAACGCCCGAAAATTGCTCTGACAGGAATGGGCAGCGAACACGGTGAAGAAAATTCCATGCAGGCAGCGGTGATGGCAGCAAAGCAGGGCGTAGATGTATATTACATCGGAACTCTGGAAGCAGAAGGCGTAACAACAATCAAAGTGGCTGATGATGAAGAAGGTCATAAAAAGATGGAAGATATGCTGAAAAACAAGGAGATAGACGGTGCTGTAACAATGCACTTCCCGTTCCCGATCGGTGTATCTACTGTTGGACGCGTTGTAACACCTGCTAAAGGAAAAGAAATGTTTATCGCCAATACGACAGGAACTTCCAGTACCGACCGTATTGAAGGTATGATTAAAAATGCTGTTTACGGCGTAATTGCTGCAAAGGCTTGCGGAATCGCAAAACCGACAGTCGGCATCCTGAATGTTGACGGTGCACGCCAGACAGAAAAAGCACTGAAGGAGCTTCAGAGCAATGGATACGATATTGCTTTTGCTGAATCCGGACGTGCAGACGGCGGATGTGTAATGAGAGGAAATGACGTCCTTCAGGCATCCCCGGATATCCTTGTTACAGATTCCCTGACAGGAAACATTCTTGTAAAGATGCTTTCCTCTTTCAACACAGGCGGAAGCTTCGAGGCAACAGGATATGGATACGGACCGGGAATCGGGGAAGGATACGATGAACTCGTTATGATCGTTTCCCGTGCTTCCGGTGCTCCGGTAATCGCAAATGCAATCTGCTACGCTGCAGAACTTGTACGCAACAAGGTATTTGATGTTGCTAAAGCTGAGTTCAATGCTGTAAAGAAATGCGGATATACAGAAGTACTTGCTGCATATAAGACAGTTGCAAAACCGGCTGCAGCAGAAGAGGAAGTAAAAGAGCCGCCGAAGGAAATCGTGACAGCTCAGATTGCCGGAATTGAGGTTATGGATCTTGAAGATGCAGTGCGCGCACTGTGGAAGATCGAAGTTTACGCTGAAAGCGGAATGGGATGTACAGGCCCGATCATCCGTGTATCTGAGGCAAATCTTGCAAAAGCTGAAGAAGAGCTGAAAAAAGCAGGATACATTAACTAGCCGATATACTATAATAAATCCTATACAAAACCAGCCCGGAAAAGTTTTTTCGGGCTGGTTTTCCTGTGTGGCTTGATTTTTCCCGGAAGAAATAGTATGATGTCTCATGGAACTATGATAACAGGAAAAGGACATCTAAATGGACTACAAACTCTTAATGGATACAGCAATGCTTGCCGGAAAAATGATGCTGGAAAGTGGTGCAGAAACCTACCGGGTTGAGGACACGATGCACCACATTTTAAAGACTTCCCATCTGGAGGTGGTGGAGATTCTTGTCGTCCTGACGGGAATCACAGCATGCATCAGCGGTGAAAATGTTGCCCCTGTTACTCTGATTCAGGGGATTGAAAAAAGAGGCACAAACTTAAGTGTGATTGAGCAGGTGAATCAGATCTCCAGACGATACTGCGGCGGAGAAATTGAACTTCAGGAAGCCTATGACCAGCTGAAAAGAGTAGAATCCGTTCCATATCCAAGTGCACTTGCTTTTTTTATTCCGCTTGCGGTGGCGGTTGGATTTACGATTTCACTTGGCGGTTCACTCTATGATGTGCTGGCAACAGTGATTGTCGGCCTTGCTCTTTCAGGGGTGATGGCGGGAGCAGAAACGGCGGGAATTGACGGTTTGATTCTTGATATCGGAACGTCTTTTTGCGTAGGTCTGATGGCCGTTATTGTGAAATCTATTCTTGGAGGAGCAATTAATCTCGATACTGTCGTAATCGGATCTATCATGCCGCTTGTTCCGGGGGTTGCAATTACCAATGCTGTGCGTGACACACTGCAGGGTGACTATATATCAGGATGCGCGAGAATTCTGGAAGCATTTCTAAAGGCGGCGGCGATCGCGCTCGGGGTCGGAGTTGCATTTGCGGTATTTGGAAATGGAATCATGGGAGGAAACTTATGATTGAAATCGGAATCAAGACAATCGGGTTTTTTATTGCGGTATTTTCCTTTTCCATGCTGATTAATTCACCGAAAAAATATTTGATCTGGGCAGGGATTTCCGGAGCAGCCGCAGGATTTATCTATATGATCTGTATGGAGGCGGGATGGAACGCGGTGATATCGTCTTTCTGGTCCGCTCTGGCTGCCGGTTTGATTTCCCATATTTTTGCAAGGGCATTAAAGGCCCCGGTTACGATATTTTTGATTGGCGGAATTCTGCCGACTGTTCCGGGAAACGGTATTTATCAGATTATGAATTACGTTCTTCAAAATGACCGTTCTATGGCGAGTTTCTACCTGACTCAGACACTTGAGATTGCGGGTGCCATAGCGTTGGCAATCTTTTTGATGGATACGCTGTTTAAAGTGGTACGAAAAGGAGAATGGAAGCAGGATTCCCTCCGCTATATACAAAAAGAGGAAAGGAAGGAAGAGGAAAAATGGTAGGAAGTCTGATCGTAATTGGATTTATGACAATTATCAGCATCGCGCTGATCAACGGAAAAGCTTTGAATATGGTTCCGGGCTACCGTACCCTTCCGGATAAAGTGAAAAAAACACTTGATCCGAAGAAGGTTGGACGTAAACTTGGCATTCCTATGGCAGGCGTCGATATTGTCATGATTATTTTTTTCATCATCGTATATTTTTCAGACTCGGAAAAGCTTCAGGGATATGCTGTTTACGGTATGATGCTGCTGTTTGTTGTCAGCATTGCGATTATTGATATGATCAATATTACCGGAAAGGACAAAAAAGACAAATAAGGAAAGCAGGAGAGAAAACTATGAGTAAAGTAAGAACCAGATTTGCACCAAGTCCGACAGGGAGAATGCATGTCGGCAATCTTCGTACGGCGCTGTATGCCTACCTGATTGCAAAACACGAAGGCGGAGATTTCATGCTTCGTATTGAAGATACAGACCAGGAGCGTTTTATGGACGGCGCTTTGGAAATTATTTACCGGACGCTTGAAAAGACGGGCCTGATTCACGATGAAGGACCGGACAAGGATGGCGGATATGGGCCGTATGTGCAGAGTGAAAGAAATAAAAGCGGTCTCTACCTGAAATATGCAAAGCAGCTGATTGAGCAGGGAGACGCCTATTATTGCTTCTGTGACAAGGAGCGTCTGGACAGTCTGAAGTCTACTGTCTCGGAAAGCGGGACAGAGATCCGTGTTTATGATAAACACTGTCTGTCTTTGAGCAAAGAAGAGATCGAAGCGAACCTTGCGGCAGGCAAACCGTATGTTATCCGGATCAATATGCCGACAGAAGGAACGACAACCTTTCATGATGAGATTTACGGGGATATCACAGTTAACAATGCTGAGCTGGATGATATGATTCTGATCAAGTCCGATGGATACCCGACCTACAATTTTGCAAACGTGGTCGATGACCATCTGATGAATATCACACATGTGGTAAGAGGAAACGAGTACCTTTCCTCCGCGCCAAAATACAACCGACTTTACGAGGCATTTGGATGGGAGCCGCCGGTTTATGTGCACTGTCCTTTGATTACGGATGAGAACCATAAAAAACTGAGCAAACGCTGCGGTCATTCTTCCTATGAGGATCTGATCGAACAGGGCTTTATCTCAGAGGCAGTCGTAAACTATGTTGCACTTCTTGGATGGTGCCCGCAGGACAATCAGGAGATCTTCAGTCTGGAAGAGCTTGTAAAGGCATTTGACTACCACCATATGAGCAAATCTCCGGCCGTATTTGACGTACAGAAGCTGAAATGGATGAACAGCGAATATATGAAGATGATGGATTTCGATACCTTCTATGATATGGCGGAGCCTTATATCAGGAAGGTTATCACAAAAGACTACGATCTGAAGAAAATCGCTGCTCTTGTCAAAACCAGAATTGAAATTTTCCCGGATATCATGGAGCAGATTGATTTCTTCGAGGAACTTCCGGAGTATGACACGTCCATGTACATTCACAAGAAGATGAAGACAAATGAGGAGACATCTCTTGAAGTGTTAAAAGAGCTTCTTCCGGTTCTGGAAAAGCAGGATGACTATTCCAACGATGCACTTTTTGAAACATTAAAAGGATATGTTGCAGAGAAAGGATGCAAGAACGGCTATGTAATGTGGCCGGTTAGAACAGCGGTTTCCGGAAAACAGAATACACCGGGCGGGGCAACTGAGATTATGGAGGTTCTCGGAAAGGAAGAATCTCTTGACAGGATCCGTAAAGCAATCGAATTACTGGAGAAATAGAGTATGGAAAAAAAGCACAGCGGGGGAGAAAGACCCCCGCTTTCCGATTTTAATGAGGCACAGAGGGAGGCGGTCTGCCACCGTGGAGGACCATGTATGGTCCTTGCAGGACCGGGTTCCGGAAAGACGGCTGTGATTACGGGACGTCTGGAATGGATGATCCGCCATTTCAGGATCCGGCCTGAGGAGATACTTGTTATTACCTTCACCAAGTATGCGGTAAAGGAAATGAAAGAGCGTTTCCTTGCCAGGATGGGACTGAAACATTGTCCGGTGACCTTCGGGACATTCCACGGCATTTATTATGGAATGCTCCGTCAGATTTATCATCTTGCTCCGGATCAGATTTTGACGGAAGAAGAACAGAAGGCCATGGCAGAAGCAGCGGTCAGGGATGTGGAAAGAGAAAACCGGAAACGCCCGAAAGACAAAGATGTCCTTCTTATGATCGGGAAGGTAAAAAATAACGGGGGATTTTCCGGAATTACGGATGATCCGGAAGACCGGCAGATCTACCATGCCTACGAGAAGCGGAAAAAAGAGGCCGGCCGGATCGATTTTGATGATATGCTTCTGCTGTGTTATCAGTTATTCTGTCGTCAGCCTCAGATCCTGAAGAAATGGCAGGAACGATATCCTTACATTTTGATCGATGAGTTTCAGGACAGCAGCAAAATACAGTACGAGATTATCAAATTACTTGCGGGGAAGAGGGCGAACCTTTTTGTGGTAGGAGATGATGATCAGGCGATTTACGGGTTTCGCGGGGCCACACCGGGCATCATGAAACAGTTTATGGAGGATTTTCCTCAGGCATCGCTTGTCCGGCTATCCGTGAACTATCGGAGCAGCGCGTTTATTGTACAGGCTTCCGGAAAAGTGATCCGGAAAAACAAGTTCCGCTTTTCCAAAGATCTTGAAGCGGTCCATGACCGGGGAAAGCCGGTTCATGTACAGGAATTAAAAGACATGGAGCAGGAGGCTGAGTATGTCGCAGCCGCTGTAAAAAAGAAACTGGAAGAAGGAGTGCCGCCGGAAGAGATCTCAGTCATTTTCCGGACCGTACAGGACGCTTCTATGGTAATGTCCGCCTTTATGAACCGGGGGATTCCTTTTTTTATGAAAGAAAAAGCATTCCATCTCTTTGAGCATTTTATTGCGGAAGATATGAAGGCATATTTTCGGATTGCCATGGGGGAAAGAAACCGCAGTGATTTTCTGCGGGTAATCAACCGCCCGAACCGTTACATCAGCCGGAGTGCTCTGGAGAAAGAGCGGACAGATTTTGAGGATCTGAAATTATTTTACTGTGATAAAGAGTGGATGCTGGACAGAATTGATGCTTTCGAAGAAGATATGGAGGCAGTTTCCAGGATGGCGCCATATGCGGCATTTCAGTTTCTTCTGAAAAAGACCGGATATCAGGAGTATCTGAAAGAGTATTCGCAGAAGATGCAGATTGAGGAGGCAGAGCTTACCGAGATTGTAGATGAACTTGCCCAGAGCATGAAAAAGATGGATACCATGAAAGAGTGGATTGAATTCACACAGGTTTATACAGACCGGATCCGTCAGATGGAAAAGGAAGAAAAATTTACAAAGGGGAAAACAGCTTTGCTGACGATGCACGGAGCCAAAGGCCTGGAATACCGCTGTGTTTATATCATTGAAGCGCAGGAAGGCAGTATTCCCCACAGGAAAGCCATTGTGGAAGAGGAAATCGAAGAGGAGAGAAGGCTGTTTTATGTTGCCATGACGCGCGCAAAGGAAGAGCTTTCCATCTGTTATGTCAAAGAAAAAAACGGGAAGGAAGTTTATCCATCCCGTTTTGTCCAGGAACTATTTACTCGTCCTCGTCAAGAAGCTCGTTAAATTCCTGCTCATCAAGCCACTCATCAAATGCATCAGCGGCCGCTTCATACTCATCATCATCCTCGATGTTGGAAAGATTCGGCTCGCCGTCAATCTCTTCGTAGCGGTAAAGAAATACATCCCCGTTTTCATTTGCGTCCCCATTTTCATCCAGAGGAAGCAGGGCAATATATTCATGTGTACCGGCAGAAAAGATAGTCAGCACATCGCATTCCAGCTCCTCGTCATTATCAAGCGTAAGAGTGACAGTTAAATTTTGATCTTCCATACTCTTTCTCTCCTTTGTGTTGATAAATTTACTGTATCAGACCCGTTCATAAAAAGCAAGGGGAAACAAAAAATGAATGAAATTTTAAACTATTGACATTCCCTACGGGGAAAAGTTACAATAAAACTGATTAGTACAACATCGGGAGGAAAGAATATGAAGTTCAAAAGATGGGCAGCAGGTATTGTTGCACTATTGCTTGTTTTCAGCCTGGGACTTGTGGCCTGCGCCAAACCGGCAGGCGGTACTCCGGAAGACAATCCGGTCCCGGCAGAGGAGGAAGAAGAAGTTGAAACCGAATCATATAAATTAGGTTTTTCCTGTATTAACATGGACAATCCCTATTATGACACGCTGGAGGCATCTATCAGGGAGGCCGTTGAAGAGGCGGGCAGCACTTTGATATCCAAAGATCCGAAGGGAGATTCCACAACACAGATCCAGCAGATACGTGAGATGATTTCGGACGGAATTGAAGCGATTTTTTTATGTCCGGTAGACTGGGAGAAGATTCAGCCTGCAGTAACAGAGTTAAAGGAATCAGATATTAAGATCATTAATCTTGATACGCAGGTACAGAACCGGGAGGATGTCGATGCCTATATCGGTTCTGACAATACAAGCGCGGGGGTTATCTGCGGCGAAAAGCTGATCGAGGCTGCTCCGGATGGCGGACAGGTTGTGATCCTGGAGTGCACAACACAGAATTCAATTATTGACAGGATTAACGGATTTGAGGAGACAATTGCCGGAGAAGGCTTTGAAGTTGTGTCGAGAGCCGAGACATATGGCGAACGTGAAGAGGCGAAGAAACAAATGGCATCCATCCTGCAAGAGCAGGAGCATATTACAGCGGTCATGTGCGGAAATGACCAGATTGCTCTTGGTGCGCTGGATGCCATCGAGGAAGCAGGCAGAACAGACATGATGATCTACAGTGTAGACGGTTCGCCGGAGTTAAAGCAGGAACTTGCTAAGGATGACAGTCTGGTTGCCGGAATTGCTGCACAGTCGCCGATCAATATTGGCAAATCCGCAGTGACAGTGGCATTTCAGATTATGAACGGGGAAAGATATGAAGAAGAGACATTAGAGGAAGTACTTTACATTGATAGAAGCAATGTTGAAATGTATGGAGTCGATGGCTGGCAGTAGCACTGCCGCCGGAAAGGATTAAAAGTTATGACACATGGAGAAAAACGACCTGTGCCGGCAGGAGTATTATGGACAGAGGAGGGGATTTCCTTTTCTGTAGCGGTTCCGAAAGGAAAGAACTGCAGGCTTTGTATCTACCGGGGGAAAAAGACAGAGCCATATCGGGAGATCAGCATGGAAGAAGATATTCTTTATGGAGATATCCGTTCATCCGGTATCCAGAGCGGTCTTAAGGATGGAGATGAGTATCTGTACTTTATTGATGACGAGCCCTATGTAGACCCGTATGCCCATGGGATCAGAAAGTATACCGGACAGGACGAAAACGGTCTGGAGACCGAATATGTGAGGGCGCTTCTCTGTGCACCGGATTTTGACTGGGACAATGACCGCCCGCTGGATCTTCCGGATGAGGATATCATCGCCTACAGCCTTCATGTGCGCGGATATACAAAAAGTCAGGGCTCTAAAGTAAAAAACAGAGGAACTTTTGGAGGCATTATTGAAAAAATTCCGTATCTGAAAGAGCTTGGCATCAATCAGATTCAGTGCATGCCGGTCTATGAGTTTGAAGATCACATCAGACTTGCAAGGAATTACTGGGGATATGGTGAGGCCTACTGTTTTGCTCCGAAGAGCCGTTACGCCAGCTCCAATCCGCTCCGGGAATTAAAAGAGATGGTCAAGGCATGCCATCAGGCAGGGATTGAGGTAATCCTTCACCTGCCGTTTTACGATGCCATGCCGAAACAAAAGATGATCGAATGCCTGAGATATTACCGGCAGGAGTTTCATGCAGACGGTTTTGTCGTAAATCCATATACGGTTCCGCTGGAAGTGATTCAGAGTGATGATTATCTGAAGAATCTGAAGCTGATTGTGAAAAATGACGAGTTTCAAACAGTTATGCGGCGTTTCCTGAAGGGAGACGAAGGTATGATCGAGAGTGTCATCTGGCATTTGAAGCATCTCTGTCAAAATGACCATCAGTATCATTATATTACGGATCACACTGGATTTACGCTTTGTGATCTTGTCTCCTATGATGGAAAGCATAATGAATTAAATGGCGAGAATAATCATGATGGACCGGACTACAATTACAGCTGGAACTGCGGAGTAGAAGGTCCGACACGAAAAAAAGCGGTTGTAAAACTCAGAGAGCAGCAGATGCGCAATGCATTTTTCCTGCTTCTGATGGCTCAGGGGACGCCGTGTATTCTGGCAGGAGACGAGTTCGCAAATTCTCAGAATGGAAACAATAATGTGTATTGTCAGGACAATGATACTGCCTGGGTAAACTGGAAAAAGGCGGAGAAAGAGCAGTGGCTGACAGATTATGTCAAAGCGCTGATCCGTTTCCGGAAAGAGCACAGGATCCTTCACCCGGCAGAAGAATGTCAGGGAATTGATCTGACCCACTGTGGAGTGCCGGATGTGTCTTATCACGGAGAGAATGCATGGCAGGTTCCGAATGAGATTGCAAGCAGACAACTTGGAGTCTTTTACAGTGGCGCGACCAAGAGGGAGAAAGATCTTTATATTGCCTACAATATGCACTGGGAAGATCATACCTTTGCATTGCCGTCTCTGCCAAAAGGAAAACACTGGAGGAAGATTTTTACCACAACAGTCCAGAAAGGATTTTTAGAAAGCAATGGTGAAGTCTGTCAGGAGCGCAAGGCAGTGATTGAAGCGAGATCCATAGCGGTATTTACAGGGGAGGCATATGAATCAGAAGATACTTGTAAAAAATAGGCCGGAGATTTCTGCGTGTCAGTTGAAGTGGACCGGACTGATTACAATGTTGATCGATCACGTCGGACTGATCTTTTTTCCGGACCTGTGGATTCTGGACGTGATCGGGAGGATTTCGTTTCCGATCTTTGCTTTCACGACGGCAGTCGGATTCATGTACACGAGGAACATCGTCAGTTACGGTCTCAGGCTGTTTGCTTTCGCTGTTGCCTCGGAGCCATTTTACGATCTTGCTTTTTTCGGAACACCTGTTTATCCTGGAAGACAGAATGTTCTTTTTACGTTTGCGCTAGGAGTTCTGATGCTTTATTTCTGGCTGTATTTTGAAAACATGGTATTCAGGTGTTTTTCTGTACTTATGGTTCTTCTGGCAGCAGAATTTTTTGCGACAGACTATAGTTCCATGGGACTTTTGATGATTTTATTCTGTTACTGCTTTTACAATGAAAATCTAAAGCGCGATATATCTCTTGCAGCCGTCAATGTTTTACTGATGGGAGGAAGACAGATGTTTGCGGTTTTGTCCTTGATTCCTCTCCATCTTTACAGCGGAGAAAAAGGAAGGGATATGAAAAAAATCTTTTATCTGTTTTATCCGCTGCATCTTGCGCTTCTGGCGGGAATCCGGTGGTGGATCGAACAGTAACAACAAAGAGAAAGGAAACACAATGAACGTCTGGGGACATTTTTGTACAATCAACCGACATAAATTTCTGGTGATGAAATATTGTTTTCGGGTGGGACTGTACAGGCAGGGACTGTTGCATGACTTGTCGAAATATTCGCCGTGCGAGTTTCTTGTCGGCTGTCGTTATTTTCAAGGCAACAGAAGCCCGAATAATGCCGAACGGGAGGACAAAGGCTGCTCAACTGCCTGGCTGCATCATAAGGGACGCAACAAGCATCATTATGAGTACTGGATGGATTATGGACTTCGTCCGGAAGACGGGATCTGCGGCATGAGGATGCCGGACAGGTATATTTTTGAGATGTTTCTGGACCGGATTGCGGCATCCAAAACATATAAAAAAGAGTCATATACGGATCGCTGTCCGCTGGAATATTATGAGAGGGGCTGTTCAGCCCGGTTTCTTCATCCACATACAAAGAAAGTACTGGAAAAGCTTTTGCGCATGCTGGCGGAAGAGGGAGAGGAGAAGACTTTTTCTTATCTGAAACGGGTAATCAAAAAAAGAAAGAGAGAGCACAGTCTGTAGACTCAGACGGTACTCTCTCTTTGAAATTTTCAGATTAGTCCGGATAAACAAGACGCTCCTCTGTAATATGATCCAGCACTTCTTTTTTATATTTTGCTGCAAGATAGCGGGCCATCGGAAGGTTCATATCCAGATAGTTCCCGCAGTCCCTGGCGGAAGCTCCCGGAACTTCTCCTTCAAATCCGGCAATAAAATCAAACATATCATTTAAAAGCGGAAGAATGTCCCGGGATTCATAGTCGCCTGCAAGCACCAGATAAAATCCGGTACGGCATCCCATAGGTCCAAAATAAATGGTTTTTACCCCGAATCCCTCATGGTTTCTCAGAAATGTTGCCCCCAGATGCTCGATCGTGTGAACCTCTGCGGTATTCATTACCGGTTCATAGTTCGGCCGGGTCATTCGAAGATCGAATGTCGTAATAACAGAATCCCCCACAGTATCCTTTCGTGACACATAGACACCTGGAAGAAGGGTCAGATGATTTATAGTAAAACTTGCAATTTTTTCCATGTTGTTTCTCTCCTTTCACTTAGTAAGTATAGACTGATTTGTTAAAAAGGGCAAGGGAATACTGAAATGAATCTCAGGTTGTGTTAAAATAGGAAAAGAGTGTTAGGACACTGAGATTTGATAAAGAATCAGGAGGGTTACTTATGCGTTTATATTTGATTCGTCATGGTGAGACGGACTGGAATAAAGTGAAAAAACTGCAGGGAAAGTCGGATATTCCATTGAATGCCTTTGGAGAGCATCTGGCGGAAGAAACAGGAGAGGCATTAAGCACCGTCCCTTTTGATGTGGCTTATACCAGTCCTCTGAAGCGTGCCAGAAGGACGGCAGAGCTTGTTCTCGGAGACCGTAATGTTCCAATTCTCGATGAGAAGAGAATCGAGGAGATGGGATTTGGCATTTACGAAGGGCTGATCTGTAAAGAAGAGGCATCTGAAATTCCGGATCCAGAGTTTTTCCAGTTTTTCCATGCTCCGGAAAAGTACCGTCCACCAAAAGGAGGAGAATCCTTTGAGGATGTCCTGAAAAGAACGGGGGATTTTCTGGAGGAGCTTCGTCAGGATCCTGCACGTGCAGGGCAGACGATTTTGATTGCGACCCACGGCGCAGCACTCTGTGCTCTTTTATGTCATATGAAGGGAGCAGATGTCAAAGATTTCTGGGGAACGGGAGTTCACAAGAACTGTGCGGTGACAATCGTGGACGTGACACCGGAAGAATACCGGATTGTAGAAGAAGGAAAAACCTACTATACAGAAGAAGTCAAACCATGGTAACTTAAAATCCCCGTCTTGCGTATCTGGCCGCAGGACGGGGATTTTTTATGGAAGATACACGTCTGGTATTTTAGTCATCTTCCTCTTCTTCAGCTGTGGTAGTATAAGTCTGGCGTTTTCTGGCCATCTCATCGCTTTCCAGATATTCATCATAGGTTGTGATCTTGTCAATCATCTGGCCGTTCGGCATGATTTCCATAATCCGGTTTGCTGTTGTCTGTACAATCTGATGGTCGCGGGAAGAGAAAAGAATCACTCCCGGGAATTTGATCATACCATTGTTAAGCGCAGTGATGGATTCCATATCCAGATGGTTGGTCGGCTCATCAAAAATCAGAACATTGGCTCCCGAAATCATCATCTTGGAAAGGAGGCAGCGTACCTTTTCCCCGCCTGAGAGAACATTGACACGCTTCATTCCATCGTCTCCTCCAAAGAGCATACGGCCAAGGAAGCCACGGACATAAGTCACGTCCTTCTCTTCAGAATACTGTGTCAGCCATTCTGTGATCGTATAGTTACTGTCAAATTCTTTTCCGCTGTCCTTTGGGAAATAGGCCTGAGAAGTTGTGATTCCCCATTTGTAGGTACCTTCATCCGGCTCAAGCTCTCCTGCGAGAATGCGGAAGAGGGTTGTCTTTGCAAGCTCGTTACTTCCGACAAAAGCGACTTTGTCATCGTGATTGATGGTGAAGCTTAAATGATCCAGAACTTTCACTCCGTCAATAGTCTTGGTCAGATTTTCCACTGTCAGAACTTCATTACCGATTTCACGGTTTGGACGGAAGTCGATGTACGGGTATTTTCTGCTGGAAGGACGGATTTCATCGAGCTGAATCTTTTCCAGAGCCTTCTTTCTGGAAGTCGCCTGCTTGGATTTGGAAGCATTGGCGCTGAAACGGGAGATAAACTCTTTGAGCTCTTTGATCTTTTCTTCCTTCTTCTTGTTTGCTTCTTTCATCTGCCGGATCAAAAGCTGGCTGGACTCATACCAGAAATCATAGTTTCCTGCATAGAGCTGGATTTTTCCATAATCGATATCTGCGATCTGAGTGCAGACCTTATTCAGGAAATAACGGTCGTGGGACACCACAATGACCGTATTTTCAAAGCTGATCAAAAATTCCTCCAGCCATGCGATGGCATCCAGATCCAGATGGTTGGTCGGCTCGTCCAGAAGAAGGATATCCGGATTTCCGAACAGTGCCTGTGCAAGCAGGACCTTCACCTTCTGTGCACCGGTCAGATTTTTCATATACTGATAATGAAGATCCGTTTCAATGCCAAGACCATTTAACAGACTGGCTGCATCAGATTCTGCCTCCCATCCGTTCATGGTAGCAAATTCTCCTTCGAGCTCACTTGCTTTCATGCCATCTTCATCGGTAAAGTCTTCTTTGGCATAGAGCGCCTCTTTTTCTTTCATGATTTCGTATAACCGCGCATTTCCCATAATTACGGTATCCAAAACCATGTATTCATCATATTTAAAATGATCCTGCTGAAGGAAAGAAAGACGCTCTCCCGGTGTAATGATCACTTCCCCGTTCGTCGGCTCCAGCTGTCCGGAAAGAATCTTCAGAAAAGTAGATTTTCCGGCCCCGTTGGCGCCAATCAGTCCATAACAGTTGCCTTCGGTGAATTTGATCGTTACGTCTTCAAACAGCGCTTTTTTCCCAACGCGAAGTGTGACATTATTTGTACTGATCATAGCGTTTCGTTCTCCTTTACGTGAATTCAGATTGTCTGCGTCATAATAACCATCGCCTATCTTATCACAATCCATATCCACTTGGCAAGGGATTTCCCCGGCAGAATCCGGTAAATGAACGAGTTGTGCCGGCTTATGACTTCTGCATGAATGCTTCGATTTCCTCAACTGTTTTCGGGATTCCTCCGCTGAGTACTTCGCAGCCGTCCTTTGTCACAACAAGAGTGTCTTCAATTCGGATGCCGATCCCAAGCTCATCGAAGTAGAGCCCCGGTTCCAGGGTGAAGACCATGTCCTCTTCCAGAAGGGCGTTATCGTCCCCTACATCATGCGTATAAAGACCAATATAATGGCCGGATCCATGAAAATAGTAGCGAATGATTTCTTCCGGCTTTTCGATCATGCCAATCCGGATCAGTTCTTCCGCCATCACCTGCTTGCTTAATTCCTGCAGCTCGTTTTTCGGCTGGCCCGGTTTCGTCGCAGCAATGGCAGCATCCAGTCCTTTTAAAACGATGTTGTAAAGGGTTTTCTGCTCCTCGGTAAAATGTCCGTTTATCGGATAGGTCCGACTGACATCCGCGTCATATCCGCCCCATTTGGCACCAAGGTCATATAAAATCATGTCTCCATCTTTCATCAGACGGTCGTTGTCACTGTAATGCATGCAGCAGGCATTCGGACCGGAAGCAGCAATGGTTGGAAACGCGTGCGCAGCATTGTGGGACTTCAGGGAAAAATCAAAGTACGCTTCGCTTTCGTATTCATACATGTCCGGTTTCAAATGGGAGAGCATGTTTTTTACGCCGATTTCCGTAATCTCACAGGCTTTGCGGTGCAGTGCGATTTCTTCCTTTGTTTTTACCTGGCGGAACCGCGCCAGATCCTGAAAGGTGTTATAAACCGGAAGAGTAGGATCAAAGTTATGGATGCGGCAGGCAAAGCTGCGGGCCTCATTTTTAACAAACGGACGCTCCCATCCGGGAATGTCGATATAAACCTGATGAATCAGGCCCGGCTCGCCAAACAGCGGAATAGATTTTTCAAAACGCTCCAGATACTCCACCTGTTCGATGCCGGTTTCTTCCTTGACGCTTTCCTTTGTGTAAGAGACGCCGGTCCAGCGGGCAGCCTTTTCATCCGGGTGATCGATAAACAATGTCTCCCGGATAACGCCGTTTCTCTTGACAACCATCAGGACAGCATCCGGATAGGAAAATCCTGTCAGATAATAAAAATTGGCATAGGGTGTAAAAGGATACATTTCATCCCCTTTCCATTCCTTTTCTGTGCCGGAAAAGACAAATCCGACAGAATTCTCATTCAGAACAGAAGCGTAGAGCGCCCGTCTGGAAGCATGAAATTCTTTGCTGATCATAAATAAGTTCCTCCTTGTTCATTCGTTGAAACCAGTATAACACAGGAAGAAAGAAAAAGATCAAATTCATTGTTTACTTCATGAAAAGAAGCTGATACTATAAAAGACAAAGGCAAAATTTGAAAGCAGGAGGAGAAAAATGGACGAAAGACAGAATAGCCAGAATAACAAACTGATTCCTGCGGTTCTTGTTCTGGAAGGAGGCGCGACAAGAGGAGTATTTACCTCCGGAGTGCTTGACTTTCTTATGGAAAAAGATTTTTACACAACCGACGTGATCGGAGTATCCGCAGGGGCCTGCAACGCAATCGATTATGTGTCCAGGCAGATCGGACGCACGAAAAAGTGCATGATACACAAGGAAAAAGAATATGACTTTTATCTGGGCCTGCGCAAGATGGTCAAGGAAAAAAGCATGATGGATATGGATCTCATTTTTGACCGGTATCCAAAAGAGCTGATTCCATTTGACTTTGACACGTACTTCCAGTCGGAGATGAAATGTGATCAGGTAGTGACAAACTGCGAGACCGGGAAAGCAGAGTATCTCGATGAGAGAAAAGAAAAAGAACGGCTTCTAAAAATCTGCCGGGCTTCCAGCAGTATGCCGCTGGCAGCTCCGATCGTCCGGATTGACGGAGTTCCGTATCTGGATGGAGGACTTGCAGATTCCGTGCCGATCGAAAGAGCTTTAAAAAAGGGAAGGAAAAAGATTATTGTCATTCTGACAAGAAACGAGGGCTATCGGAAGAAGAAACCGTCCCTTGGAGAAACCAGAATCTATCGCGCTGCATATAAGAAATATCCGAATCTGGTCCGGACGATCCTGAGACGTCCTTATGTTTACAATAAGCAGATGGAGCAGATTGAGCAGTTGGAACGGAAAGGAGAAATTTTTGTCCTCCGTCCGAAGATAAAAACGATAGGAAGAATGGAAAAGAATTACGATCGTCTTACATCGTTCTATGAGCACGGCTATGTGCAGATGAAAGAAGAGTATGAAAGACTGCTGGAATATTTAAATAAATAAAACGAAAAGCAAATAAGATCAGCTGAAGTGGCAACTGGTCTTATTTTGTGCCGACAGGTGATAATAATAGATGCGAAAAAATGCTTTAACATAAATTTAGCATGAAATTAACGGTATAATTATTGAATCGAATTTGTAATGAAGATAATATTGGATTGAAAAAATGTCTCTCTAAAACAGGAGAAAATCGACTTATGTTGAGCTTCTTATAGTTTGGTTGGTAAAAGATATGATTTCATGTTTTTTAAATCTATACGTGATTTTAAGATACAGCATTTATATCGGTTCTTTGATTTTTATCTGTCTTTTTCAGATAAAGCGCAGAAAATGGGGATTGTATACCTGGCGGATCTGTTCAGGCTGCACGGTCGTGGATGTTCTGATTACATCGATATTCAGCAAACTGTTGTATTAAAAAAGGCCGGAAAGAAAAGGTTCAGTCGTGCCCTGTCCTTTCTGGCCTTTTGTCTGTACTATTGTGGATATTCTGCCTCCTGGAAGAACAGGCCTTTTGGATCGATCGGATCAGATGCGGCTTCTTTGCCGTCAAAGATCCGTCCGATATCGTCAACCGGACGCATTCCCTGTCCGATATCCAGGAGTGTGGAGATGATGATCCGTGCCATATTATGAAGGAAGTCATTGGCAGTGATAGTGAATTCCAGTTCATCCCCGCTTCCGTATATGTCAATGGAGAAGATTTCCTTGACTCCGCCTTTTTTCTTTTTAGAGGAAGAGAAGTGCTGAAAATCGTGGCGTCCAACCAGAAGTCCGGATGCTTCACGCATCTTCTCAATATCCGGTTTCTTAAACAGATGATATACATACTTCCGTTCGAATACATCCGGCACTTCTGCAGTGGAGATCCGGTAGATATAGGTGCGTTTCTTTGCATTTAAGGAAGCGTGGAAACGCTCCGGCATATCCTCTACTTCCAGAACAGCAATGTCGGAAGGGAGGTAGCGGTTAAGATAATGCTTGATTTCCCTGGCACTGAGGCTGCAGCCTGTATGGAAATTGACCGTCTGTGCGTAGGCATGGACTCCGGTCTCTGTCCTGGAAGCACAGAAAAGCTCTGATTTCTGACCGGTCATCCGGAAAATTACTTCAGAAAGTTTTCCGGAAATGGTACTGGAAGTATCCTCACCGGCTCCGAGTCTCTGCCAGCCGTGGTATCTGGAGCCGTCGTATTCTATTGTCAGTCTGATATTTCGCATAGATTTTACTCCTTTTTTCTTTTGTAGTACCATGATATAATAAAAAAAGGAAAAAAGAAAGTCAAAAAGAGGTTAAAATTATGAGTGAAATCATACCAAAGAGAGTCGAGGATTCCATGGTGGAGACGGTCCATCTGGTGCGGCCTACCCATCTGAATTCAGCCGGCCGTCTGTTTGGGGGCGTTTTGATGCAGTGGATTGACGAGGCAGCCGGTATTGTAGCAAAGCGTCATTGCATGAGCAATATTACAACAGCTTCAGTAGATAATCTCCGGTTCATCCGCGGGGCTTATCAAAATGATATGGTTGTGATCCGGGCGAAAATGACTTATACAGGACACACATCCATGGAAATCAGGGTAGATACCTATGTGGAGGATCCGACCGGCATGCGCCGGCCGATCAACCGTGCTTATTTTACGGTAGTGGCGCTGGACGAAAATGACCGTCCAAAAGAAGTTCCCCGTCTGATAGTCGAGTCTGAGACAGAAAAGGCCGAGTGGGAAGGGGCTCTGAAAAGAAGAGAAAACCGCCTGATGAGAAAAGAAGAAGGATTTTAAAGAGGAACTGTATTCAGTTCCTCTTTTTCCATGCAGCATTGACAAAGGCGACCATCTGGTCGATTCGGGCCTGTTCTTCCTTGCTTTTCCCTTCCTTTAAAAACTGGAGAATCAAAGTCATTTCATCCTCGGAAAATCGGATTCCTTTTTGATTTGCCTGAGTGATCAAAGACATCATGACAGGCGCCAGATTCCGGCCTGTTTTTCCCTGTGTCCTGTCAAATGCTGTCCGTATCAGTTCCTGTTTCAGCGGATCCAGGTTCCGGATCGCAGGATTCTTCATCCATTCCGCCCACTGGCTGTCCTTCGGATTCATCTTCAGCTTCGCCTCCTTTTTCAAACATTTGACTGTAGAGATCGAACATGTCGTCCGTGCCGGAAGGCATCATGGACCGGAGCAGATCTGCCGGGCCGGGATGTTCTTCTGCGGGACCGGCAGCATTCATCATTTCCATCATGCTCATGGCGGAAAGAGCCATATCGATCTGTTCGGCCTCGTCTTCCTTCATATACGGGCGGAGCTCTTCGAAAATTTCCATTGCGCCCGCCTGTTTTGGCGAGAGACATTCCCCCAGGCCAAAATGAGGGAAGTTCCGGAAATATGCAAGTGTATTATGAAGCTCCATATATTTGATCCAAACAGCCAGAATTTTCTGAGTGCCGGAAGGCAGATAGGGGAGGAACAGCTTCATAATATGAAGATGTTCAGGTACTACCAGCATATCGAAAGGTGTCATGGGAAATGGAGTTTTGTTCTTCATATGTTTGCATCTCCTATCTGATCCGGCGTTGTAAATATATATGTGAATAAAACCGAAAATATGCGGGCATCATATACTGGAAGAAAAAGGAAAAGGAGAATGAGACATGCCAAGAAAACTGATTCTGGACGGGAATACGGTTTATGAACTGGATGAAGAATGCATGCTGCAGCAAAAAAGTTCCGAATATGATAAAGAGACTCTCGCCGTTCACGTTAATAAAGAAGATGAGAAAAAAGCAGTAAGACGTCAGAACAGGAAATAGACCGGAGATGCAATGGATAACGTCTGTTTCAACTGCGGAAATTTTCAGGACCGGAGCAGCCGGTCCTGCTCTTTTTTATAACAGAAGTCTTTTAAAAAAGACAAAAAACTGCTATGATAAAAGACGATGAAAAAAGAAAGAAGGATGCATTATGACAAAAGTAGATATTATCTCCGGCTTCCTCGGAGCCGGAAAGACCACCTTTATCAAACGTCTGGTGACGGATGTATTTCAGGGGGAAAAGATCGTACTGATAGAAAATGAATTCGGAGAAATCGGAATCGACGGCGGATTTCTGAAAGATGCCGGGATCGAGATTACCGAGATGAATTCAGGCTGCATCTGTTGTACCCTCGTGGGAGATTTCAGCGAAGCGCTGAAAAAAGTCGTAGATCAGTATCATCCGGACCGTATCATCATTGAGCCGTCCGGTGTGGGCAAGCTGTCTGACGTGGCAGGAGCGGTCAGAAATGTAGAGGAACACTGCGGAATCGAACTGAACAGCTGTATCACAGTAGCAGACGGAAAGAAAGTAAAGATCTATCTGAAGAACTTCGGTGAATTTTACAGCAATCAGATTGAACATGCCGCAACGATCGTGCTGAGCAGGACCCAGTCCATGACAGACTCAAAACTCAAAGAGGCTGTCGCTCTGATCAGGGAAGAAAACCCGGATGCTGCCGTCATCACAACACCATGGGATCAGCTTGACGGGGAAGTGATCCGTAATGCGGTAGAGCAGACTTCCAAGCCGACGGATCTTCTCAATGAAGCATGCCTTCACCATGATCATGACGGATGCTGCCACCATGATCACGAAGATTGCGGCTGCCATGAGCATCATCATGACCATGAAGGACATGGACATGAGCACCACCATGATCACGAAGATTGCGGCTGTCATGAACATCACCACCACGATCATGAAGGGCATCATCATGCAGACGATGTGTTTACAAGCTGGGGAACAGAGACCGTAGAGAAATACGACCGTTCCGAGATTGAACAGTTCCTGGATTCTCTTGCAGATGAAGAAACATACGGTACCATTTTAAGAGCAAAGGGAATCGTCGAGGGAACTGACGGAAGCTGGATGGAGTTTGACTATGTGCCGGGAGAATATGAGATCCGTGACACCAAAGCGGATTATACCGGAAAGATCTGTGTGATCGGAACCGATATCCATACTGATAACATTCAGCAGACACTGCATGTATAGACAGGAGAGTGCCAGATGGAAACAGTAGTAGAACTTTTTACAGGATTTCTGGACAGCGGGAAGACAACTTTAATTAATGAAGCGCTGCACAGCCCGGACTTTCTTGACTACAATCAGACACTTCTGATTGTCTGTGAAGAGGGGGACGAGGAGTACGACGAAGCGTGGCTTAAGAAAAACGGAATCATCAAATACGTGGTAGACGAGGAGGAAAAACTTAATGAATTCTTCCTTGAGGGACTGGAACTGAACTACCGCCCGGATCATGTCATGATCGAGTTCAACGGCACATGGGATCTGAACCGGATGCTGGAGATGAAGCTTCCGCCGGGATGGGAGATTGGAGCAGTACTCTCTACTGTGGATGCAGGCACGGCAGAGATGTATCTTTTGAATATGAGAAATATGTTTCTGGCTCCGCTTCTTTATTCTGATCTGGTTATTGTCAACCGGACAGAGGACGATACGGATAAAGCCAGGATCCGCAGAAGCATCAAGGTGATGAATCCGAGAGCACAGATCGTTTTTGAAAATGAGGACGGAGAGCCGGTTGAGAATACAGAGGAGGATCTGCCGTTTGATCTGAATGCGCCGGTGATCGAGATTGATGAGATCGATTACGGCATCTGGTATCTGGACGCCATGGAGCACCCGGAGCATTACAAAAACAAAAAGCTCAGGTTTCTTGCACAGGTATATAAAAACAAGAAACTGGGAGGCGGATTTTTTGTGCCGGGCCGTTTTGTGATGACCTGCTGCGAGGAGGACATTACATTTCTTGGGTATCTTTGTAAATGTAAAGAGGAGATTCCCTATCAGAACAGAGACTGGGTATTTGTAACGGTTTCGTTCCGGTATGAATATATGAAGCAGTACAAGGAAAAAGGACCGGTTCTTTACCTGGAAGAGGTTCTTCCGGCAAAGAAACCGGCCAATGATGTGGTAACATTTGATTAGAAGAAAAGAGGAGGCGGGATGTTTTACCCCGCCTCCCCTTTTTGTCAGCAGGCACTAGCAGCAGCCGTTGTCATTATATCCGTTTCCGCCAAATCCGCCGCAGCAGCAGAGCAGAAGGATAATCCACAGGCAGTTGTCACATCCGCCGCCAAAACCGCTTCTTCCGTTTCCTCCGCATCCGCCGCAGCAGCACAGAAGAAGGATGATCCACAGGCAGGAATTACCTCCGAAACCAGAAGAAGATTCGCATCCGCATCCACAGTTTGTTGCACTTAAGTCACTCATATTTTTGCCTCCATATTTGTTATTTACAATGTTATACTATGTAGCAGGGCTTGTAAGTGTTTCCTTGATTTCAAAATATTTCCAAAGAGAAAATATAAGGCGCTCACACAGAGGTTTTTTCTTGAATAGGATGAAAGAAAAGGAGTTTTTTGCGTGAGACGGGTTAAGGAAAATGTTCATTATTTTTGTGACGATACACTCTTTGGTCATATCGACGGGCACGGGATCACGACGGCGGTGCTGGATACCGGTATCTCACCGCACCCGGACCTGGAGGGACGGATTGTCGCATTTGGTGATATGCTGCATGGAAAAAGGCGGATGTATGACGATAATTCTCATGGCACTCATGTGGCAGGCATCATTGCAGGATCAGGGAAAATGTCGTCCGGAGTGTATGCAGGCATCGCTCCGGCTTCCCGGATTGTGGCCGTTAAGGTGCTGGATCAGAAAGGGGAAGGAAAGATCCGGCATCTGATAGAAGGCATCCGGGCGATCCTGAAAAACCGGGAAAAATGGGCGATCCGGATCGTGAACATTTCGATCGGAACCCTTCCCCACCGTGGAGACGAGGAAGAGGCGGAGCTTCTGCGCTGGGTGGACCGGATGTGGGATGAGGGCCTTGTAGTTGTTACGGCGGCCGGAAATTTCGGCCCCAGGAGTGGAACCGTAACGATTCCCGGTGTCAGCAAAAAAGTGATCACAGTCGGAGCGTCCGATGACGGAGAGCAAAAAGACCGGTTTGGAAAAGTCGGGACGAATTACTCCGGCAGAGGACCGACATTCGAGTGCGTCTGCAAGCCGGATCTGGTAGCCCCCGGATCCTATATCCGTTCCTGCAACGGATTCGGACAGAAAAAGAATCAGAAGATGTATTCGGTAAAAAGCGGCACCTCCATGTCCGCTCCCATTGTATCCGGGGCAGCAGCGCTTCTTTTGAGCAAATATCCGGACATGAAAAATGTGGAAGTCAAGCTTCGTCTTCTGATGAGCGCGGATGACATGGGAAAGGATGCAAACATTCAGGGAAGAGGGCTGTTAAACATCGAAAAACTGCTCAATCCAAAGCTGTAAAAAATTTTTTATGGTGTCAAGCATTTCCTCTTGACACCGCATTTTATTTATAGTATGATGTCACAGGTGAGAAACATGGATGAAATCGTAATGCGTGCTCTGCTGTATGATTTTTACGGCGAACTGCTGACAGCAAACCAGAAAGAAATATATGAACAGTTTATGCTGGAGGATCTTTCCCTCGGTGAGATTGCCGAAGAGAGAGGCATCAGCAGGCAGGGGGTCCACGATACGATCCGTCGGTGCGAAAAGACGCTGGAGGGGTATGAGGAGAAGCTCCACCTGATCCGGAAGTTTCTTACAGTAAAAGAGAAGGTACATCAGATTGACCGTCTGCTGGACACCTGGCAGGAAAAGGAGAAAGAGACTCTGATCCGCGAGATCCGGCAGATTTCAGATGAAATCATAGAGGAGTTATAGAATGGCATTTGACAGCTTAACAGAGAAACTTCAGAATGTATTCCGGAATCTGCGAAGCAAGGGACGGCTGACAGAAGAGGATGTAAAGGCGGCCCTCAGAGAAGTCAAGATGGCTCTCCTGGAAGCCGATGTAAACTTCAAAGTTGTAAAGAGCTTTATCAAAAACGTGCAGGAACGCGCGGTCGGACAGGATGTTATGAATGGACTGAATCCTGGACAGATGGTAATCAAGATCGTAAACGAAGAACTTGTCTCTTTGATGGGGTCTGAGACTACGGAGATCAAGCTGGAACCTGGGAAAGCAACGACCGTCATCATGATGGCAGGGTTACAGGGAGCCGGTAAGACGACCACTACCGCAAAGCTTGCAGGGAAGTTCAAGCTCAAAGGCAAGAAACCGCTTCTGGTTGCCTGTGACGTTTACCGTCCGGCGGCGATCCAGCAGCTTCAGATTAACGGGGAGAAGCAGGGTGTAGAAGTATTTTCCATGGGAGAGAAACATAAACCTGCAAATATCGCCAAAGCGGCCATGGAGCATGCGGCGAAGAACGGAAACAACATTGTAATCCTGGATACGGCCGGACGTCTTCACATTGATGAAGATATGATGGAAGAACTCCAGGAGATTAAAGAGGCAGTGACCGTACACCAGACGATTCTTGTGGTGGATGCCATGACTGGTCAGGATGCGGTCAATGTTGCAAAGGAATTCAACGATAAGATTGGAATAGACGGTGTCATTGTCACAAAGCTTGACGGTGATACAAGAGGCGGTGCCGCACTTTCCATCAAAGCCGTGACAGGGTGCCCGATCCTGTATGTTGGTATGGGTGAGAAGCTCTCCGATCTGGAGCAGTTTTATCCGGACCGGATGGCATCCAGAATCCTTGGTATGGGTGATATCCTCACTCTGATTGAAAAAGCGGAGGCTGACATTGACGAGGACAAGGCAAAAGAGATGTCACAGAAGCTTCGGAAGGCCCAGTTTGACTTTGAAGATTATCTGGAGTCCATGAAGCAGATGAGAAACATGGGAGGCCTTGGAAATATCCTCGGCATGCTTCCGGGAATCGGCGGCATGATGGGAAAGAAAGGTAAGATGCCTGACATTGATTCCGATGATGCGCAAAAGAAGATGGAGCGGATGGAGGCTATCATCTACTCGATGACAGTCAAGGAGCGGAGAAATCCGGATATCCTGACACCTTCCAGAAAGCACCGGATTGCAAAAGGCGCCGGAGTGGACATCTCGGAAGTGAACAAGCTGTGCAAGCAGTTTGAACAGATGAAAAAGATGATGAAGCAGATGCCTGGAATGATGGGCGGCAAAGGTGGTAAAAAGGGAAAATTCAAATTACCTTTTTAACATAAATAAAAGAGAAACAGTATAGTGGAGGTGAAACAAATGGCAGTAAAAATCAGATTAAGAAGAATGGGACAGAAAAAAGCTCCTTTCTATAGAATCATCGTAGCTGATTCCCGTTCCCCAAGAGACGGTAAGTTCATCGAGGAAATCGGTACTTACGATCCGACAAAAGATCCGAGCGTTTTCAAGGTAGACGAAGAAGCAGCAAAGAAATGGTTAAACAACGGAGCACAGCCGACAGAAGTTGTAAGCAAGATTTTTAAAGCAGCTGGTATCGAAAAATAGTCCAGACGTCGGAGGTGCCTGCATATGAAAGAATTAGTAGAAGTAATTGCGAAAGCTCTGGTTGATGAACCGGATCAGGTAGTAGTTACGGAAAAGGTGGAAGGCAGGACTACGGTCATCGAAGTTCATGTGGCAGAAGGCGATATGGGTAAGGTGATCGGCAAACAGGGGCGTATTGCGAAAGCAATTCGTTCTGTTGTAAAGGCTGCCGCCGCAAAAGAAGACAAAAAGGTAGTCGTAGATATCACTTAAGCAGTGATGTCTGCGGACTGCAAAAGCAAGAACAGGCTGCCATGCCGGGCATGTGCGGGACTGTTCTTCATTTTTATAGAGAAGGAGAAGCGTATGGAACAGTTTCTGCAGGTGGGAGTGATTTCAAGCACACACGGAATCAGAGGTGAAGTAAAGGTCTTTCCTACCACGGATGAGAAGACACGCTTTCAGGAGCTGAAAGAAGTCATACTGGATACAGGAAAAGAACAGATGACGCTGGAGATTGAGAATGTCCGTTATTTTAAACAGATGGTCATTCTGAAGTTCAGAGGAATCGATAATATAAATGATATCGAGCGCTATAAAGGCCGCCCGCTTCTCGTTGCAAGAGAAGACGCCGTGCCGCTTGATGAAAACGAATACTACATTGCCGACCTGATCGGCATGGATGTAGTGACGGAGGACGGTTCCTGTTTCGGACGCCTGAGCGATGTCATGGAAACAGGCGCAAATGATGTTTACATCATTCAGACAGAAAAGCAGGGAGAAGTTCTGATTCCGGCCATCCGCGAATGTATTTTGGATGTGGATCCGGAAAAGAGGCAGATGAAGATTCATCTGATGAAGGGACTGATCCAGTAACAGGAAGGAAACACAGATGAATTTTCACATTATGACATTGTTTCCGGATATGGTAGAACAGGGATTGAAGACCAGTATCATCGGACGTGCCGAGGCAAAAGGTCTGTTATCCATTGACGCGGTCAATATCCGGGATTACGCATTTAACAAGCATCAGAGCGTGGATGATTATCCATATGGAGGCGGAGCAGGAATGCTGATGCAGGCAGAGCCGGTTTTTCAGTGCTATGAGGCCGTCTGTCAGAAGACAAAGGCATCAAAGGAAGGAAAAAGACCGAGGCTTGTCTACCTGTCTCCACAGGGCAGGACCTTTAACCAGGAAATGGCGGAAGAATTCGCGAAAGAGGATGAATTGATCCTGCTTTGCGGCCACTATGAAGGGATTGACGAGAGAGTACTGGAAGAGATTGTGACAGATTATGTCTCCATCGGAGACTATGTCCTGACAGGAGGAGAACTCGCGGCCATGGTCATGATAGACGCAATAGCAAGGCTGGTACCTGGAGTCCTTCACAATGATGTTTCGGCAGAGTTTGAGAGTTTTCAGGATCACCTTCTGGAATACCCGCAGTATTCCAGGCCGGAGACGTGGCACGGAAAACAGGTGCCGCCGATACTTCTTTCCGGTCATCATGCGAACATTGAAAAGTGGAGAAGGGAACAGTCAATTATCCGGACTGCTGAAAACAGGCCGGATCTGCTTGAAAAAGCAGAACTTACGGAAAAAGAGCAGAAATTCCTCGAAGAATATAGAAAAAACAGCTTGCAATCCTAAAGACTATATGATACACTAGGACTGTTGTGAGAAGAAAGAGATGGTCCTCTGATACGGTATATCAAGTATTAAGAACGTCAAAAGAATCAAGGAGGTCACACAATGAACGAAATCATCAGAAAGATTGAAGCAGAACAGCTCAAAGAAAACGTACCACAGTTTAACGTGGGAGACACTGTAAAAGTTTACGGTAAAATCAAAGAAGGAAACCGTGAAAGAATCCAGGTGTTTGAAGGAACTGTATTAAAGAAACAGGGCGGAAGCACAAGAGAAACTTTCACAGTAAGAAAATTCTCCAACGGTGTGGGCGTTGAGAAGACATGGCCGCTGCACTCTCCAAACGTAGAAAGGGTAGAGGTAGTAAGAAGAGGTAAAGTCAGAAGAGCAAAACTTAACTACTTAAGAGGCCGTGTAGGTAAGAGAGCAAAGGTCAAAGAATTAGTTAAATAGGACATGGGAAGGGGCAAGGTACATTCATGTATGATTGCCCCTTTTGTGTTAAATAAACAGGTATGTTACATGAAGAAAAGAATACAGTTTGGAAAAGAAAAAAAGCAGATTGATTATGACCTGATCCGTACTGTCGGAATCTGGGCATTTAAAATTATTCTTGTATGCCTGCTGGCACTTGTCATTGTGTTTTATTTTGGAAGACAGGTAAAAAATTCAGGAGATTCCATGCGTCCGGCAGTGCTGGACGGGGATATCGTTCTGGTAAACCGAATGATTTATGACGCAAGCAAGCCAAAACGCGGCGATATTATTGTATTCAAGCCAAACGGCAATGAAAACGCCCGATCCTATATCAAGCGGATTATCGGACTTCCCGGAGAGACTGTTCAGATCAAGGACGGGGAAATCTATATTGACGGCGAGAAGCTGGAAGAAAAGTACGAAACAACTGCCATTGAGGATGCCGGAACCGCTTCGGAGGAGATCACTCTGGACGGAGATGAGTATTTTGTTCTGGGCGATAACCGCAGGAACAGTGAAGACAGCAGAATGGCAGATATCGGGAATGTAAAACGTTCCGAGATCGAAGGCAAAGCATGGTTTGTTCTTTCGACAAAAGGAAATTTTGGATTTATATAGATAAAAGGAGGCACCTATGCATTTTCAATGGTACCCGGGTCATATGACCAAAGCGAAAAGAATGATGCAGGAAAATATCAAACTGATTGACCTGATTATCGAACTTGTGGATGCGAGAGTTCCGGTCAGCAGCCGGAACCCGGACATCGATGAACTTGGAAAACAGAAAGCAAGACTGATCCTTCTGAACAAGTCAGATCTGGCATCGGAAGGATGCAACGAAAAATGGGAGAAGTATTTCAAAGATAAGGGCTTTTCCGTTGTGAAGGTGAATTCCAGAAGCGGAGCAGGGATCAAATCCATCAACGGGGTGATTCAGGAAGCCTGCAGGGAGAAAATCGAACGTGACAGAAGACGCGGTATTTTGAACAGACCGGTCCGTGCCATGGTAGTCGGAATTCCGAATGTAGGAAAGTCGACCTTTATCAATTCCCTGGCTGGAAAGGCCTGCACCAAGACCGGAAACAAGCCGGGTGTGACAAAGGGGAAACAGTGGATCCGTCTGAATAAGCAGGTGGAGCTTCTGGACACACCGGGAATTCTCTGGCCGAAGTTTGAGGATCAGGAAGTCGGGATGAAGCTGGCTTTCATTGGATCAATCAAAGATGAGATTTTAAATACAGAAGAGCTTGCTGCAGAGCTGATCCGGCGTTTGCAGGGCAGATACCCGAATCTGACGGAAGAACATTACGAGATAGAGGAAAGCCGGGATCCGTACGAAACACTGCGTTTGATCGCAGAAAAGAAACACTGCCTGACAAAGGGAGGAGAGCTTGACTTAGAGAAAGCGGCTGTATTATTTATGGATGATTTCCGAAGCGGAAAGCTTGGAAGGCTGACGCTGGAAATTCCGGAGGATTACGAATAAGGGGAGACAAAGATGAAACAAGAGGATAAAGAAGAAAAGGGGAAAAGGAAATCAGCTGCGAGGGAAGTGATGGACTGGATCATCTATATTGGCATTGTCCTGCTGCTTTCCTGGCTGATTATCACATTTGTCGGAGTACGCACTGTAGTAGACGGCCGGTCCATGGAGCCGACACTTCATGACGGAAACAACCTGATTGTAGATAAGCTGTCGTACCGTTTCCGTGATCCGAAACGTTATGAAATCATCGTTTTTCCGTACAAATATGAAGAGAATACATATTATATCAAACGGATTATCGGCCTGCCGGGAGAGACGGTCCAGGTGAAAGACGGGGAAGTCTATATTGACGGGGAACTGCTCGGAGAAGACTACGGGGCAGAGCCGATGGAGGATGCCGGAATTGCCGCGGAGCCGATTCAGCTTGGCGACGATGAATATTTTGTCCTGGGCGATAACCGGAACCACAGCTCGGACAGCCGGGACGCCAGTGTCGGAGTACTGAAAAGGGAGGATCTGATCGGAAGAGCCTGGATCCGGATTTATCCGTTTGATGAAATGGGGTTTGTTGTACATGAGTAAAACAATCAAAGAAATAAAAGAAGAGTTCGGGCGAACCCCTGTGGAGAGCTGGAATGCGCTTTATTCGGAATACGAAGGTGATTCCCGTTCCGGCGTTCAGAAACTGCTTCACTCTTTTCGGAAGCAGGAGGAGGCCAGAAAGCAGGAGCTGATACGTCTGGAGGAAATGTGCCGGTACGAAAAGAAATATCAGTCCTATGATTATATCTGTGGGATTGACGAAGTGGGGAGAGGGCCGCTTGCCGGCCCGGTGGTAGCGGCGGCAGTGATCCTGCCAAAGGACTGCCAAATCCTCTATATCAATGATTCAAAGAAACTTTCGGCCAAAAAGCGGGAAGAGCTTTATGGCGAGATCATGGAAAAAGCGATTGCAGTAGGAATCGGGATGGCGGGACCGCAGAGAATTGACGAAATCAATATTCTGCAGGCGACTTATGAGGCAATGAGGGAAGCAGTGAGTAAGCTGACGGTCCGGCCGGATCTGCTGCTCAATGATGCGGTCACGATTCCGGATGTCCTGATTCCACAGGTCCCGATTATCAAAGGAGATGCGAAAAGCATTTCCATCGCCTGTGCCAGTGTTATTGCAAAAGTGACAAGAGACCGGCTGATGGTGGAATACGACAAAGTACTTCCGGAATATGGATTCGCGTCCAATAAAGGGTATGGATCCAAAGACCACATCGAGGCACTGAAAACATATGGACCGTCCCCGATTCACAGAAGCACATTTATCACACACTTTGTGTAACGGAGGATGCCGGATGAATCAGAAAGACAAAGGAAATGCTGCGGAACATCTTGCGGCAGCCTTTCTGGAGAGAAAAGGCTTTCAGATTCTGGAACGGAATTTCCGCTGCCGTGCCGGGGAGATTGATCTGATTGCGAAGGAAGGGGACTGTATCGTTTTCGCAGAGGTCAAATACCGGAGCAGCACGTCTCTTGGACGGCCGGAGGAAGCGGTTGACCAGAGAAAGCAGCGGCGGATCTGCAGGGCTGCACTTTACTATCTTACAACCCATGGGCTTTTGGAGAGCCCGGTCCGCTTTGATGTGATTGCCGTCCTTGGAGAGGAGATCACGCACTTTGAACATGCATTTGAATTTCAGGAATAACAGGTAACAGATTATGAAAACATGGAAAACAACAAACAATCAGAATGATATTGTGTGCCGCACCGGAGCAGGAGACGTTCCGTATCTGTCGTTTCCGCTTCTTGAGCAGAGCGGTCTGGTACATCATGGATTCTCCACCCGCATGGGCGGAGTGAGTACCGGAATCTATGAGAGCATGAACCTGAGCTTCACAAGGGGCGATGAAGATGCATCTGTCCGGGAGAATTTTGAACGGTTCGGCGCTGCAATCGGCGTCCGGACTTCTGACATGGTCTTTTCCAGACAGACACATACGTCCAATGTCCGTATTGTCACAGAGGAGGATCGTGGAAAAGGAATTGTCTGTCCGGTAGATTACGATAATGTTGACGGCCTTGTCACCGATGTGCCGGGACTCTGCCTTGTGACATTTTATGCAGACTGTGTTCCGCTGTTTTTTCTGGATCCGGTCAGGAAGGTGATCGGTCTGTCCCATTCCGGGTGGCGCGGGACTGTGGCAAAAATCGGCCTGGAAACGGTGAAGAAGATGCAGGAAGTCTATGGAAGCCGCCCGGAGGATACTCTGGCATGTATCGGCCCGTCCATCTGCCAGTCATGCTATGAAGTGAGCGGAGATGTCATTGATGCGTTCCGGGAGTCTTTTTCTCCCAGGCTTTGGGAAACACTGTTCTACGAAAAACCGGACGGGAAATATCAGCTTAACCTCTGGAAAGCAAATGAAGCGGTCTTTGCCGAGGCCGGCATTTTGACGGAACACATTGCGGTGACGAATATCTGTACGAACTGTAATCCGGAGCTATTATATTCACACAGGGCGTCCGGCGGCAGACGGGGGAGTCTTGCCGCCTTTCTTGCCCTGAAAGAAACACAGGAGGGAAATCAACCACCATGTATTACACACTTCTGACAGAAAATGTAACAGAGAGGGTAACCGAAAATATTCAGCAGGAAGTTGAGACACAGACAAACTTTGCTGTCAATTTCTTGAATGAAAATCTGCCAAAGGTCATTGAATTCGGAATCGGTGTGATCTTTGCGCTGATCTTTTTTGCGATCGGAAGGGTTTTGATCAACTGGGTACGGAAACTCGTCCGCGCTTCCATCGAACGGTCCAATGCAGACAAAGGGGTAGAGCAGTTTGTGGATTCCTGTCTTAAGACGGGGCTGTATGCAATACTGATTTTAACAATTGTTGTGCGTTTTGGAGTGGATACTTCTTCGGTAGCAGCGCTTCTTGCTTCCGGAGGTGTGGCAATCGGTCTTGCGTTACAGGGAAGCTTGTCAAACTTCGCCGGAGGAGTGCTGATTCTTCTTCTGAGACCATTTACAGTAGGAGACTATATTATTGAGCATACGGATAATCTGGAAGGAACTGTTAAAGAGATTCAGATTTTCTACACAAAGCTTTCCACTGTTGACAACAAGACGATCGTTATACCAAACGGAAGTTTATCAAACAACAGTCTGACCAATGTAACAGCGATGGATCTTCGACGGCTGGATTTTTATGTCAGAATCGGATACGATGAGGATCTGCAGTCTGCTCAGAAGATTATCCGGCATGTAATGGAGCAGGAGCCGGAAGTAATCAAGGATAAAGAGCATACGGTTTTTGTGGATGATCTGGCAGAAAGTTACGTGAGACTTTGCGTAAGACTATGGCTGAAATCCGATGTATACTGGGATATACGGGCGAGTATCATGGAAAAGACGAAACTTGCACTTGACGAAGCGGGAATCCGCTTTGCCGGACAAAAGATGGAAATTGTCATGAAAGAATGACAGAATCATAAAAAGGCGGCAGAGAGCATCGCGTGAAAATCATGACGGATGCCTCTGCCGTTTTTCTTACATGGAATAGATCTGATATTCCTCTCCTTCCAGAGTTTTCCAGTGAAAGGTACCATTTTCAAGAATCATATAGCTATGCCGGCTGTTCTCTTTTGGAAGAGAGACAGATCCCGGATTCAGATAAGTAAAGGTCTCTGTTTTTGTACATGCAGGCACATGAGTATGTCCGTGAAGCAGGATATCTCCTTCCTGAAGAAGCGGTGGTGTCTGCAGATTATACTGATGACCATGTGTAACAAAAACCATCCGGTCCTTTTCGGAAATCAGACAGTAGTCTGCAAGAATAGGAAAGTTGAGAACCATCTGATCGACTTCGCTGTCACAGTTTCCACGCACACAGAAAACACGTGATGCAAGAGGATTGAGCAGTTCAATCACCTTCTTCGGATCATATTCCGCAGGAAGATCATTGCGCGGGCCGTGATATAGAATATCTCCAAGAAGAACCAGACGGTCGGCGGATTCGTTTTTAAATGCTTCCAGCATTTTCTTGCAGTAAAAAGCGGATCCGTGGATATCGGATGCAATAAAATATTTCATAGCAGTATTCCTCCTTTTCTCCAAAAGTGTATCACAGTCTAAAAAAATACTCAAGCTCTGCCCGATCGTGATTTGACAGAAAAAGGATCCATCCGATATAATAAGTGGCAGAATCATACTGCCTTTTCAGGTGGAAGAAAGGAATAAAAACATGCGTGTAATAGCAGGAAGTGCAAAACGATTGCAGCTAAAAACGATAGAAGGGCTTGACACAAGGCCGACAACAGACCGGATCAAGGAGACACTGTTTAATATGATTTCCCCGGAACTTGCCGACTGCCGGTTTCTTGATCTGTTCAGCGGCAGCGGAGCCATCGGGATTGAAGCATTAAGCCGTGGCGCGCGGACCGCGTATTTTGTAGAAAAAAACCAAAAGGCGGCAGCCTGCATCCGTGACAATCTGAAACATACCAGACTGGAGGATCGGGCGGTCCTGATGAAAACGGATGTCATCAGCGCACTGAGAAAAATGGAAGGAGAAGCGCCGTTCGATTTCATTTTCATGGATCCGCCGTATCATGCGGGAGCAGAGTTTGAAGTATTTGATTATCTGAGATCTTCTTCACTCGTCAGCGAGGATACACTGATCATTCTGGAGGCATCTTTGGATACTGATTTCAGTTTTCTGGAGGAGATGGGATACGAGATTATAAAAGAAAAAAAATATAAAACAAACAGGCATATTTTTGTCGAAAGACGTTGAGTTCTTTCGTGGAACGTGATAGAATAACAAAGTAAATGACAGGATTTGTCGAAGTAAGAAGGAGAGTGTAACTATGAGCAGCCGAATTGAGCAGATTATTGATGAAATTGAGGAATACATAGATAATTGTAAGTTCCAGCCATTATCCACGACAAAGATTATTGTGAACAAAGATCAGATCGACGAGTTGTTGAGAGAACTCAGAATGAAGACGCCGGAAGAGATCAAGCGTTATCAGAAGATCATCGATAATAAAGACGCAATCCTTGCAGATGCCCAGACAAAGGCAGATACGATGATTCAGGAAGCAAAAGCAAAGACAGACGAGCTTGTAAGTGATCATGAAATCATGCAGCAGGCATATGCACAGGCAAACGAGATCGTAGCGGCTGCTACGGAACAGGCACAGCAGATTATTGACAGCGCGACTGAGGATGCAAACCAGCTCCGCATGGGTGCCATGGGATATGCAGATGATCTGATGGCAAAAGTAGAAAATATGATCGGACATGCGCTGGATAATTATACATCCAAGTATGACAGCCTTGTCAATTCCCTTCAGGAATCTTACGACATGGTACGCAATGACCGCGAGGAACTCCGGATTCAGGATGAGACAGAAGCAGAGTTCGCTCAGGCTATGGATGAGGAATAATAGCTGCTACAGTATTTGAATATAGAGATACGCCATGAGACTGGCTGCCGCACCGGCAGCCAGTTTTTCTGCAATATACGGAGTGATTTTCAGACCACTTCCATTCAGCATGCCGTTTGTCTGCGCACCGGCACAAAATCCTCCGAAGGCACAAAGTCCCATGATACAGGCATAGCGTAACGAAAAGGGAAGAGGGAGTGTTTCCAGCATTACCACTCCATTTGTGATCTCCAGAAAAGAAAGCAGCAGCCTGCCTGGAAGAGTACCGGCGAAGGGGAGCTTGCACGCAAGTTCCAGAAATACCGAAAATACAATAATATATCCCCCGATTTTGGTTATCGTTTCAAAGCTGTCCATAATTGACAGATCAAGTACATCCATGGAAAAACGTCCGTTGTCTCCGTGAAAAACTGTCGGTGCCGGATAGGTTTCTTTTTTCAGATAGATCCTGCAAAAGGCGAAGCTCAGTACCACGGGAACAAGAAGAAAAATTATCATGGATCCAAAGACAAGAGAAGGGTCCCCGATCGTCTGGCATACTACAAACCCGGCCATAAAACCAGGGCTGGTATTATTGCAGAAAGAGAGCAGATATGCCCCCTCGCGGGATGAAATCCTCCGGTCCCGCACCAGATCCGCCGTGACCTTCGCACCCATGGGATAACCGCATAAAAATCCGGTAAGCACCGCAAAGCAGCCGCCCGGACTGACAGAAAACAAAGGTCCGAGGACCGGATAGACAAGGCGTGAAATGTGCCGGATCAGACTGGTCCTCAGCATGATATTGACAATAATCAGAAAAGGAAGCAGAGTCGGAAGTACCGTCTCAAACCAGAGCAGCAGCCCGTTCCTGGCCCCCTGAAATACATCTCCCGGAAACAACAGCATGATGACAAATAGAAAAATCGTGAAAATGACAAAAAAATAACGTTTCAAAATTGTTCCTTTGGTAAAAATAGTCAATAAATTGTATGAAAAATATGGCGATTTTAGAAGCACTATGCTATAATAAGTTCAGATTTGGTAAAAAACGAGAGAAAGGGAGATAACAATGGCAGTACTGGAACAATTAGAACCAAAAAAAGTATTTCAGATTTTTGAGGAGCTTTCCTCTGTTCCGCGAGGAACATTTTACGATGAGAAAATCAGCAACTGGTGTGTGGACTTTGCAAAAAAACGGAATCTGGAATACATACAGGACGACGCGGGGAACGTCATCATCAAAAAGCCGGGAACACCTGGATATGAAAATTCGGAGCCGGTCATTCTGCAGGGACATATGGATATGGTCTGTGAGAAAGTGGAGGGCTCAGATCACGATTTTGAGAATGATCCTCTGGAGCTTTATGTAGAAGACGGATATGTAAAAGCGAAAGGAACAACACTTGGCGGTGACGACGGAATTGCCATTGCCTACGCATTTGCGCTTCTCGACAGCGATGATATTCCGCATCCGCCGCTGGAAGTTATTGTGACAACAGACGAAGAGATCGGAATGGGCGGAGCCAATGCCCTTGACATGTCACAGATCAAGGGAAATATTTTCCTTAACATCGACGGAGAAGAGGAAGGCATTATTCTTGCAGGCTGTGCAGGAGGTGTTCTTGAGACTTTGAAGATTCCTGCAGAGCGGGAAGAAAAGAGCGGTTCTGTGATGAGAATCAAAGTAAGAGGACTTCGGGGAGGACATTCCGGATCCCAGATCCACGAGCAGCGTGGAAACGCAAATAAAATCATGGGAAGAATCCTGAATCATCTCGATCAGGGTACTGAGATTGCTCTTGTATCCGTAAGTGGAGGTTCCAAAGATAATGTCATTGCCGGTACGGCAGAAGCAGTAATTGCAGTGGCAGATCCGAAGAAGGCTCAGGAGATTGTATCTGACATGGAAGCTACATTAAAGGCAGAGTTTTCCTCTGATGAACCGGATCTTCAGGTTCCGGTTACCGTCACGGAAGAGACGGTACAGGCACTCACAAAAGAAGTCACAAAGAAAGTGATTTTTGCAATGGTCTGCACACCGTACGGTGTACAGGGACTCAGCAGAGATCTTCCAGGTGTGGTAGAGACTTCCCTGAATCTTGGTATTGTAAAAACTGATGAGACAGCCATCTCCCTGATGTACTATCTGAGAAGCAGCGTGAACTCCCAGATGCAGGAATTAAAATCCATTTTCCGGACATGGGCTGAAATGCTTGGAGGCACTCATGAAGAGAGTGGAGAATATCCTGCATGGATGTATCAAAAAGAATCAAAAATACGTCCTCTGATGGCGGAAGCATACAAGGAAGTCACAGGTAAGGATGCCGTGATTTCTACTGTACATGCCGGCCTGGAATGTGGCCTTCTGTCTGCGAAAAAGCCGACACTGGACTGTGTTTCCTTCGGACCGGATATCCCGGATGTACACTCTGTCAATGAGCGTCTGGATATCGAGTCAACCGCGCGTGTATGGGAAATGATCAAAGTGGTTCTCGCAAAACTGAAATAAAACAGAATGTGGACGCCGCGCCGGTGACAGGAATGCTGCCGGCGCGGAACTCTTTGTTTAACAGGAAACTCCGTTCCCTGTTAAACAAAAAACGCTCCGCGGGATGCGCACTCGCGCAAAGCAGAAATTAGTCGCTAAAGCGACCGCGCTCGGCGCGAGAGTTCCGCAAGCGGAACTCTTTATTCTGAAAAGGAGGATATTATGGAATTACAGAATGCATTGGAAACAAGAAGAAGTATCCGGAAATATCAGGCAAAACCGGTGGAGCCTGAGAAAATCCGCCAGATGATCCAGGCGGCTATTCTTGCTCCGTCCTGGAAGAATTCTCAGGTTACGAGATATTATGTCGCACAGTCTGAAGAGGCACTGCAAAAGGTAAGAGAAGCGCTGCCGGAGTTTAACCGTAATAATACAAAAGATGCCCCGGTTCTGATCGTTTCCACCATCGTTAAGGGCCGTTCCGGATACAATGTGGATGGTACTGCCTCCAATGAACTGGAAGACGGCTGGGGATGCTACGACTGCGGCATGCAGAATATGAATCTGCTTCTGAAAGCGACCGAACTTGGTCTGGGAACCCTTGTAATGGGAATCCGGGATGCCGGGAAACTGAAAGAGGTATTTGAGATTCCGGAAGAAGAGATCGTTGTCAGCGTGATCGGAGTCGGATATGCGGATGTAGATCCGGAAATGCCGAAGAGAAAAAGCGTCGATGAAACCGCGAAATTTTATTAAATTCAAATCTGAAAACAAAACTGCCGGATTCCCTGATGAACCGGCAGTTTTTGTTTAACAGGAAACTTCATTCCCTGTTAAACAAAAAGGCTCCGCAGGATGCGTACTCGCGCAAAGCAGAAAATTAGTCGCTAAAGCGACTGCGCTCGGCGCAAGAGTTCCTCTTGCGGAACTCTTTGTCATATCCCGGCCGGACATTTCATACTACTAGTCAAAAAGGGGGAAGCTGGCACATATGCAGAGACGCAGAGGATATATGCAGTTTCTGATACTGGTTCTTCTTCTGATTCTGGAAGGAGCTGCCATTCCCAAATTTCAAAATGACGCATCCTATTTTTCCCTTGGCAAAAGCGTTGTTTCGGAAGAGTTTTTCCGCAGTCATGAACTGACAGAGGAGATGGTCTCGTATATGAGAACTTCCAAAGAACCGGGACGGGCGGCCGGACTGTTTCTTCTGGAACAGAACTTCCACTCGGATATTTCTTTTCCTTCACTGACAAAGCAGAATTTTCAGAAGATCGAAAAACAGTGGCGGGCCAGCCCGTCTTATTCCGCCTATATGGCAGCCTGCGAAAAGATCTGGGCGGATGTCCGGTATTTTCCGGTTATGTTCTGGAAAGAGGAGCCGGATCTTACCGTCACCTACGAAGATTCCTGGATGTATGAGCGGACTTACGGAGGAAAGAGGGGACACGAGGGGACGGATCTGATGGCATCCGAAAATAAAAGAGGGATTTTCCCGATTGTCAGCATGACGGATGGAACGGTCACAAGTAAAGGATGGCTTCCGAAAGGAGGATGGCGGATCGGGATCACGGCACCTCACGGAGGCTATTTCTATTACGCTCATCTGGATTCTTACGCGGATGTGGAAATCGGGGAGGAGATAGAGGCGGGCGACCTGATTGGGTATATGGGTGACAGCGGATACGGAGACGAGGGGACAACGGGTAAATTCCCGGTACACCTGCATCTTGGGATTTATCTGGAAGAGCCGGACGAAGAAATCAGTATCAATCCATACTGGATTCTCCGATATGTGGAAGACTCCAAACTTTTCTGTAGAAAAAGTGACTGAAGCATGGAGAATTTGCTGCAGGTATGGTATACTGACTCTGTATGCGAAAGGAGAAAATATGGAGTTACCAAAAGCATTTGAAGAGAAAATGAAAACCCTCCTGGGTGAAGAATTTGATGCATATACGGCCTGCTATGAGGAGCCGCGCTACTATGGCCTCCGTGTCAATACTTCCAAAATCAGCGTGGAAGAATTCCAAAAGATCTGTCCGTTTTCCATTACCCCGGTTCCGTGGATCGAAAACGGATTTTATTATGACGGAGAAAAAGAAAGCCCGGCCAGACACCCGTATTATTACGCAGGTCTTTATTATCTGCAGGAGCCAAGTGCCATGACACCGGCCAACCGCCTGGATATTACACCGGGGGAGAGGGTGCTGGACGTCTGTGCCGCTCCCGGCGGAAAGGCAACGGAACTTGGAGCGAAGCTTCAGGGAGAGGGCGTGCTGATCGCCAATGATATCAGCAACTCCCGGGCCAAGGGACTTTTAAAGAATCTCGAACTGTTCGGAATCGGAAATATGCTTGTTCTGAGCGAGGAGCCGGGAAAGCTGATGGACTACTTCCCGGAATATTTTGATAAAATTCTGATCGACGCTCCGTGCTCCGGCGAAGGGATGTTCCGGAAAGATAAAAAGATGATGAAGGCATGGGAGGAACACGGCCCTGAGTTTTTCTCAAAACTTCAAAGAAGCATTCTGACCCAGGCCGCAGCAATGTTGAAGCCGGGCGGAATGCTTCTGTATTCCACCTGTACGTTTGACCCGCTGGAAAATGAGGGAAGCGTCTCCCGGCTTCTGGAACAGTATCCGGAGTTTGAACTTCAGGAGATCCGCCCATATGAAGGATTCCGGGAAGGACGCCCGGAATATGCTTCCATCCGTCAGGAAGAGTTTCGTAAAACCGTCCGGATTTTCCCACATCACATGAAAGGCGAGGGACATTACCTTGCCCTTCTGAAAAAGGGGAACGGGGAAGGTTCCGAAACACAGACATCCAGGATTCACCCGGCGAAAGGAAGAAGTGCTTCCTACGAGAAACTGCCGGAAGATCTGAGAAATTTCTTACAGCTTGTGCACCGCCCGTTTGATGCCGGCCGGTTTGATATCCGTAAAGAACGGGTTTACTATATGCCGGAAGGGCTGCCGGATCTTACCGGCATCCGCTTGTTACGAAGCGGTCTTCTCATCGGAGAACTGAAAAAAGGAAGATTTGAGCCAAGCCAGGCGCTTGCGATGAATCTGAAAAAAGACGAATATGAGAATATTCTCGATTTTCCGCTTTCAGATGAGCGTGTAATTAAATATCTGAAAGGTGAGACGATTCTCACCGATGATCTGACCGGGCCGAAAGAAAAGGGATGGTATCTCGTCTGCGTGGACGGATATCCACTTGGATTCGGAAAGCTTTCCCAGGGCACGTTGAAGAACAAATATCTTCCAGGATGGAGATGGATGTCATCATGATGCGGTTAGATCGGATTTTAACAGAGATGGGAGCAGGCAGCCGGCAGGAAGTCAAAAAGCTGATCCGCAAAGGACAGGTCAGCGTGGATGGAGAGATCATCAAAAAGCCGGAGGTCAAAGTAGAGGAAAAAACCGCCAGGATCCGGTGCCTTGGCATTTCGTACCGGTATGAGCCTTATGTTTATTATATGCTCCACAAACCGGCCGGTGTCGTATCTGCGACAGAGGATTCCAAAGAGCGGACCGTACTGGAGCTGCTGGAAAATCCGGCAAGAAAAGATCTGTTTCCGGTGGGACGCCTTGACAAGGACACAGAGGGGCTTCTGCTTCTGACAAACGACGGAGAGCTGGCCCATCGTCTCCTGTCACCGAAAAAGCATGTAGATAAGACATACGAGGCTGTCATTTCCGGTATTGTCACGGAAGAGGACGCAGCCGCATTTGCACGGGGAGTGGATATCGGAGACGATACTCTGACACTTCCGGCAGTGCTGGAAATTTTAAATACCGATCCGGAGCAGAATTGTTCCGAAATTTCCATCACAATACAGGAAGGACGCTATCACCAGATCAAACGGATGTTTGAGGCGGTTGGAAAGCACGTTGTCTATCTGAAACGAATCCGGATGGGGAC
This sequence comes from Drancourtella massiliensis, assembly GCF_016900655.1. Classification (GTDB taxonomy): domain Bacteria; phylum Bacillota; class Clostridia; order Lachnospirales; family Lachnospiraceae; genus Sellimonas; species Sellimonas catena. The sequence continues at coordinate 71,585 of NZ_JACJKH010000006.1, forward strand.
ACTGAATCTGGATCCGGCGCTCCCAAAAGGAGCATCGCGCCGGCTGACAGAAGAAGAAATTGATGCGTTAAAACAGGCCTGGGCAAAGGAGAGCTAAATGAGAACAGATATGACTGAAAAAACAAAAGCAGTGATCTTTGACATGGACGGGACCCTGATCGACTCCATGTGGATCTGGCCGGACATTGATTCATATTATGTAAAAAAATATCATCTGGAGCTTCCGGATGATTTTCACAGAGCGATCGAGGGAAAGTCCTACCATGAGACGGCACAGTATTTCCGGGATACATTTGACATGGCACTATCGACCGAAGAAATCATGGACGAATGGACCAGCCTTGCCTACCAGAGATATACCGAGGAGGTCACGTTGAAACCGGGAGTGGAGGAATTCCTCCGGTATGGGAAGGAAAACGGAATCCTGTTCGGAATTGCGACGAGCAACGGAAGGACTCTTGCTGAAGCAGCACTGAAAGCGCTTCAGATCGATACCTATTTTACGGCCATGCGGACTTCCGGGGAGGTAAACGTTGGAAAGCCGTCTCCGGATATTTACCTCAAGGTGGCTGAGGACATGCAGGTCCGGCCGGAGCACTGTCTTGTGTTCGAGGACGTGCCGATGGGGATTCTGGCAGGAAAACGCGCGGGCATGCAGGTGTGCGCCGTCTACGATGAGTTTTCCCGTCCACTGGATCAGGAAAAGAAAAAACTTGCCGACTATTACATCCATGATTTTCACGATGTAATGGATCGCATCAAAGAGAGGAACACAGATGGAAAATAAGTTTTTACCGGTCTCCCGAAGAGAGATGGAAGAGCGGGGATGGGATCAGGTTGATTTTGTCTACATCAGCGGAGACGCCTATGTAGACCATCCGTCCTTTGGACACGCCATCATTACAAGACTTCTGGAGGCTCATGGATACAGAGTCGGGATCATTGCACAGCCGGACTGGAAGGACAAGAACAGCATTACCGTTTTCGGGGAGCCAAGACTTGCATTTCTTGTATCGGCCGGAAATATGGATTCCATGGTCAACCATTACAGCGTTTCCAAGAAGCGCAGAAGCCAGGACGCCTATACGCCGGGCGGCGTCATGGGGAAACGTCCTGATTACGCCTGCGTCGTCTACGGAAATCTGATCCGCCAGACGTACAAAAAGACGCCGGTGATTCTCGGCGGAATCGAGGCAAGTCTCAGAAGACTGGCCCATTACGATTACTGGTCTGACCGGCTGAAACGCTCCGTGCTTCTGGATTCCGGAGCGGATCTGATTTCCTACGGAATGGGAGAACGCTCCATTGTGGAAATCGCAGATGCATTGAACGCCGGAATCCGGGTGGAAGACCTGACTTATATTGACGGGACAGTCTGCAAGGTCAAAGACCGGGAAGCGATATATGACGCCGTGGAGCTGCCGGCCTATTCCGAGCTTCAGAAAGACAGGCTTCGTTATGCCGAGAGTTTCTATACCCAGTACTGTAATACGGATCCGTTTACGGCAAAGCGGCTGATTGAGCCGTATTCGGAGCACGTCTATGTCGTACAGAATCCGCCTGCAAAGCCGTTGTCCCAGACCGAGATGGACGATGTGTACGCGCTTCCTTACATGCGGACCTATCATCCGATGTACGAAAAGGACGGAGGAATTCCGGCCATCTCAGAAGTGAAATTCAGTCTGATCAGCAACCGGGGATGTTTTGGTGCCTGCAGTTTCTGCGCACTGACATTCCATCAGGGCAGAATCATTCAGACAAGAAGTCATGAGTCCCTTGTTGAGGAGGCGAAACTTCTGACGGAGGAGCCGGATTTCAAAGGATATATTCACGATGTAGGCGGACCGACTGCCAACTTCCGGCATCCGGCCTGTGACAAGCAGCTGACTCACGGAGCATGTAAGCACAGACAGTGCCTGTTCCCGAAACCATGCAAAAATCTGAATGTGGATCATAAAGACTACCTGAAGCTCCTGCGAAGCCTCCGGGAAATACCGAAGGTCAAGAAGGTCTTTATCCGTTCCGGTATCCGGTTTGATTATGTCATGGCAGATCCGGATGATACCTTTATGCGGGAGCTTTGCGAATATCACGTAAGCGGGCAGCTCAAAGTAGCGCCGGAACATATTGCGGACCCGGTTCTTCAGATGATGGGAAAACCTGAGAATTCCGTGTACCGCGCATTTACTGAAAAATATAAAAAGATCAACGAACAGCTTGGAAAGAAACAGTATCTGGTGCCATACCTGATGTCGTCTCACCCGGGCTCCACCTTAAAAGAGGCGGTGGCTCTTGCGGAATATCTGCGGGATCTTGGTTATATGCCGGAACAGGTGCAGGACTTTTATCCGACACCGTCCACCATCTCCACCTGTATGTACTACACGGGAGTCGATCCAAGGACAATGAAGCCGGTTTATGTACCGAAGTCCCCGCATGAAAAGGCGATGCAGAGGGCGCTGATTCAGTACCGGAATCCGAAAAACTATGAGCTGGTCATGGAAGCTCTCAAAAAAGCAGGGCGGGAAGATCTGATTGGGTTCGGAAAGCATTGTCTGATCCGTCCGAGGCAGACAAAAGAGGACCGGTATTTTGCAAAAAAACGGCAGCAGTCAAAGGAGGCTGCCGCACCGAGGAAAAAGAAAACCATCAGAAATACACATAAGAAAAAGAAAAAATAGCAGCAGGGAGGAATGTATATGAGGATTGCAGTTGTGACAGGAGCATCTTCCGGGATCGGGAGAGAGTTTGTAACCCGGATCCCCGCATTTTACAGGCAGCTTGATGAGATATGGATCACGGCCAGAAGAGCGGAAAGGCTGGAACAGGTCAAAAAGACCGTGGAGGAGAAAACCGGGATCTATGTCCGGATTTTTGCAGGCGATCTGGAAAAAGATCTGATCTATAAGCAAATCTTAAACCGCCTCGAGAATCAGAATCCGGATGTCCGGATGCTTGTAAATGCCGCCGGATTTGGAAAAATCGGAGAGGCAAAAGAGATTGCCGGGCACGATCCGCAGGCCCAGCTTCGGATGATCGACGTCAACTGCCGCGCGCTCACGAAAATGACGCTGATGATCCTCCCGTACATGAAAAAGGGAAGCAGGATTTTAAATATATCAAGCGGGGCAAGCTTTTGCCCGCAGCCTGGATTTACAGTTTACGCGGCAACAAAGGCGTATGTCACCAGCTTCTCCAGAGGACTCGCCGAAGAGCTGAAAAAAGACGGAATCATTGTGACAGCGGTCTGCCCGGGACCTGTGGATACGGAATTCTTTGAGGTGTCCGGAACCAATAACAGCAAGGCCAAACAGGCAACGATGGTTTCGGCGCAGGATGTAGTCCGGACCGCACTGCTGGATGCAAAAATGAAAAAGCCTGTTTCTGTTCATGGAACATTGATGAAAGGGGCAAGGATCGCCGGTAAACTGATGCCGGAGAATGTCATCTTTTACGCCATGGACAAATGGATGAAATAAAGGGGAGCATTTATGAAAATTACAAAAGGGATGCCAGGTTATATCAAGGACCAGAAGAAAAAGCGGATCCTGATCACCATCCTTCTTTTTGGGATCAGCATTGCCGTCTTTCTGACCGGATATCTGACAACACACACGAGAAACAATCTGCTTACCATCGTGGCGATTCTGGGATGCCTTCCGGCCGCCAGATCCGCTGTCGGAATGATTATGCTGCTGCCATACCGGTCTTTTGAGGAAGAGAAAGTCAGGGAGGTGGAAACAGCGGCTGCCGGAATTCTTTCCGCTTATGACATGGTGCTTACCAGCTCGGAGAAAGTAATGCCTGTAGATGTACTCCTGATTTCCAGACACCTGATCTGCGGGTATGTTTCCAGAACCAAGGTTCCTCCGGCAGAGGTGGAGGCATATCTCGCCCGGATACTGAAAGAGAATCATTACGACAAAGTAACAGTCAAAATTTTTACTGACTACGATTCCTTTCTGAAGCGGGCCGAAAGTTTTGGAGAAACAAAGCAGAAATCAGAAGGGCAGCCGGACAGAGCGGTGCGTGAAATGCGCCGGCTGATCCTGACGGCTGCGGTATAGGAGAATCCAATGCAGACAATCAGAATTGAAAAGAATGATGCCGGGCAAAGAGCGGACAAGTTTTTGTCCAAATACCTGTCCAAGGCACCAAAAAGCTTTATCTATAAAATGATGCGGAAAAAAAACATCACCCTGAATAAGAAAAAGATGACGGGGAGCGAACATCTTACCGGGGGAGACCTTATCCAGATGTTTCTCTCCGATGAGACGATCGAAAAATTTTCCGAAAGCAAGTCCCAGGGGCCGGCTGTCAGGGATCAAAAAGCACTGGCCGGAAAGCTTCAGGTACTTTATGAAGATGAGGATGTACTGTTTGTCAACAAGCCGTGCGGACTGCTCTCGCAGAAAGCATCGCCCGGCGACATCTCTCTGGTTGAGTATCTGACAGCCTACCTGCTGGAAAAGGGGGAGATCACACCGGAAGAGCTTCGGCGTTTCCGCCCGTCCATCTGTAACCGCCTGGACCGGAATACAAGCGGCATTGTGACAGCCGGGAAAAGCCTGCGGGGCCTTCAGGTGTTGAGCGGGATGTTGAAAGACCGTTCTGTTCGGAAGTATTATCGGACCATCGTGTACGGACAGATGAAAGAGCCTGTCCGGGCCTGCGGTTTCCTGACCAAGGACGAGCAGCATAACAAAGTATCGATCAGTTCCAAGCCTTCCGAGGGCAGCGTCCCGATCGAGACCGAATATGTTCCAATTCAGACAGGGGCGAAGCACACCCTTCTGGAGGTGCACCTGATTACCGGACGGACCCATCAGATCCGGGCACACCTTGCTTCCCTCGGATATCCGATTATCGGAGATTACAAATACGGAAACCGGAGAGAAAACGACCGTCTGAAAAAGGAGTTCGGACTGACACACCAGCTTCTTCATGCATACCGGATGGAGTTCCCGGAAGAAACGGCAGAACTGAAAAAGCTGTCCGGCCTGATCGTCCGGGCGGAGCTTCCGAAACAGTTTGAGATGATTCAAAAAGTATATATTTAGAGTGAAAAAGGAGCAGCAACATGGCCACATGGACATCGAGAGGACTGCGGGGTTCTGCCCTGGAGGACTATATCAATCACACAAATGAACAATACCGCAACAAAGGCCTTGCTCTGATTCAGAAGATTCCAACGCCGATCACTCCGGTCCGGATCGACAAAGAACACCGGCACATTACCCTGGCGTATTTCGACCAGAGAAGTACCGTCGATTATATCGGCGCCGTGCAGGGGATTCCGGTCTGCTTCGATGCCAAAGAGTGCGCGGCGGACACCTTCCCGCTTCAGAATGTACACCGGCATCAGGTAGAATTTATGGAGGAATTTGAGCGTCAGGGAGGGATCGCCTTTCTGCTGATCCTCTACACGGGAAGGACAGAGCTTTACTACATGCGTTTTCAGGAACTGAAGCGGTTCTGGGAACGGATGGAGAAAGGCGGAAGAAAAAGTATCCGGTATGAAGAACTGGATCCCGAATTTTTCTTCACATTGAAAAGCGGGTGCATGGTTCCTTATCTGGATGAGATACAGAAAGATCTTGACAAAAGAGAGTAAGATTTTTATAATATTCGTTGTAATTTCAATTTAACATGGTAGCATGATAAAGTGAACAAAAAGAAAAAGAGAAAGAGTGGATAAGACATGAAACAGAAAATTTTACACACACCGGAAGGGGTACGGGACATTTACAAAGTAGAGTGCCGGAAAAAGCTGGCACTGCAGGATAAGCTGCATCACGTCCTGCATCTTTATGGCTATCATGATATACAGACGCCGACCTTCGAATATTTTGACGTATTCCGAAAAGAGATCGGAACGATTTCTGTGAAGGAATTATATAAATTTTTTGACCGGGAGGGAAATATCCTTGCGCTTCGGCCGGATATTACGCCTTCTGTTGCCAGAGCTGCTTCGGCTCTGTATGAAATCGAAGAAAAGCCGCTTCGGCTTTGCTATATAGGAAACACGTTTATCAACCATTCCCGCTATCAGGGACGCCTGCGGGAGAATACACAGCTTGGCGCCGAGTATATCGGGGTAGATTCCAAGGATGTGGATGCGGAAATGCTGGCAATGGTTGTGGACTGTTTAAGACAGTCCGGTCTTGAGAATTTCCAGATCAGCGTAGGGAATGTCGGATTCCTGTACAGTCTCATGAAGGAAGCCAAACTTCCGCCGGAATATGAGGAACACCTGCGGCAGCTGATCTCAAACCGGAATTATTACGGTGTGACGGAGCTCCTGGACGAGGCAAATGTCAAACCGGAGATGAAAGAGCTGTTCGGCCATCTGCCGGAACTGGTAGGAGGACCGGAAGTTCTTGATAAGGCGATGGCGATTGCGCCGAACGAGCTTGCAAAACGCGCCATCAAACGTCTGAAAGATACATATGAAATTCTGAAAGCATATACCGTACAGAAATATATCACATTTGACCTGAGCATGAGCGGTGCATACGGCTATTATACAGGCGTGATTTTCAGAGCATATACATTCGGCACCGGAGACGCGGTTGTCAAAGGAGGCCGGTACAATCATCTGATGGAAAAATTCGGAAAGCGGGCGCCTTCCATCGGATTTGCCGTTATTATCGATGAACTGATGAATGCCCTTGCAAGACAGCATGTGCAGATTTCCTACGAAGAGAATGCTGCTATCATTGTCTATGCGGATTCCCAGCGCAGACAGGCGATCAGCCTTGCGAAAGAATTCCGGGCACGACAGAACAGTACGGAACTGTTCTGCAAAAAGGCCAAAGAATCCCTGGATTATTACATCCAGTACGGTAAGAAAAATCAGGCGGAGAATCTCCTCTATCTTCCGGAAAACGGAGAGATCGAGATGATTAACCTGAAAACCGGGGAACGGAAAACAATCGGACAGAAGAAGGAGGAGGAACAGTCATGAGATATTTGACCTTTGCCCTCTGTAAAGGGCGCCTTGCAAAACAGACGCTGGAGCTTCTGGAGCAGGTTGGCATTACCTGTGAGGAAATGAAAGACAAGTCCTCGCGCAAACTGATTTTTGTAAACGAAGAGCTGAAACTCCGGTTTTTCCTTGCAAAAGGGCCGGATGTTCCGACTTATGTAGAGTACGGAGCCGCGGATATCGGTGTGGTCGGAAAGGATATTATTCTGGAAGAGGACCGGAAAGTCCACGAAGTACTCGACCTGAAATTCGGCGCCTGCCGGATGTGTGTCTGCGGACCGGAAAGCGCAAAGGAGCTTCTGGGACACCGGGAGATTATCCGGGCAGCCACAAAATATCCGAATATCGCAAAAAATTATTTCTTCGACCAGAAGCACCAGACGGTGGAGATCATCAAACTGAACGGTTCCATTGAACTTGCTCCGATCGTCGGGCTTTCCGAAGTAATTGTAGATATCGTTGAGACTGGAACGACATTGAAAGAAAACGGACTGAAAGTTCTGGAGGAAGTCTGCCCGCTTTCCGCAAGAATGATCGTCAATCCGGTCAGCATGAGAATGGAAAATGACAGAATCCGGGAACTGATCACCGGACTGAGGGAAATTTTAAAGTAAAGGCGGGATAGAAGATGAGAATCCAGAAATTGACAGAAGAGACAAAACAGAACCTTTTACAGGATCTGTTAAAGAGAAGTCCGGACAGTTATGGAGAATACGAAGAGCGGGTTGCCGCGATTCTGAAGCAGGTAAAAGAAAAAGGTGATGAGGCGCTCTTTGCCTATACCGAACAGTTTGACCACGCCCATCTTACAAAAGAAACGGTTCGGGTATCCGAAGAGGAGATTGCAGAGGCATATGAAAAAACAGACAAAAAGCTGATCGGTGTAATCAGAAAAGCGCTGGAAAATATCAGAAGCTACCACGAAAAGCAAAAGCAGTACAGCTGGTTTGACAGCAAGCCGGACGGTACGCTTCTCGGACAGAAAGTCACCCCGCTGAAACGTGTGGGTGTTTACGTGCCGGGCGGGAAGGCGGTCTATCCTTCTTCCGTACTGATGAATGTGATCCCTGCAAGGATTGCCGGAGTGGACGAGATCATCATGGTGACGCCTCCGGGAAGGGATGGAAAAGTCAGTCCGCATACGCTGGTTGCGGCAAAAGAAGCAGGAGTGGACGCGATCTATAAAGTCGGCGGGGCTCAGGCCATCGCTGCCCTTGCCTACGGGACAGAGAGTATTCCGAAGACGGACAAGATTGTAGGACCGGGTAATATCTATGTTGCCCTTGCAAAAAAAGCAGTTTACGGATATGTCAGCATTGACTCGGTAGCGGGACCTTCGGAAATTCTGGTTATCGCAGATGAAACCGCAAATCCAAGATATGTTGCGGCGGATCTTCTTTCCCAGGCAGAGCACGACGAACTTGCTTCTGCGATTCTGGTAACGACAAGCGCCGAACTGGCAGAGAAGGTATCCGACGAAGTGGATGGATTCTTAAAGGAACTTTCCCGTGCGGAGATTATACAGAAATCACTGGATAATTACGGATATATCCTTGTTGCCCAAACGATGGAGGAAGCCATCGAGACAGCCAATGAAATTGCAAGCGAACATCTGGAAATTCTGACGAAAAATCCGTTCGATGTGATGACAAAGATCCGAAATGCAGGAGCTATCTTCCTTGGAGAGTATGCAAGCGAACCGCTTGGGGACTACTTTGCAGGACCGAACCACATTCTGCCGACAAATGGAACAGCGAAGTTTTTCTCTCCGCTTTCTGTCGACGATTTTATCAAGAAGTCCAGCATTATTTCCTACTCCAGAGATGCGCTTGAGAAAATTCACGAGGACATCGAATATTTTGCGCAGGCAGAGCAGCTGACCGCTCATGCCAATTCGATCAAAGTACGGTTTGAAAAAGAGGGGGAATAGCGATGCCGGAGCGAATTTCAGAACAACACAGAAAGACGAAAGAGACGGATATTTCCGTCCGCCTGAATCTGGACGGGACCGGAAAGACAAAGATCCGGACCGGAATCGGATTTTTTGACCATATGCTGGAAGGGTTTGCAAGGCACGGCCTTTTTGACCTGGAAGTGCAGGTAGAAGGCGATCTGAACGTAGATACGCATCACACCATCGAGGATACCGGGATTGTTCTTGGACGGGCGATCGCAGAAGCAGTCGGCGATAAAAAAGGGATCCGGAGGTTTGGATTCTTTCTCCTTCCAATGGATGAAACACTCTCCCTTGCGGCAATCGATCTTTCCGGTCGTCCGTTTCTGAAATATCAGGCAGAGTTTACCGTGGAAAAGATCGGAGAAATGGATACGGAGATGATCCGGGAGTTTTTCTATGCAGTATCCTACAGCGCCATGATGAATCTGCATCTGAAAATCGTAGATGAAGGAAACAATCATCATATGGCGGAGGCGCTTTTTAAAAGTTTTGGAAAGGCTCTTCACATGGCCGTTTCCTTTGAGCCTGGTATGACGGAAGTATGGTCTACAAAAGGAAGCTTATAGAAGAAAGGAACTGAAAACAGATGAGTTATAAAAGAATTGTTCCCTGCTTGTTTTTATGGCAGGGAAAAGCAGTCAGATGGTTCGATGATATGGATGTTCTCTCGGAAGACGCGGTTGCTCTTGCAAAGCATTACAGCGATAAGGGAGCAGACGAGCTTCTTGTATTCGACCTTTCTGATTCGGATGAGGATCATGAGGAGTCCATCGACCTGCTGAAAAAAATCACAAAATCAGCCGGGATCCCTGTTGTAGCAGGAGGAAATATCAAACGTCTGGAAGATGTGAAAAAGATACTTTACACCGGAGCTAAACGGGTCGTTCTGAATTTCTCCAAAGCAAGCTCTGTAAAAATGCTGGAGGAAGCGTCCAAGAGATTCGGAAAAGAGAAAACGGCCGTTTCTCTGAATGATTTTGATACCCTTTTCAAACAGCAGCATCTGATTGAAAAATACAGCAGCGAGATCATTTTCATGCACAGACTGGATCTGAACTCTGTGATGACACTGACAGAAATTCCATATGTGGTCCTGACCGATACGATGGAAGAATCTGAGATTTTCCGGATTCTGAAAAGTCCGGGGGCAAGAGGTATTTCCGGAAAATTTGTCAGCCGCATGGATATGGATTTTCATCTCTTTAAGACAAAATGTCAGGAATGCGGCATCCAGATGACTTCCTTTGAGAGCGTACTTGATTTCTCGGATTTCAAGCTGAATTCCGACGGCCTGATTCCTGTTATCGCGCAGAATTACAGAACAGGCGAAGTGCTGATGCTTGCCTATATGAATGAAGAAGCATTTGACCGGACGGTGAAAACCGGAAAAATGACATATTACAGCCGGAGCAGACAGTGTCTCTGGACAAAAGGAGAGACATCCGGTCATTTCCAGTATGTCAAATCTCTGACCATCGACTGTGACAAGGACACCCTTCTTGCAAAAGTAGAGCAGATCGGAGCAGCCTGCCATACCGGAAATCCGACTTGCTTTTTCCAGACTATCGCAGGCACGGATTATGATGAAACCAACCCGCTTCAGATTTTTGAAACCGTATATGGCACGATCCTGGACCGGAAGAAGAATCCAAAAGAAGGATCATACACCAATTATCTCTTTGATAAAGGAATTGATAAAATTCTGAAGAAGGTGGGAGAAGAGGCGGCAGAGGTCATTATTGCAGCCAAGAATCCGAACACAGAGGAGCTGAAATACGAGCTCTCCGACTTCCTTTATCATGCCATGGTGCTGATGGTAGAGCGGGGACTTGACTGGAACGACATTATTCAGGAATTATCTGACAGACACTAGCATACTTTGGAAAGACAGGGTATATTATGATTATATATCCTGTCTTTTTTAGACGGCAATGCGGAGGTGTATGGTTTTGAATGACAGCCGGGAAAGAAAGAGAAAAGAGGCACTGGAGCAGATGCGGGCAAGGGAGGAGAATCCGGCGGAGTCGCCCCTTCATGCACCGGCAGTCCACCCGAGATACCGCGCGGCTTACGGAAGCATCTATCCGGAACAGGAAACGCGTCAGACCGGAACATTAGGAGTCCGGATTGTCATCAGTATTCTGCTGTTTGCAGGCTTCCTTTCTCTGGATTATGAGAAGCTTCCTTCGTCTGTTCCGCAAAGGACAGAGATTCTCCGTCAGATACAGGCGCCGTTTTCCCTTCCATCCGTGAAACAGTTTGACCTGACCGGTATTTTGTAGTATAGTTATTGAAGAAATTTTCATGAAATGAGGAATACAGATGATTAAAGCAGTATATCCAGGCAGTTTTGACCCGGTTACATTCGGACATCTGGATATCATCACAAGGGCGGCAAAAGTCGTAGATGAACTCATTATCGGCGTCCTTGTCAACCAGAAAAAGACACCGCTTTTTACCATGGAGGAGCGTCTGCAGCTTCTTCAGGAAGTGACAAAAGATTTCCCGAATGTAACAGTAAAGGCATTTGAAGGGCTGACCGTTGAGTTTGCAAAGCAGAACCATGCAAGACTGATTATCCGTGGACTTCGGGCCGTTACGGATTTTGAATATGAAATGCAGTTGGCACAGATCAACCACAGTGTGGACAATGAGATTGATACCATGTTCTTTACGACAAGTCTGGAATATGCCTTTTTAAGTTCTACACTGGTAAAAGAGTTTGCATATTATGGCTCCGATACAGACAGATATGTTCCTAAGGTTGTTTCCAGAGCATTAAAAGCGAAATATCCGGAAGCCGGAAATACACAACAGTAGAGAAATCAGGTGAAGAAGATGAAAATATGGATTGCAGGAGCGGCCGGACAGCTTGGATGCGCGCTTAATGATATGGCAAAGCAGTATCAGCCGGACGCTGAGATTATCAACACAGATATCGAAGAGGTCGATGTGACAAATTTAAATCAGGTTATCGACTTTGCAAAGGAAAAAAGGCCGGATGTGATTTTTGACTGCGCTGCGGTCACAAACGTCGGGACATGTGAAGAATCGCCGGAATACGCCTATAAAGTTAATGCGATCGGTGCAAGAAATCTTGCGATTGCAGCATCTAAAGTTCAGGCCAGAATTCTCCTGTTGTCAACGGATGACGTGTTTAACGGGATCCGTCAGGTGCCGTACCATGAATTTGATGAGACGGATCCGATGACAGTTTATGGAAGAAGCAAACTTGCAGGAGAAAATTATGTCAAGGAATTTGCGCATGACCATTTCATTATCCGGAGCAACTGGGTCTTTGGGCGCGGAAGTGATGCAAATTTTGTCAATCAGATTTTAAAAGCAATTGAAACAAAGACAGAACTCTATATCTCCGATGATCAGTACGGTTCACCGACCAGTGCCAATGCACTGGCGGCATTTATGCTGAAACTGATCAATACAGAAGAATACGGGACCTACCATGTGACATGCAGCGGTGTCTGCAACCGGTACGAATTCGCAAAAGAGATTGTAAGGATTTCGGAAAAAGATGTCAGGGTAATCCCTGTACCGACCAGAAAAGCTGAATACTGTTCTGCAAGACCGACTTTTACAGTACTTGACAATTTTCTGATTACGGTACTCGGCATACATAAGATGCCGACATGGATTGATGCACTGGAAGAATATATGGAGCAGGAATACAAAAGATAAAACAAGACAGCAGGAGTAATTATGCATTATACATTTTCGGAGCTTATATGGCTGGTACTGATCTATTCCTTTCTGGGATGGTTCATAGAGACAATTGTCGGAACCATACGGAAAAAGAAATTTGTAAACCGGGGATTTTCTTCAGGACCGTTTTGTTTTATATACGGAACAGCAGCATTGATCATGATTATTTCTCTGGAAGATCTGGAAAATCAGCCGTTTTTCCTGTTTCTCGGATGCATGATAATTGCTACGACGATCGAGTGGTTTGCCGGTAAAATTCTGGAACGGATGAATCAGCGCAAATGGTGGGACTATTCCGAAAAAAAATGGAATTTTGACGGATATATCTGTCTGCAGTACAGCGTTCTCTGGGGAGTTCTTGGTGTACTGGCAGTCAAATTCGGAGATGAAGATTTCACCAGGCTGTTTCATCTTATCCCCAGGCCGTTTGGGAATATACTGGTTGGTATCGCCTTTGTCGGAATTATTGTTGATATGTCTGTGTCATCGGCGGCGGCGCTGCGCATTGGCAGGCCGACAAAAGCCGCAGTCCGCTGGAACCGGAAAGTGGCAGTTGTTACGGGAAAATTCACGGCGCTGATTGTCGGCCATGTAGAGCGAAGAATGGAAAAAGCTTATCCTCTGATCCAGGTGGCAAGAGAAGAAGCTGAGAAAGAAGGACGGTTTGCCGAGGGATGCGGATTTTACAAACTGTTCTGGCTGTTCGTTATCGGTTCGCTCCTCGGGGATCTGGTTGAGACCATTTTCTGCCGGATTACAGCAGGAGTATGGATGAGCCGGAGCAGCCTTGTATGGGGGCCGTTTAGTATCATCTGGGGAATGGCGATTGTTGCGGCAACAATTCTTTTACATAAGGACAGAGAGAAGCCGGACCGGTATCTTTTTATGGTCGGCACGTTTCTGGGCGGCGCTTATGAGTACCTGTGCAGTGTTTTCGCCGAATTGTTTTTCGGAAAAGTATTCTGGGATTACAGTGGCATTCCTTTTAATCTGGGCGGGCGAATTAACCTGCTTTACTGTTTCTTCTGGGGAATCGCTGCAGTAATATGGATCAAGGTACTGTATCCCCGTATATCCGACTGGATCGAAAAGATACCAAAACTCACAGGATATATTGTTACATGGTGTCTTATCCTGTTTATGGCAGCGAATATGGTTGTATCAGCCGCTGCTCTTGTAAGATACGACCAGAGAGCACAAGGTGATACACCGGACAATGCCGTTGAAAAACTGATTGATACCAGATTTGACGATGCCAGAATGGAGAAGATTTATCCGAATGCCAAATCCGCACGGTGAGCCGGCATACAACCGAAAAAATCAGGGGCCGAAGAGTGATCTTCGGCCTTTTTATACTCTGGAAAACTGATTTCAGGAATTCTTTTCCTGTGTTGACGACATGATGTACATATACTATAATACAAGTACAATATTTTGTACTTGAAAGGACAGTGAAAAGTGTGCTTGCAATAAACTACACAGAATTGCGGAACAATCTGAAAGAATGTATGGACAGAGTGACTGATGATTACGAGACACTTATCATCACCCGAAAGAAAAACCGGAATGTTGTAATGATTTCCGAGGAAATGTACAATAATATGCTGGAAAACATGCATCTGACTGCGAAGGAATCCAACTACAGATGGCTGCTGGAATCGGCCGGACAGTTGAAAAGGGGAAACGAACAGATCCATGATCTGATCGGAATGGCAGAAGATGAAGAATAAGCATTTTACGGAAAATGGGTGGAAAGACTATCTTTTTCAGAAGCAAAACGACCGGGAAACACTGAAAAAGATCAATCTGCTTATTGCGGATATCTGTGAAAACGGAACTACCGGAATCGGTAAACCTGAGCCCCTGACAGGCAGGATGGAAGGTTGCTGGAGCCGCCGGATCAATGATAAAGACAGGCTGGTATATTGCATGGACGATGACAATATCTACATTCTTTCCTGTCGTTTTCACGATGATTGAGTTCACTTCATATTTTCGTTATAGAAGGAATACATTTAGATAAACAGGGGGAAGCAACATGCAAAGATTTACCAGAAATACATATGAATTTGTCAAACAGGGACTGTTACAGATTCAGGACGAGATTACGAAAGGGGAAAGAGTCTGTGCCAACAGAGCACTGAAAAAAATCATCGGGACACTGGCTCCAAACAAGGAGGCACTTCTCGGATACGCCTATGTCCGGGTCCGCAACAGAGTCGGATCTAAATATGGAAATACAGACAGAAGAGCAGAAATCATCGCGGAGAAAGTACAGATACTAATGGAAGCTTTCTGGGCGAGACCGACACATTACGTAATAGATACGGATCAGTATGGAGCAAAGTTCATTAATACATCCGCTGATGCAGACATGTCTTTGGAAGATGCTGTCCGCTTTGCGGAGATGGACGGAGTTGTCATGATCCGTGATCTCAATCTCGGAAAAGGCTTCGAGCGTTATTACCTGGATACAGCACGGAATCGGGAGATTTTAAAACATTACGAAACACGTGAGGAGGAGCCGTCCGAGCGGGAAGTTTTTCGGAAGAAAGCATATGCAAAGTTTCAGATGTGGTGGATGTTTATTCATGGTATCACATTACGGGAATTGTCTGAAACAGCAGATACGTGGCGTCAGAAGCGGGAAGAGGACACTGATTACAAAGGAAATCTGGAAGATTACCTTTTTGAAAAAGGATTCCACGACCTGATTTACCCATGCTTCAGCGAATTTCTGGAAACGGAATATACTGACCGCGAGTTCATGAAATATCTGCTGGATCCACGGGATCATAAGGCCTACGAAGAGGATGAACTGCTGCAGGAAAAAGAAGCAGCAGAACAAAATGAATAATTGGTAAAAGAAAGAGGAGGCTTTTCTAAATAAAAATTGCAAAATTTCCCAAAATCGTTTAAACTATATAGTTGTAATTTATTGATGGAAACATGAGGGAGGAACAGACTTGAATCTGGTAATCATAGATGGCCAGGGCGGCGGACTTGGCCGTCAGCTGGTAAGCGCAGTCAAAGACCGGTATCCGGACATTGAGATCATTGCAATAGGGGCAAACAGTGCAGCGACCAATGCCATGCTTCGTGCCGGGGCAACGCAGGCGGCCACGGGAGAGAATTCTGTGATCGTTGCATGCCGCAGGGCAGATGTGATCATAGGGCCGGTGGGAATTGTGATTGCAGATTCCATGCTGGGGGAGATCACCCCGGCTATGGCGCAGGCTGTCGGACAAAGCCGTGCAAAACGGATACTGATTCCGGTGAATCTGTGCGACAATATCATTGTCGGCGTTACAGACCTCTCTATGACGAAAAATGTACAGAATGCAGTTGAGATTCTGGGTACACTGATAGACTAACTAATCCGGCAGGAAGCCGGAATGATCGGCAGAAGCGGATCAGTGCCATATGACAGAGAAACAGCATTACTGGCAATCGACTGATAGAGCAGAAATTTTGCAGTAAAAATTACGAATTAAAATGCAGAATAGAAATTTTGATACCAGGAAGGTATCTGCTTTCAGAAGAAGGCGGATACCTTCTTTTTTGTCGAAAAGGAGGAAATAATAGATGACTTTGGAAGAGTTTTTCTGTGAAGTGCCAAAAGCGGCCCTGGCATTTTCCGGCGGCACAGACTCGGCATTTCTTTTATGGGCGGCAAAGCAGTATGGCTGCGACGTACATGCTTATTATATGAAAACGGCTTTTCAGCCGGATTTTGAGATGGAAGACGCACGCAAAGTTGTAGAAGAGCTTGGCATTCCGATGACTGTTCTGGAAAAGGACATTTTATCCGTTCAGGAAGCGGCCGCAAATGGACCAAAGAGGTGCTACTACTGCAAAAGAGCGCTGTTTTCACAGCTATGGGCGGCAGCGCGAAAAGATGGTTACTTCTGTCTTCTGGATGGAACCAATGCGTCAGACGATGCAGATGACCGTCCGGGTATGCAGGCGATTCGGGAACTTGAGGTACGTTCGCCCCTTCGGGAATGTGGAATTTCCAAAAGCGAAGTCCGGCGTCTGTCCGAAGAAGCAGGGCTCTTTACAAGCAGAAAACCGGCTTACGCCTGTCTCGCAACAAGAATCCCGACAGGGACACCTATTACACCGGAACTGCTGAAGACGGCAGAGACGGCAGAGACGGCACTGGCAAATCTTGGATTTCAGGATTTCCGCGTCCGTCTGATGGAGGATGGCGGCGCGCGGCTTCAGGTCACAGAAGAACAGATGCCTCTGCTGTTTCCCAAAAGGGAAGAAATCCTGACAACACTTCGGCCGCTCTTTTCATCCATCCTGCTGGATCTGGAAGCGCGGGCCAAATCAGTATAACATCATCGGGAAGGAGAGCATTATGGATAATAAATATGATATTTTACAGTTGCTTCGGAGTGTGGCAGACGGCACAACTGAACCGGAGCAGGCATTATTACAGTTAAAAGAAGCACCATTTGAAGATCTGGACTATGCCAAAATCGATCTGCACCGCAGTGTCCGTCAGGGCGCGGCAGAAGTCATTTACGGGGCAGGCAAAACACCGGAGCAGATCGCAGGGATCGTTCAGGCTATGGGAAACCGGGGATGCCGGAACATCCTGATTACCCGAGTCAGCCAGGAAACCGTAAATCAGCTTCCGGATTCGATTCCCCTTGATTACCATGCGGATGCAAGGCTTGCCATTGCCTATCCGGCGGAACATAAAAAGAGGGGGCGTATCGTTGTCGCAACCGGAGGAACCAGCGATATCCCGGTGGCAGAAGAAGCGGCTCTGACCGCGGAAGTCCTGGGAAATCATGTTGTCCGCCTGTATGACGTTGGGGTGGCAGGCCTTCACAGGCTGTTATCCCATCTGGACGACCTGATGAGCGCCAGATGCATTGTTGCCGTGGCGGGAATGGAAGGTGCTCTGGCGTCTGTCATCGGTGGATTGGTGGACTGTCCGGTGATTGCGGTGCCGACCAGCGTCGGGTATGGAGCCAGCTTTGGGGGATTATCTGCGCTGTTGTCCATGCTGAATTCCTGTGCTTCCGGGTGCAGCGTCGTCAACATTGATAATGGATTCGGAGCAGGATATCTTGCCAGCAGAATCAATCAGATGGAAGGATTGGAGGAAGAGTAATGAGAACACTTTATATCGAATGTAATATGGGAGCAGCCGGAGATATGCTGATGGCTGCATTATACGAACTTCTGGAGGATAAAGAGAAAGAAACATTTCTGCACACAATGAATCATCTGGGGCTGTCGGATGTCCGGGTGGAAGCTGAAAATGGATCCACCTGCGGTATCAGCGGAACTCACATGAAAGTAATAGTGCACGGAGAAGAAGAAGCTGTCGGAGGTCATGATCATCATGGTCACGAACATCATCATGAACATGACGGGGAACACCATCATGAGGAGCATCACCACGATGACCATCATCACAGCCACGACCATCATCATGGACATTCTCACCACCACGCAGCTCCGGGATATATTGCGGACCTGATTGAACATCTGGAACTTCCGGCAGAGGTTAAGAATCACGCAAAATCCGTTTATTCTGCTATTGCGGACGCGGAATCCAAAGCACATGGCTGTCCGGTGGAGGAAATCCATTTTCATGAAGTGGGTGCTCTGGATGCAGTGGCGGATGTGGCAGGTGTCTGCTACGCCATGTTCCTGCTTCATCTGGACAAGGTGATTGTATCGCCTGTACATGTAGGAAAGGGAACGGTGCGTTGTGCCCACGGCATTATGCCGGTTCCGGCTCCTGCTACGGCGAATCTGCTTGCAGGTGTTCCGGTCTATGCAGGAACGGTTCAGGGTGAGCTTTGTACCCCGACCGGAGCAGCGCTTCTGACACATTTTGCGGATCAATTTGCGGAAATGCCGATGATGAAAATCGCGAAAACGGGAATCGGAATCGGCACCAAACAGTTTGAACAGGCAAACTGCGTCCGTGCCTTTCTGGGAGAAACAGAGGAAGAGGGCGGCTCCATGATTACGGAACTGGTATGCAATATTGACGATATGACGCCGGAAACCCTTGCCTTTGCCTGCACAAGACTTCTGGAGCTTGGTGCACTGGATGTCTATACGGTTGCGGGAACCATGAAAAAAGGAAGATCAGGACATGTTCTGACAGTTCTCTGTGATCCAGAAAAGGAAGAAGAGATGGCACGGCATATCCTGGCGCAGACAACTACAAATGGGCTTCGGATCCGCAGATGCCGGAAGTACTTTCTGAAGCCGGAAATCAGCGAAGTGGAGACCAAATGGGGGACGGTGAGAGTCAAAAAAGCCAGTGGATATGGCGTGACTCATATGAAACCGGAATTTGACGATGTATCCAGGCTTGCAAGAGTACACCAGATTTCCTGCGAACAGGTACGGGAGGAAGTGTTTGCTTCTATGCAAAATGAACATGGAAAGGATGCAGAATAATGAGAAGCAATGTAAAACGAAAACCGGCGGCCCTCCTTGCCTGTTTGCTAGTGCTTTCCCTGATGGCAGGATGCGGTGGGTCCTCCTCTGAATCCCGGTCGAATACCTCAGAGAATCGTTCTTCCGTTGTGATTGCCATGGATCCCAACTCGGAGCCGGAAGCCGGATTTGATCCTGCTTTTGGCTGGGGAGCGGGAGAGCATGTGCATGAACCGTTGATCCAGAGCACGCTGACGGTCACAAATACGAATCTGACCATCGATTATGATCTGGCTACAGATTATTCTGTCAGTGAGGACGGACTGCTCTGGACTGTTCATATCCGGGATGATGTAAAGTTTACCGATGGAGAACCGCTGACAGCCAGAGATGTGGCATTTACTTATAATACAGTGAAAGAAGCCAGTTCCGTCAATGATTTTACCATGCTGGATCATGCAGAGGCTCTGGATGATACAACAGTTGTTTTCCATATGACACGGCCGTTTTCCATCTGGCCTTACACTATGGCTGTTGTGGGAATCGTTCCGGAACATGCATATGGCAGCGCTTCCTATGGTTCTAATCCGATCGGTTCCGGCAGATATATCTTGAAACAGTGGGATAAGGGACAGCAGGTCATTCTGGATGCTAATCCGGACTATTATGGCGAACAGCCAAATATGCAGAGGGTAACGATTGTATTTATGGAAGAGGACGCGGCATTTCTGGCTGCTCAGGCCGGAGAAGTAGACCTTGCCTATACTTCTGCGACTTACTCCGATCAGACTGTGGAAGGCTATTCCCTTGCCGCATATGAAAGCGTGGATAACAGAGGATTCAATCTTCCGGCTGTCCCGGAGCAGACGACAGAATCCGGAGAGACGATCGGAAATGATTTTACTACCGATGTACAGGTACGCCGTGCCATCAATATTGGTGTGGACCGTCAGGAAATGATCGATCATGTCCTGAACGGTTACGGATCCCCGGCGTATAGTGTCTGTGACCAAATGCCGTGGTATAATTCCGCATCGGAAGTCACTTATGATCCGGAGAAAGCCAAATCACTTCTGGACGAAGCAGGATGGAAGACAGGAGAAGACGGAATCCGGGAAAAAGACGGTGTCAAGGCAGAATTAAATCTGCTCTATGCAACCGGAGATTCAGTGCGCCAGGCGCTGGCGGCTGATTTTGCCGAACAGCTGAAGGAACTTGGAATTTCCTGTACGCTGGAAGGTGTCGGCTGGGATACAGCTTATGACCGGGCACAGTCCGATCCGTTGATCTGGGGATGGGGCGCGCATACGCCGATGGAGCTTTATAATATTTACCATACAATTGGAGACACCGGACTGGCGCAGTATTCTCCGTATTCCAACTCCACTGTGGATGTCTATATGGATCAGGCACTTGCCTCCAGTGATCTGGAAGTATCTTATGATCTCTGGCAGAAAGCCCAGTGGGACGGCACTACCGGAGTAACACAGGATGGAGATATTCCGTGGGTATGGCTGGTCAATATTGATCATCTCTACTGGGTAGCGGACGGACTTCAGGTCGCAGAACAGAAAATCCACCCTCATGGACATGGTTGGTCCATTGTGAATAATGTCGATCAGTGGAGCTGGAGTTAGATGATCAAAACGAGATCGAAAGGAAAGGACGGATAGCATTGAAACATCGACTGAAATTTGCCGGAAAAAAACTGATCCGGATGCTGCTTCTCCTTCTGGGAGTGAGCCTTCTGACCTTTCTCCTGATGTGGTCTTCGCCGCTGGATCCGCTGCAGACCAATGTCGGTCAGACTGCGCTTGGCTCCATGACGCAGGAACAGATCGCAGAACTGGAAGCGTACTGGGGCGTGGATATGCTTCCGGCACAGCGGTATCTCGGATGGCTGAGCGGCGTACTTCACGGAGATTTCGGCACCTCACTTCTTTACCGTCAGCCGGTTCTGACGGTGATAGGAGAGCGTCTTGCCAATTCGGTGGGGCTGATGGCGGCCACCTGGATCTTTTCTGGGGTCCTTGGACTGGTTCTTGGCATGCTTGCAGGGGCTTACCGAAATCGATGGCCGGACCGGGTGATCCGGGGATACTGCCTTTTGATTTCCAGTACGCCGGCTTTCTGGCTTGCCATTTTACTTCTGATGATCTTTGCGGTGGAACTGGGATGGCTGCCCGTAGGTCTCGCCGTTCCGATGGGACTTCAGGCGGATTCGGTCACGTTCATTGACCGGCTTCGTCACGGGATTCTCCCGGTTCTTACGCTAAGCATGACCGGAGTAGCGAACATTGCCCTGCACACGAGAGAAAAACTGATCGAAGTCCTGTCATCGGACTATATACTTTTCGCAAAAGCAAGAGGGGAATCGCAGACATCCATTTTTTGCGGCACGGATTGCGTAATGTCTCGCTTCCTGCCATGACCCTGCAGTTTGCATCCATCAGTGAAATCATCGGAGGGTCGGTTCTGGTGGAACAGGTCTTTTCCTATCCGGGGCTTGGACAGGCGGCGGTTACCGCAGGTCTGGGAAGTGACCTTCCGCTGCTTCTTGGCATTACCGTTATTACGGCGGCGATTGTCTTTGCCGGAAATCTGGCAGCGGATCTTCTCTACGGTGTCATCGATCCAAAAATCCGAAGGAGGGCCGCAAAGTTATGAAACCACAGAATCAAAGAAGAAATACGATCCTGTTTCTAATTGTGACGGCCGGAGTGCTCATTCTGATCACCGCAGCGGGAATGCTTCTGAAGGATCAGGCTGTCCAGACAAATTTTGCAAGAAAGAATCTGGCGCCTTCCAGAGAATTCTTATTTGGCACCGACTGGATGGGGAGAGATATGTTTGCCCGGACATTGGCGGGGCTGTCACTTAGTATCCGGATTGGACTGCTCACAGCCGCGGTAAGCGCCCTGATTGCCCTGATTCTTGGAACGGCCTGCGCAGTTCTGGGAAGAGCAGCAGATGCAGTGATTTCCTGGTGGATTGATCTGATGATGGGTATCCCGCATATCCTTCTGGTGATGCTTATTTCCATCGCCTGCGGGCGGGGATTTACCGGAGTGGTTGCCGGTGTCGCCCTGAGCCACTGGACTTCTCTTGCGCGGGTTATCCGCGGGGAAGTGCTGCAGCTTCGGGAAGCGCCATATATTCTGACGGCCTCAAAATTGGGCGTATCAAAGATGCAGATCGTAAAAAACCATATGATTCCCCACCTTCTTCCGCAGTTTGTAACCGGGCTGATTCTGTTGTTCCCGCATGCGATTCTGCATGAATCCAGTATTACCTTTCTGGGATTCGGTCTCTCTTCGGAGCAGCCTGCCATCGGAGTAATCCTTTCAGAAAGCATGCGTTACCTGACAACCGGAAGATGGTGGCTTGCACTGTTCCCGGGGCTGTCGCTGGTTTGTGTCGTGATGCTGTTTGCCCTGCTTGGAGAACGGGTGGCGAAGCTGCTGAACCCGGCCAGTGCACATGAGTAAGGAGGAATATTTTGGAACCGATTTTAGAAATTTCCCATTTGTCTATTACGTTTATACAATACGAACGCGGCATTCATAAGCGCGAGCTCCCTGTAATTAAAGATCTGTCACTGCAGATCGAGCCGGGGCAGATTGTCGCCGCAGTGGGAGCAAGCGGATCCGGAAAAAGTCTGCTGGCTCACAGTATTCTGGGCATCCTGCCTTATAACAGCCGGATGAGTGGAACACTGAAATATGACGGCCGGCCTCTGACACAAGAGCGGGCAGAAGCCCTCAGGGGGCGGGAGATTATGCTGATCCCGCAGGGCGTCACGTATCTGGATCCACTGATGAAGATCGGGCCGCAGATCAGAAAAGGAAAACGAGATGCGGGAATCCGGGAACGGTGCCGGGCTGCGCTGAAGCGGTATGAGCTGAAGGAAGAGATCGAGGAGCAGTATCCGTTTGAAATTTCCGGCGGTATGGCACGCAGGGTACTGATTGCCTCGGCAGTAACCGAATCTCCCAGACTGATCATTGCCGACGAGCCCACACCGGGACTGGATAAAAAGGCGGCTGGAAGAATTCTCGGGCATTTTCGGGAGCTGGCTGAGGAAGGAGCCGGTATCCTCTTTATCACACATGATCTGGAACTTGCCCTGACTGTTGCGGACAGGGTTGCAGTATTTTATGCCGGGGAGACTATAGAAGAAGCGGATGCTTCAGATTTTAAGGATGTAGAAAAACTCCGGCATCCGTTTACAAAATCCTTATGGCATGCCATGCCGGAACATGGATTTCATCCGATTCCAGGATCGCAGCCTTATCCGGGAACAATGGCGAAAGGATGCCCGTTTGCGCGGCAGTGCAGAAAGTGCACAATACTTTGCCGGGAGGCAGATCAGATTTCACTGAAACCATACCGGGGCGGACTGGTACGATGTCTGTATCCGGGGAAGGAGGAGGCAAAATGATACTGCAGGCAGAACACCTTACATTTTCCTATCGAAGAAGAAAACAGGAGTGCATTTTGCAGGATTACAGCCTGTCAATTACTTCCGGAGAGCGCGTAGGCCTGAGAGCACCAAGCGGCCGTGGAAAGACGACATTGTGCAGGCTTCTGGCAGGATATGAAAAGCCGCAGCAGGGGAAGGTCCTTCTGAATGGAAAGGCACTTTCCTCTTTTCGCGGCGTCTGTCCGGTTCAGATGGTATGGCAGCATCCGGAAACGGTAGTGGATCCATTGTTACAGCTTGGTGTCACCTTGAACGAAGCAGGAAAGCCGGAGGAACGGCTTTTGAAGGAACTTCATATTGAAGAAGGGTGGCTGAAACGGTATCCTTCGGAATTATCCGGCGGGGAACTGCAGCGGTTCTGCCTTGCCCGGGCTCTGCATCCGGACACCCGCTTTCTCCTCTGCGATGAGATTACGGCCATGCTGGATCTGGTCACCCAGGCGCAGATCTGGAATTTCCTGCTGGAAGAGGGAAAACAAAGAGATCTGGGAATGCTGATCGTAAGTCACGATGACGCCCTGCTCCAAAAAGTCTGTACGAGAATAGAAACGCTGCCGTAGATTTCTATGCATTGACATTTTTCTAAAAAACAGGTATGGTAGATTCAGAAAGGAGAAATACCATGTTCGCATTTAATCATTTTAATTTTAACGTTCTCGATCTGGAAAAGAGCCTGAAATTCTATGAAGAGGCTCTGGGTTTGAAAGAGGTAAGGAGAAAGGAAGCCGAAGACGGAAGCTTTATCCTTGTTTACCTCGGAGACGGCAAGAGTTCCTTTACACTTGAGTTGACCTGGCTGAAAGAAAGAACAGAAAAATACGATCTGGGAGAGGAAGAATTCCACCTTGCTTTCACAACAGATCATTACGAAGAAGCATACCGGAAACATAAAGAAATGGGAGTGATCCTGTTTGAAAATCCGGAGATGGGTATCTATTTTATCGGAGATCCGGACGGATACTGGATCGAGATTGTTCCGGCGTAAAGTTATTATCCCTTTAGAGTGAACATCCGGAAATCTCTTTTGCAGATGATCTCCGGATGTTCACTTTTCAGTATGATGCAATGTCATACCCTTTAGTATTCTCTGCTCAACAGAAAATCTGCCAAATGAACAATTTTTACTCCGTTAATATTTCCTGTGGCGAGTTCGTCCAGTGTTACCACATATTTAGGATAATGGTCTTTGATTTCAAGCAGGTTAGAAACCTCCCGGTCAGATTCTTCAGGCAGTCTGCGGCATACTTGCACATAAATACGTTCATCTCTTTGGACTGCAACAAAATCAATTTCTTTTGTTCCATTTTTTCCAATATATACATGATATCCTCTTCGGCGTAATTCAAAGTACACAATGTTTTCCAGCATGGTCGCAATTGATTTGGGATTAAATCCCATGATACAATATTTTAGAGAAGGATCGGCCAAATAGAATTTTTCTTGTGTTTTCAATACAGATTTTCCTTGCAAGTCATATCGCTGACATCGGTAAATGACAAACGCTTTCTCAAGCCAGCTCAGATAGTTATAAACGGCTTCAACAGACAGGGAGCGTCCCTCGCTTTTCAGAAACTTTGCTATGGCATTCGCCGAAAAAGTCTTGCCGACATTTTCTAAAATATACTTCACAACACGGTTGAACAGATCAAAGTTCGTAATATTATGGCGTCTTGTTATATCATTTGTAATCACTGAGTTATAGATTCCTTCAACAATCTGATAGGATGAATGCTCATCGAAGTTTCCAAGTGCCACAATTGGAAATCCTCCGAATCTTACATATTCATTCAGCAGTTCTTTTGGAGAACGGGAATCGGATTTCTTAAAATCTAAATATTCTGCGAAAGACAGCGTATAAACAGGAATAGAAATATACCTTCCTGTTAAATAGGTGGATATTTCACTTGACATCAGTTTCGAATTGGATCCGGTCACATAAATATCAGTATTCGTATTTTCCAGCAGACTGTTAACTGCTTTTTCCCATCCGTTGATTTCCTGTACCTCATCCAACAGAAGATAGTAACGTCCGTCGTCATTCATCTGCTTTTTAATTCCAAGATACATTTCCTTATCGGTCATTTTATCATCGAAATCCTCTGAGGTATAGCGCATACTAATGATATGATCCGGGGATATCCCATTTTCCATCAAATCATTCCGAAGCATTTCCAAAATTGTGGATTTACCGCAGCGCCGAATTCCCGCCAGTATCTTAACGAGCGGAACATCGCGGTAAGTTTTCAGCATATCCATATATTGCGGTCGTATTATCATATTTCTCCTCCTGGAATAATAATGCGGTAGTCAATGTCAGATCCTGAGGCATCATTACTAAAGCGGATCCATTGACGTTTGATTGAACTTTTACCTATAATGTACCAAAAAATCATTGAATTATAAATAGTTTTTACGAAATTTCAGTAAAAACTTCCTGGATCATTTTACTTTTTCGGATATTAAAAAGAAAATCAAACTGACACAAAAGATAAATTGATTAAAGATAATAATTTTATCGATTATACCAGATAAAGAAGCTTATCAGGTAAAGCGTGAAGACTTGCAGGGAAAACAAATACTTGCGACTAACGAGAAGTATTATATTGCGGATTATGGTATCAGGGAGGCTGTTTTTGGCGGCAATATGAGGGACATTAACCGGATTCTTGAGAACATCGTATATATGGAGCTCCTCCGCCGTGGATACAGGGTAACGGTTGGAAAAACGGGTGATAAAGAGATTGATTTTGTTTGCGATCAACATGGTGAAAAACTTTATGTACAGGTGGCCTATCTGCTGGCAGATGAAAGCACTGTCAGAAGAGAGTTCGGTGTGTATGATTCCATAAAGGATAACTTTCCGAAATATGTTGTCACGATGGATGAACTTGATATGAGCCGCAACGGTATCAAACACCGGAATATTCGGGACTTCCTTACTGCAGGTGAATGGACATAAAAGGGGAATATAATGATGACTACGATACAGAAATTTATATGACCAGGAATTCAGAAGTCATTGCAGTGATAGGGTATCGAGTAATTGAATCTGAAAGCACAGTGGAAAACAGGAAATAAGCAATACGCCAGATGGACTTTGACCTCTGGCGTATTATTTTATTTCTTTCTTATTTCCTTCAGCAAAGCCACAGTAATATCCTTCGCAATTACAGAGGCCTTTGCGCAGTTTTCTTCAAAGTTTTCGGTTCCGCTGTATGAAGCGGTGTCGGTAATGCATCGCAAATCTCCCGGCGCCCCTCATCCGTTATAAAGGACTCACCTGTCACCATCCGGCCCCAGATCACCTTTCCTTCCAGACTCATTTTTCTAACAGCAAGTTTTGATAATTCAATCAGTGAACACATCGATCAAAAGCTGTGAAGCTATGGCAGCATTGACCTTGCATACTCCGGAAAACAAAGTGACCACTTCCAACCCGTCAATTTGTCCTTCATAAAATTTCAGCATCGCTTTCTCTGTTAGTTTACAATTGTTTAGTAAAGGTAAAAAAGGAGCAACTTCTTCATCGCCCGCACATAGAATTCCAACTTTTATTTTTCCCTCCCAGATTTTTTGATTTATAGTCTTATTCGTTATCATAGCATAAATAATAAGAGAAGTGAAATTTTTTTGATATTTCAAATTTAAATAAAAAATCGCAGAGTGATTAAATATCTAATTTCCATTAATTTCCAGATGATTTCATGGGCAGGACTTGATATATTGGAAGAGCTGATAAATGCAGAAATGATTTGGCCGATAAAAAAGCTCCGGGGAGATTTTTCCTGGCACAAAGGAGAACGGGATGAAAAAAACCTATATCATTATACCGGCTTTGGAGCCGGAATTAGAATTTTGTGATTATGTTAGAAAACTTCAAAAAATGCAAAATCCATATATTGTGGTGATAGATGATGGTTCCGGAGAGAACTATCAGACAGTGTTTCAAACGCTGAAACACATGGAAAATTGTGTGGTGTTGACGCATCACAAAAACGAAGGAAAAGGAGCAGCGCTAAAAACAGGGTTTCAGTACGTAAAAGAGCAGGCGGAAGAGGGCGATCACATTGTATGTGTGGACTGTGACGGACAGCACGCTGTGGAAGATGTTGTTGCAATCTGTGAAAAAATGAAACGATATCCGGGGACTTTGCTACTGGGAAGCAGAGCGTTTAGCGGCGGGAATATTCCTTTTCGCTCTTTGATCGGAAACCGGACAACTTCCTTTTTCCTGTGGATAATGAGCGGCAGATGGCTCTCAGACACGCAGACAGGTTTCCGCGCATTTGATACAAGTCTTTTAGAGCTGATGCTGGAAGTTTCCGGCACCCGGTTTGAATATGAGATGCAGATGCTGCTGACATGTATTCAAAATAAGATTCCTATCCGGACAGAATCGATCCGGACGATTTACCAGGACGGAAATTCCGGCTCGCATTTTCGACCTGTGCGTGACAGCTTCGGAGTGCTTGGAGCGCTCTTCTCCAATATTGGCAAGTTTGGTCTGTCTTCCTTTTTATGTGCCCTGCTGGATGTATGTTTATTCTGGCTTATGCTGAACATGACAGGGAACGGAAACGGGATGTTTGGTTTACACACAGTTTTTGCCGCAACCGTGGTGGCAAGAATTGCGTCTGCCGGAACAAATTATAAGATGAATCGGCATCTCGTATTTGAAAGCAAAACCCGATCGCAGTCGCTGATGCGCTATGCGCTTTTGTGCTATGCTCTTACAGCAGCATCCGCTGTCAGTGTATTCGGAATGAACCGGATTTTACATATCAACCCTGCAACCAGTAAAATAGTCTGTGATTCTATTTTATTTTTTGTGTCTTACAGAATACAGAAAAGCTGGGTGTTTTTGAGAACGGAGCGTGTAAGAGAATGAGTTTAGAAAAAAAGAGAATTTTATGTTTTGCGCTCACCTTTTGTTTTTCCAGTATTTATCTGATATGGAGAATTTTCTTTACACTGCCGTGGAAGACGACACCCTTACAGCTCTTTTTTGGAATTCTTCTGGTTATAGCAGAGGCTGTGACAACGCTTGGAGTATTTGAGCTGATGGCGAGCAAGATGCGCTTTAAAGGAAGACAACTGGAATTTCCGGATGTACCGAGGGAACAGTTTCCGGATGTAGATATTTTTATTGCCACGCATAATGAGTCTGAGAAACTGCTGTACACCACGATCAATGCCTGTACCTATCTTACCTATCCGGACAAAAGCAAAGTACATATTTACGTATGCGATGACGGAAACAGACAGGAGATTGCTGATCTTGCAGAAAAACTGGGAGTGGGATACCTCGGGCTTGCCGACAATGTGCATGCAAAAGCAGGGAATTACAATCACGCACTTTCAAAGACAAGTTCGCCTCTGATTGCTACTTTTGATGCGGACATGATCCCTAGAAAAGAATTTCTTATGGAGACGGTTCCTTATTTTCTGCAGAACAAAGAAAAAGTTGGGCTGATTCAGACACCGCAGAGTTTTTATAATCAGGATTTATTTCAGTTTAACCTGTATTCGGAAAGAGACATTCCAAACGAGCAGGATTTTTTCTCGAGAGAGATCAATATTTTAAGAAACTCTTCCAATTCCGCTGCTTATACCGGCAGTAATACGGTAATCTCAAGAAAAGCGCTGGAAGAAATCGGTGGATTTCCATATGGAACAATTACAGAAGATTTTGAGACAAGCATACGACTGCAAAAGGCGGGATACATTACATATGCGACGTCAAAAGTACTGGCATCCGGACTTTCTACCACAACGGTAAAAAGTATGATCCGGCAGAGAATCCGCTGGGCCGGAGGTGTCATCCAGAGTATACGAAATACCAATGCTGTGTTTACAAGGAAATTATCCCTTGCCGGAAATCTTTCCTATCTCAATGCGTATTTTTACTGGTGGTCATTCTTTAACAGAATGATCTTTATTTTGGCTCCGATCCTGTTTGCATTATTTGATTTCCAGTTGGCGAGATGCGGCTTCTGGGAACTGATGATTTTCTGGCTTCCATCTCATTTATGCTCCAGCATGTCCATGCGCTATCTGAGTACCAATATCAGAAACATGCGGTGGAGTCAGATCATAGACACGATCCTTGCACCTTATCTTATATTCCCGGTGCTTTTGGAGTCTATTGGAATTCAGCAGAAAACATTTCAGGTAACAGAAAAGAAAAAGACAAGTAACAAAACAACCTCTTTCTGGTATATCCTTCCACATGGAGCGTTGATCATATTGAGCATCGCAGCGATTATCCGCTACGTGAAGGGAAAATACGGAATGGCGCTGTTGTTCAGCAGTGTCATCTTATTTTGGCTTTTATACAATCTAATCGCACTGACCTACGCGGTATTTTTTATGCTTGGCAGAGATTCCAAACGCAAATTTGAAAGAATCATGGCAAAAGAGAACGTAAAAATCTGTGTTCGCGGGAATTGGCAGGAAGGAGAAACCTTTGATGTCTCAGAAAATGGAATTGCTTTCTTACTGGATAAATACATTCCCATGGAAAAGGGAGAGAAGTTTCGGATTGTTGTTCATGCCAATGATTATCATGCAGAGCTGAAGGCGGAATTCGTGTATGTAAAACAGACGCCAGAAGCGTTTTATTATGCGGCAACAGTGACTCCAAAAGAGGAAACATCGTTCCAAAACTGGATGCAGATCATTCATGACAGAGAGCATTCCCTCCCGAAAGAGATGGATCCGTGGATGACCGTGTACGATGATGTCTGCAGAAATATTCGCATGCGTATCCGTTCAGCAAGAAAGGGGGCTCAATAAAATGGAACTGATCAAAGGGGGTTTGTTCCTGGCATCCATGTGGGGCTGGCTGTTTATTGTTTACAGGAAAGGCAAAATTCCCATCCTGTTTGTTCCTGTAGTGACAGCAGTGGGAATCAGTCTGTTTTTGTATGCAGGCGCCTTGACTGGCATGCTGAATCCTTCATCCTGGCTTGTGGTTGGTGCAGGACTTTTGGGATTTAGTTTTTTTATAAAAAATGTGGCAGAAAAGAACGTATCATTTCCTGCTCCAACCTTATTTTCTGTCTGCTTTGGCAGCGGTATCCTGATATTTACAGTGTTGACTTTGGGATTCCGGTTTGAACATTATGACAATTTCTCCCACTGGGCAATGATCGTAAAATCCATGCTGATTACGGATCAACTGCCAGATGCAGGGAACCAACTTGTTACGTTTAAAAATTATCCGCCGGGATGTGCGGTGTTTATCTACTACGTCTGCAAATTCCTTGGAAATGCGCAGGGTGTGATGCTGCTTGCGCAGAACAGTATTCTGTTTTCCTGTTTTCTGGCGGTGTTTGGTATTATAAAAGAGAAGCAACGATTTCTTTTGTATTCCTTTCTTGGTATGGGATGCTCTCTTTTGTCTTATCTGAATTTTACCATACGCATCAACAACCTCCTTGTTGATTTCCTGCTGCCGCTTCTTGCAATGGCAGCGATTGCTTTTGTGTATCAAAGCCGGGATTCTCTCTGGAAGACGTCGTTGTGCACGACTCTGATTCTTGGCTTTACATGCATTGTCAAAAATACAGGAATTGTGTTTGCAGGATTTGTTCTTGCCTACTATATATGGAACATTGGAAAGAAAAAGGGAATTGCAGCATGGATAAAAGCGGTGACCGTATGCATGACTGTTTGTTTAGCGCTGATCCCGTATGTGGTCTGGATTCTCTACGTCCGCTGTCGGTTTTCCGGGATTGAACAGAAATTCCAGCTGGCTTTTGGAAAACAAGAAAGCTTAGCGGTATCCAAAGAGCAGTACGGACAGATTACAGAGGAATTTGTAAAAGCTGCGTTTTCTACATCTAACAGAGCTATTTTGGCATTTTTTCTATGTAATATTGCCGCTGTCCTGGCTGTACTGTTCGTCCGGATTTTTCTGAAAAAGCAGTGGGAACTTGGAAGAGTGCTGGTTGTGGTTGACCTTATGGCGATTCTGTATCATATAGGGATTCTTGGACTTTACCTTTTTTCTATGCCGGAGGAAGAAGCGGTTCGCCTGGCCGGATTTGACCGGTATGCGTGCAGCATCATGGTCCTGGCTGCGGGTCTGCTTTTTATGCAGGCGACCATTGACATGGAACATTCTTTTGCCGTGCGGATCGAGGGCAACGGAACCTATCGTGCGTTTTCTTCTCCTGCGGCAAAGCTGAGATATCAGTACATGGTGCTGGCGACCATGATGATCGGAGTCAATTTTCTGTATTCAGAAATCAATGGCCTTCTCTACATTCAGAGTAACTATTCTCAGTCTCTGGCCGGCAGAATGGAAACACTGGCGGGTGACCGGTGGCAGGAAGAAGAGGATCAACGGAAATATCTTGTTGCAGCTTCTGACCGCGAAGGTCAGGTCTCAAACGGTGAAGTTTTTTATGTGAGCAGATATTTTTTGAACGCGCCAAATGTGGAAGTGACAGAGCGGCTGGATGCGGGTAATATGGATGAAATAAAAAAAGAATACGATGTTCTTATCATTCTGGATGAAAGTGCGGTGCATACTGGAACAGCTGATGTAGAAAATGCTGTGTGGAACAGAAGTGGGGTATACCCACTGAAAGATAATTAGCATTAAGTGATCCAGGGCAAAGAGTTTAAAACTCTATATAGGCAAATATCAGCCTGCTTATGCTGTTAAATTTTCTACGAAAAATTTCGGCTTTGAAGATGGGAAATTCCGATTTTTAAGAAGGTCAAAAAGAATCCCACGTTTATCAAATAGATATCAGGTAAACGTGGGAGGTGGACATGACATTAAGATGGTAATAGGGTTAAAGTATATAAAAACCTTCTTCGCCAAATACGTCGTCAAAAGGGTCATCTTCGTTCAGAAAATAGTCCATATCCAGAAGATCATCCAAGTAAGATCATTTTTTACGTCGGGTAAAAATGGAGCCATACACGTTTCTGCCGTGTTTCCCCTCGAATACCACAGCCAGAACCTGCTGCCCTCTCTCTGCACGTTTGTAGTCCTGATAGCTGCAGATCACTTTCTGGATCCGTGTGCCGGTATCCGGGAAGATTACATCCAGATAGTAGGTCCGGCCGTTGGTGTTTCCACTTCTTGCAGGGGACGGCCATTTTCCGTTAACGATGCCGTATTGGGTATGAGTGATGGAAGCGTGCTTCGGGATCCGGCTGTGGAGAGTGAGTCCACCCACCAGCCAGAAGATCAGGGTGCCGACTGCCAGACCCACAACGTCTTTTGTACTGGACTGCCCGAGGGAAACCAGGTAGAGGCTGATCCCCTGAAATGCAAGACCCATGAAGAAGGCAAACCAGCCTGCAACGGTGGATGTCCCGTTCAGGTTCTTTTTCAGATTCTGGATCACTTCCACCTCACTTTCATAGAGCGTCCTTTTGTGCAGCTCCTCCGGACGGATGTTACGGTAGCGGGGATCGTGTTTTGGGATATGTGGTTTCAATGATTCATCCCTCCTTTGACTTTTTTGTTATAGTATAACAAAGTTTGTCAGAAACGTAAAATTTCCGAATCCATTTTTGGAACTTTCTCCCATTGAACTCCTGTCAGCTGGAATTTATAATTAAGAATGTAGTTGTCTAACAATATGGAATAACAGGAGGAAACTAGGAATGAGAACAAAAGGCAGGAAATTTCTGCCCCTTCTTTTGCTGTCATTCATTATGACTGCAGCCTGTATGCCGACCGTGGCACTGGCAAAGTCCAATGAAGACGTGACAGCAGAGATCACAGCAGAAGTTTCCAAGGACAAGACTTCAGCAGAAGTCACCGTGCATTTGCAGAACACCGGGAATGAGCCGGTCAGCAAGGTACGGATTCAGGGCGTCCTTCCAGAAGGCCTCAGCCTGGAAGAGGGGGACACACTGACCAAAGAAGAGGAAACGCTGGCACCGGGTTCAGAAACCGCACTTCAGTACACAGTGAAAGCAGCAAAAACACAGGACAACGGCGGATCCCAAGACAGTGGGGATCGGGAAGAATCCAACCAGAATGGCGGAGACAAGAACCCATCCCCAAATCCAGACCAGAATGACAATGGCGGAAACCCATCCAAGGGAGGAGACAAGACAGCTACCCCTTCTTCCGAGGATGCAGATGCCGTTGACACCGGGGACTCCGCAAATCCGGTCATTTTCATTGTCGTATGCGTGGCAGCAGCAGGCGTGATCCTGATCGTCTGCATCCGGAAGAAAAAAGGAAAAGGTCTTCTTTCCCTGCTCTTAGTAGCAGCCCTGGTAGGACCATACGTCATCGGTGTGCTTCCAGTGAAGGCGGCAGATTCCAGACAGGGCGGACTGCAGGTTGCAGCAGACGTAGCGCTGGGGGACAAATCATACACCCTGACTGCAGATATCAGCTATTCCCTTCCGGAGACAGTAGCTCCTTCCGGAGCAGTACTGACAAGGGCACAATGGATTGATGAACTGCTGGCAGCGGTCAATGCACCGGAAACGGAAGTGGTATATGACAACGAAACACTGCCGTTTACAGATATCGACAGCCATGCAAAGAAAAACCAGATCCTGCTTGCATATGCGAACCAGCTTCTTCCGGAAATGGGAACAGAATTCCGTCCGGATGCACCGGCAGACCGTGAGTTTGCGGCTTATACCGCAGTGAAGGCACTGGGATTCCAGCCAGTAAAGGACATCGCGTGTGCCGATGCAGCAGCCATCACCTACAAGCAGGAGGTGGAAACGGCGGTTGCAATGGAACTGTTCCAGCTGACAGACGAAGCTTTCCGTCCAGCAGAGGAACTGACACAGGCAGAAGCAGATGCGGCACTTTCTAAGGTGCGGGAAATCGCAAACGTGGAAACTCCGGAGGAAAATACCGGAGAGGTGGTTTATGACGAGGATGCTATCATCATCCCGGAAGATGCAGAGTATACGATGGACGGGACAACCATCACCTTTACATCCGGCGGGGATATGATAACAGAGGGCAGCATCTTTATCCTGCCGGACCAGA
Source organism: Drancourtella massiliensis (assembly GCF_016900655.1). Lineage (GTDB taxonomy): Bacteria > Bacillota > Clostridia > Lachnospirales > Lachnospiraceae > Sellimonas > Sellimonas catena. The sequence goes on from NZ_JACJKH010000006.1 coordinate 106,143, forward strand.
CCCCTTACAAAGCGGTCACTGTCCAGAAAACGGATGGGGCGGTTGTTGTGGAAACAGCGGAGCCGGATATCCAGGAAACACTGGATGAGATTACTGCATCCGGAACCGCAACAGCGGATATGTCCGGATTCATTCCGGCAGAGGGCGTGACATTTACGGAAGCAGCACCGGCCATGGCAAAAGCAGCCAGGGTGAATGTTGTGGACGTGGAAGGTTCCCTTGCAGCACCAGGAAAAGTCAACTTCAAAATCCACAAGAAGATCGGAAAAGGGGAACTGTATGGTAATGTTGCCATTAACCTCCCGAAAATCAAATACAAAGCGGATGTGGATCTTGGATGGGGCGGATTTAACATAAAAGATGTTTACTTGAAATTCCCATTGACAATCGAAGCTACCGGCGGATATGAGGTCAAGAAAGACGGCGGGTCTTATGTTCCGGATGATTATATCCCGAATGGCGGATTGCTGGAACTTGGAAAACTTCCGATTGCCGGAATCCCTGGTGTCACAATTTATGCCCAGATTGGCATCAAGTATGAGATCAGCGGCAAGATTGAAGTTGTCTGCAATATTGACGGTGAAACCGGCGTCCAGGTATTAAATAACCGCTTGCGGAAAGTGGATTCCCTGGAAGCAGATGTGGACTTCAAAGCACTGGCCGGCTCTGCAAAAATCGGGCCGAGCCTTTCCGGACTTTTGGAAGTCTGCAAGCGCTGGGATTTGATTGATTTTGGCGTTTCTGCAGGCCCGGAAGCCAGCGGGGAACTGTTGATCCGCAACACCGAGCTGATGTGTATTGATGCAAACGTCTTCCTGTACGGGGAACTTTCGGCCTTGGATGAAGGCGTAATCGGTGACTGGCTGGATATTGGCTATACCTGGGAATTCTGGAAGAAAGAAAACAGCCCGTTGAAAGCGAACTGGCACTTTGAAAACTTCTCACGGGTAGACCACTGTACATATGAAGAGGAAACCGGAAAGATCGTCGGCAGGGTGGCTGACGCAGCAGACCGGAATACATCCATTACAGGTGCTACCATTACCGCATATCAGGGCGACAGCACGACTGCAGCAGGAAGCACCCAGGCAGGGCAGGACGGCGGATTTGAACTGTCCCTTCCGGCAGGAGAGTACAAGATTAAGGTGGAAGCAGCCGGATATCAGAGCTTTGAATGTGATGTAACGGTAGAAAAAGACAAGGAAAACTACACGGAAGTACTGCTGATGATCGACGAGCAGTATGAGGGTGTGACCGGTTCTGCACGGGGCCGTATTACCAATGCAGTGACAGGAGAAGGAATCCCTGAGGCAACTCTTACGCTTCGGAGAGGCTGGAACAAGACGTCCGGCGATGTCGTTGCGACAACAGAAACAAACGAATACGGGGACTACCGGATCGAGATGGCTTCCGGCAACTACACCGCAACCATCGAACGGGATGGTTATGTAACGGTAACAAAGAATATTGTTGTGTTCCCGATGGATCTTGGTATGCAGAGTGCGGCCATGAATCCGAACGGGGAAGACCTGGAAGCCGCAGACCTGCGTGTGGTACTGACCTGGGGAGAAACCCCGTCAGACCTGGATTCCCATCTGCTGGGACCAACTGCAGACGGATCCGATTACTTCCACATTTATTATGGAAACAAGAGACATAACGAAGATTCTGTAAGGATTGCAGATCTGGATGTGGATGACATTACTTCTTACGGACCGGAAACGACCAGCCTGTATCAAAAGAATGAATCCGGAACATACAGCTTTTATGTTCATGACTATTCCAATGGTGGAAACTCTGACAGTACGGCAATGTCCCAGTCCGGGGCCATCGTGGAAGTATACCTGGACGGACAGCTTTACAAAGCGTATCCGGTACCGACAGGAAAAACAGGTGTGAACTGGCACGTATTCGATTACGATGCAGCAACGAATACCATTACCGATGTCAACCAGTTTACGGAAGACATTACCTACCAGCCGAATGCAAACGCAAGAATGGCTGCTATTCCAGTTCCTATGGACGAAACAAAATAGGACAGAAATTGACACAGAAGAGAGGCTTGACTTGAGCCTCTCTTTTTCTACGAAAATTTTCGGAACCGGGTGCCGGTATCCGGGAACAAGATGTCAAGGTAGTAGGAACGGCCGTTGCCACAGAAAAACTTTACCAGCGGCGGATCAGCAATATGGAATGGTATCTGGATGTTGATCCGTTAGATTGACATGGCATTCTCCTTTTAGTACAATTTATACGGATTCGTAATTTCTCCATCGCAGATACCATGGAGGATACTATGAATAATGAAGTTTTTTTGTAAATGACATTTGGTGCTTTATGAAAAGGGACGTGAACATCCGTAACTTCACGATCTCTTATATGCGGGAAGGAGGATTTTCAAAAAAGAGCTGACGGATACAGCGAAAAAAAACGGCGGATGCAAAATATCAGGAAGACCGGATATTATTGATTTGGAAAATGAAAATTTGTCGCCATTTGCCATTTTTTGATTAAAATTTAAGGTGCAAAATGGAGCAAAGTATATTAAAATAGATCAAGTATAATCGTACTTGATAACCGTAACTTGTAGTTAAATTAGAGAAATGGAAATTGTATAAAATTTACAATAAAAGGTGTTGAAAAATTGAGAAAACTAGCATTAAGTGATGAAATATTACTAAAAATCGAGAAACCGGCCCGTTACATCGGAAACGAGATCAACTCGGTGATGAAAGATAAGAGCCAGGTGGATATCCGTTTCGCCATGTGCTTCCCGGACGTCTACGAAATCGGGGAGTCTCATCTCGGAATGAAGATCTTATATGACATGTTCAACAGGAGAGATGATACGTGGTGTGAGCGTGTTTACTCCCCATGGACCGACCTGGACCGGATTATGAGAGAGGAGCACATTCCGATGTTTGCCCTGGAGTCCCAGGATCCGGTCCGGGAATTTGATTTCCTTGGCATTACAATTCAGTATGAGATGTGCTATACCAACATTTTGCAGGTACTGGATCTTTCGGGTATTCCGCTGTTCAGCAAGGATCGTACAGAAGAAGATCCGATTGTCATCGGAGGAGGCCCATGTGCCGTCAATCCAGAGCCGCTGGCTGACTTTTTTGACCTTTTTTACATTGGAGAGGGCGAGACCGTTTATGATGAGCTTCTGGATGCCTATAAGGAAAACAAGAAAAAGAACGGAACAAGAAAAGAATTTTTGGAGATGGCAGCGGAGATCGAAGGAATCTATGTTCCACAGTTTTATGATGCCGAATACCATGAGGATGGAACATTAAAGTCCTTTGAACCAAACAATCCCCATGCAAAAAGAACGATCAAAAAACAGGTTGTCATGGATTTGAGCGCGGTGCCATATCCGACAAAACCAGTCGTTCCTTTCATCAAAGTGACCCAGGATCGTGTCGTACTGGAGATTCAGAGAGGATGTATCCGTGGATGCCGGTTCTGCCAGGCGGGAATGATTTACCGTCCAACCAGAGAAAAAGATCTGGAAACATTAAAGCAGTATGCGTATGAGATGCTGAAAAATACCGGGCACGAAGAGATTTCTTTAAGCTCGTTAAGTTCCAGCGACTATTCTCAGTTAAAAGAACTTGTGACCTTCCTGATCGAGGAATTTAAGGGGAAAGGGATCAATATTTCCCTTCCGTCCCTTCGGATCGATTCCTTCTCTCTGGATGTGATGGGTAAGGTACAGGATATCAAGAAGAGCAGTCTGACCTTCGCGCCGGAAGCCGGATCCCAGCGAATGCGGAATGTCATCAATAAAGGTCTGACCGAAGAAATGATTCTGGACGGTGCTTCCAAAGCCTTTGAAGGCGGCTGGAATAAAGTCAAACTCTACTTTATGCTCGGACTTCCGGGTGAGACAGAAGAGGATATGAAAGAGATCCCAAGACTGGCGGATCGGGTGGCTAGAAAGTACTACGAGATTCCGAAGGATCAGAGAAACGGAAAATGCCAGATTACATTCAGTACGTCCTTCTTTATCCCGAAGCCGTTTACGCCGTTCCAGTGGGCGGAAATGTTTACGCAGGAAGATTATATCCACCGGGCTCATGTCGTGAATCAGGAGATGAAAGAGCAGTTAAACCGGAAGAGCCTCAAATACAACTGGCACGAGGCGGATGTGACGGTGCTGGAGGGCGTGTTTGCCCGTGGTGACCGCCGGACCGGCAAAGTACTTCTGGAAGCGTACCGTCTGGGATGTCTCTATGATTCCTGGAGCGATGAGTTTGACAATGAAAAATGGATGCAGGCGTTTGACAATACCGGAGTGGATCTGGAATTCTATACGATGCGCAAACGGGATCTAGACGAGCTGTTCCCGTGGGATTTCATTGATGTGGGCGTCAGCAAATCATTCCTGAAGCGGGAATGGGAGCGTGCCATGAAAGGGGAAGTTACGCCAAACTGCCGGGAACGCTGCTCGGCCTGCGGCGCAATGTGTTATCAGGGAGGTGTCTGCTTTGAAGGCAAGAATTAAGTTCCGAAAATACGGAGTAATGAAATTTATCGGTCATCTGGACGTCATGCGGTATTTCCAGAAGGCTATGCGCCGGGCAGAGATCCCGATCGCATTTACCCAGGGATTCAGTCCGCATATGATCATGTCCTTTGCCAATCCCCTTGGCGTCGGACTGACAAGTGACGGGGAATATTTTGACATTGAACTGACCGGGCCGGTTGCATCCAAAGAGGCGGTGAGAAGGCTCAACGAAGTGATGGCAGAAGGAATGGAAGTCGTAAGCTTCGTTCAGATTCCGGAGGAAAAGAAAGCAACTGGTATGGCGATCATCGAGGCGGCTGATTACCTTGCCCTTCCGAAAGATGAGACAGAAGAAGTCACTAAAGAGGATATTCAAAACTTCCTTTCTCAGGAAGAGATTCTGGTCGTAAAACAGACAAAGAAGAGCGAAAAAGAAGTCAATATCCGTCCATGGATTCTGGAAATGGAAAAGCAGGGCGCGTCGATTTTTATGAAAGTATGCGCGGGAAGTTCCACAAATCTGAAACCGGAACTTGTGATGTCCGCGCTCTTAAAGCAGACAGGATCAAATCTGGATGCAGAAGCAGATTACCGTTATCACCGGCTGGAGAACTATGCCAGAAAGAATGAAGCACTGGTACCGCTGGATGCGCTTGGAACGGAGATCGTATAATGAAACAGAAAGTTCTTGTAACAAACGTAATGGATCGTCTCTGCTTTTTCCTGGAAGAGGACGGAAAGACGGCCGAAATCTTCTGCACGGACGAAACGGCTCAAAATGAGCATCCGGAAAAAACAGCTCATGCGGGAGATATCTATATTGGAAAGGTAAAAAAAAGAATTCCGAATATCCATGCGGTTTTTATTGAAATTTTTCCAGGGATGGAGTGTTACTGCAGTGAGGAGGAGGCAGCAGATGGCTGTTTTACTTCCAAAGCAGGGAAAAAGCCGGTCTGTGTCGGGGATGAACTGGTCGTACAGGTGAAAAAGGAAGCATCCAAGGCAAAAAAGCCGTCTCTTACTACGGATATTTCGCTGACCGGCCGGTACGCTGCCGTATCGCGCAAAAAGCAGATGCCCGGCGTTTCCTCCCGGATTCCGAAAAAGGAACGGGAAGCTCTGAAAGCATGGCTTCAGGAAACAGACAGCTCTCCATTTGGCGTGATTCTCCGTACGGAAGCGGCTCAGCTGACTCTGGAGGAACTGCACCAAGAGTTGCAGAAACAGGAAAAAGAGCTTGCAGACCTGCTTGAAAAAGCCAGGACACGCACCTGTTTCACCCGCCTGAAAGCGGGAGCGGCAGGAGAAGAGGCGGGATTTGCCCATGTCCGCTGGGATACGCTGGAAGAGGTTGTGACCGACCTCCCGGACGTTTATGATCGTCTCAGATCCTATCTGGAACAGACCGAACCAAAAGCGCTGGACAGTCTCAGGCTGTATACGGATCCGCAGTTTCCTCTTGTCAAGCTCTACAGTCTGGAGCGGGAAATGGAAAGGGCGCTTTCTCAGAGAGTCTGGCTGAAATCGGGCGGAAGCCTGATTATTCAGCCTACAGAAGCACTGACGGTAATCGATGTCAATACAGGACGGGCGGTCTCAGGGAAAAATGAGCGTTACCTGAAGCAGAATCTGGAGGCGGCCAAAGAGGCGGCAAGGCAGATCCGGCTTCGGAATCTGTCCGGCATCATTCTGATTGATTTTATCAATCTGTCAGAGACGGAAGACCGGGAAATTCTGATCCGGACCATGCGGGAGCTGACAGCAGCAGACCCGGTTAAGACAGAGGTGATTGACATCACCCGGCTGGAACTGATGGAAATTACAAGAAAAAAAGTACATCCGCCCCTTTATGAGGCAGTCAGAAAGAAGGCGCACACAGATGAGTAAAAAAGAACTGAAAACCAATGCCATGCGGATTCTGGACCGGATGAATATTCCGTATGAATATCAGACGTATGAATGTGAAAATTTCGAGGACGGTATCGCGACCGCCGACCAGCTGTCGCTGCCGCATGAAGAAGTGTATAAGACGCTGGTAACCCAGGCAAAAAGCGGGTCCCACTATGTATTTGTCATTCCCATCGAGGAGGAGATTGATTTCAAAAAGGCGGCAAAAGTGGTAGGAGAAAAATCACTGGAAATGATCCCGTTGAAAAATCTGACTTCGATCACAGGATATGTCCGTGGAGGATGTACCGCCATCGGCATGAAAAAGCAGTTTCCAACCGTGATTCAGGAAGATGCAAAGCAGCTGGAAAAACTTTATGTAAGCGGAGGAAAACTGGGAATGCAGCTGAGACTGTCGCCGGAGGATCTGAAAACAGCTTCCCGTGCTGTCTATGGCGATGTCATAAGAAAAGAGGAAAAGTAAAGAAATTTGTTGCATTCTTCACTTTATCAATGTAAAGTAGTACATAGTGGAGAAGCAGACAGGAGGAAAATGAGATGAAAATACCTGTAGATACCTGTAACACGGTCATCTTCGACCTTGGAAATGTTCTGATCCGGTACAGCGAAGCATTCTGCCTCGATCAGTTTGATTTTGACCCGGACATCAGAGAACGGGTTGCAAATGCTGTTTTTCGCAGCAGTGCCTGGTATGAAGGCGATAAAGGGACGTATGGACCGGATGACTGGTGTGACGCATTCATCGCCAATGATCCGGGAATCGAAGAGGAGATCCGGCTTGTCTATGACAGACTCTGCGAATGTATTCAGCCTGCGGACTACACCCTGGATCTGATCCACTGGTTCCGTGAGCATGGATACCGGGTATATTATCTTTCCAACTATTCAGAAGGCCTGTACGAAATGACAAAGGACAGACTTTCTTTTATCGAAACATTTGACGGCGGCGTCTTTTCCTGGCAGGAAAAGTGCCTGAAACCGGAACCGCAGATTTACCAGACACTGCTTGAGCGGTATCAGATCGATCCGGCAAAGGCTCTGTTCTTTGACGATATCGAGGAAAACGCAGCGGCAGCCTGCAGGGAAGGAATTCATGGCGTCGTCTTTACTCCGTCTGTTGCCTTTGATATTCTGCACAATCGATAAGTGAAGGAGCGTTTGAATATGCCAAAAGTAGTAAAATTCGGAGGAAGCTCTCTTGCAAGCGCGGCCCAGTTCCAGAAAGCGGGAGAGATCATCCGAAGTGAAAAGTCGAGAAAATATGTAATACCGTCGGCACCCGGAAAACGGAACTCCAGAGATACCAAGATTACGGACATGCTTTACTTGTGCTATGACAAGGCCGAGAAAGGGCTGGATTATTCTGAGGAGTGGAAGTTCATTACATCCCGCTATCAGGAAATCATCGACGGGCTTTCCCTTATTCTTTCTCTTGAGAAAGAGTTTGAACAGATCCGGGAGCAGTTTGAGCAGAAAGCAGGACGGCAGTACGCGGCCTCCAGAGGCGAATACCTGAACGGACTGATTATGGCTGCCTATTTGGAGTTTGAGTTTGTCGATGCCGCTGATGTGATCTCCTTCGACAAAGACGGACGTCTTAATACGGAAAAAACCAATTCCATGCTGCAGCAGCGCCTGGAAAATACCGGATGTGCGGTCATTCCTGGATTTTACGGAAGCGATCCGGATGGAAACGTAACCACCTTTTCCAGAGGAGGATCAGATATCACCGGATCCCTTGTGGCAAAGGCCGTTCACGCTGATCTTTACGAGAACTGGACGGATGTTTCCGGATTTCTGGTGGCAGATCCGCGGATTGTCAAAGATCCGGCAGTGATTGAAACGATCACCTACCGGGAACTGCGTGAGCTGTCCTATATGGGAGCGACTGTCCTGCATGAGGATGCGATTTTCCCGGTACGAAAGGAAGGAATTCCGATCAACATCCGGAATACGAACCGGCCGGAGGACCCGGGGACCTTGATTGTGGAGGACACCTGCCGGCACCCGCGGTTTACGATCACCGGAATTGCCGGAAAGAAAGGATTTGCATCCGTCACGATTGACAAGGCCATGATGAACACGGAAGTCGGCTTCTGCCGGAAGGTGCTTCAGGTATTCGAGGAAAACAATGTCTGTATCGAACACATGCCTTCTGGGATCGATACGATGACGGTGTTCGTTCATCAGGATGAATTTGAAAGCAAAGAGCAGAAAGTCCTTGCAGGCATCCACCGTGCCGTGTCACCGGACTTTATTGAACTGGAATCCGATCTGGCACTGATTGCTGTCGTGGGAAGAGGAATGCGTCAGACGAGGGGAACGTCCGGACGTATCTTCGCGGCATTGTCCCACGCCAATGTCAATGTCAAGATGATCGACCAGGGATCCAGCGAGCTTAACATCATCATCGGCGTGCGGTGCCATGATTTTGAACAGGCAATCACGGCGATTTACGATATTTTTGTGAATACACAGCTTTAAAAACAACTTACAGGAAAGATTTATAGAAGAGGTTTTAAAATGAATATTTTATTTTTTCTGCATCCAAAGGCAGAACTGGCTTTTATCTACGATTATCACACAGTACGTCAGGCAATGGAGATTATGGAGCATTATAAATATTCCTGCGTGCCGATTTTGAATAAAGAGGGAAAATATGTCGGGACCATTACAGAAGGGGATCTTTTGTGGGGACTGAAGGATTCCCATACCCTTGATATCCGGCAGGCTGAAAACCTTTCCGTCATGAAATTTGAAAGAAGGCATGATTACCTTCCGGTCAGCATTGAGGCGGATATGGAAGATCTGGTAAAGCGGGCCATGGAGCAGAATTTTGTACCGGTGGAGGACGATCAGCATTTCTTTATCGGTATTGTGACAAGACGTGATATCATCGGATATCTGAATGACAAAGTTAAGGGAAGCGGCGATAAGAATGACGATTGATTTTCACACCCACATTTTTCCGGAAAAGATTGTGGAGCGTACCATCTCCTTTCTGGAACAGCAGTGTGGAGAAAAAGCTCACCTGTCCGGAACATACGAATCCCTCCTGGAATCCATGGAGAAGTCAGGAATCGGGAGAAGTATTGTACTTCCGGTTGTGACAAAGCCTTCTCAGTTTGATTCGATCAACCGGTTCGCAATGGAGGTCACGGAGAAGACCGGAGGAAAGCTTCTTTCTTTTGGCGGGATTCATCCGGCATGCGACCATCTGAAAGAACGGCTGCAGGAGCTGAAACGAAACGGATTTCAGGGGATCAAGCTTCATCCGGATTACCAGGAGACACGGTTTGATGATCCCGGCTATCTGAAGATTCTGGACTATGCATCGGAACTGGGAATGATCATCAGTGTCCATGCAGGACTGGATCCGGGATATCCGGATTTTGTACATGCTACTCCTGCCATGATCCGGGATGTAATTCAGCAGGTTCATCCACAGAAGCTTATCCTTGCCCATATGGGCGGATTTATGCGCTGGGATGAGGTGGAGGAATGCCTGATCGGGAAAGATGTCTGGCTGGATACGGCAGCCTGCTTCACAAAGATTCCGGACGAACAGTTTCTACGGATTGTGTCCGAACACGGAGCGGACCGGATTCTCTTTGCGACAGATTCGCCATGGGCAGGACAGAGTGAATTTCTCCGGTATTTTCAGGGACTGGATCTTTCATCTGAAGATAAGGAAAATATCCTTTGGAAAAATGCAGAAAAATTACTGAAAAGTGCTTGATTTTCCTAAAAGGTCATGCTAATATATATGAGTATGCCGCACAGCGAGGTTTCAAAGTTTCTTTTCAGGACACCGAAGCTGGCGAGTAATGATAATAGGAGGTGCCATATGTACGCAATTATAGCAACAGGTGGTAAACAGTACAAAGTAGCTGAAGGCGATATCATTAAGGTAGAAAAGCTCGGAGCAGAAGCTGGTACGACTTACACATTTGATCAGGTTCTTGCAGTGAGCAATGACGGACTGAAGATCGGTAATCCGACAGTGGAAGGTGCAACTGTAGAAGCGTCTGTACTTGGAGACGGCAAAGCGAAAAAAGTTGTCGTTTACAAATACAAACCGAAGACAGGCTACCACAAGAAAAACGGTCACAGACAGCAGTACACAGCTGTGAAGATTGAAAAAATCAACGCTTAATCAAAATGATTAAGATTACGGTTTATCAAAATGCAAAAAATGAGTATGTCGGTTTCCTGACAGAGGGACATGCCGGATACGCTCCGGCAGGTGAAGACATCGTCTGTGCAGCTGCGTCAATGCTTGTGATCAACACGGTCAATTCCATTGAGGCCTTCACTCAGGACGAGGCTTCTGTCACAGCCGATGATGAGAGCGGAAAGATCGATTACCGGTTTTTACATTCTCCATCGAAGGAAGCGGCATTACTGTTTTCCGCCATGGTTCTGGGACTTCAGAATATGGCAGAAGATGAAGAGTACAGAAAATATATTGATTTGAGATTCAGGGAGGTGTAAACCATGATGAAATTAAACCTTCAGTTTTTCGCTCATAAAAAGGGAGTTGGTTCTACAAAGAACGGACGTGATTCCGAGTCCAAGAGACTTGGTGCCAAGAGAGCAGACGGACAGTTCGTCAAAGCCGGCAACATCCTTTACAGACAGCGCGGAACAAAGATTCATCCGGGTGTAAATGTTGGACGCGGTGGAGATGACACATTATTTGCTACATCTGACGGTATCGTAAGATTCGAAAGAAAGGGCAGAGACAAGAAACAGGTTTCTGTATACCCGGTAGCTGAGTAGTCATCTGCTGATGTTATGAATCGAAGAACATACAAAGGCTTCAAATCTGGTCGGTTTGAAGCCTTGTTTTTTACACCTTTTCTTTATATAATGTAGTAGAAACAAGCTGTAACACTTTTTTGAGAGGAAAGAAACATGTTTGCAGACAGAGCAAAAATTTTTATAAAATCAGGAAAAGGCGGCGACGGACACGTTAGCTTCCGCCGTGAGCTTTATGTTCCAAACGGCGGCCCGGACGGCGGCGACGGCGGCAAGGGCGGCGACGTGGTTTTTGAAATCGATGACGGCCTGAATACGCTCGTAGATTTCAGACACCGCCGTAAATACTGCGCGGAACCGGGTGAGAACGGCAAGAAAAAGCGCTGCCACGGAGCAAACGGAAAAGACATTGTCCTCCGTGTTCCGGAAGGTACGATCGTAAGAGAAGCGGAGACCGGAAAGGTCGTAGCTGATATGTCCGGTGACAACCGCCGGCAGATCATCTTAAAAGGCGGTAAAGGCGGTCTTGGAAACCAGCACTTTGCAACTTCCACCATGCAGGTTCCGAAGTATGCACAGCCGGGACAGCCGGCCCAGGAACTCTGGGTGAATCTGGAGCTCAAGGTCATTGCCGATGTAGGACTTCTCGGTTTCCCGAATGTCGGAAAATCCACGTTCCTGTCCAGAGTAACGAATGCGAACCCGAAGATCGCTAACTATCACTTTACGACACTGGCGCCAAACCTGGGTGTTGTAGATCTGGCAGACGGAGAGGGATTTGTCCTGGCGGATATTCCGGGACTGATCGAAGGTGCCTCACTTGGAGCAGGACTTGGACACGAGTTTCTCCGCCATATCGAACGTACAAAGATGATGATTCATGTGGTGGATGCTGCCGGAAGTGAAGGCAGAGACCCGATCGAGGATATCTACAAAATCAACGGTGAACTTGAAAAATATAATAAAGAACTTTCCGAACGCCCTCAGGTCATTGCGGCAAATAAAACCGATCTGATCTACGAAGGCGATGAAGATCCGGTAGAGCGGATCCGGGCTGAGTTCGAGCCAAAAGGATATAAGGTGTTTGCCATCTCCGGTGTGACAGGAGAGGGAATTCAGGATCTGTTATGGTATGTGAATAACGAACTGAAAAAGCTGGATTCCAAACCGATCACCTTTGCGCAGGAGTTCTTCCCGGAGGACGAGCTTTTGGTTGCGGATCTTCCGTACACAGTGGAGAAAGAAGAAGACGGTGTCTTTGTAGTAGAAGGACCGAAGATCGAAAAGATGCTTGGATATACCAATCTCGATTCCGAGAAAGGATTCCGCTTCTTCCAGAACTTCCTCAAGGAAGCCGGTATTCTGGAAAAACTGGAAGAGCTTGGTGTTCAGGAAGGCGACACAATCCGGATGTACGGACTGAGTTTTGAGTATTTTAAATAGGAATAGAGTGAAAAACAGAAAGGAATATACACATGACGTCAAAGCAGAGAGCATATTTGAAAAGTCTTGCCATGACTATGGATCCGATTCTTCAGATCGGAAAATTCAGCATGACGCCGGAACTGACCGGTGCTGTACAGGAAGCACTGGAAGCAAGAGAATTGATCAAGATCAATGTTCTGAAAAACTGTGCAGATGATCCGCGTGAAATCGCGGAGATGCTTGCTGAGCGCACTCACTCTCAGGTAGTGCAGGTCATCGGCAAAAAGATCGTCCTTTACAAAGAGGGCAAAAAAGAGAAAAAGAAAATCGAACTTCCGAGGTAGCCAGATGAAGACAGGAATCATGGGAGGAACCTTTAATCCTATTCATAACGGACATCTGATTCTTGCCGGACATGTGATGGATGAGTTCGGTCTTGACGAAATCTGGTTTATGCCAAATGGTAATCCCCCGCATAAGCAGCCGGAAAAGACCGGTGCAGGGATGGGAGACCGTCTGGAAATGGTAAAGCTTGCAATCAGCGGGAAGCCGCATTTTTCCCTTCAGCCTTATGAAGTGGAAAAGGATACGGTTTCCTATTCCTATGAAACAATGGAATATTTCAAAGACGCTTTCCCGGAGAGGGAGTTCTTCTATATTGTAGGGGCAGATTCCCTTTTTCAGATGGAAACATGGCGGCATCCGGACCGGTTTTTACATTCCTGTTCCATTATTGCCGCAAAGCGCGATTTAAGTGAGACAGATGCAGCCATGGAGGCTCAGATCCGGCATCTGGAAAACACATACGAAACGACGATTCTGTTTTCCCATTCTCCGGTATTTGAAGTATCATCCAGTGAAATCCGTGAGATGGTAGAAGAGGGAAAGGACATCAGCCGGCTTGTTCCGTCTGATGTAGCTTCCTATATTTCTGACCATCGTCTATACAGGGAGGAATAGAAGATGAGCAATGCAATCCATAAGATGCGTAAAAAAGTGAAAAAATACCTGGATCAGGACAGATATGAGCACACGCTTGGCGTGATGTATCTGTGTGCATCCCTGGCCATGCGTTACAATGAAGACATTAACGAGGCCATGATCGCAGGTCTCCTTCACGACTGTGCCAAATGTATCCCGTCCAAAAAGAAAATCCGGCTCTGTGAGAAATACCATTTATCGATTTCAGAAAGCGAGCGTCAGAATCCGAGTCTGCTTCACGCAAAGCTTGGCGCCTACCTGGCAGCAACGAAATATCATGTCCGGGATCAGCGGATTCTGGATGCGATCATCTGCCATACGACCGGAAAGCCGAAGATGACCATGCTGGATAAGATTCTTTATATCGCGGACTATATCGAGCCGGGAAGAAAAGAGGCACCGAATCTTCCGGAAGTCAGAAAACTGGCTTTTCAGGATATTGACGCCTGCCTTTATCTGATTCTGAAGGATTCCCTTGCCTACCTTCACACCCGCAATCTGGCCATTGACCCTATGACAGAGAAGACATATTTATACTATAAGAACTATCTGAACAAATAATCAAAAACAGGAGGAAGATGGATGAGCAACGCATTAGAAACATCAAAAAAGATGGCAGCCGCTGCCTGCCGTGCGCTGGACAGCAAAAAAGGCGAAGATATCCGGGTCATTGATATCTCGGAAATCAGTGTACTGGCCGATTATTTCATCATTGCAAACGGAAACAGCAACAGTCAGGTACAGGCTCTTGTAGATAACGTTGAGGAAGAGCTTGCAAAAGAAGGATATACCGTAAAACAGCGGGAAGGCTATGGACTTGGGAACTGGGTGCTGCTCGATTTCGGAGATATTATCGTCCATGTATTTGATAAAGAAAACCGTCTTTTCTACGATCTGGAACGTATCTGGAAAGATGGAAAGACGATCTCCATGGAAGATCTGGAAAAGTAAATCCTGACAGGAGATGAAGAAAAGGCTGCGAACCTCAGGTGCTCGCAGCCTTTTGTAATATCAATATCCTTATCTCATAAATCTCAGCAGGCCGATCATCTTTCCGAGAATCGTAACTTCATCAACAATGATCGGATCCATGGCGTCATTCTCCGGCTGAAGCCGGTAGTGTCCGTCCTCTTTGAAAAACCGTTTCACTGTAGCCCCGTCCTCTACAAGGGCAACGACAATCTCGCCATTTTCCGCAGTCGGTCTCTGCTCAACTAAAATATAATCCCCGTCAAGAATTCCGACATTCACCATACTGTCACCGCGCACACGAAGGAGAAATGTCTGATTGTTTGGAAGGTGCTCTACCGGAATCGGGAAATAGTCTTCAATATTCTGCTCTGCCAGAAGCGGCTCTCCTGCAGCTACACGTCCGATAATCGGCACCTGTGCCATCTCGCGGCGTGTCAGATTAAACGACTCGTCCAGAATCTCGATCGCACGCGGCTTCGTCGGGTCTCTCCGGATGTACCCGTTCTTCTCCAGCGTCTCAAGATGAGAGTGGACAGAAGAAGTAGATTTCAAATGTACTGCTTCGCAGATTTCACGCACTGCCGGCGGAAATCCTCTTTCTAAAATCTGTGCTTTTATATATTCAAGAATCTCGGATTGCTTTTCTGTAATATTTCCGTTACCCATGGAATGTCCTCCTGCTTTCTAATGTCTCTGTCAGACTACATACTTTTTTTCTATTTTATCATAGCAAGGTATAAAAGGCAAACAAATGTTTAGAAAATATGTTCGATCTAACTCTTTTTTGCAAAAAAATAAGTGAATAAATATCTTGACTTCTATCTACCTTGTTATATAATGTAGACAAGAACCTTATTATACAAGGTAGAATGGAGGGAACGTTATGTTAAAAAAGAATGAGAAAAAAGGACTGATCATTTATTTGGGAACAGTATTTGGTATCACTTTGTTGATGGGCTTTCTGGTGAGAGCAGCTTTCCGAAACAATCAACCCGTTAGCATTTATGCCGGTGTACAGATGCTTTATCCTGCGTATGAAACTAAACAGCATCTGGCTTCCTGCCATCATGCATTATTTAAACAACGGAATGGGCGCCTTGTTTACAAATCCAACAGCTGCGTCTCAGACAGAAGCACGAATTCTTTCCTGGCCGGATGTTTTTGCTAGTTCCATCATTATACTAATATTAACAATACCGTTTTTCGTTTTGTGTCACAGAATGAAAGAAAAATTCTTCAGATCGCCAAAACTATGCGAATAAATCAAAATTCTCACAAAAATTTTACATTATTTCTAAAAAATTTGTTTGAAATCTCTCACAAATATGCTACGATGTTAATATAGATTAATTCATGTAAGGAGTGATAAGGTTGGGCGAATTGAAGAAAAGACAACTTGAAGTGATGGATGTATTGTGGGAATCCGGTGAACCTATGATTGCATCCGAAATTGTAAAAGCAAGAGAAGATCTGAATGTCAATACTGTGCAGGCTGCCCTCAGAAGCCTTGTTAAAAAGAATTATATTGAAGTAGCGGATATTGTTTACAGCGGGACAGTATTATCAAGGAGATATCGAACTCTTATTTCTAAGGAAGATTATACAAATTCCATCGAAACGGATTTAAATAAAATTCTGCATAACCCATCCTTGTTTGCACACTACATCGATCAGATCGAAGAATTGGATCTCATTACAAAGTTAGAGCAGATTGTACATGAAAGAAAAGAGCAGTTGACAAATGAATAATATGACTATTTCTTAACGCGGGATCGTTGTGATCCCGCGTTTTTTCTTGATAATTTGCTAAGTTGCTCATAGTTAGCGTTAAACCATACTATTTAATTCTCTGTAAAACCAATCACCAAACATTTCTAAAAAGACTGGTTTTGCAGATTTTTTTTATATTCTTTTTCAGTAACAGAACAAATGCTTGCATACATTCAAAAAACGATTGACAAACATATGTTTGGACGTTATACTTAATTACAGAAAGAACAAACGTTCGCCCTTGAACGGTGAATAGTTTTTTAGAAACCGGATACACTTTTTCAAAAGAGAAGACCTGACAGGGATCGATAGAGGAGGATTGAGACTATGCAGGGAACTACAGCTACGATTCATACAAGAACAGCCAGAAGCGCAGCCGCGAGAAAGCAGCACGCGAAAAGGAAGCGTGCCGCACGTAAGAGAAGATTTCTTTTTATCTTACTTCTTTTACTTGTGGCAGTTACATCATTTACTCTTGGAAGCTTTTTATCAAGTGCCAGAGGAAGCCGTGAGGAAGATCCGTCCTATTTCAAATATTATAAAAATATTGAGGTAAAGGCGGGAGATACACTTCACAGTCTGGCCGAAGAATACAATGAGCCTTCGGTCTCTTCTGACCGTGAGTACGTCAGTGAGATCCGAAAGCTCAATCACATGAAGTCAAGTGGTTTGATTCCAGGGCAGTCCCTGATCATTACCTATTATGACACCGAATATAAGTAGGACGTTTCCCATTTATGGCCTTCTGTACCACATACCCGGTACAGAAGGCCTGTTTGTTATCCTATGTTTTTCTTCTTTTTCCCGCGTTGTACCGCATAGTATACCGGTAAACCTACCAATGTCAGCAGAATGCTGAATACGGACATGAGCCATGCACGCATACCGGAGAGGAACAGCTGGTTAATAATAATATAAATACCGCCTGCAATAGCGATCAGCGGAACGATCGGATAACCTGGGACCCGGTAGGTACGGTGCAGATCCGGACGGTCTTTCCGGTATTTCATCACACCGATAAAAGTCAGTGTATAGAAGGTCCAGCTGGAAAAGACAGCCAGATCTGTCAGAAGATTAAACTGTCCTGTCAGAGCGAGTACGGCAGCAATTGTTCCGACCAGAATCAGACTGTTTGGCGGCACCTGATTTTTATTCAGCCGTGCAAGACGTCTGCTTCCCGGAAGGCTTCCCTTGTCAGCCAGGAAATAAGCGACACGGGATCCGGAAAAGATAAATCCGTTGCACGCTCCGAATACCGAAATCATGATTCCAACCGATACAATACGTCCGCCCATATCCCCGAACAGCGCAATGGCCACCGCGGATGCAGGCGCTGAAAGGGTGGCAAGCTCCGATGCCGGAAGTACCTGAAGGTAAGCAATATTGACGATGCAATATACTCCTGTAATAATGGAAACTCCGCCGATGATAGCAATCGGAAGATCTCTGGCAGGTTTCTTCATCTCTCCGGCGATTGCGCCTACGGATGTCCATCCCTCAAATGCAAACAATACAGCGACAATGAGCTGTCCCATTACAACAGCCGGATTCAGTCCTTCTCCGATCATCGGCTCAAAAACCGGATAATTGCCGGTGCCTTTCCAAAATCCAAAAACAGTCAGAAGAATCAGCGGAATCATCTTACACACTGTAAAAAGGATCTGGATACCTCCCCCGATCTTGGAACCAAGCGTATTTAAAAACACAATAAAAAAGATCACAAGGATCGCAAGCGGTACAATCACCGCGTCTCCGACAAACAGCGCAGCCTGCTGTGCAAAGGCTACAGCCAGTGCCGAGATCATGGCCGGATAGAAGAGAACCATCTGAGACCATCCTGCAAGGAATCCAAGCTTTGGTCCGTAGATCCTGCTGATATAAGTCGGGATCCCTCCGGTTTCCGGAATCAGGATTGCGATTTCCGAAAAAGTAAGTGCGCCTGCGATACTGATCAGACCGGTAATCAACCAGGCCAGAATGCCAAGACCGGGAGCACCTCCTGTTGCGGTAAAAATCGCCTGTGGTTTAAAAAAGACACCGGAACCAATTACACAGCCCACAACGGTTGAAGTGGCAGTTGCAAGTCCCAGGTTCTTTTTCAGTCTTCCTGAATCACTTCCCTGCTGCATCTGAAACCATCCCCTTTCCTCATAGTCTATCTATATTCATCATGCATACAGAAGTTGTCTCTTTTTAGTTTTATGTCTGATAGTATAACATAAATCCGACCGCTCCGCGACTGTCATTCTTTATGAAATCTTAAGAAACTATTGCAAGTCTCCTTTAGATTTAGAGGGTATCCTATACTTAGCAAAGGAGGAAATGGACTATGAGCATTCAGATTTTGACAGATTATTTTTTACAATATGGAGCTTTCTTTATTTTTCTGATTGTTCTTCTGGAATACCTCAATCTGCCGGGATTTCCCGCGGGTGTCATCATGCCTCTTTCCGGTATCTGGGCATCCAAAGGAGAAATTCATTTTGGCGTTGTACTAATTCTGACCGTTCTGGCCGGACTGATAGGAAGCTGGCTTTTGTATTTAATCGGGCGCCTCGGCGGAAAGACCGTGCTGGGCTGGTACTTCCGCAAATTTCCAACGCAGGAGCCGCTCATCCGGGAAAAAATGGAGATGCTTCGGAAAAAGGGCTGCATAGGTGTTTTTATCAGTAAGCTGCTCCCTGTTGCCCGCACTTTGATTTCCATTCCTGCTGGCATGATCCGGATGAATTTCTGGACCTACACCGTCAGTTCTTTTTTCGGGGTTCTGGTCTGGAATCTGGTATTTGTCGGTGCCGGATACTTTCTCGGTGAAACAGCGATTCTGGCGTGACAGGACTTTGTGCAGGCAGAACAGTCTAAATCATAGAAGCGTAAGAAGATCCTGACGATAATGCCAGGATCTTCTTACGCTGTCTTAGTTTCTCATTGATCAGATTTCAGATTTACCGATAGGATTTCTCATAAATAGCAGCGCATTCTTCATCGCTGAGCGGCACGCGGTCACACATGAACAGTCCGCCCATGGTTGCACGTGCGTTTTGTGCCAGTGTCAGGAATTCAGACGGTTCCATACCGTAGTCGGACATTTTCAGATCCGCTACCTGGCAGTCTTCCTGGAGCTTTCCAAGTGCTGTGATGAAGTCCATCGGCTCTTTGGCATCTTTCATGCCGAGCGCCTGTGCCATTCTTACGAAACGGTCATCACAGGCATGTTTTTCGATAAAGTGAGTAAAATATGCCTTGGAGATCATAATCAGGCCAGCTCCGTGCGGCAGATCGTGATGGTAGGCGCTCATTGCGTGTTCCATTGAGTGTTCGCTTGTGCAAGCGCTTAATGTCATGACTACACCGGACAGTGTATTGGCAAATGCCACATGTTCTCTCGCCTCAATGTCAGAGCCGTCTTTCACAGCACGGGCAAGATAAGCTCCGATATTTTCGATGGCAGTCAGTGCGTACATATCACTGATCAGATTAGCCGGTGCTGCAATGTAGCACTCCACGCTGTGGAAGAGGGCATCAAATCCCTGATATGCCGTAAATTTCGGCGGAACGGATGTCATAAGCTCCGGATCTACAACAGCGATGCGCGGGAAGAGGGAATCGTATCCTCCAAAGCCGATTTTCTCTTTTGTTTCATCGTTGGAAATAACGCCATACTGATCGACCTCGCTTCCTGTTCCGGCCGTCGTTGTCACTGCGATAATTGGAAGCGGTTCTTCTTTCAACGGAAGGGCTTTTCCGGTTCCTCCTGCTACATAGTCCCAGAGATCCCCGTCATTTGTTGCCATTGCCGCGATTGCTTTGGACGCGTCCATAACGCTGCCTCCTCCGAGTGCAACGATAAAGTCACAGCCGTTTTCTCTGGCGCATGCTGCCCCTTCCATCACTGTGGATTTCAGCGGATTTGCCATGATTTTATTAAATACAACAAACGGAATGCCGGCTTTCTCAAGCTCTTCCTGTGTACGGGAGAGTGCGCCATTTTCGATCGTGGATTTTCCGTTTGAAATGGTAATCAGCGCTTTTGTTCCAGGCATTGCCTGTTCATGAAGATGATTTAACTGTCCTGCTCCGAACAGGATTCTTGTCGGTACATACATTTGAAAACTCATTTTGCTTTACCTCCTGATTGACTTCTATTGTATTTACAGGTATAATTCCTTTGAACTTAACCTTCGTTTAGAATATACAACTTAAAGTCAACTTTAAGTCAATAGAAAAATATAAAAAACTGAAAAAAGGTGGTGAAAAGATGTATTATACGATCGGAGAAGCGGCAAAGAGAATGAATCTCTCCACGTCTGCTCTGCGCTATTACGACAAAGAGGGTCTGCTGCCGTTTGTAGAGCGGACAAGCGGCGGAATCCGGATGTTTCAGGATGAGGATTTTGACTGGCTTGAGATCATCGAGTGCCTGAAAAAGACCGGGATGCCGATCAAGGAGATCAAAGAGTTTGTAGACTGGAGCATGGAGGGCGACTCCACCATCGACCAGAGACTGGAGCTCATCAAAGAGCAGCAGGAAGTCGTGAGGCTTCAGATAGAGGCGATTCAGGAAAATCTGAAGATTCTGAATTACAAGCGCTGGTATTACGAGACAGCAAAGCAGGCTGGCACCTGCGACGTGCACAAGACAATGAAGCCGGAGGACATCCCGGAGGAATTCCGTGAGATTGCCCTTCACAATAAGAAAAAGAATATCGTTACGATGGAAAGGCCGGAAAAAGGCAATGAAAGAGAATACTTATGACAATGAACTTTTTTTCAAGAAATACAGCGAGATGCTCCGATCCAGAGAAGGATTAGACGGTGCGGGAGAGTGGAGCGAACTGAAAAAGCTTCTCCCGGATTTTAAAGACCGCAGTGTCCTGGATCTGGGATGCGGCTATGGATGGCACTGTGGATATGCCGCCGCCAACGGGGCATCCCGTGTACTCGGAACAGATATTTCCGCAAAAATGATCGAGACCGCCCAAGAGAAAAACAACCGTCCGGAGATTACCTACCGTCAGAGTGCTATGGAAGATCTGGACCTGGAAGACGGATCATTTGACGTCGTATTAAGTTCTCTCGCATTTCACTATGTCGAAAATTTTGAGGCGGTCGTAAAAAAAATTCACCGCTGGCTGACACCGGGAGGATATTTTACCTTTTCCGTAGAACATCCGGTATTTACGGCTTATGGAAGCCAGGACTGGTACTACGATGAAGAGGGAAACATCCTGCACTTCCCGGTAGATAATTACTACTATGAAGGGCAGCGGGACGCCGTCTTTCTTGGAGAGCATGTGACCAAATATCACCGGACACTGACAACGTATCTCCAGACACTTTTTGCAAACGGGTTTACGCTTCTGGATCTTGTGGAGCCGATGCCGCCGCAGGAGATGATTGATCTTCCCGGAATGAAAGATGAGATGCGCAGGCCGATGATGCTTCTGATCGCAGCACAGAAAAAAGACTGATGGAATTCATTTCCGTCAGTCTTTTTTCGTATCTTTTTTATTCGCCGATCAGTACATCCAGTACGTCCCGGATTTTTCTAACCGGGATAATGGTCAGACGTTCTTTTACTTCCTCTGCAACATCTTCCAGATCTTCCACATTGTCCTGCGGAATGAATACCTTCTCGATTCCGGCTCTCTGAGCCGCCATCAGTTTTTCCGGCAGACCGCCGATCGGGAGAACATATCCACGCAGGGAAACTTCACCTGTCATGGCATATTCCGTAGGTACTGCCTTTCCTGTCACAAGAGAGGAGAGGGCGGTAACCAGTGTGATGCCGGCGGACGGTCCGTCTTTCGGGATCGCTCCTGCCGGAATATGAATATGTAAATCGTGATCCTCCAGTACCTTTGTCTCTTCCGGATAATAAATTTTGACAAGACTCAGGGCAATCTGGATGGACTCCTTCATCACGTCTCCCAGCTGTCCTGTGATGGTGACTTTACCGTCACCCCGCATCAGACGGCTTTCGATATAAAGAATCTCTCCACCGGCAGCAGTCCAGGCAAGGCCGGTCACAGTTCCCGGATCTGCCTCGGTAAGCCTCATGTCATGATGCAGCTGCTTTCTTCCAAGCAGTGTACGCAGATCTCCCGGCTGGACAGAGAGCTTCTCATCCGGATTTTTCACAAGCCGGACAGCCAGTGCCCTGCACATAGCATCGATTTGTTTTTTCAACCCTCGGACACCAGACTCCATTGTGTATTCTGTAATGATCTGTCTTAAGACATCTTCCGGAATTTCCAGCTTTTCTTCCGGAATCCCCATGGCTTTTTCCGCCTTTGGAATCAGGTGGCGTTTGGCAATCTGAAGTTTTTCTACTTCCGTGTATCCGCTGAAGGAGATAACCTCCATCCTGTTCAGAAGCGGTTCCGGAATGGTATCGGTTGTATTCGCCGTACAAATAAACAGAACATTGGAAAGATCATACGGAACATTGAGATAGTGGTCCGTAAAGGTATTGTTCTGTTCCGGATCAAGCACCTCCAGAAGGGCGCTCGCCGGATCGCCGCTGTAATCTTTGGAGAGTTTATCTACCTCATCCAGTACGACAACCGGATTGGAAGATCCGCTGCGCTTAATGCCTTGCATGATCCGGCCCGGCATGGCTCCGATATAGGTTCGCCTGTGTCCGCGAATCTCCGCCTCATCCCGGACGCCGCCCAGGCTGATTCGTGCGTAGGACCGTCCAAGGGCTCTGGCAATGCTCTGTCCGATACTTGTCTTTCCGGTTCCCGGTGCACCGGTAAACAGAAGGATCGAACCGGACTGTTTCTTGTTCAGGGACATAACGGCAATCTGCTGGATAATCCGCTCCTTGACTTTCTTCAGGCCGTAGTGGTCTTCATCCAGAATCCGCTGTGCCTCATCCAGATCTACCGGTGAGGACTCCGGCATCTCCCAGGAAAGAGAAGTAAGGAAATCCAGATAATCATACAGCATTCCGTACTCGTGACCGTCCTGGCCTTCCTGTTTCATTCGTCCAAGTACTTTTTCCGCCTCTTTTCTTGCGGTCTCGTTCATTTTGGATTCTTCAATTTTCTTTTCAAACATCTGGATATCCGTCACATTTTCCGGATGCATTTCATCCAGTTCCTGCTGCAGATATCCGATCTGTTTTTTGATGGCTGCCTCCCGGTACAGCTGTTCCTGATCATCTTTCTGCGCGCTTTGTGCTTCCTCGGAAACTTTGGAAACTTCCACAAGCTCATATATGGCCTGCTCCATACGATTAAAGCGCTCCCTTTCTGAATCTGCTGCAAGAATCTGATATTTTTCATCCGGTGTCAGATTCAGATATTCCGTCAGTGTACAGACCGCTTCCTCCATATTGTTCCACTGAAGGATATAGCTTCTGGCCCACATTCCCCACTGGTATTTCTGCACAAACTGCAGAAGCGCACGCTGGATCCGTGTAAACCGCTCGGATTCTTCTTCCTTCGGCAGATCATCTACCTCTGCCCGGACACATGCCTCCGCCTCAATATACCCGTCGTGAATTTCGATCTCTGAAATATCTACCCTTTCCAGAGTATGAACATGGATACTGCCGTCTTCCTCGATCGAATCGATCCGGGCCGAAACGCCGATCGGATAAAAGTCCTCAGGCTGCAGTTCTTCCCGCGGTTTATTATCCCGCAGAACGAGGAAAAGGATTCGTTCCTGTGCTTCTATCTGAACCGGACTCCAGTCTTTTAAGAAATCATTCTTGAAATAGTAATTTACATCCGGAAGCAATACAAGATTATACATTGGTCTTACAATCATAAAACCCCTCCTTATTAGCCAACATACTTATTGAGTGCTAACGATTATAAAATAACATGATTTTCAGCGGTTGTCAAACAGATGTAAAAGAAAGGTTTATTTTGTCGTACAGCACCCGGTTCTAGCATATCTTTTACAATTTCCTCATAATTTTCTCACATTTTTCCGCTAAGGTAAATCTGGTGTAGAATTACACAATCATATTATGAAACTATCAGGATGAGGAGATATACAATGAATGATTATCATAAAAAAGCGGAAGCAGTCCTTCAACAGGTCAATCAGGTGATCCTTGGAGGACGAAGAAGATTCCAATGCAGATACCGACAGTCAGGAAGCAGAAGAAGAGGGAATCAGCCTTCGCTTATCCGAATATTTCCACGTATGGTATCTGATCCCTGCTCTGGCTTTCATCGTCATTCTTGTTCTGCTGAGGCGTACGATTCTTCTGAAACGTGCCGCCGGATATCAGGTGCGCCAGTCCTTTGGATATCTGATTCTGATCCTGCATGCGTGTGGAAAAATGAAATCCTTTCATGGGGCAGAAGCAGACTTTGCAGACATTTTGAAAACAACGGTACCGGTTCTTAAAAATGAAGAGATCCGGAGCATGATGGCCGCTGTCAATGCGGCCGCTTATGGCGACAAAGCGCCTTCTGAAGAGGAAAATGTGCTTCTTCGCGGAATCTGCCAAAAGACAGTACGGTTCTTCTATGCGTCCGCAAATCCGTTCAAAAAATTTCTGCTTCGGTTCTGGAATGCATTTTTATAAAATTTTTAGAAGAAGATTCTGCATAAATATGTTATAATAAAGTATAATTTGTCACAGTTTCCTGTGAAAATGAAAAGAGGGAAATAGGTATGGAACATAAAGGAACATGTCTTCTTGAGACGGACCGGCTGTATCTTGGCCGGTTTACAATGAAAGACGTCCATGCTGTCTATGAAAACTGGGCAAAAGATCCGCACGTCACAAAATTTCTTTCCTGGCCTGCACATGTCGATCCTGACCTTACCAGACAGATTCTTCTGGAATGGATCGAATCCTATCTAAAGCCTGATTTTTACCAGTGGAGTATCACGCTAAAAGACTGCCCCGAAAACCCGATCGGAACTATCAGCGCAGTCAAGATTGATGAGGAGCTTGAGAGCATTTCCATCGGATACTGTCTTGGAAGTGCCTGGTGGAACCGTGGAATTATGACGGAGACACTTTCTGCCATTATAAGCTTTTTCTTTGAGCAGGTGGGCGTCAACCGGATTGAAGCCTGTCACGATACAGAGAATCCTGCCTCCGGAAAAGTCATGCAGAAATGCCGCATGACATATGAGGGGACTCTTCGTCAGGGCGGGAAGAATAACCGGGGAATTGTGGATCTGGCCGTTTACAGTATTCTGGCAGAGGAGTATGCGACTTTATGAAAATCTAAAAAGAAAAGAGGTTGATGATGGAAAAACTCAGAGAAAAAGTAAAAGAATCTCTCTCAAGCGTCCTTCCGATCACTATCATTGTGCTGCTTTTGAGTATTCTGTTGATCCCGATGGAAGTGGGAGCGTTTTCCCTCTTTCTTGCCGGAGCGGTATTTCTGATCTTCGGGATGGGATTCTTTCAGCTCGGTGCCGACATTTCCATGACGCAGCTCGGACAGGGCATCGGCGGACAGCTTATCAAAAAACGAAATCTTCTATTTATTGTCGGTGGATGCTTCCTGATGGGTGTTCTGATCACCATTTCGGAACCGGATCTTCAGGTTCTGGCAAACCAGGTGGCATCTATTCCGAACAGAGTCCTCGTACTGACAGTCGCAGTCGGGGTAGGTATTTTTCTTGTCGTTGCAGTTCTTAGAATTCTGTTTAAAATCAGTCTTTCACGTCTGTTGACGTTAATGTACCTTCTCTTGTTTTTTGTTGCCCTTGCAGCACCCGGTGAATTTCTTGCGGTTGCGTTTGATTCCGGCGGAGTAACGACCGGACCGATGACCGTACCTTTTATTATGGCACTTGGAATCGGTCTGTCAGCGGCCAGAAGTGATAAAGACAGTGCCAATGACAGCTTCGGCCTGATTGCTCTCAGCAGTATCGGACCGATTCTGATGGTTCTGCTCCTTGGGATTTTTTATCACCCGACCGACGCCGTCTATACAGCGGTCACCATTCCGGATGTAACAACTACACGGGATGTGATCGATCAGTTTCTATGGGCACTGCCACAGTACACGAAAGAGGTGATCATCAGCATGCTTCCGATCCTTGCCGTATTTGTACTGTTTCAGGCGGCAACAAAAAAATATCACAGAAAGCAGCTTTTTAGAATGTGTATTGGTTTTGTCTACACGATTATTGGACTGATCATGTTCCTTGTCGGAGTCAATGTCGGATTTGCTCCGGTTGGAAATCTTCTGGGAGAGCAGATGGTTTCGAGTTCCTACCAGTGGCTTCTGATTCCGGTAGGAATTCTGATCGGATATTATATTGTAAAAGCGGAACCTGCCGTACAGCTATTAAATCATCAGGTAGAAGATATCACGGACGGTATGGTAACAAGAGGACAAATGAACATCTGTCTGTCGATTGGAGTAGCAGGAGCAGTAGGGCTTGCAATGATCCGGGTTCTGACCGGAATTCCGGTTTACTGGATCCTGATTCCCGGATACATTCTTGCTATTGGAATGAGTTACCGTGTTCAGCCGATCATTGTAGGAATTGCATTTGACTCCGGCGGTGTGGCAAGCGGTCCGATGACATCTACATTTCTTCTCCCTCTGACAATGGGCGCATGTACCGCACTGGGAGGAAATGTCGTGACAGACGCGTTTGGAGTCGTCGCCCTGGTTGCCCTGGCACCTTTGATCGCGATTCAGATCATGGGCCTTGTATATGAACACAAACTGAAAAAAACTTCCAGAACACAGGAACACATTCTGGAAGATACCATTATCGAATTGGAGGATGAAGAGGTATGACGCCACATTTATTCGCACTTCGTCTGCTGTTGATTATCACAGATACCGACACGGACAAGAGCATCAATCATCTGTTTACGGAAGCAGAACAGCCGATTTATTACCAGTTCCGCGCCCAGGGAACGGCCAAAACAGAGATTCTTGATATCTGCGGTCTTGACGGAAGTACGAGAGTGATTACGGCCGCACTTATTCCAAAGAGTAAAATCAGCGAAATCTTTGAAATGCTGGAAAAAACCTTTGAGATCCGCAAGAAAGGGAAGGGTATTGCCTTGACGCTGCCGATCACAGGTGTCCAGGCAAGCATGCTTAACTTACTTAGTGCCGAACAGGAAAAAATAGCAAAAGCTCATATAGAAAGGAAGGTTCAGCAAATGATTAACGAAACTTCATATGCCATGATTACGGTGGCGGTTCGTGAAGGGTTCAGTGACGAGGTGATCGATGCCGCAACAAAGGCGGGAGCAAGCGGAGGATCTGTCATTCGTGGACGAAGAAGGGGAACGGAAGCCGTCGTACAGTTTTTAGGAATTTCCATGCAGGAGGAACAGGAATTTGTCATGATCATTGTGCCAAGAGAGAAAAAATCCTATATCATGAATGAAATCAGTTCTGCCTGCGGATTACAGACCGAGGCACACGGAATCATTTTCTCAGTACCGGTCGATGAAGTTCTCGGAATCCATGAACCGTAGAATAAGAAAATAAAAGTAAAAAGAAGACTGAAAGCCATGAGAACTTTTTTACATACTTTGTGTAAAATGATTTTTCATGGCTTTTTTACGTCCATGGCTTCTGAACAAGCTCAAAACAGCAGTTTGTCTGCACAATTAGTTTAGCGGACAAATACAGATTTATCCGAAAAAGTCTGGCTTTTTCCTTTGTTTTATGTTAAACTACTCTCAGAAACCCCAATTTGGCCAACGGCCCGCAACTGGAACATTTTTACAGAATTTGGAGGATTTTATTTATGGCTAAGCCTGCTACTTACCGTGAACAGGTAAAAATTGAAAATACCATGAGGCTTCGGGAATTTTTATCCGAACTGCCTCCTTATGTAAAGGAATATTTCCGTGCCAAGGAAACCACAACATCCGATAAAACCAGATTGTCATACGCATATGATCTGCGCGTGTTCTTTCGGTTTCTTCAGGAAACAAATCCCACGCTTCATGACAAGGCGCTTTCCGATATTTCCATTGAGGATCTGTCCATGTTAAAGCCCGTGGATTTTGAAGAATTTGAAGAATATCTCAAGGCCTATAAGACGCCTGATAACCGGACCGAAACCAACTCCCGTACCGGAATCGCCAGGAAAATGTCCTGTCTGCGCAGTTTCTATGATTATCTGTGCAAACGCGAACTGTTAACAAGCAATCCGGTCCGTCTGGTCGATATGCCGAAAATCAAAGAAAAAGCGATTATTCAGCTGGATACCGATGAAGTCGCTGCGCTTCTTGATTATATTGAAAATTATGGAAATGATCTGACCGGAGTCAAACTGTATCATTATCAGAAACAGAAATACCGTGACATCGCAATCGTTACTCTCCTGCTCGGAACAGGTGTTCGAGTCTCTGAACTTGTAGGACTGAACATTGCTGATGTAGACTTTAAAAACAACGGCATCCGGATCATCCGGAAAGGTGGAAACGAAATGATCGTCTACTTCGGTGAGGAAGTGGAAAAGGCACTGAAAGACTATCTGGAGCTTCAGAGAAACGGCATCACTCCCCTCTCCGGCCATGAAGACGCCCTTTTTCTCTCCGGCCAGAAAAAGCGGATCAGCGTTGATGCAGTGGAAAAAATGGTAAAGAAATACTGCTCCGCTGTCTCGGTCAAAACCATTACGCCGCATAAGCTGCGAAGCACCTACGGCACTGCCCTCTACCGTGAAACCGGAGACATCTATCTGGTGGCCGATGTACTTGGTCATGCCGACGTCAACACGACAAAGAAACACTATGCCAAATTAAGCGATGAACGCCGAAGAAGCGCATCTAAGGCTGTGGTTTTGAGGGAAAAACTGGATACACAGTAAAATAAAACGGCCCTCCAGGCAAGTAGTAATCCGATGCAAATATAACGTTCAGAATAGAAAAAGCCGGAAATGCTCCATAAAATGGATTTTCCGGCTTTTTCTTTCTAAATTTTATTTCTCTACTTTCACTAGTCCTGCACCTTCAAAGAACTGTAAATATGCATCCTGTACCTGATCTTTATCAATGACATAGATCAATGTATATTCTGCTTCTTCTCCCTATTGGAGCTCTTTGAAAAATATGTGCTGTTTTTCGTTTTCTGTATTCTCCTGAATGTTCTGATAAACCGGCATCTCTCCGCTCAAAAACTGATAAGATTCAGATGCGTTAGTATAACGATATACCTGCTGTAACGTGTTGTTGACTTGCTGCTCATATGTATACAGAAGCGGTGCAAGCATAGTATCCACGAATTCCTTTGCTTCTCAGGTTTAAGAACCATAGTAAAAGCGGACCGCACGAAGAATGCTATCACTCTTCATGCAGCCCGCTGTTTTATTATCATTTAAAATTCTTTTTTCTCCAGAATCCGGCACGCAAGCAGGAAGGAAATTCCAAGGACAACAATCCCAAGGATGATGCATCCCGGATAGATATATCTGCTCATCAGGGCATCATTCAGCCAGCGGATTATGGCTGCCTGCTGATCCGGAAAATTATTTTCCAGAATCCGGAATCCAAAGAAAATTCCGAAAAAGACAATCATGAAACCGAAGATCAGCATAACCCGTCCCTTTTCCGCTCCAAACTTCAGATCCGCAGGAAGGGAAAATGCAAGCATGATAACCCCAACGAACGCACATACCGCTGTCGTGAGCAGTGTCGTCTTCATGTCAGCGCCGCCGCCCGTCAGGTTCTGAATGACTGCCAGAGCCAGGGCATAAACGACACCGAGGGCAATAATCAGCAGTCCGATCAGATATTTTTCTGCCACATACTGTTTTCTGCTGTAAGGCAGGGTCATCAGAAATGCCATACCGCCGTTCATCTCATCGTAGCTGAGAGTCATTCCTGCAATCAATGCACTGAGAATGATAACATATCCGGTCAGGAAAGCCTGATCAGTTCCGCTGAATACGAAAATAGCGGAAACAAAGACAATGATAAGCACCATTTTTTTCAGTTCACGCATCAGACATAAATCTTTTACTAACAATCCTTTCATACTGCTTCCCCCTTTACTGTCATCATAATGATTTCATCAATACTTCCTTTTTCTGCCGTGATGTCCGGATAATTTTCCATGTAGTAGTGAATTTCATCCGTCAGGCAGCTGTATCCGTAAGACTCTTTCTTCTTTTTGAGAAGATGGCTGCGGTCGACTGTCGCAAACCGTTCTTCCGTCATCTTTAAAAGTCCGTAGGAACTAAGCAGACGGTCTGTATCTTCGTGCAGGACAATCCGGCCTTCATGGATCATGTAGATATCATCACAGAGTCCTTCCAGATCCCCGGAAATATGGGAACTGATCAGAATCGCCCGTCTTTCGTCTTCCTCCATATATTCTCTGAGAAGTGTCAGGACCTCATCCCTTGCAACCACATCCATGCCGGCGGTCGGCTCATCGAGAATCAGAAGACTGGCATTGTGGCACAGCGCGATAAACAGTTTGAGTTTCGCCTTCATACCGGTGGAAAATTCCTTGAGCTTCTGATCCTGAGGGAGCCGGAACCGCTCCACAAGGGAAAGGAATTTCTCCTTTTCAAAATCCGGATATACTGCTTCCAGAATCTTCACCACATCTTTGATCATATAGACGTCGGAAAAAGTACTTCCGGATAAAACCACGCCGATTTTCTGTTTTTCTTCGGCGGTCAGCTGATCGTGTGGTTTTCCAAACAGCTCCACGCTTCCACCATCCAGAAAAATCAGATTTTCGATTGCCTTAAAGGTCGTGCTTTTGCCCGCCCCATTTTCCCCAATCAGACCGGTAATGCATCCGGCCGGGACTTCCATCGTGCAGTCCAGGTGAAAATTCTTGTAATTCTTTTCGATCTTATTTACTTTTAACATAGCCTATTCCTCCAAAATGAGTTCTAAAATCTCCCGAAATTCCTTATCTTCCATGCCGTAGCGTCTGCCTTTTTGAATGGCCAGTTCAAAATCGGCTTCTACTTCCTTCCGCTGCTCTTCTTTCATCAGTTCCTGATTGGCAGCTGCAACAAATGTCCCCTTTCCGTGAATCGTCACGGTGAGCCCTTCCTGTTCCAGAGAATCGTACGCTTTCTTCACTGTCAGGGCACTGATCTTCAAGTCTTTGGATAGACTTCGGACCGAGGGCAGGATGTCATTCTCCTGTAATGTACCGTTAAGAATCATCCCTTTAATCTGTTCTACAATCTGTTCATAAATCGGAATCATGGAAGAACTGTTAATTATCAGTTTCATCTGGTTCCTCCTCTTCTTAATAAACAGTATATAACAGTATATAACTGTTGTCAACTGTTATACACTGTTTATTTTAAGTTTTTTGAGTTTGTCATCTATTACGACAGAAACAGCTGGAATTTTACACGGCTGGGCACGATCGATCATATTTCGGCAAAAGAGCTGAAGCAGATCCTTGGAGATGGCGATGTAACTGTTACATTATCTTTATAACACTGCAAAATAATTTTACAAGAAGGAAAAGCTGTGAATCCCATTTCGGGTCATTCACAGCTTTTTATTTGTTTCTAAAGTTCTTTACTTCGTTTTATTAGCCGAGTTTT
Source organism: Drancourtella massiliensis (assembly GCF_016900655.1). Lineage (GTDB taxonomy): Bacteria > Bacillota > Clostridia > Lachnospirales > Lachnospiraceae > Sellimonas > Sellimonas catena. The sequence goes on from NZ_JACJKH010000006.1 coordinate 137,968, forward strand.
GCGTACTCTTCATCTGTTACAGGTTCGCACCACTCATTCTGAGCATTTTCTCCCGGTACATCCATTGCTATATGGCTGAACCAGCTGTCTGCCTTTGCTCCATGCCAGTGTTTTACGTTTGCCGGAATGGTGATAACAGTACCCGGTACCAGGCTGACTACTTCTTTTCCTTCTTCCTGATACCATCCTTCTCCTGCTGTGCAGATCAGAATCTGCCCGCCGCCCTTGTCAGCATGGTGGATATGCCAGTTATTCCGGCATCCCGGTTCAAATGTGACATTCGCAAGTCCGACTGCCGGAGAGCCTGCTGAAGTCAGCGGATTCAGGAAAGATTCTCCGATAAAATACTGTGCGTAGGCTGTGTTTGACTGTCCTTTTCCAAATACGTTTTCTTTGCTGAATACTTCTTCGTTCATTGTTTTCATACTGATACCTCCTGCAAAACTAATTTTTCTTCTGCTGTTTTTGAATTTCATATACAAGATAATCGAGACAGTAGATCCGTCTTTCTTCCACATGCACCCGGTCCAGCAGCTTCTGACGGTGCTTTGACAGTAATGTCAGCTGTTTTCCGGTCTGGCCGGATTCTTCCAGTGAGAGAAATTCTTCTACCAATTTGTCATCACACCCGGCATCGATCAGGTTCTGAATTACCGCTTCGCTGTCCGGTGGTGAATGAACCTGTTTCCTCACAGTGCTTCACTCCTATCTCTAATTCTGTTTCTGATATCAGTATAGTCTTCTGCCGCCACAATAGCAAATACCTATTCATTATAATGGGACATAGCTTTTGATTATACATTCTATCATTCGTGCAAGCTCGGGTTAATTGAAATCCTTACTGCAACATTGAAGTTGTAACTGCACATTGAAAACTTTATGAAGTTGTAACTGCATAATATCATGAGTAATTGCAACAGTTTTAAGCTGTTTTTC
>NZ_JACJKH010000051.1 GCF_016900655.1 Drancourtella massiliensis
TTTCGTCAATTCCATTATACCAAACGGGACAGGTTTATGCCTTTTTTATTGGCTGAAATATTGAATTTTCAAGGTTCAACACACCGTATTGGTGTGGGAAGTTTTAGTTAATAAAATCAAAGACATGATGAAAGAAATGGATGAGGCAATGTTTCAGGATGTTCTGCCGGAAGAGAAACTGCTTTTTCGAAGAATCCTGCTTCAGATCAGAGAAAATCTGATGACAAAAGAAGAGATTGAAAGCTGCAGCATCGATTTCAAAAAGAAATGCATGGCTGATTTGGATGATAAAAAATAAGGCAGAAAGAAGGAAACGATTATGGGAAAATTATTCAAATATCTGAAACAGCATGCTATGGTAATTCTGGCGATTATTGTAGTGTTGTTTGTCCAGGCATTCTGCGATCTGTCACTACCGACATATACATCAGATATTGTCAATGTAGGAATTCAGCAGGGCGGAATCGATACGACGGTTCCGGAACAGATCGGAAAGACCGACCTTGAAAATCTGCTTCTGCTTGTCCCGCAGGAAGATGCCGGGACGGTGCAGGATGCGTACAGGGAAGGAACAAAGGAAGATCTGGATACAGGAGAGGAATTTGTTGTTCTGAAAGACGCGGTCCGCAATGACGAAGAGCAGATGAACGAACTCTTCGATATTCTTGGGAAGCCGATGTTTCTGGCAGAAGGGCTTTCTTCAGACAGTGAAGAACTGGATGCGATGAAAGAGCAGATGCTTTCGCAGATGCCGGCAGGATCAGTTCAGGGGGACGTATCCATGTTTGACATTCTCCGGGGGCTTCCACAGGAACAGAGGGAATCCATGGTCCGGGAGATGGAACAGCAGGTGTCCGATATGCCGGATACGATGCTGGAACAGACAGCAACGGTTTATATTGAAAACATATACCGCAGTCTTGGGGTGGATATGGATGCCATGCAGACAAATTACATCCTGATTACCGGAGCCAAGATGCTGGGACTTGCATTTCTGGGTCTGCTCGCAAGTGTGACGGTCGGCCTTCTGGCCTCCAGGACGGCAGCAGCTGTCGGACGGGATCTCAGAAGAAATGTATTTACCAAGGTTGTCGGATTTTCAAGCAGTGAATTTGACCACTTTTCCACTGCGTCTCTGATTACAAGAAGCACCAATGATATTCAGCAGATTCAGATGGTGATTGTCATGATGCTTCGCATGGTGCTCTATGCGCCGATTATCGCAGTCGGCGGTATTTACAAGGTAATTAATACCAATGTATCCATGACCTGGATCATCGCTCTTGGAGTAGTATTGATACTTGGAGTTGTGCTGCTTCTATTTCTCTGTGTGATGCCAAAATTCCGGATCCTTCAGAAAATGGTGGACCGTGTCAATCTGGTGACAAGAGAAATTCTGACAGGACTTTCTGTAATTCGCGCGTTCCATACAGAAAAACATGAGGAAGAACGCTTTGACAAGGCCAATACGGATCTGACAAAAACGAACCTGTTTGTCAACCGTGCCATGACCTTGATGATGCCGGCGATGATGCTGATCATGAACGGAATCAGCATTTTGATTATGTGGGTAGGAGCACACGGCGTGGACAACGGACAAATGCAGGTTGGAGATATGATGGCATTTATCCAGTACACGATGCAGATTATTATGGCCTTCCTGATGATCTGTATGATTTCAATTATGCTTCCAAGAGCAGCGGTTGCGGCAGGACGTGTCGATGAAATCCTGACAAGCGAGACAGCAATCAAAGATAAGGAAGAACCGGAACATATTCCGGAAGCAGGAAAAGGGCTTGTGGAATTTGATCATGTATCTTTCCGTTATCCGGGAGCCGGAAAAGATGTACTTCATGATATTCATTTTACCGCAAAACCGGGTGAAACAACCGCAATCATTGGAAGTACAGGAAGCGGTAAGTCGACCCTGGTCAATCTGATTCCACGTTTCTACGATGTGACAGAAGGCGCGATCCGGATAGACGGCAGGGATATCCGGAATGTGACACAGCATGAACTTCGGGAGAAACTCGGATATGTGCCGCAGAAAGGAATGTTGTTTTCAGGAACGATCGCGTCCAATATTGCATACAGTGATGAGAATATGCCGATGGAACGCATAGAAGAAGCAGCTGAGATTGCGCAGGCGAAAGATTTTATCGAAGAGAAACCGGACGATTATGACAGCCCGATTTCCCAGGGAGGCGGCAATGTCTCCGGAGGACAGAAACAGCGTCTTTCTATTGCGAGAGCTGTAGCCAAACATCCGGATATCTTTATCTTTGACGACAGCTTTTCAGCTCTGGACTATAAAACAGATACGGTTCTGCGTCAGGCATTAAAAGAAAAGACGAAGGACAGCACCGTGATTATTGTGGCTCAGAGAATCAGTACCATTCTTCACGCGGAACAGATTATTGTTCTGGATGAAGGAGAGATCGCCGGCATTGGAACCCATGAGGAGCTTCTGAAAAACTGTGAAGCTTACTATCAGATTGCTTCGTCCCAGCTTTCCAGGGAGGAACTGGAACAGGCGGTAAAAGGAAACGGAAAGGGGGAGGCAGCATATGAGTAATCAAAGAAGAGGTCCGATGGGCGGACATGGACATATGGGAGCCGGTGAAAAGGCAAAAGACTTTAAAGGGACATTGAAAAGAGTGCTGAAATACATTGGCCCGTATAAGATCCCGATTCTATTCGTCATGCTGTTTGCCATCGGAAGTACCATATTTAATATTATCGGTCCGAAAGTACTTGGAAAAGCGACGACGGAGATCTTCACCGGACTGGTCAGCAAAGTAACAGGAGGAGAGGGAATAGATTTTGGTAAAATCGGAAGAATTCTGGTTACCCTTCTCTGCCTGTATGTAATCAGTGCGCTTTTCTCCTTTATTCAGGGATATATCATGACGGGAGTTACACAGAAACTGACATATCGAATGAGAAAAGAAATCTCAGAAAAGATCAATCGTCTCCCGATGAATTATTTTGATACTAAGACACACGGAGAGGTGCTCTCCCGTGTCACAAACGATGTAGATACATTCAGTCAGAGCCTGAACCAGACGGCAACGCAGATGATTACATCCGTGACAACACTGATCGGAGTGCTTATCATGATGCTCAGTATCAGTCCGCTGATGACGGTGGTGGCACTTTTGATCCTGCCGATTTCTCTGATTCTTATATCATTTATTGTGAAGCATTCACAGAAATACTTCAAAAACCAGCAGGAATATCTGGGCCATGTTAATGGACAGGTGGAAGAGATTTACGGCGGACACAGTATTGTGAAAGCATTTAATAAGGAAGAGGATGTCCTGAAAGAATTCAACGAGATGAATGATGTGCTGTATCAGACCGCATGGAAATCTCAGTTCTTTTCCGGCATGATGATGCCGATCATGCAGTTTGTCGGCAATCTGGGATATGTCGGCGTTACTATTCTTGGAGGATATCTGGCAATTAAACAGACGATTGAAGTCGGTGACATCCAGTCTTTCATCCAGTATGTAAGAAACTTTACTCAGCCGATTCAGCAGGTGGCACAGGTGGCAAACATGCTGCAGTCCATGGCGGCGGCCTCCGAGCGAGTATTTGAATTTCTGGAGGAAAAAGAAGAGGATCAGTTTGCCAAAGATCCGGTATCGACAGAGGGGCTTCAGGGCAATGTGGAGTTTGACCATGTAAAATTCGGATATAATCCGAACAATATCATCATCAAAGATTTCTCCACACAAGTAAAAGAAGGACAAAAGATCGCGATAGTCGGTCCGACCGGAGCCGGAAAGACAACGCTGATTAAACTTCTGATGCGCTTTTACGATGTCAATGAGGGAGCGATTCTTGTTGACGGGCACAATGTCAAAGACTTCAACCGTGGAGAACTGCGGCAGATGTTCGGCATGGTGCTTCAGGACACATGGCTTTTCAACGGTTCTATTCGCGATAATATCCGTTACGGAAAACTGGATGCGACTGATGAGGAAATTGTGGAAGCTGCAAAGGCGGCACATGCACATCACTTCATCCAGACTCTTCCGGACGGCTATGACATGGAGCTGAATGAGGAGGCAAGCAATGTTTCACAGGGTCAGAAGCAGCTCCTGACGATTGCAAGAGCCATTCTGGCAGATCCGAAGATTCTTATTCTTGACGAAGCGACAAGTTCTGTTGATACAAGGACAGAAATTCAGATCCAGAAAGCGATGGATAATCTGATGAAAGGAAGAACAAGTTTTATCATTGCCCACCGGCTTTCCACGATCCGTGATGCGGACCGGATTCTCGTTCTGAAGGACGGAGATATTGTTGAACAGGGAAAACACGAGGAACTCCTTGCGAAAGGCGGATTCTACGCAGAACTTTACAATTCTCAGTTTGAGGACGGAAGCGGAGCAATGGCTTCCTGAAAAAGTAAAAAGCAGATACAGAAAGGGATTATCGGTTAATACCGATTTTTAACCCCTGCCATGAAAAGAAGAGGCAGTCCCAGAGAATTCGGACTTTTTCAAAGTCTGAATTCTCTATGGAACTGCCTCTTTCGT
>NZ_JACJKH010000052.1 GCF_016900655.1 Drancourtella massiliensis
TAGAACTGTGACAGTTGATAGCCATTCGGATGCTCTTTTTTGTATTCCAACCACTGGAATGCAAGATCAGGAGTCTCCATCGCCATCATACGCTGATGGATCTGAAAGAAATCTGGCAATTCCTTTTCAGCGCGGCGGAGATTCTCTGGCGGATAGAAAGCCTCCTCGACTTTCTTCGGCGGCATTGCTTTCAACTCCTCCAGGGAAAGCCCCAGTTCATGAAAGCGGTTCATAATAAGTGTTACGGTACTGTTTCCTATGTTGTACCGCTTCTTGGTAGTGCGGTATCCAATACCGCTCTGACGTAATTCAATCAGTAAACGCCAAATAGCAAGTACCTTTTCAAAACCACCATATGTGAGATAATAGACTCATCACTAGAAAGTCAAAAAAGTTTAGTACTCAACTTTTTTGACCAGGACTACAGGAGGTGAGTCATGAAATCCCATACAAGTTTAGTTGCACAACAAACCCGTCTGAGTGAATGGGCTGAAATGGTCCGGGATTGCCAAAATCGCCCTCAGGGTATGAAAATGGACGAATGGTGCCGGCTGCATGATATTACGAAAGCGAGTTATTATTGGAGACTCCGAAAAGTTCGGGAAGCTTTTTTGGAAGTTGCTGACACCACACCAGATTTTATCGAAATTCCTTCTTCGGCAATCCAGCCTGAAACGAACACACCATCAAATCAAACCGCTGCTGTGATCAGAGGCAGCAACCACCTCACACTGGAGATCACAGAGCAGGCATCGGCTTCATTTCTTCGTACACTGTTGGGAGTGATGAGGGATGCTCAATGATGGTACCGGGTTCAAAAAAGTGTATATTGCTGCTGGATTTACCGATTTACGCAGGGGAATTGATGGTCTTGCCAGAATCATACGTTTCCAGTTTCATCTCGATCCTTATGATAAGAATACGTTATTCCTGTTTTGCGGCAAACGTACGGACCGGATAAAAGGGCTCCTTTGGGAGGGGGATGGCTTTCTCCTGTTGTACAAAAGGATTGAAAACGGGAACTTTCGCTGGCCGCGTACCAAAGATGAGGCATTGGAGATTACCACAGACCAGTATCAAATGTTGATGCAGGGTCTGGAAATCGTTGCCAGAAGTCCGATCGGGGAAGTTCCGGATCCCGCGTTCTCCATGTGAGTTGTGCAAAACAGAGAAAATAAACTATCATTCTGCCATGTGAATGGATTCTGCGCAGACTGACATCGAAAGTTATTCACATCTGAACCGTTCCGTGTGAGTTGTTGAATTCTAATAAAGCAAAAATGGTTCGGATTGTGGATAACCGTCATCAGTATCTGAATTTTCGGCATTTCTTTTCGGGCGTTTAGGCCTGTTATCCACCGTCAAAATGACGAAAATGGAAAAACTCAAAAATGGCGAACCTGTGCCGTTTCTGTTATAATACCACTCAGGAAAGAGAGGTTCGGTTATGGCAGTGAAGTATACGGAAGAACAATTAAATACCATTGATAAGTCGTTTCTGATTCATCTGCTTTTACAACAACAGGAACAGCTGGAAGCCTTAACAAAGGAACTCCATGCATCCAATGAACAAATGCAGCTTTTGATGGAACAGGTCATCCTTGGGAAACAGAACCGGTTTGGCCGGTCTTCTGAAAAAATGGAAGATCCCAATCAGATCAGTTTTCGTGAAGTAGATGGAACCATCGTGTTTTTTAATGAAGCGGAAGCCGTATGTGACCTGAGTGCATCAGAACCGGAAGACCTGGAACTCCCAGCGCCAAAGAAGCCGAAGCGGAAGGGAAAGAAAGAAGCGGATCTTTCCGGACTTCCGATCAGACGGATTGACCATTATCTGTCTGAGACAGAATTGGAAGCAGAATTCGGCGTCAATGGATGGAAGCAGTTACCGGATGCCATATCTAAAAAATATCATTTTGTACCTGCAAAGGTGGAAGTGGAAGAACATCACATCGGTGTTTATGCCAGCAAAACGGATGAACATATGGTAAAGGCAGGTCATCCGGGAACCCTGCTGCATGGAAGCCTGGTCTCCCCCTCTTTGGCTGCCGCTATCATAAATGGCAAGTATGTGAATGCAGTTCCGCTTTATCGGCTGGAGCAGGAATTCCAGCGATACGGCCTTCAGATCACACGACAAAACATGGCAAACTGGTGTATCCGTCTCGGCGAGGATTATTTATCGGTTCTTTATGATCGTCTGCATAAAGAATTATATTCCTATCATGTCATCCAGGCAGATGAAACTCCGGTACTGGTCAACCATGACGGACGGAAGGCAGGCTCCAAAAGCTGGATGTGGGTATACCGTTCCGGGTATCTGTATCACAAGAAACAGATTGTCTTATATGAATATCAGCAGACGAGGAATGCATCTCATCCCCGGGAATTCCTGAAAGGGTATGACGGCATCTGTGTGACAGACGGCTATCAGGTCTACCATACGTTAGAAAACGAGTTGGAGGAACTGAGAATTGCCGGATGCTGGGTACATTGCCGCCGTAGATTTGATGAAGCTTTGAAGGTCATCAAGAAATCCAGCCAAAAGGAATCCGAAGCATTTCTTCTGATGAAACAGATTCAGGCGATCTACCGGGAAGAAGGGAAACTGGATGCCCTTTCATCTGATGAACGGCTTCAGCAGCGGCAGGCGGTGATCAAGCCACTTGTGGATGCTTTTTTTGCGTATCTGAAAACCATGAAGGTATCCAAAAAGGATAAATTTGGAGATGCCGTTGGTTATGCTCTGAATCAGGAAAAATATCTTCGGGTATTCCTCACAGACGGGGATGTCCCGATAGATAACAATGCATCGGAAAGAGCGATCCGTGGCTTTTGTATCGGAAAGAAAAACTGGCAGATGATAGATACGATCAATGGGGCCAGGACATCCGCGATCATTTACAGTATTTTGGAAACTGCAAAAGCCAATCAGTTGAAGCCTTTTGATTATGTGCAGTATCTCCTGGAAGAGATTCCACAACACATGGAGGATACGGATTATTCCTTTCTGGAAGATCTTCTTCCATGGTCAGAAAAACTTCCGGCAGAAATTCGCAAAGTTTAGAGACAGGCGGCTGCTCTGCAGCCGTCGAAAAATGTCAAGGTACTTACTATTTGGCGTTTACTTCAATCACGCCAATGATGGTTGAGTATTTTTGCATTTGGTGCTCCTTTCTCAACTTGTAATGAACGAGTTTCATTGTTCATTATAAAAGAAAGCGCACCGTTTAGAATGGAATCAGCGCACCGCTATTTCAGAATAGGTGCACCGCTAATTCTGGAATGGACGCACCAATCGACTGGAATTTGCACTGTACCATATCTATCATAGCTGGGACTTCGTATCGAGTTAAAGGCTTGCTCATTTGTAGTAAATTCGTGGTAAATTCAAAGTTTGAAGTCCTCAAAATATACGATAAATACAGTGCTTTAGGGGATAATCGGACTTTTTAGAAAGATTTTATACCAAAAATAGATAGATTTACAATAATGACCTGCTTTTCAATTTTTATCAATTGCCAGAAATGTTAGTCGAGAATGGAATCTTTGCTTTGACAACATTTCCGGCATTTAATGTAATCAAATAGGTAAAGGCGGAATTATTGTGGAGCAATTACAAGGGTTTATTGACTAAACACAATATAGTTTCCCGCTTTAGGTATCATCTATCATACCTTTAATATTCTTATTGAATAGAAAAGAGTATGTTAGCAAACAAATCAGCAATAATAAAATAAACGTTTGACCAATTGCAATAAAAAAGATATCTGAGTAGAAAACCCAGGTCTCCACAGTTCCTTGGAGTATTATTGTAGTTATAATTCCTAAAACATATGCTACAAATGCGCTTTTAAAAATACTTTTCCATAGAGGTTAATTGAAATCCTTACTGCAACATTGAAGTTGTAACTGCACATTGAAAACTTTATGAAGTTGTAACTGCATAATATCATGAGTAATTGCAACAGTTTTAAGCTGTTTTTCT
>NZ_JACJKH010000053.1 GCF_016900655.1 Drancourtella massiliensis
AGTCTTCAGGAAATCTTAAAGCTCAGCGATGAGCAATTGACAGCTTTTACTGCTGATTTTGAAGCAAGACTACCGAAATATCTGCGTAACGCACTCCATCCAGAGTCTATAGGAGCATAAATCACTATTTTGTTAGCTGAAATATTGAATTTTCAAGGTGCAAAGCCCATTTTAAGTATGGGAAGTCTTAGTTAGATATATCTGAATTTTCAATCGTGGAAAAACCAGAAACACACTATCTTGTAACTGTACCTATATCGCATGACACACCTTTTGAGCAAGAGATAGAATTGGTGGTAACAGAAACAAAGAAATACCAGTTGAGGCGTTTGCATGACGCTTCTTATGGCGCCATACTGCCGGTAGAAAACCTGTATTGCGGCAATCTTAACGGCTATTCGGCCCTTTATATTGAGTTACCGTTTCCTACACACCGAAAGGGGCTTCATGTTCAACCAAAAGGAAAATATCTAAGGGCTTTTTGCAAAGGAGATTGGAACAATTTACCCGGACGTTATACGGAAATTCTCGCCTATGCAAAGGAAAACAATCTGCAATTTTGCGGTTCTGCATATGAAAAAGGTATCAACGAGCTTGTCATTGATACCTAAGACGATTATATCACTCAAATTGAGATACCCATTAAAACGGAATAGTGCGGGCTACTGTCTTTCCAGCAATGTTTCCCGAGCATACGACAGGCAAAATTAAAGTCCTTGCTCTCAAGATATTGAACGGCCTCTTCTGCTGTTTTGACAAAATGGGCGCCTTCTTCTGCTTCTTTGAAGCTCAGCACAACAACCTCCAGGTTTTCAAATACATCTTTCATAAAAAGAACCTTTGGAAAGCATGGCATCCATGGCAGTAACCCTTATTTGTTCCGGTGTGTCCGGAATGCTCGACTCCCCTCGTTGATATTGACAACCCTCCCCTTAAATGCTAATATTTTTCTGGTAAAAATGCCTCTAAAAAGGGGCGTGGTTCTCCGCGCCGGAAAGGATCAATTGTCATGAATACTCTAAAGAAAATATATTGCAGGACGTTTCAGACCGGATTAAAGATTGCCCTTCCGTTCCTGCCTTACCGGACACCAAAGGTCGTTGGAAGCGTGACTGTCCTGCCGGAAGTGATCCGCAGAAAAAACTGCAGTAAAGTCCTGATCATCACAGATGCGGGCATCCGTAAGCTTGACCTGACGGTACGTCTGGAAAAGGCGCTGGATCGTGATGGGATTCCCTACTGTATCTACGATAAAACCGTAGCCAATCCTACTACTGTGAATGTGTCCGAGGCCATCGATCTTTATAAAACAGAAGGCTGTGACTGTATTATCGGGTTCGGCGGTGGTTCCAGTATGGACTGCGCCAAGGCAGTCGGAGCCTGCATCGCCAAACCAAAGCAGACGCTTGCAAAAATGAAGGGAATTCTGAAAGTCCACAAAAAGCTGCCGCTTCTGATGGCTGTTCCGACTACTGCCGGTACCGGAAGTGAGACGACGCTGGCTGCAGTGATCACGGATGCCCAGACGCGCCACAAATATGCGATCAACGATTTTCCGCTGATCCCGCGGTATGCGGTTCTGGATCCGAAAGTCACGTTAAGTCTGCCTCCATTTATCACCGCAACTACCGGTATGGACGCTCTGACCCATGCTGTGGAAGCATATATTGGAAATTCCACTACTTACGGGACACGCAAAGACGCTCTTATGGCTGTTAAACTGATTTTTGAAAACATTGATACGGTATATGAAGATGGAAGCAACGTGGAGGCACGGCGTAACATGCTGCGGGCTTCTTTCTATGCCGGATGTGCATTTACCAAATCCTATGTAGGATATGTCCATGCCATTGCCCATTCTCTTGGCGGGGAATACAATGTACCACATGGTCTTGCAAATGCAGTCATTCTTCCAATGGTGTTAAAGGCCTATGGCGAAACGATTCATAAGAAACTTGCACGTCTGGCTGTCGCCGCCGGTCTGGCCGACAAGGACACGCCTTGTGACGAGGCCGCCGAACGCTTTATTTCGGCCATTCAGGATATGAAAAAGAGATTTGGCATCGGTGATTATATTCCGGAAATCCGGGAAACCGATGTTCCTAAGCTGGCGCATTACGCCGACAAGGAGGCCAATCCGCTCTATCCGGTTCCGGTACTGATGAATGCGGCAGAGCTTGAGACCTTTTACTATATGCTGATGCCTGAGCCGGCAGATTCAGCAGAAGATTTTGAAGAATCAAATGAACCTGTTGTTGAGGAAGGAGTGACAAAACATGACGGAACAGGAAATTAAAGACCTTGTTACCAGACAGAGGAAATACTTTCAAACCGGAGCGACACTCCCGGTCAGTGCGCGGACTGCTGCACTTCGCAAACTATATGCTGCCATCTCTTCCAATGAAAAAGAAATTCATAACGCACTGAAAAAAGATCTTGGAAAAAGCGCGTTTGAAAGCTACATGTGTGAAACCGGACTCGTTCTGGAGGAAATCAGCTACATGCTGAAACATGTACAACGGTTTGCAGGCGAAAAGAGAGTTCGTACTCCGCTGGCTCAGTTTCATTCCAGAAGTTATCAGAAACCGTCACCTTACGGTGTTGTACTCATTATGAGCCCATGGAATTATCCGTTTATGCTGACGCTGTCCCCGCTGGTGGATGCCCTTGCTGCAGGAAATACCGCTGTCGTAAAACCAAGCGCCTATTCTCCGTACACAAGCGAAGCGCTTCAAACCATCCTGTCGCAGTGTTTTGATCCTCAGTATGTGTCTGTTGTAACCGGAGGCCGGGCTGAGAATACCTGTCTTTTGAAGGAACATTTTGACTATATTTTCTTTACCGGAAGTCAGGCCGTTGGAAAAGAGGTTATGCGAAACGCGGCAGAACATCTGACGCCTGTCACCTTAGAGCTGGGTGGAAAGAGCCCGTGTATTGTAGACAAGACTGCCGATATCAAACTGGCAGCAAGACGAATTGTCTTCGGAAAATATCTGAACTGTGGACAGACCTGTGTTGCACCGGACTATATTTACTGCCACCGTGCCGTTAAGGACAGACTGATCAAAGAAGTGCAAAAGCAGATTCAAAAGCAGTATGGAAAACAGCCGCTTCGGAATCCAAATTACGGTAAAATCATCAACGAAAAACATTTTGACCGGATTCTTGGGCTGATTGACGAGAAAAAGGTTGTGCATGGTGGAAACTTCGATCGGAAAACACTCCGCATCGAGCCTACGGTTCTGGATCATGTGACCTTTCAGGATGCAGTCATGCAGGAGGAAATCTTCGGACCTCTCATGCCGGTTCTGACATTTGACAACCTGGATGACGTGATCCGTAAAATCAATTCCATGCCTCATCCGCTGGCGCTGTACTTCTTTACTTCCGACAAAGCGGCGGCAAAAAAAGTGACTTCCCGCTGCGGATTCGGCGGAGGCTGCATCAATGATACGATCATCCATCTTGCCACTACCGAAATGGGATTTGGAGGATTTGGTGAAAGCGGCATGGGCGCTTACCATGGAAAGATCGGCTTTGACACCTTCTCCCACTATAAGAGTATCGTAGATAAGAAAACATGGATTGACCTGCCGATGCGTTATCAGCCATACCAGAAGCTGCATGAAAAAATGGTACGCTTCTTCCTGAAATAGCCTTTTCGGAAACAAGATTTAAAATCACAACACTTTTTCTATATTCAAAAGGGGCTATCGGGAAATAGATAGTCCAAATCAGGGGCAGATGTGACTCATACGAGTCACATCTGCCCCTGAACTTTATCCTCTAAAAAGAGAAAAAGATGGCTAACGACAACC
>NZ_JACJKH010000054.1 GCF_016900655.1 Drancourtella massiliensis
TTTAATGTAAAGTGGCTGTTAATGTAAAGCCAAACAGTTCCATGCAATCATTAGCTACATTGATCTCTTACTGACTTTACATTAACACTTGTCTGCTACCCTAAAGAATCCAAGAAAGAAAGTAGATCATCCCGCTCCTCTTCAGAGAAGAAATCAAGACTTTCAGGTACAGTTTTCTCGGCAACTGATTCTATAGCCTTTCTTGTGATCTCAGGATTCGTAGTCAGATAAACCTGTGTAGTCGCCACAGATTCATGCCCCAGGAAATCTCTGACATTGTATATGTTTACGCCTCTGTTCACAAGGTGTGTAGCCTTACTATGGCGAAGTATGTGAGGATACGCAGAACTTTCAATAATTCCTGGTTCGTTTTTGTTGGCTATTTTGGAGTATTTTTGTATTATATAACGGATGCCCTGCCTTGTTAACCGCTCCCCGTTTTTATTACAAAACAATGGAGCATCCGGTGTAAGACGGAAACGTTTGATATATTTTGATACGATCTTTTCTGTTTCACTGAGTAAGGGAATAAAACGATATTTGTTTCCCTTTCCACGGACATAAATCCTGCAGCATTGGCCAGGATGGAAATCCATAACATTAAGACCAATGATTTCCTGAACCCTGCAAGCTGAATCGTACATAAGCGATAAAAGTGCAAGATGACGCAGCCCTTCGTCAACTGAGGAATCTATCGCTGCCAGCAACTGTTTTATTGCATCGGTGGACATACAGACGGGAGGTTTCTTCTCCCCTTTTCCGAAAGGGATACTAAGTATTTTTCGGCATTGATCCGAATGCTCTGGTGCAGTCATCATTACATATCGAAAAAATGATTTTATATGTGCTAACCTTACATTTTTTGTGGATACTCCATTTTTTCTAACTTCTGCAAGCCATGTCATGAACTCCAGTACTCTTTCATGGCTGATATCATAGATTTCTATCTTTGATATATCCGTATTGGATTCTGCCATAAATGCAAGCAGCAGCCTGAAGGTGTCACGGTATGATGAGATAGTATTCGCCCCATAATTATGCTGTTTCATCAAGTACGACATAAAATAGCGCTGGACATAAAAGGATAAGTATTCACTCATCGATCACCTCCGGGAAAATACTCCCCAGGGAGGCTTCCTTTTCAATGAAGTCTTTATGTCCCCGTTCCGTGAAATGAATGTATTTTTCCGTATCCATGTAATTCACATGGCCAACATAGGCAGCCAATATCGGGATGGCAGTGTAGATATTCATTCCGCTGTCCAACATTTTCTCCAGACTTCTGGTACAGAACGTGTGTCGAATGGAGTGGATGTTGGGTGTTTTTCCATCTGCCATGTATATATCTGCCGCCTTAAACATCTTTGGAAACATATATTTCATCGCATCATATGTAAGATGGCCGCCAGTATAGGAAGAAATAAAAAACGGCTTGTCTTCGTCAGACATATCGATAGTTTCAGCATAACTGCTGAGAACCATTTTCAGACTATCAGATACAGGAATATATCTTGAAACACCGTTTTTTCCATTTATCACCTTAACTACACCATTTATTGGATCAACATCCTCCCTTTTCAGTGCCAAAACTTCTCCTATACGCATCCCGGTACCTATGAGCATCCTTACAAGCACTGGATAAATCTGTTGATGCGATTTGGTCCTATATGATGGAGAAAGTGAATCAGCAACAACGACTAAGCGATGTAATTCTTCATCGCTGAAAATATATGGACGAAATTCACATCTGGTTATCTTCATATACTTTGGCGGAACAGCGGCTGCATTTACTCCGAGAAGCACCAGGAAGGAACAAAACTGCCGAAGGTTTGATGCCATGTATTGACGTTCAATTTCGCTAAGACCATTACGCGGAGCCAATAACTCCCGTATCATCTTCTCAGATATCTGATTTGTCTGATACTGGTTAAGTGAATTATTCATTTTTCTGAAACGGATCAGTGTTGAACTTGCAACCTTTTCGCCTTTACCTCGTTTGAATTCTATGAACTTTTCAAAATACGGCTTGAAGAAACCTTCTTCAAATTTAAGGAACTCCTTGTCATTAATCATTTTTGGGGCACCTCCAATGCTGCTATCCTGAGGCGCTCAATATCAGACCAGACATATGCCTTCGTTGAGGCTGCGGATGTGTGCCCGAGAATTACGGCAATCTCATTTACCGGGGTTCCCGATTCAAAGAGGTTTGTAGCCAGACTGTGTCTGAGCGAGTGAAGGCCATGGTGTTTCCCTTTGGTATCTACACCAGCAAGTTTGAAGTATGGCAAAATCTTATCTCCAAAATGGTCATTTACCGAGTATGGAATATATGGTTTTCTAAGCCGGATAAATACGTATGGGCTATCCACTTTTGGGCGGACATTTTTGATATAGTCAAGTAATGCAAACATCACTTCATCCGTAATAGGAAGTGACACTTCTCTATGTGTCTTGAATTGTAAAACTGTTATGGTTCGTTTTTTCCAGTTGATGCCACTAAAAATCAAAGCTTTAATATCACTGGAACGCAATCCATATACACAGGCAAGAAGCATCATAAGATAGGCAGTTTTACCCCAAGGAGTGCTTCTGTCAACTGCATTCAGAACACGTTTTACCTCATCTGTCGTATAGAAAGAAGGTAGCCTCTCATGTTTTTGGGAATGAATCCCTGCCAAAAAAGGAAGTGGATTAAACGGTAACTGCTCCAAAAACTCGCCATAGGAGAAAAAGTTCCTGATGGTATATAAAATAGAAGCCTTCCCTTGCGATGAATATCTATCCCTAAGAGATGAGATAAAATCAGCAAACAGTTCTGGTGTAATGTCCCTCAAGGCACCGCATTCCTTATCTGCCAGAAAAATAAAAAATACTTTCATACGGCCGGAGCGTGTACGGATAGTGCCTGGGCTCTTCTGGTCATCCCTCATAACAGTTTCGTATCTGCTGAGAATATCCTGATAAGGTACAGGACATCTAAGAGGATAATTAATATACCTTCGTTTTGGTTCTTCGTTATGAAGGATGTCGTAAATCATCCGCATAGTTCGTGCATACCGTTCTTTTGATTTGGATGGTGGCGCTTCAAATGGTGGGACTCCAACCATTAGGCTATAATACTCTTGGATGGCTAGTTCTGGGATGGCTAAGGGAGCCTTATCCTTTACATGCATCTGAAAATCATCAGCAATTCGGAGATATGCTTGAGCAGTTTGGGAATCAGATCCATGGTTTTGTGTGATGTATTCTCGGAACTGTTGGATTACATCATACAGTGTTTCTGTGTAATTGGAATCAATCATAGTAATTTCTCCTTTCTCATAATTGATTCCATTATGAGCTATTAATGTAAAGTTAAACACCATAAATCTATGATTTTTAGCTATTTCAATTACTTGCTTTACATTAATAGTTCCTTTACATTAAACCTGTAATGTAAAGCTTTACATTAAAGATTGTCTGGAACAAGATACTTCGGAACAGCCCCATAGTATTCCAGTGCGTGGACAACGCCGGTAATAAAACTTGGCAGCTTCTCGTCAAGGAATACTTCTGCATATACACGGCTG
>NZ_JACJKH010000055.1 GCF_016900655.1 Drancourtella massiliensis
AATCACGTTTATTCATGCGGACGAAACTTACCGCCAGATGGCACATAGAGAACTGCTGGAGGGAACCTTCCCGGAAAAGGAAAATGAAATTGCGGCGGACGGATATGTACTCAGTAATCTTGGATTTTCCGGTAATCCTGGGGATTCTCTTCGGATTGGCGAGAAGGATTATGTGGTAACAGGGGTGCTCAAAAGTGAATGGGCGGCAAGGTCCAGTGAGATGGAAGTCTTTGTGAGCGATTCCTTTGTTGGAAGGGGAAGTCAGACGTTTCTGTATTTGAAATTTGATGAAGACAAGAAGCTGTACAGGCAGCTGGATGCGTTTTTACAGGAACACCGGATTTCCTCCGAGGCTGTTTGCATTTTAACTGTCGGAGTTTTTGCCGGTATCTATATAGGTGTATGTAAAATTCAACACAATCGTATGTATGACAAAGTGGAGAATGCCTGTTTTACAAAAGAATTGAATGAAGATTTTATCGAAAGGTATCAGGGATATTATGCCTTAACAGAGAATGATGTTGATTATCTCGTAGAACCGAAAAGCATCGGCGAATATGAATTAGACACTGATAATTTCGTACTGACTGCCCGCAAAGGTGACAGGGATATTACAATAAATATCGATGAGAATAAAAACATATATTTGGCTTTATATCCGGGAGAGGTCGAAATAGACGAAAATGGTAATGTGATGAATCCATCGAAAAAGTTAACCGATGTGCAAAAAGAACATATGGAAAATTTATTGAACAATCGAAAAGAAGAAATCCTCCCAATTATTAACAGAGCATTGGAATTGTGGGATTCTATCAATTAATAGAAATCCTGTTATTGAAGGGGCAGATAGAAAATAGATGAGAGATTCTCTGCAATCTATGCTATAATTGAAAAAACTGCTGAAAAGGAACTGCAACATGAATCAATACAAACTGTTAATAATAGAAGATGATACGGATTTAAGAGAAGGCTTATCCTTCTCTTTTTCCGGTGATGGATATGATATTACAGAAGTGGGAACCAAAAGGGAAGGATTGAGAGAAATAGAGAAGGGAGAGTACGATATTGTCCTTTTGGACTGCAATCTTCCGGACGGAACAGGGTTTGAACTTTGCAAAGAGGTGCGGAGCTACAGCAATGTTCCGATTATCATGCTGACTGCCCGTGATACCGAGCTGGATGAGATTCAGGCGTTGGAACTGGGAGTCAATGACTACTTGTCCAAGCCATTTTCCCTTGGCGTATTAAAAGCGAGAATGAAGCGGATTTTACAGGAAAAAGTGGAAACTGCCAAGATTGTCACCGGATCATTAAGCATCGATCAGAGCAGCTGTAAAGTGTGGAAACGGGGAGAGGAAATTCCACTTAGCAAATTAGAATATCGTTTGCTTTTATACCTGATCGAGAATAAGAACCATATTCTTTCCAAAGATCAGATTTTAGAGAAAATCTGGGACAGTAACGGGAAGTATGTAGATAACAATACGTTGTCTGTCAATATCAGCAGGCTTCGTACGAAAATAGAAGATGATGCATCCAATCCTGTGCATATCAAAACGGTGCATGGAATCGGATACATCTGGAAGGAATAAAACGATGTGGATTACGATCATCTTAGCCGTACTTTTATTTCTATCTGTCTGTTACGGCATTTATCAGAAAAGAAAAACATACCGCATGATTGACCGCCTGCTGGACAGCGTATTAAGTCAGGAAATGATTGTATATTCTGATGTTGAGGAAGGAGAATATTCTGCCCTGATCAGCAAGATCAAGCAGATTCAGGAAGTACTTGGCAATCACGCCCAAAGTGCAGAGCAGGAAAAGGAGCAGGTGAAAAGTCTGGTGTCCAATATGTCTCACCAACTGAAAACCCCGCTTGCGAATCTTTCTCTTTATACGGAAATTATGGGGACAGGTGAGTTGGCGCCGGAGAAGAAAGCGGAATTTGCGGATAAAATGCAGAGACAGATTGAAAAGCTGAACTGGATTGTAGAGTCTCTTTCGAAAATGGTGAAGCTGGAGCAAAATATTGATGAATTTGAAGTGCAAGATACAAAGATAAAGCAGACCATTCTGGATGCGGTGGATGCAGTCTATGCGAAGATGGAGAAAAAGGGAATCCGCCTTGAAATGGAAGAATTTGATGACAGACTGCTGTATCACAACCGGAAGTGGACAGCCGAAGTCTTTGTGAATCTATTGGAAAATGCCGTAAAGTATACAGAACCAGGCGGAGCGATTCGGATTCAGGTTCGCCCGTATGAACTGTATACAGAAATTCAGATTGCAGATACGGGACTGGGCATCCGGCAGGAAGAACTGACAGAAATTTTCAAACGGTTTTACAGAAGTCCGGAAGTGGAGAATATGGAAGGCTCCGGGATCGGCCTGTATCTGTCGAATCTGATTCTGGAAAAAGAGAAGGGTTACATCACAGCTGTTTCCGAGTATGGAAAAGGCAGCTGTTTTTCTGTGTTCTTACAAAACTGTAAGAACGAATCATCCGTTTTGTAACGAAATTGCAAGATCCTCCCTCTATACTGGAGGTATCAAGAAAAGGAGCGATGACGGATGAGTATTTTAGAATTACAGAATGTGGAAAAAATATACGGCGAAAAAGAAAATCAGGTCAAGGCATTACGAAATATCAATCTGCAGGTGGAAGAGGGCGAGTTTGTTGCTATCGTAGGCACGTCCGGCTCGGGCAAATCGACACTTCTCAATTTAATCGGTGCTTTGGACAATCCGACACGAGGAAAGATTTTCATCAAGAAAAGGGAAATCGGTTCTTTGTCGAGGAAAGAACTGACTATCTTCCGGAGAAGAAATATTGGTTTTGTCTTTCAGAATTACAGCTTGATGCCGGTGCTGAATGTATATGACAACGTGGCCCTGCCGGTCACCTTTGACAGGGGAAGGCATATCAACCGCAAGTACATGGAAGAACTGCTGCGGGAGCTTGGCATCTGGGAAAAGCGTAAGAAATATCCAAATGAACTGTCGGGCGGACAGCAGCAGAGAGTAGCCATTGCAAGGGCGCTTGTCAATAAACCGCAGCTTCTCCTTTGCGATGAACCGACAGGAAATCTGGATTCGGCGACAACGATTGAGGTCATGGGGTTATTAAAAACGAGCTGCAGAAAGTATAAGCAGACAATCCTGATGGTAACCCACAACGAAGCCATCGCCCAGACGTGTGACCGGGTGATCCACATTGAAGATGGATGTATTGTTACGGGAAAGAGAGACATCCCGGTAAAAGGCGGTGATGGCGTATGTTAAAACTGGCGTGGAAATACATGCGGTATTACAAAAGCCAGACACTGGCCATTTTTGTGAGCGTCTTATTAACAGCGTCACT
>NZ_JACJKH010000056.1 GCF_016900655.1 Drancourtella massiliensis
ATGGCGGCCTTCCTCCCATGGTAAAACGCAGGCAGTACTATGAGGCTTTGGAGGTGGCTGCATAGTCAGTGATATCCTTGAGAAAAATGTGTCAACTAATCTTGACAATATCATACGGTTATTCAAAAAAATCCAGGAACTGAAAATGAAAACGTAGAAATTGAAAAATGATTTCATACCGATTTCAGTTAGGCTGGTAAAAGTTATGTTATAGAAGAAAATGACAGGATACCTAGTGAATGATATAATAAGGAAAACGGCTTAAAAATTGAGACATAAGCGGGGGAAAGTTTTGAGAATAGAAATCAGAGACTTGCGAAAAAAGGACTATAAAAAAGCGATACAATTTGCAATTACAGGGATGCATTTTGACTGGTATTTAAATAATAAATTTTTGCTCAATGCGTATGGACGGTATTTTTGGTATCTTGAACTGAACCGCGCGACACAGATTTTTGCGGCCTATGTAAATGGCAAATTTGCAACGTGCTTTGCCATACGATCGCTTATTAAAATGACGCAATTGCACATATTATACCTGAGAAGATTAAAAATACTCCTGCTAGGCGGTACAACATGAGTGCCAGATCCGAAGGTTCTGCGTTTTTATACCACCAACCACGAAAGAGATACCATACGCTTCTTGCTCCAAAAAAGTTCCACGCTCCAACGCCAATTAGTGCTAATGCAAGAAGTATGGATGGTGAACCGTTATTACTGGTTCCTCGTGCATTGTCCATTACTCCCTCGATACTATAATTGAGGGAGAACAGGTCAATATAGCCTTTGTTTTTTCTTTCAATCGAATTATACTCTGCCGGCGTGGCAAATCCTCCGTTAATTTCTGTTTGGGAAAATACATATCCATCGGGGTAGTTAACTGTAAAAACAATGCTATTTCCGGAAACTCCATACTCAAATGTATACGTTCCGTTTTCCGAAGTAATTGTTCCGGCAGATAAGTTATTTTCATCCAATGTGATAGTCAGAGATTGTCCATCAATTTCCACTACCTCTGAATAAGGATCTGATTTCGCAGTATTGCTATTACAAGCACCTAAAACAAGCGCTAAAAGCATCACGACTATCAGAACGCATTTGCGTTTTATGTTTGCCATATTGATGTCCCTCCTCCACGTTCTAAACGGCTGCCCTTGAATTTGGCAACTTCAGTTAAATCCCATTTTAGTTCTTACGCAATGGTGTCGTTAAAGTCCGCCGGTTTAAATGGTTTATTCCACTATCTAGCCCCTTTTTTATTATGGTTTCATTTTATCACAATTCCGGGAGCGTGGAAATAGGGGGATTATCAGGTGATTTCCGGCCTTGCGGATATGCGGGATGGACGGTCATTTCGGTGTAGACTTAGGTTAGTCCATCATTGATAACACGCCCACGTTTATGATACAATTTCTATAGAGTAAAAGTATTGTAAACGTGGGGTTTTTCTTTAGAAAGGAGGAAAAACCGATGTCAAACTATCTGAATTATCAGGAAGAGAGCACGAACATCGTAAAAAGCAGAAATAAGCTGTCGATGATGATTTTAGCTGGCGTATATCTTGGGATCTGGGCGGTTTCGCTGATTTCATTCTGGTTGTTCGGCAGCGGATCGGATGCGCTGGGGTACAGTATTATGTATCTGTGGATACTGCTCCCGGTAACTACATTTATTCTTTCGCTGATCATCGGAAAGAACGATTATTGGGGACAGAAAAAATGGCTTATTGCCTTCGGATTTGGACTGATGTATATGCTTGCGGAATATGGGACATTCAGTGCGGCCAATATGATTACGTTTCAAAAAATCAATCTGCCGGAATTTATTATGATACCAATAGGTACAATGGTTTCTCTGATCGGAATGGGAATCGGCACGGGAATCCGCCATGTGCACAATCAAATAAAGAAGAGATGAAAGAAAGCGAAAAAAGCGGGTTTACAGAAGATGCAACTGCCAGTTGACACATTGAAAAGCACCGATTGGTAGCATGCAACTGCAAAAAAATCTAAAATCAGGCTATAAAAAATAATGCATGGGAGGATTCTATATGATTTTTGCAGAAAAATTGGTCCGGCTTCGTAAAAAAGCAGGATGGTCACAGGAAGAACTGGCAGAACAGATGAATGTATCGAGACAATCTGTTTCGAAATGGGAAGGAGCCCAGTCGGTTCCTGACCTGGAGAAAATGATACGCCTGTCAAGACTTTTCGGTGTCAGCACAGATTACTTATTGAAAGACGAGATCGAAGAGACGGGAGCGATTCTTACTGATATGGAAGAAACATCGGTAAGAAATGTGTCCATGGAAGAAGCCAACGCGTTTCTTTCAGTAAAGGCAGAAACTTCAAAGACGATTGCCGGGGCTACATTTTTATGTATTCTTTCACCGGTGTGCCTCCTTCTATTAGGAGCTGCCAGTGAAATCGCAAGCCTGAATGTGTCGGAGAATACTGCAGGCGGTATCGGTATGATTGTTATGTTGGTCATGGTTGCAATCGCTGTGGCAATATTTATACACAGCGGCAGCAAAACGGCACCGTACGAATATCTGGAAAAGGAAGTATTTGAGACAGAGTACGGCGTGACCGGGATGGTAAAAGAGCGTAGAGACCAGTTTAAAAGTGATTATGTGAGAAGCAATATGATCGGTGCATGTCTTTGCGTAACGGCTTTGATCCCGTTGTTTGGCGGTGTAGTTATTAATGAAGACAACGACCTGCTTATGGCTTTGATGCTTTGTATTTCATTTGTAATCGCCGGAATTGGTGTTGTTTTCTTCATCACAGTCGGGATTATTTGGGAAAGCTTTAAAAAACTGCTTCAGGAAGGAGATTACACAAGAACGAAGAAAGAGCATCGTTCTTTCCAATCAGTAATTACAACCGTATACTGGTTGGTCGCAACAGCAATTTATCTGTCATTTAGTCTTCCGACAGAAAGCTGGAAAGAAGGATGGATTGTCTGGGTGATAGCTGCCGTATTATTCCCGGCGGTGATCGCCATTGCGAATGCAATAGAGAACAATAGGAGAAAATAGATGCAAAGGGAGAGCAGACAAATCAGGATCTGCTCTCTTTTTTCACGTAAGGGATATGACAGGAAGAATGGCGGGTGATATAATAAAGAACTAAAACTTCCCACACCAATACGGTGTGTTGAACCTTGAAAATTCAATATTTCAGCCAATAAAAAAGGCATAAACCTGTCCCGTTTGGTATAATGGAATTGACGAAAAACCA
>NZ_JACJKH010000057.1 GCF_016900655.1 Drancourtella massiliensis
TGATAAACAAATCACTATCTCCCCCCTCATAAAGTAAGCACTTCGGAGAGATACCTCCAAGTGCCACTTTACTCTCATTCCTTTAGATAACTTATAAACAGCGAAACCCGTCAGTTGAAAGACTGACGGGTTTTCGCTGTTTATGGGTTTTGAAATACACTATATCTACTAATCATACTACTTGAATAAATACTCATATTTCCTCCGTTGCTGCAGAAGAATGTCTCGTACTCTTTTTTTGATCTCCTCCGGATAATAGGATTCTTCATCCAGAAGCCGTGTGATCACACGGTCGTCGAATGAAAAAGATACCGTTTGTCCATATAGTTCTTCTACTGCATCCAGCTGTTCCTCAAAGCTTGAGCTTATTGTTTTTGCCTGTGCCTTCGGAATCAGCTCCACACTATCTTCTCCAATTGGATAATCTACTGTCAGATCAGATAACAGGGCCGATCCATGATCAAAGATCGGACAATAGTGATAAACTCCGACCGGATCATATAGTACCGCGATATTATGCATATGCCTGTCTTCATTCAGAAACAGCGCATCTATTGTCAACATTCTGCACAGATATCTTCCAAATTCCTTTAAGCCAGTCATCTTTTCCACCTGTTCTGTCAGGAAAAGTGCTCGTTCTTTGACTCCCTGTATCTTGAATATATTTCGATACAAGCTGCCTCCATAAAAACTTCCAAACAGCCGCTCCAATGTGATCAGCTGATATCCTTTCGGCAGGAAATTTCTGCTTTTGCATCCGCAGTAGGTGCTACTTTTATATTCAATCTTTTCTGTCTGATACATAATATACTCATTTTCATCCATATCAGAATACTTCAGAAGAGATGAAACCATATATTCCGCCAGTCCTTCATATCCGATATGGTCCGCTTTATACCAAGTACCATCCTCTTCCCATTTCAACTGATTTCCCTTGGATGATTGTATCGGGGAATTTCTCAAATCTTTTTCTAACAGTCTAACCATGATCTTTACTCCTCAATCTGAATCCAAAAATCATCCTCTGCCATCCGCCCTTCTGTTTTCTGAACAATCAGGAACGGATCATAAAATGGAAGATTCAGCTCTTCCAGCATGATTTTCATTTTATCCCGTGTCCTGGGGAAACAGCGGGATTCTAAAAATTCCTCATAATCTTTGTAGTCCGGATTTTCATTTCTTCCAAACGCACAGAAAACCGGATCCTGCACAAAATTTTTTATTTTTATTCTTTTCTGTCGTTCCTCCACATCAATCACTGTGCAAAGGCGGTCATGATACATGTATCTGAGACGAAGTGGAAATGTTTTTTCCGGTATTTCCAGTTCTTCTGCCAGCCACATCCTGTCCCAGAGAATTCCCAGCAGGGCAGCCGCCGCACCCTTTACCGTCCCCCGGCTGCTTTCCCAATGTTCCACTGTCTTAACCGATACATTCATCAGATCTGCCAGTTCTTTTTGCTTCAAATGCAGTCTCTGCCGTATCACCTTTACTTCTTCTGCGGATACTGTCTTCTGTATGGCAAATTCCATATCACACCTCCGGATTTTCCTTTTATATGTCGTTTAAATGTCGTCCTTTGATATAAGTATATCTCTTTTATCCCTAAAATCAAGAAATATATTTTAAAATAACTACTAAATTTTAGTAGTGTTTGGGTTTCCTGTTAAACAAAACTGCCGTCACTGTGCATCACACAGCAACGGCATTTTTTCATTTTATGGATATCTGAAAATTGTTTCTTTTATACGCTAAAGAATGCTATCCCATAAAGCCCGATCATCATCACAGCCAGAACACGGATAAACAAACGGCAGTTTTCTCTTCCGTAACGGAATACCAGATTCTGCGGACATACCGGAACAAGGAATAAAAAGACACCCCAGGTGGACTTAATCAGAAATTCAAGAATTCTGCTGTTCACCGTCAGATAGTTCAGCAACATCAGGACGACAGCACTCATCAGCCAGACTGCCATAAAATATCCAAATGATATGGACTCCTGCAAACGCTCGGATAACATTGCAAACCGCTTCATATTCATCCCTTCTTTCCTTTTTTTCATTATACATCTGTTTCGATAAAGAATCTACAGCCTGGCCATGATTTAATTGGACTTCAGGAATATTATCGATTCATCCGCTCTACAAACTCTTTTGGTTTCACGGTCAGTTCGGCCCACGCCGGCCTGAATCCGCTTCGTATCGCATTTCTGGCAGACCGGATATTGGACCATGCACAGCAGTAAAACGGCACTTTCCCACGTTCCAGTATTTCCAGTGCAAGGGTGCCGGTGAGTGCCGACGCAATTCCCTGACGGCGGTATTGTGGCAGTACGTCAATTCCAATCTGCCACATACTGTCGCAGTCCGCTGAACACGCTGCCAGCCCGATCAGGCGGCCGTCATTGTCATACGCTCCGACCCCAAGCACATCCAGTTCTTTTCTGCCCTCAGAAAGCGCATTTTGCCACTCCGGCCGATAAAGCTCGTGAAAATCGCTGTTTTCCAGCAACCGCATCTCATATCGACAGTCTCCCTTTGTAAGGGCATTCACATCCGGCAGAAAATACTCAGCCATAAAGCACACCATCATATCGTGCTTTGCAAATGCTTCATTCAGCACATGTAGATTCGGCGTCTCAAAACAGTGCTCCACCGGATATTTCTGAATATAATTCCGGACAATTTCCTCATATCTTCTATCAATGGATGCCACAATATTGTTTCCATAAGAAATCAGGTTGCACGCAAGCGGCAGTTTCAGATATCTGCGTGCATCCGGATTCTTCCTGGATGTTACAATAACCGGTTCCGTTTTCATAAAATCCTCCGGCTGACAGTTTGCGTCAACGGCAGACTGTTCCATGGCAGTCCGAAGGATCTCCTTATTTGTCATCATCGCTTTTTCCTCTCTTTTTATCAAGTTATTTTCATTGCAACTGAAGCTGCCTGCAGCAATTACGGTTCTTTTTTAT
>NZ_JACJKH010000058.1 GCF_016900655.1 Drancourtella massiliensis
ATTGCCCGGCTGCCGGAGTATTCCCTTTTCTCCGGCGGTTTTGCGGATAAAACCGCTTATTCCTTCCTCCAGTCCCACAGGAATCCCCCTGCCATGGCCTGATCCCCGGCGTCTCCCGGTCTGCGCTTCCATGTCCCTGCACCTGTCGTCCACTGACCACACGCCATGGGGATGGAGACTCTTCTGATTCCCATCTACAATGGTGGAAAACGAAAAGCAGGTTCCTGTTTCATGGAAAATCAAAAACAACAGCTCACTGACGCAGCAAAAATCGCGCAGTTCCGGCTCTCTGTCATTGCCCCTGTGATCCACGGGCTTTATCCGGACGCGTCCAGGAATGCTTATTACCGGCGGGTCACGGAAAAACCCCTGACACTTCCGGACGGCTCCACTTTCCAGTACAACCCAAAGACCATCAGCAAATGGGTATCCCTCTACCAGACAGGCGGGATTGACGCGCTGATGCCAAAGGAGCGTTCGGACAAAGGATCCACCCGGGTGCTGCCGGACACTGCCATCGAGGAGATCTACCGCCTTAAGGAGGCATTCCCGCGGCTCAACGCCACCCAGATTCACAAACAGCTTGTGGAGAATTCTTTTATCCCCGCCACAGTCAATGTCTGCGCGGTCCAGCGTTTTATCCGGAACCATGACCTGAAATCCGCCCGGAATCCCAACATGAAAGACCGGAAGGCTTTTGAGGAAGATGCATTCGGGAAAATGTGGCAGGCGGACACATGCTACCTGCCGTACATCACAGAAGACGGAAAACGCAGGCGCGTTTACTGCATCATGATCATTGACGACCATTCCCGCCTCCTGGTAGGCGGCGGGCTCTTTTACAATGATAATGCTTACAACTTCCAGAAAGTGTTCAAACAGGCGGTGGCGGCCTACGGGATCCCAATGAAACTTTACGTGGATAACGGGTGCAGCTACTCCAATGAGCAGCTCTCCCTGATCTGCGGCTCGATCGGAACAGTGCTCCTGCACACGAAAATCCGGGACGGTGCCAGCAAAGCGAAGATCGAACGCCAGTGGAGGACCTTAAAAGAATCCTGGCTTTATACCATTGATCTGGATTCCATCCATTCCCTGGAGGAATTTAACCGCCTCCTTGCAGACTATATCCGCACCTATAATACATCCTTCCACTCCGGGATCCAGGAGATCCCGCTGGAACGGTACCGCCGCACCTGTATGCAGGCCAGGATGCCAAAATCCCGGTCCTGGCTGGACGAATGCTTCATGAACCGGGTTGTCCGCAGGGTTAACCGGGATTCCACGGTCTCTATTGACCGTATTTATTATGATGTGCCTATGCAGTTCATTGCTTCCAAAGTGGAGATCCGTTTCCTGCCGGATGATATGTCCTGTGCATACATCCTTTATGAAGGGGAACACTACCCGATCCGCCAGACAGACCGGAATGAGAACTGCCGGACAAAACGGAACAACACACCCTCCCTTGACTATTCACGGATGGGAGGTGGTTCCTGATGTCCCTTGCGTATTATGGGCTTTCTTTCAATCCTTTTGACAAGCAGATGGTACAGGAAAAAGACCGGTTTCTCTCCCGTGACATGACGGAAATGACACAGCGCCTGGATTACCTGAAGGACGCCCGGGGGATTGGAGTCTTTACCGCCCGTCCCGGCATGGGGAAATCCTTCTGCCTGCGCTGTTTCGCGAAGAGCCTGAACCCCAACCTGTACCACATGGAATACATCTGCCTCTCCACCGTCAGTGTCATGGAATTCTACCGCCAGTTCTGCGCTGCGTTGGGCGTCAGTGACAAAGGAGGCAAGCCGGGGATGTTCAAATCCATACAGGAGCAGATCTGGTATCTCTATAAAGAGAAACGCCAGCCCCTCCTTCTGGCAGTGGATGAAGCCCAGTATCTTTCCACCGGCATCCTGAATGACATCAAAATGCTGATGAATTACGGATATGACTCCGTGAACTGTTTCACCCTGATCCTCTGCGGGGAGGCGCACCTGAACAATACGTTAAACAGACCGGTCCATGAAGCCCTGCGCCAGAGGGTTACGGTCCATTATAACTTCTGCGGTCTCTCTGATGAGGAAGTAGCAAGATATGTCCTTCATAAGATCGCCTGCGCCGGCGGGAGTGAATCCATTATGGATAAAGCGGCACTTTCCGCTATCCACAGCCATTCCCAGGGGAACCCGCGGCTGATCGATAACCTGATGAGCGATGCCCTTGCCCTTGGTTCCCAGATGGAGAAAAAAACAATCGATGCAGAAGTAGTCCTGGCGGCTGTTAACAACCAAAACCTGATGTGAGGAGGAACCTATGGAGTATCAATGCACACTTACAAGAGGGAGACGGAAAGAACACTGGCAGGGAGAAATCCGGCTCATCCACTATTCCGATACCTGTTATGAAGCAGAGATCACAGGTCGCGGCACGTATTTCCATGTGATCGCCGGGAAACACAGCTATGGGAACTATATCTGTATCCCAAACCACGATGTAGGAAGCGAACTTTCCGAATTCCGGGATTTGTTCTGGAACACAGAGCGTCTCTCCGGGCTCATAAAAAAGGTGGATGCGGTAACCGTTGCACATGGGCTTTGCCATCTGGAAGAGCTGATCCATCCGAAAAGCTCTGTCGATAACTAAATCCAGGTCACGGGGTTCATTCCGAACCCCGTGATTTTTTCAATGTGAGACGATAACGTGCCGGATGATCGGTTTTATCGCGCAGTCAGCTCCCGGACTGCGCAGTCACTTCTCCGATGCTTAGAAAAATAATCTGTTGTTTGCGTCTCCCTCAATTCGCCGTCCAACA
>NZ_JACJKH010000059.1 GCF_016900655.1 Drancourtella massiliensis
CCAAGGACTAAAGTTTCTTCCTTAATAGATGCAATTTTTGCGTTTTGTGTGTTATACTTCATTTCAGATACCTCTCTGTTTCATAAGATTTTTACTAACCCGCAAAGTCAGCAAATCTTATTTTACTCTGAGGTATCCTTTTTTCTCAACCACCTTTCACGGGATTCCCTATATTTGAATTATACAGGAAGCTCTCTACTTATCCTTTGTTCATGCAACAGCCGTTTTGTGTACTGGAAAAATAAAAAAGATTGGGGTAAATTTTTTGAAATGATTTTAGACATGAAAAAACCCGGAAAGTTGATCATTTGATCAACCTCCCAGGTTCAAAAATGTATAATATGGATGTATCAATATCAATCATCATTTGAAAGATACCAACCATGTTCTATTTGTACACCATATCTTTCGTGCAAATGCTTTTCGCTATTGTTTCTGTTCCATGATTTTTGATTTAATTCCTCACCAATTGCATCCAATGCTTCAATGATGTTCAGATAATATTTTAATAACATCTTTTACATATTATAAATTCATCTATAAAGCATAATTTTTTAATTAAAAAGCCCTAGAATTTAATTATCGCTTTAGATTCAGGCCTTTCATTCTAAGTATATAGAAGAAAATACTTCTGTGCCTCCATAAACAGACTCTTAAATCATGTGCTTCCCCAAAGCATAACCACTGGATAACTAGACATTACTTGTCCTCGACTTCCACCGTTTGTTCTTCAGGTTCAATATTTACAAGCGAAAAAGATAAATATCCTGCTTCATCGATAAACATTTCAATTTTTTGTTTTCGAAGCGATAATATATTCATAGCCAGTATATGAAAAATGCCATTATCAATGTTTCTTACCTCATCCTTAAGTGAAGCAAATACTTCCGACACGGCTTGAATAAATACGTCCTTTTGTTTATCTGAAAAGTTATCAACTCTCCCTAATAAATCATCCCACATCAAATACATTCTCTGTTTGGAATCACTATCTTTCTTTGATGCTTCCAATGACATATAATCAATCACATCTTTAGTGACAGACATTAAGCAGCCTTCATCTAGTAAAGATTGCAAGTACCCAATTAATCTTGTATCATCTATTTGCTGTCTAACCAACCAATCTGAAACTGAAATAACACTTAAATTGACTAGCTCATTTTGTGACAAAGATGCTAATATTGCTTCAATTATTACCAAAGAATACTCTTCATTATGTTGAACAAATGCTATAGCATCATAATCACAGATTCCGAATAATTCCTTGCTATCAAATTCCCCAAAAAAATCTCCGGACAGATCCTGATCACTCTTAACGGTAGGTATAGCTTCACAATACTTTTTAAAACCTCCGGCTTCTTTTAGCCAATAATCTTTTCCGGCCTCATCCACTTGATTAATAAAAAGCTCTCCGTCAATAACCCCTAAAGAGGCTACAGTGTCTCTATTGTATTCTTTAATGACCTCTGCAACATCTGAATTAGCTTGTATCAACGCAGATTCCATAATGATTCCGCCAGCTTCACTTATTTTGTCTGCCGGATATCCCGCCTTATATAAAGCTACTAACGCAGAAAAGGAAATTACATATTTTTCTGCTGGTTTAGAAGCATGAACCATCTGCCTAACAAAATAATCATGAGAGGAGAGAACCATATCTACAAACTGAAAGTATGTAAGACGTGTAAATTTTTTATACGTATACAGTGGTAAAGGAACGTCTTGAATGTTATTATACTGTTCAAGCCAATCAACTGACTGTCTTTCATCAGGAGTACTTTTGACAATCATTTCTGCAAAGGCGGAAGAATCCAGTTTCCCATTATTCATCGGAATAGATAGTTCCTTAGCAAAGCCATTCTGGGTCATTTTCGCCGTACATGTTCTGAATAAGTAACAGTCTAAAGGCATGATTTCCGTAATTACATACAAATCATTATCTATAGTAATTTGATCACCAGTATGCTTTCTTAAAAAGCCAAATCTAGCAGCATCATCAATATGCACATGATAATCATTATTCCAAACATATGGAGAAGTCGGAAGAATACAATCCTTATATACACATAACCAGCGTTGATTACCATTGTCTTTTTTACAGCATGCCGCAGTATCAGCCTCGATTCCTGTTATTGTTATTACTTCATTACTGTCTATAGATGTCGAAATTGCTATATATTGCCCAAACGCAGGATTGTAGCTTTCTCCTGACATTAAAATAGCACGTATATTTTCACTCTTCGCTCTTGATATGTCACCATCATTCAAATAACAGGCAGCCACAAGCATATGTAGTCGTGATGTATTTGCTTTTATTGCTGCATCTAATACCTCTTTGCTGACTTTTCGCTTATTTATCAGTGATAATGTTATTAATGAATCTATAACGAATTCATCAGTGCTATTATCTTCAAACGCTAGCCTGTACCATTTCAAGGCTTCTATATCATTCTTTTTACCTTGAAGAATAATCGCCTTGTATTTTTTTATTCTAAAACCTTTTTCCCCTGCTTTTTCATGTTTTGTTACATACAATTCAGCAAGATCATATTCATGAAAATTGAGTAAACGCTCAATTATAAGATAAGCCGAATGGTTAAACAAGTTTGTCATTTTACCATCACGGCACGCTTCAACAAACGCCTTCCGATTTTCTTCTAAATCCGACAAATTCAACATTTCATTCCAATATTCATATACATTACTAAAACTTCCCACACCAATACGGTGTGTTGAACCTTGAAAATTCAATATTTCAGCCAATAAAAAAGGCATAAACCTGTCCCGTTTGGTATAATGGAATTGACGAAAAACC
>NZ_JACJKH010000060.1 GCF_016900655.1 Drancourtella massiliensis
ATCTGCGTAACGCACTCCATCCAGAGTCTATAGGGGCATAAATCACTATTTTGTCAGCTGAAATATTGAATTTTCAAGGAGCGAAGCCCATTTCAGGTATGGGAAGTCTTAGTACATTACTTAATTCATTGGTATGTTTTTTTAATTGAAATTCACGTTCATCATCGAGGCCCAAAACCTTCAACGCACCTTGATTCATGAAAAACAACGGCCAATCTTTTTCAAAGAGTTCCTCATGTCCTTTACAAAAGTCTATTATTTCCTTCTCGTTTCTACTCGCCAAAAAATAATTGTTTAGCAACCAGTATGTTTCATTTCGTACCGAATAATCATAGACCTCATTTAACTCTACTTCCCTTTTCTCAATTTTTATGGCATAAACATAATCAGAAAGGGGACGCTCTTGCATTAGATCCTTTGGAACATACTTTTCTGCTTCGTCAATTTTATCCATTACCAAATAAGCTTTTACCAACACAGAATAGTAAAAGCTTCTCATTTTTTTGCATAATCCGTCATAGATTTCTTTATATTGCAGTATTTGATTTATTACAGTAGTCAATTCTTGCGAATTATCATCCACGTTACTGATTATTAAACTCTCTACTTTCTTATCGGATATTAAGATATCCGTGAACCAAGTGCGCTTCCCTTTTCCTACTTCTTCCATGGCAAAATAAATATTCCTTATCTGCCTCTTATATAAACATAAAATGACAATCAACTTTATTAGGTTTTCTTCTTCATAGACCAACTTTTTATTGAGCGTAAAATTGTGAATCTCAAGACCTCCATCAAAAGTAATCTCTTCTGAAAAGATTCTTTCGTTATTGCCACTTATCAAACTATCTACAATATCCCACAGTGATCCCGCAGTTGTGGCTTCTATCAGACCATCTATGGCTTCATCTCTAAACAGAAGTATGGGGAGTGCAGTTCTAACTGCGTTATCCCTAATTCGCGCATCAGAAATATCAGCTATTCTTTTGACCGCATCGACACAACTTTCTGAACGTAGAATTTGAGACAAACAGTCGTAGAAAAGTGACAAGTCATCAGATTTATCTTTTACAGCAATTGCAAGATCATCAAATTCCTGAATCCAGCCTTCGTACAGCTCCTTTGATAGCAAGTCAGCTATCAATGATGCTTTTGTATTGTTGAGTTTTCCTGCCTCTTTTACCGTATTAAGGATTTCATTAAAGTCTTTGCGATTTTCTTTATGATTAGCATTTACTGCTTCCTTTAATTCCGCAAATTGATTAAGACATATAGACACCATATGTCGCTGTTCAACAGAGAGACTATTGCGATAATAGGCACCTACCTCATCCATTATTAAATGATATAAATCTTTTATCACACGCTCTTCACCATTTGCAAACGTAATGCCTTCTGCAACTGCTATTTCTCTCGCTTTTTTAATTTCATCTCCAAGAAATTCTTTATTGGTCTTTTCAAGTTTAGTTGCAATCGATCTTTCAATTACCCTCTTCAAAAAATCCGTATTGCGAATAAAGTAATCAAACGCACCCGAATCAATATATATACTCTCATTTTTCTCACAAAACTTGCTAACATCTTTTCTAAGCATCTTGAGGAAACGATTCCATCGATACTTGTCTCGCCAATTCTTTATAACAGAACTGGTAATATCATATATAAAACTTTCCAACATAGCCGACAACAATTCTGCTATCATCTCTTCACGTCCTTGCTGTATCACATTTCTCTTTTGATCATGTGTATTACTTTTCTTATATTTTACTCCAAAAGCCTTTTTCGCACAATTCTATAAAATCTCACAAAATCAATTTTTTCACATTTTGGTTCGTAAAATATCCCTTCTACGTTCTGATATATGAGAGAATAAATCTTTCAATAGCAAGATGTATATTTGAATCAATCATAATTATCGATGCTTCATCATCTGTCATGTCGCGAATGAACGCCGGAATTGCATCTAATCCAGCCAGCTATGCTGCATTCAGTCTACTGTGTCCAGAGATCATCTCATACTAGCCATATCCGGCCACTTGTAGAGGAACCGGCGAAAGAACACCGTTTAATTTGATGCTGTCAAGCAGGTCCTGCATCTTCTCATCATCTACCACCTTAAATGGATGATTCTTAAATGAATGGATCAAACAGATCTCTATATCCATTGCAGATTCTTCATTCGTTACACCAAGCAGTTCCTGCACAGATAATCCCTTGAACTGCTGTCCTGGTCTTTCATTATCTTTCATGATTCAATACCTTCTTAGTGAGACTTTCATATGCCTTTGCTACTTTTACATTAGGACAGTGCTGGTAAATACTGATTCCAATTGCACTGGTTTCCACAGCCTTGATAGATGATGGAATCACTACATTAAAGACACCGATATTTTCATAAAGCTGATGTACAGTAGCTGCAATATCCTTTGTGAAATTGGTTCTGAAATCGACCATCGTCAAAAGAATTCCTTCCACAGAAAGCTTTTTAAGTCATTAACCACCACTTCAAGTGGTGGTTTGCTTTTGCCCCTCCAAAGGGGCATTGTTACCGCTCACCCTACAGGGTGGTGTCGCAAGCATTTTTACTGGTCCGCTTATAA
>NZ_JACJKH010000007.1 GCF_016900655.1 Drancourtella massiliensis
TACTTTGTATTCATGGTCATATTTACGTGCCACTTTGAATGCCTCCTTATTCTCTTGGTTTTATTATGAAATCCTTGAGAATAAGCTGTCAACTTTTTTTATACCACACCATTTACATTTAGGGCAGAAAAGAGGAAAATTTCTTAATACCGTATTATAAAATACTTGAACCCTCGTCTTTCCGTTACAAATTGGACATTTTATCCAATATTTTTCAAGCATAATATTTCTCCTTTTGTGCAAAAAAATACAGGTCAATTCTCAACATGAGCATTATCTCTCATGCGTTCCCTCCATTTTGCTTTCCGTTGCCGTTCTCCCCGAAAAGGTTTCCTGCCCCATTCCTGCGGCGTGTTCCGGCGTTGGCACGCTCCTCGCAACTTCGGGACATTTTGTCCCGAAGTCCGACTCCTTGCGGTGCTTCCCCAGCCGGGGTATTCCTTTTCGGACGGTCATTCTGTTTTCAAGGTGCCGTCCATCGATGAACTACCCTAAGTCTACACGAAAAAAATGCAATTCCCGGAATATTGCGAGAATTGCATTTTGATGAAGTTTACACTTTGGAAATTGCATTTTTGCAATCATTCTGTATAATGGAAGTATGCGGAGGAGGTGCGTATCTATGGCTTTACCCGGAACGCCCGGACAGCGGATTTCCGATTTATGCAACGGGAACCACATCACACAAAAGGAACTTGCGGAGAAGATAGGCGTTTCCGCTTCCCAGTTGAGCCGCATTGTCAGCGGCGAAACAAGAACGGTCAGCAGTGATATTCTCATAGGTGTGGCAAAGGAATTTAAGGTATCGACAGACTACATACTGGGCTTGTCTACCGTGAGCGTTCGTAAAAGCTACGATATTTCTGAATTAGGCTTGTCCGAGGGAGCCGTGAGGGGGCTTGTGACGGGTGCTGTTGATGTGCAAATCCTCAACCGCCTGTTGGAACACAGGAATTTTCCTAAGCTGATAGATTTGATACGGATTTATTTTCAGGATACGGCGGCAAAGGGCATAACAGCAAGAAACCAGCTTATCGAGATGGCAACGGCTTCCCTGTCCGACCTGATGAAAGAACACCCGGAACACCGGGCAGAAGCGAAGCAGGATTTACAGCTTTTGAACGCCCAAAAGATAGGGGAACATGAAGCGGAGATTGAAAAAATCAAAAATGTGTTCCTGGCTATCCTGCGGGACATTAAGAAAGACATTGACAACGGGGAACAGCCGGGAGAAGCTGTGACCGCCGCTATGTTCCAAGCCATGCGGGACGCACTGGCGGAACAGAAACAAAAACCACTTTCCATTGACGATGTAACGGCGATGATAGCTGGACAGATCGGACAGCTTACACCGATGGATAAAGAAACTGTTGAAATGTTCCAGCAGTTTGCGAAGAAGATGATTGAGCAGGCAGGAACAAAGTGATAAATTTGAATTGTGAGGGAAAATACAGATGAATCAAGGAAGAATTATTGTGATTACAGGCTCACCGGGGACAGGAAAAACAACAACTGCGTCAATTGTCGCAAAGGAATCAGATATGGATAAATCAGTGCATATGCACACCGATGACTTTTTTCATTACTTAAGCAAAGGCGCAATACCACCACATTTGCCAGAATCCAACGAGCAAAATCTGGTTGTCATTGAAGCCTTTTTAGAAGCTGCAAAGCGATATGCTCGTGGCGGATATGATGTAATTGTAGATGGGATTGTCGGGCCATGGTTTTTGGAGCCATGGAAAGCTCTTGCCCAAGAAGATTACGAGGTACACTATATTGTATTAAGAGCGAGTAAAAAAGAAACTATGAAGCGAGCTGTGGAACGCTCAAAATTAGATAGAAAAACAAATATTGAATTAGTGGAAACAATGTGGGAGCAATTTTCCGGTTTGGGAGTATATGAATCAAATGTCATAGACACAACTACATTCACAATTAAAGATACGGTTTCCGCAATAAAAGAAAGAGTTGCATGTGGGACGTCTTTACTATCTTAGACATTCCCATTTGTCAGGAAGATAGCAAAGCCAGCCGAGCCAGTCAACGGTCAAGATGAACGGCGCATTTCATGCGCCGCCGTTGACAGTCCCGCCCGTCTTTGCTAAAGGGTAATCAAGGCGGGAAAGCCCTAAAATGGCTTCACACCTATTTCAATAATTGGAGGAGATAAAAATGAGATCAGAAAAGGAAGTTTATGATATTGTTTTGAATTTTGCAAAAACAGACAAACGCATTCGCATGGTTACTTTGGAAGGATCTAGAACAAATACAAATATTCCGCCTGATGATTTTCAGGATTTTGATATTACTTTTTTTGTTACGGATATGGACAGCTTCACAAGTGATGATAAATGGCTAGATATATTTGGTGAAAGGTTGATTCTGCAAAAGCCGGAAGATATGGAATTATTTCCAGCTGTAGAAAAGGGATTTTCATATTTAATGCTGTTTACTGATGATGTTAAGATAGATTTAACTTTGCTGCCGCTGGAACTGATAGACGAGTATTTTACATGGGATAAACTGGTAAAGTTACTGTTGGATAAAGACAACCGTATCGTAAAGCCGCCAATACCAACGGATATAGACTACCACTTGCAGAAGCCTACTCAAAGAATGTTTGACGATTGCTGTAATGAATTTTGGAATACTACAACATATGTAGTAAAGGGCTTATGCCGCAAAGAAATTCTTTTTGCTATTGACCATATGAATGATATAGTACGAAAAGAATTGCTTCGCATGATTTCCTGGCTGATTGGTATCAAACAGGGATTTCATTTCAGTTTGGGAAAAAACTATAAATTTATGAAGCAATATGTCCCAGAGGAATTGTGGGAACGACTTATGTCCACTTATAATATGGATTCCTATCCCCATATGTGGGAATCCTTTGAACAATGTATGGCATTGTTCCGGGAGGTTTCGTCAGAAGTGGCATGCCAGTTGGATTACCAGTATCCACTATATGATGAAAAAATCAGTAATTATGTGATTCGGCAAAAGAAAAAATATGGCATTGAAGATGATAACAAATAAAATTTTTTCAATCGAAAAAATTTATTTTGATTATTCAATTTTGAAAAACTGAATACCTCAAAATCAGAAAGAGAGCGGCCAAGCACTTTGAGGGATTGGCCGCCTTGTCCACCCATCCAGCGGGGCGGCGGACGGCGGTCAAGACCGGGTGCAAACCCGTTCATTTCAGTCTTGACGGTTGCCCGCTGTCCTGCTATTTTTCCGGGAGTGTGGCCACAACTTCGGGACACTTTGTCCACAAGTCAGAGCGTAGGACGAAGAACGGGGGTGTTCATATACGCCCTGTCTGCTGTCGAAAACAGACCTGCGCTTGCGGCTCCACGCCACACAAGCACAGCCCTGTTTTCCTGCCGCTTCAAATGCCCTTGCCCTCCCCAGCGGCAACGGCATTTTCACGGCAACGCCGACAGAGCGTATAACACACTACACTTTGCTTCGCAAAGTCGTGTGCCAAATGGGGGCGTTGCCCCCTTTGGAAACCCCCACAAGAAAAGGCGGTACGCTACCCCTCCACGGGGCGCATACCGCCTTTTCTTGTTATCCAGCCCTCCGGCTGTATCGGTTGAGCAAAAGTCCGCGTGGGATTGGTGTGGTATCTTTATCTAAGTGATACCCCTGTTTCCCATCTGGATACTGTTCTGCTGGATACATTTAATGCTTCTGCCAGCACTTCTTGCGTGATATTTTTTTCTTTACGCAGCGTTTTCAAAAACTGACCTGTCTTTTTCTGATCCATTCACCATACCTCCTTGAGTAACAGAGTATGTCAAAAGTCCGATTATTTACACGACACAAAGTGAGAAAATGCCGTATTTTCAACCCGACACGCTTGTCTGGATGTCTCAAATCCGTTTTCTATAGAATATCTTTCCTATTGTATTTCATATAGCCTGCAGCAATCCCGCATGCTCCATAGAGCATTCCCAGCACTACCATTACTCCGTCCAGGCTTATATTTGTTACAATTTCTGTACCTTCTGCGTAACCGTACGGAGAAATATACTTCAGAAATTCAGCGGATTCAGATATATTTGCAATAATATTAAGAAAATAGAGTATAATCGCAAGTCCAAGACCGACTCCCAGACTTCCTTTCCGCAGAAAGGCTGAAATACCGAAACATATGGACGCAATCTCTATCTGCAATAGAACATAGGCCAGATGAAGCAGGAGAATCTCTTTCCAGGGAATATCTTCCCCCACCGCATAAATGGAGATTATTGAGATGAGCAGTACAAAGGCATTGAGGACCATAATCTGAAAAAATAACGCCGCAAGTTTTCCGCTCATGATTCGTGTCCGGCTGACCGGGTGGGTCAGAAGGAATTCTGCCGTATGCCCTTTTTCTTCTTTAGACAGCATTGAGATCCCGCACATGGCGGCATACAAAGCTCCTCCAAGTCCAAGGATATTTCCACATTCAATAGCGTAGAAACCGGTCAAGGTACCAAAGCTTACCTGATCCATGCCAAAGGCAGCACTGAAATTTCCCATGGTCGAAAAAACGTCACTGACCTGATCCATTTCTCCCTTCATCTCTGGAAATAAAAAAACACATACCGCAAAAAGAAATGCGATGGATACAGTCCATATAATCAGAGCTGTCCGGCCCTGACGCAGTTCATGTCTGAAGATTGTCATACCTGTTCCTCTCCTTCCGTATAATAATGAAGAAAAATCTCTTCCAGATCCGGTTCAGATATGCTAAGATCCATAATTCGCTGCCGGCTAAGTCTGTCCAGAAGCAGATTGATATCATCACTGTACAGAAAACTGGTGGAGTCATCAGCCTTCTGCAGATCCCGTACATCCGGCAGACCGGAAGGGTCAAAATTTCCCCGGACAGAAATCCGTTTTGCGTTTGTACGTGCCAGTTCCTCCACACTTCCGGAAGCTATAATTCTGCCCTCCCGTATAATCGCAGCCCGGCCGCAAAAGCGCTGGACTTCGGAGAGGATATGTGAGGAAAGGAATACTGTCATGCCCTTCTTGTTTCTTTCCTTCAGTATTTCAAAGAATTCCCGCTGCATCAGAGGATCCAGCCCTCCGGTTGGTTCATCCAGAATGCAGAGTCTTGGATCATGCTGCAGGGCACAGATAACAGCCAGTTTCTTCCTGTTTCCAAACGAAAGCTCGCCGATCCGTCGAGAAGGATCCAGCTGCAGACGCTCGCACAGATCAGCGGATACTTTCCGGCAGTCTTTCCGGTGCAGCTCCGCCGAAAGGCGGATCAGATCCCGGCCTCGCATATCTGGATAGAAAACCGCTTCTGAGGGAAGATAACCGATCTCAGACAGAATCTGTTCTTTTTCTTTGGAAATATCCTTTTCCAGTACCCATGCGCTGCCATGAGTTTTCTGTATCAGTCCCATCAGAATACGGATCGTCGTACTTTTTCCGGCTCCATTTGGACCAATAAATCCAAAGAATTCACCCTCACATACCTCCAGATCAAGATCGACAATTCCCCGGGACCTTCCATAATATTTCGTAAGCCCCTCTGTTCGTATTGCGTTCATCATTTAACCCTTCTTTCTCAGATATATCTTTTTCCAGAATGCAATCATTTCCCGGAAGTCCACTTCTATTTTTTCGATGTCCTCTTCTGTCTGCAGAGAACCCTTCTTCTGTAGTTCCCACAGATATCCCTCTGAGACAAGATACATTTCCCTGAGAATTCTCTCAGGCTCCACGCCCTCAACAAACTGATCCGGCTCCAGATTAGCCCACGACGGGGCAGCTTTCATAGAAATCAATCTGGCATAGCTCTTCTCGATTTCCGTTTGAATAGAAGGATCGGTTTCATAAAAGGCACGGATCACATAGTTCCCCATTAAGGGATATTTTTTCATAATATGCATTTTTGCCCTTAATCCCCGTTCCATCATTTCAAACAGATCTCTGCGGTCATAACATCCATAAGCCGTCATTGTAGAAATAGAAATTCTGCCGCAGGTCGTCCAGAGAAACATATAAAATTTTTTCTTATTTTGAAAATAGTGAAAAAGAAGCGACTTACTGATTCCTGCTGCATCAGCGACCTCCTGCATCGGACTCTTTTTATAACTGTTCTGTGAGAATACCCGATAGCCGGCATTGATAATTGCCTGTTGCTTTTCCTTTGGCAGACTATAAAACTTTTCGTTCATGAATCCTCCTTTTGACCAACTTGGTTAATTTTTATTATATATAGTTGACCATTTTTGAGAAGACCTTATTCTGTATTTTTTCAAAGAAATATAAAAGATACCATCCTCTGCGCATACAAAAAAGAGCAGAACATTACCTGTCCACTCTCTTCTAAACTGCGTCTTAAGATCCACTCCTTCAAATTACAGCCACCTCTATATTCAAGATTTCTTTTTGCCATCTGTTATCCGTGTTTCCTTTTTGCTCTTTCTTTCTCTAATATTGTAATCGCAAATATCGCTATGGAAAATCCAAGAATGCAGATTGCTGTTCCGCTAAATGAAATAGCAGAATTTATAAATCCCGTAATCCCATTTACCACAGATAAAATAATTAAACCTATACATATTGCTAATGCCGCCTTCGATATTGTTGTATAATTCTTCATTTCCATCACCTTTCAATTAGCAAACTAACTCTCGCACAAAAATCTTAGTTCTTAACAGACACTATTCTTTACTCTGTATCACCTATATTTATCCTTGGTAAAAGTAATAGTAAAACATTAATACAACCAGTGCCATTATAAAAGGAACAATAATTATCAGCCAATACGAAAAATGCTTCTTTTCAGCTTCATTGATTGTATATTTGTACTCATCTTCCGTGACTTCCGATTTTAATTTTTGTAACTCAATATTTGTCAACCAAAAGTTGCGTATAATCCACTCCTTTTCCAAATACTTTACATGCCTTATTACTTCCCACCATATCACACCCAAGTGCGAAAACCGCACTTATTTGTGATATGGTTCTCCATTGATAATCCGATATCCTCTGTAAATCTGTTCCAGCAGTACTACCCGCATGAGCTGATGCGGGAATGTCATCTTCGAGAAACTTAATGCAAAGTCTGAACGCTTCAGAACTTCTTTTCCCAGTCCGATAGAGCCTCCGATCACAAAGGCGATGCTGCTGGTTCCCTGTACACCGAGCTGTTCGATCTTTTTTGCAAATTCTTCCGATGTCAGCATTTTCCCTGCAATTTCCAACGTAATCACATACATATCGTCCCGAATGTACTTTAAAATCCGCTCCCCTTCTTTATCACGGATGCTTTCTTCCACCGCTTCACTAGCCTGATCCGGTGTCTTCTCGTCAGCCACTTCAATGATCTCCAGCTTGCAGTATCGCGAAAGCCGCTTGCTGTATTCTGCGATGGCATCTTTCAGATATTTCTCTTTGATTTTTCCTACAGTAATCAGTGTTATTTTCACGTTGTTCTCCTTTTTCTCTTTTACTCCAATGCTCCATTTACGGAACGATGTATTTCAATACCGGAATCTTTTTCAAAATCAATACCAGTACCACACAGATTCCATAGATCACAAACGGCATAACAAGCCGCCACCACCCGGACTCCATACTGAGGCCCGTCGCATCCTGGAGGATACGGAAAACGATCATATGCATCAGATAGACACCAAATCCGGTTCCGGCAAGAGTAGTGACAATCCGGCGGATCTTCGGAGTATTTTCCAGCTTGTCCCATGGTCCGTATTTCGCCGCTACAAAGACTCCGACAGCCAGAAAGACCGCCGGAAATTTCATGTATCCCCAGAAAGTCTGATCCAGTCCGGCGCTTTCTGATGATCCAAGAATCGTACTTCCAAACCGGATTCCTGCCCCTGCAAGGCCAAGGATATAGAAAAGAATTCTTGTCTTTCGTGTCATGTCAGTCGTTGCAAGCAGATACCCGAGAATGACATATAGAATATATCCGCCTGCCACAGGGATCTGTATTGATCCGTTCATCGGGATCTGAAACACAATACAGCAGACCGGGTAAACAGAATAAACCAAAAACGCCAGCCCCGCCATATAAAGCAGAATATGCTTGTAATCTTTCAAAAGCGACAGTACCGGCATGGAAAGGTAAACCATAAACAGCGGAATGAAAAACCAGTACACATTCTCGGCTGTTGTATTGGTAAACAGGCTGACGATACTGGACAAACCCGGCTCGAATTCCATCTGTTGAAACTGGATTTTGTATGCCAGACTGATCAGCGTCCATGCGGCAAATGGAATCCCTGTCTTCAAAAACCTCTTTTTGAAGAAGACTCTGGTCAGATATTTATCCCGGTAGTCCAGAAGCGTCGCTCCGGATATCATAAAATAGACCGGAACCGCCCAGTATGCAATCGTTTCGATCACCATGCTCTGTCTCCATGCGGCTGTATCGGAATACTGGTGCGCAATCCCGTTGCAATGCATAAAAATCACGCACAGACATGCAAGTATATTTAAAATATCAATATACAATAATCGTTTTTTCTGTTGTGTTTTCCCCATTCCTTTTTCCTCCGTCCGGAATCAGACTCTGTACACGTAAAGCTCATGCAGTGCTCTCGTAGCGCAGATGTACTCTGCCTGTCTGGTCAGGCCCGTCTGCTCCTTACAAGCCGCAGTAAATACCTGATCAAATTCCAGACCTTTGGCCATGTAAAACGTTGTAACCGTCAGACCGCGTCCGAATCTGGAGCTGTCCCGGTCAATATAATGAACCTGATCTGTCTTTTCCCGGATGTTCTCATAAATCTCTTTTGCTTCCTGTTCTGTCATGGTAAGCACCGCCGCTGTCTCATAGCCGTCCGGTCCGGTTTTTACCTGTTTCAGAATCTGAGAGGTACGTTCTTCCCCGGATGAGAACTCTGCTTCTTCCACCGCCTTTCCATGCCGGTCCAGAAGCTCTGTCTCTTTGATGCCGCCGAGTGTTTCTGCATATCTGGCAATCTCCACGGTATTGCGGTAGCTTTTGTTCATCTCGATCTTTCTGAGGTGTTTTCCCAGGATCTGCGGAAGAAATTGTGTCACATCATTTTGCTCTTCCTCCATCGTCTGCGCCCGGTCTCCCAGAATCGTCATCGGACAGGAAAATAGAAGGGAGAGAATCGTATACTGCAGGTAGGAATAGTCCTGCATTTCATCCACTACCAGATGCCGGATCTGGTCCTGTCTTCCGGCCCCTTCAAGTCGGTATTTTAAATACAGCATCGGATAGACATCCTCATAAGAAAGATA
The DNA here is from genome assembly GCF_016900655.1 of Drancourtella massiliensis. Lineage (GTDB taxonomy): Bacteria > Bacillota > Clostridia > Lachnospirales > Lachnospiraceae > Sellimonas > Sellimonas catena. The sequence goes on from NZ_JACJKH010000007.1 coordinate 9,256, forward strand.
TCTTCTGTCATACGGGACATCCGGAAGCAGAGGAAGTCCCTGTTCTTCCAGAAACCAGTTATAGATCTTATAGACATCCACTGTCGTATACATGGCATTAAACTTCGTCCGCAGCTTCTCCACCTCTTCTTCCGACAGTTCCGTACTGTATCTGGTTTCGTATTCATCTACAAAATATTCCATGATTGCTCCCATCCTCGCAAGGACAGGAACTTCCTGGAATTTGAAATAAAAGAGGCGGATCATCTCTTCCTCTGTCTTTTCCAGGCCACGGAAATGAACACCCTTCAGATTGACAAGCCATTCTTCGAGCTGTGCCAGAAATCCTTCCATCGCTCCAATACAGTCTCTGGACTGCTTCCACTGACAGCGTTTCCATTCTGCTTCGTCCATTCCTGCAAGCCGGTGCTCGATTTGATGATACCGGTCTTCACAATCCGGAACAATCTTTTTCAGCTCCCGGTACGCAAACAGATCCAGACTCATTTCCCGGATATTCTCTTCTCCGAGTTCCGGAAGGATATGGGAAATGTAATCGGAAAATACACTGTTCGGTGAAAGCACCAGTATACTTGACGATTTCAGGTGCTTCCGGTCATGGTATAAAAGATAGGCGATCCGGTGGAGAGCCACCGACGTTTTCCCGCTGCCGGCTGCTCCCTGAATCATAAGGATCTTGTCGTTGGTATTCCGGATAATCGCATTCTGCTCTTTCTGAATCGTCCGGACAATATTTTTCAGCTGTACATCGCTGTTTGTTCCAAGCTCCTGCTTTAGAATCTCATCATCGATTTTGACATCGCTTTCAAATCCATAGACCAGTTTTCCTCTTCGGATCTTATACTGCCACTTGGATGTGATTTCTCCCTCCAGCTTTCCTGCCGGTGCTTCGTAAAAGGCCGGTCCTTTATCATAATCATAAAACAGGCCGCTTACCGGAGCTCTCCAGTCATAAATCAACGGAATTTTTCCTGCTTCTTCTGCAAAATTCCCGATTCCAATGTAAAATACTTCCGGCTCATCGTCTCCGTCATAGCAGAAATCCACTCTGCCGAAAAAAGGAGAATCCAACATTTTTTCGTATCTCGCCTTCAGACGCAGAGAATCCTGATTCGCATTGACACGCTGAAGAAGAGCCTGCTGATTATCATAATCTTCGTAGCCATACTGGTCCATCTCTGTATAATTTTCCCAGTAATATTCATGCATACTCTCGATGTCTTTCTGCCCGGCTGTAATCTCCTCGTTCATCTGTGCAATTTTCTTTGTCAGTTTTTCTTTGATTTCATCTAAAAAGTTCATACCTTCCAATGTTGTTTCCTTCTTTGCTGTCACGTTTCCTACCTCATTTTCTAATTTCAGTCTCTAGTCTGCCTTCCCTTTTATTTTTTCTTTTAATCCATCATAAAACTGTTCTGAAAGCGGAACCGGCACTCCAAGCTCTTTTGCCGTCTTAATCAGGTATCCTCCGAATGTCTCAAATTCGGATGGGCGTCCCGCTTCCACATCCCGCTTCAGGGAACTGGTAGATCCTTCATTCAGCCCCAGAAATCTCGTATATTCTTCATCAATATAATGTTCCCTGATGTGAACTCCGGCTGCTTCTGCCACAGCCAGTGCCTCCTCAAGTAATGTATGAAATTCTCTTCTTCTGTCTTCGTGGTCACGGATATTCTCCACAGTTTCCAGATAATACGCCGTAATGACGTTGTAAGCACAATTAAAAATATACTTCTCCCACACCGCCTGTCTGACATCCTCGTATACTTCGCAGTCGATTCCCGCCGTCTGGAGAACTCTGAAAGCCTCCTGCGCTGCTTCCTTCTCCTTCGGATCAGACGCTCCAAGGATAATTTTTGTATATTGTCCAAGCTGTGTGATGGAATAATCTTTATTTGCGGCGGCAGTCGTGTAGATTACGGAATCTACGACCAGTCCTTTTCCCAGATACTCCCGCACCCTCTGTGCAGTGTCCGCGCCGTTCATCACAGGCACAATGATCGTATGTTCATCCACACAGGAAGCAAGAGTGCTGCATACTTCCTCCAGCGCATAGGTCTTGACACAGAGAAAAATCAGATCCTGTACCGCTCCTGCTTCTGACGCGCTCTCCAGGACGGCTGCGGCTCTGGTTACCATTTCCCCGTTATAATCACTGTGAAGCACTACTCCATGCTCTCTGAGAGCCTCTCCACGTTTTCCTCTTGCAATCAGTGTCAGGTTACTATATTTCTGTCCGGTCATCCCGGCGAGGTATCCGCCTACGCCTCCAATACCGACGATCATCATCTTTTTTTCTTCCATCATTCAAGCCACCTCTTGTATTATATGTATCTTATTATTATACCCTATTTTCTTTCTCTTTCCAAGAAAAAAGGCCGAAACTTCCGGTCCTTTGCAGAATAACAAGAAAGACACGGAAGTTTGCAGCTGTTCTCAAAGCTTCCGTGTCTCCTTTTACATCTCATTCTGTTTTTCCTGCTACAGTGCCTCCAGATAAATCCGGCGTACCTCTTCCTCGGTAAATACTTTCGGATGATTCTGAATGCCGGCTGCGGAAACTTTAAATGCATTTTTAGTCATCCATTCCACGTCTTCCGCAAGCACTCCTTCTCTGGAAAGGGTCGTGCGAAGATCGAGGCAATCCAGAAGATGTTCAATCACACTCACACAGTCATTCTCGTTTGTTCCTCCCAGGCATTTGGAAATCACTGCAAATTTCTCCGGCGCCGCATCGATTGTCCTGCGGTAAATGACAGGAGTCAGAGCAGCAAGTCCTCTTCCATGGGTGATATTGCGCATACCGCTTGCCGGATGTTCCAGACCATGCGGTGCTGTTACTCCTGCCTGATGAATCACCATGCCTCCATAGGTACTTGCAAGAGAAACCGCGCTCCATGCATCCATATTCATTTTGGACGGTTCTGTCATCCCCTGCTTTTTCTCCTCGTAAATTGTCAGCAGGTTATTCCCGATCAGTCGGATACCTTCCAGTGCAGTAATTTCCGTGATCGGGTCACAGATCTTGCTCAGATAAGCTTCCATACAATGGCAGAGTGCATCAAATCCAACGGATGCCAGAACAGAAGCCGGCATTGTCGTCATCAGTTCCGGATCAATGATGGATGCCTTTGCAATAACCGCGTTATCCCGAAGAGACTTCTTGTCTTTTGTCTCATCCTCTGTCAGAACCGCAAAGCAGTTTCCTTCGCTTCCGGTTCCGCATGTCGTCGGAACAAGAATCAGCGGAAGGGCTTTGTCTCCTTTTTTTATCCCGTAAATATAGTCAAAAATATTTCCTTCATTGCAGGCGGCAAATGCCACTGCCTTACTGCAGTCCATAATGCTTCCGCCTCCCAGGCCGACAATCACATCACAACCTTCTTCTTTCGCAACAGCTGCACCCTTCATGGCTGTAGAGGCAAGGGGATTTGGCTCCGCCTTGTCAAAGATCACGACTTCCAGGCCCTCTTTTTCCAGAAGCGCCTTTGCCCGGTCCAGAAGCCCGGTTCGCTTTGTACTGTTCTGTCCTGTAACAATCATTGCCTTGCGCCCGTATTTTGCAGTCTCCTTTCCCAGCTCTTCTGTCTTTCCGGCACCAAAAATCAGATTGACCGGAAGATAATGGTTAAATTGTGTCAGCATCTCGTTTCCTCCTGTTTTCCGCGCAGAAGATAAAATGGGACCGCAGATTCATATCTACAGCCCCATTGCTATCTTCGCTTCTCTATTTCTGTCGGTTTTATTTGTCTTTTAAGTATTCGTGGATACCTTTTGCTCCGGCTTTTCCTGCACCCATGGCAAGGATAACCGTTGCCGCACCTGTTACAGCATCTCCACCGGCATAAACACCTTCTTTAGATGTCTTACCGAACTCTTCGTCTGCAACGATGCACTGCCACTTGTTGACTTCCAGGCCTTCTGTTGTAGAAGAAATCAGCGGGTTCGGGGAAGTTCCAAGAGACATGATGACAGTATCAACATCCATCTCAAACTCAGATCCTTCAATGACAACCGGGCGTCTTCTTCCGGATGCGTCCGGCTCACCGAGTTCCATTCTTACACACTTCATACCTTTTACCCATCCGTCTTCTGTCACGATTTCAGTCGGGTTTGTCAGAAGGTCAAAGATAACTCCTTCTTCTTTTGCATGATGAACTTCTTCCACACGGGCTGGAAGCTCTTCTTCACTTCTTCTGTACACAATGTGTACTTCTGCTCCAAGACGAAGTGCTGTTCTCGCTGCATCCATTGCAACGTTTCCACCACCGATTACGGCTACTTTCTTTCCTGCAACAATCGGAGTATCGTAGCTGTCATCGAAAGCTTTCATCAGGTTGCTTCTTGTCAGGTACTCATTTGCGGAGAAGACACCGTTTGCTGTCTCACCCGGAATACCCATAAATTTCGGAAGTCCTGCACCGGACCCGATAAATACGGCCTCAAATCCTTCTTCTTCGATCAGCATATCAATCGTTGTGGATTTACCGATTACAACGTTTGTTTCAAATTTAACACCGAGTTCTTTTACTTTCTCGATCTCTTTTGCAACAACTTTCTGTTTTGGAAGACGGAATTCCGGAATACCGTATACAAGTACACCGCCCAGTTCATGGAGTGCTTCGAATACAGTCACATCGTATCCCATCTTAGCAAGGTCGCCTGCGCATGTCAGGCCGGCCGGTCCGGAACCGATTACGGCAACTTTGTGTCCGTTTTTCACTTCTGCTCCAACCGGTTTGATGTCATGTTCCAGAGCGTAGTCCGCAACAAATCTCTCCAGTTTACCGATGGAAACCGGCTCGCCTTTAATACCGCGGATACATTTTCCTTCGCACTGTGTCTCCTGAGGACATACACGTCCGCAGATAGCCGGAAGTGCCGATGAAAGACCGATTGTCTTATATGCGCCCTCAAAATCGCCTTCTTTTACTTCTTTGATGAATGCCGGGATATTGATTGCTACCGGGCATCCCTGAATACATTTCGCATTTTTGCAGTTGATGCAGCGGGAAGCTTCTTCCATGGCTTCTTCTGCATTATATCCTAAACATACTTCTTCAAAGTTTGTAGCTCTCACCTTTGGATCCTGTTCACGGACCGGTACTTTCTTTAATACGTCTCCCATTTTAATTGTCACCTCCACAATTTCCACATCCGCCGTGATGTGTATTGCCTTCCTGCAGTCTCAGCATTGCTCTTCCTTCTTCTGTTCTGTACATCTGCTGTCTCTTCATCGCTTCGTCAAAGTCTACAAGATGACCATCAAATTCCGGACCGTCTACGCATGCGAACTTCACTTCGTCGCCTACGTGCAGACGGCATGCACCGCACATTCCGGTACCGTCAACCATGATCGGGTTCATGCTGACGATCGTCGGAATTCCCAGATCCTTTGTCATGAGGCATGTGAATTTCATCATGATCATCGGTCCGATTGCAACACAGACATCATAATGCTTTCCTTCCTCTTTTACAAGCTTCTCCACCATGGAAGTAACCATGCCGGCATGTCCGTAGCTTCCATCGTCTGTGCAGACATAAACGTTACCTGCTACTGCCTTCATCTCTTCTTCCATGATTACAAGATCTTTTGTCTTTGCACCGATGATGACATCTGCATCAACGCCGTGCTCATGCAGCCATTTTACCTGCGGGTATACAGGCGCAGTTCCAAGACCGCCTGCCACGAACAGGATTTTTTTATTCTTTAATGTTTCCGGATCTTCGGAAATGAACTCGGACGGACGTCCAAGCGGTCCTGTGAAATCACGGAAATATTCTCCTTCTTTATACTCTGCCATTTTCTTAGTGGATGCTCCAACCACCTGTACTACAATTGTGATCGTTCCCTTTTCTCTATCGTAGTCACAAATTGTAAGCGGGATTCTCTCACCTTTTTCATCCATTTTTACAATGACAAACTGCCCCGGCTCGCAATGGCGCGCAACACGAGGAGCTTCCACATCCATGAGAAAAATATTTTCTGCAAGGTCTTTTGCTTTTAAAATTTTGTACATCTCCCATGCCTCCTAATTGTTATACTTTAATTATCATAAGATATTGTTCATAAAATATCAAGTAAATTCTTACAGGGAAACTGTTTTTTTCGATAAGGAATTCACAATTTCGCCAAAAGGAAACCGCCGCTTCCGAAAAAGCGGCGGTCATACGGTATTTAGAAGTCTACCTCTGTTCCGTAATATGTACATGTGAGAAGTTTTTCCATCTCTGCAGGTGTGATGCTTCTCGGGTTGGATCCTGTACATGCATCGCCGACTGCAAGTTCTGCGATACTGGAAAGTTTTTCTTTAAATTCTTCTTCGTTGATTCCGAATTCTTTTAATGTTTTCGGGATTCCGAGTTCTACATTGAATGCATCAATCTTTGCAACGAGGCTGTTGATTAATGCTTTTTCAGATGTTCCCGGAAGTCCCATCCTGCGTGCGATCTCTGCGTAACGTTTTGCTGCTACAGGATCTTTTGCATTGTATTTGATAACATATGGAAGATAAATTGCATTCGCGCATCCGTGCGGAATATGTCCTGTGGAGAATGCAGCTCCTGTCTTATGAGCCATAGAGTGTACAATACCAAGCAGTGCATTGGAGAATGCCATTCCGGCCAGGCACTGTGCGTAGTGCATCTGCTCTCTTGCGTCCATATCACAATGGTAGGATGCCGGCAGATAATCCAGTACCATCTCGATTGCCTGCAGTGCAAGCGGATCTGTAAATGGTCCATTCAGTGTGGAAACATAAGCCTCAATCGCATGAGTAAGAGCGTCCATTCCTGTGTAGGCAACCTGTTTTACCGGAAGTCCTGCAACAAGATCCGGGTCTACAATGGCGATATCCGGTGTGATGTTGAAGTCAGCAAGCGGATATTTTACTCCTGTCTGATAGTTTGTGATAACGGAGAATGCAGTCACCTCTGTAGCTGTACCGGATGTAGACGGAATTGCTGCAAATTTCGCTTTCTGTCTTAATTCCGGGAAGTTAAACGGTGTGCACAGATCTTCGAATGTTGTATCCGGATATTCATAGAATGCCCACATTGCTTTTGCAGCATCGATCGGTGATCCGCCGCCCATAGCAACGATCCAGTCAGGCTCGAATGCTCTCATGGCTTCTGCACCTTTCATAACTGTTTCAACAGACGGGTCCGGCTCAACTCCTTCAAAGAGCTGTACTTCCATGCCTGCCTCTTTCAGATAATTCACTGCTCTGTCGAGGAATCCCTGGCGTTTCATGGAGCCTCCTCCGACTACCAGAATGGCTTTCTTTCCTTTCAGGTTTTTCAGCTCTTCTAAACAGCCCTTACCATGGTAAATATCTCTTGGTAAACAAAATCTGCTCATTGCTTGTCTCTCCTTTTCTTCCATTGATAATTTTTTAACTATCGTTAGTATACTCCTACTTTTAAAATTTTTCAAGTTCTTTCACTTGTTTTTAACAATTTTTATGTCCGGATTTTTAATTGATTGAATATTTCTCTGATTTGGAACAATTATCTTATCCAAGGAGTACCCTGAAAAAAGAAAAGAGAGGAAGAACCCTCTGAATTCTTCCTCTCTTTCTCCTGTTTTCCCGGCAGATCATTTTCTGTTTTCAGGTCATATTCATAAAATCTACGGCCATCAGGAACTGAATCTGTATTTTCTCGTTGTAACTTCACTTTTCTTTCCGTTTCCATCAATCAGTACAACATTCAGTTCCGTATCTTCGTAAACCGCGAATGCGCCGGTATACTGAATAGACTGATCCGACGGTTCGGTTCCGTCCAGTGTATAGTATGCAGTGTAACCGTCCGGCACCTGTATTTCAACGCTGACCGCCTCGGAATACTGTCCCGTTGTCGGTGATACTGCAGGCGCGTCCGCTACCGGAAACTGGATCGTATATGTTTTTTGTACCTCAACACTTGCAATTCCTTTTTTATTGACAAAAATGGCCCGGACTGTCGTCTCTCCTTCCTGATTCAGCTGGATCGGTTCTTTGTATTCTGTACTGTCTGTTGTCGCCTCGCTGCCGTCAAGAGTATAATAGATAGTCCCTTCATCTTCACTGCTCAGTGTCAACTCCTGCACATTATCGTAGACCTTGTCGTCGTCCAGACTGAATTCCGGAATTTTGGCCACATAATCCTTGAGTTCTGTGAGTATCTGCTCATTGGTACAGGTGCTCATGATATAGGCGATTTTTTCCGTCTGCTCTGTGTCTTCATAAAACTCTACCGCAGCGCGGTATACGCCTGTGCTGTCCGGATAGGTATTCACCGCTTCCTGCAGAAGAGTATCTGCCTTATCATCCTGATCCCGGCCGTGATAAAGCTTTGCAAGACTCACGTAGGCATCCTCTTTTTCGCCGTTTTTTTCAATTGCCCTCAGATAGAGGTCTTCCGCTTTTGTAGTATTGCCGTCTGCTTCGGCTCTTTTCCCCTGATTTACCACACCGGTATATGTATTCCGATAGATCAAAACTCCGATTCCGATGATCGCTGCAAGAAACAGGATCATTCCCAGAATCAGAATCCGTCTCAGCCTTCTCTTGCGGCGCATCCGCTCCGCTTTTGCTCTTCTCCTCCGCCTTCTGATCTCTTCCTCTGACAGTCTGTCTCCTGGATTTGTCATTCTTTGCATGGTACCCTTATTCTCTCCTCTTTTTCCGTGCCGCCTCCACACAGTTATTCATCAACATTGCAATTGTCATCGGTCCTACTCCCCCGGGTACCGGTGTGATTGCTTCTGCCTTTTCTTTCACATGTTCAAAATCCACATCTCCGCACAGCTTTCCGTTTTCATCCCGGTTCATCCCGACATCAATGACAACGGCTCCCTCTTTGACATCGTCCGCCTGAATCAGCTTCGGATTTCCGACTGCAACTACAAGAATATCAGCCCGCCTGGTAATCTCACTGAGGTTTTTTGTTCTTGAGTGTGCGATTGTTACCGTTCCATTCTGCTCAAGCAGGAGAAGCGCCATCGGTTTCCCGACGTGGTTGCTCCGTCCAACTACTACACACTCTTTTCCCTCGATTGTATAGCCGGACCGTTTAATTAACTCGAGCACTCCGGCAGGAGTACAGGACCGGAATCCTTCCGATCCAATACAAAGCGCGCCAATGCTTTCCGGAAGGAATCCGTCCACATCTTTTTTCGGAGAAATCATTCCGGTAATTTTTTCTTCGTCAATCTGCTCCGGAAGAGGCAGCTGAACAAGGATGCCGTCCACGGTTTCATCTTCATTAAGCTCTCTTACCAGTTTTTCCAGCTCCTGTTCGGTAGTCTCCTTTGGGAGTTCATAAGAACGAGATTCAATTCCGATATATTCACATGCTCTCTTTTTGTTTCTTACGTAGATGGCAGATGCGCTGTCGTCTCCCACCAGTATGACAGCCAGGCACGGGGTAATCCCCTGTGCCTTCAATTCTGCCACTTCCTGTTTCAGTTCCTCTTTGATTTCCGAGGAAATTGCTTTTCCGTCTATCAATACTGCCATTTTTCGTCTCCTTTTTTAGAACAATCCCGTAATCTTTCCATCGTCTGTCACATCAATATTATTTGCCGCAGGCACTTTCGGAAGTCCCGGCATCGTCATTACTGCTCCTGTAAGCACGACTACAAATCCCGCTCCCGCACTTACGTAAACTTCTCTTACATGAATGCGGAATCCTTCCGGACGGCCAAGAAGTGTCTGATCATCGGAAAGGGAATACTGGGTCTTTGCCATGCAGACCGGAACATTGGCGAATCCGAGCTCTTCGATCTTGGCCAGCTGTTTCAATGCGGCCTTATCGTAATCAACGCCGTCTGCCCCGTAAATTTCCTTTGCTACTGTCTCAATCTTATCTTTCAGCGGCATCTCATCCGGATAAAGCGGGTGAAAATGACTTTCTTTTGTCTCCAGTGTCTTCAAAACTTTATTTGCAAGCTCAACACCGCCTTCTCCGCCTTTTGCCCATACATCCGCGATTGCAAATTCACAGTCTCTCTCTTCGCAGAATGTTTTGACAAATTCTTTTTCCGCGTCTGTATCTGCTGAAAAAGCATTCAGTGTAACGACAACCGGCACACCGAACTTCTGCAGATTTTCAATGTGTTTTTCCAGGTTGACAATTCCCTTTTTCAGGGCATCCAGATTTTCCTCATTTAATTCATTTTTCGGTACGCCGCCGTTATATTTCAGTGCACGGATCGTTGCAACCAGAACAACTGCATCCGGTTTCAGTCCGCTCATCCGGCATTTGATGTCCATAAATTTTTCAGCACCCAGATCCGCACCGAATCCGGCCTCGGTGATGGTGATATCGCTCATCTTCAACGCCATTTTTGTTGCCTGTACACTGTTGCATCCATGCGCAATATTTGCAAATGGTCCGCCGTGTACAAGAGCCGGTGTATGCTCCAGAGTCTGGATCATATTCGGCTTGATCGCATCCTTCAAAAGCGCTGCCATGGCACCTGTCGCCTGCAGATCATCTGCTGTCACCGGTTTTCCGTCAAAGGTATAGGCAACGATAATCTTTCCAAGACGTCTTTTGAGGTCTGCAAGGTTGTCAGCAAGACAGAGAATCGCCATAATCTCGGATGCCACAGTGATAACGAAATGATCTTCCCTTACCATACCGTCCATCTTGTTTCCAAGGCCCACAACGATATTTCTGAGAACACGGTCATTCATATCCTCGCAGCGTTTCCATACGACCTGTCTTGGATCAATTCCCAGCTGGTTTCCCTGCTGAATATGATTGTCAAGCAGAGCCGCCAGCAGGTTGTTTGCAGATGTGATTGCGTGAAAATCACCGGTAAAATGAAGATTCAGATCTTCCATTGGAACAACCTGGGCATATCCGCCGCCAGCTGCTCCTCCTTTGATTCCGAAACATGGACCCAGGGATGGTTCACGAAGGGCAATCAATGCTTTCTTTCCGATTTTTGCCATGGCTTCTCCGAGTCCTACCGTCACGGTGGTCTTACCTTCTCCGGCCGGTGTCGGATTGATCGCCGTTACAAGGACAAGTTTTCCATTTGGACGGTCTTTCACCTTATCCCACAGTTCTGCGGATAATTTTGCTTTGTATTTACCGTAGAACTCCAGATCCTCTTCTTCAATCCCGATTGAAGCGGCCACATTTTTGATTGGCTCCATTGTTGCTTCCTGTGCAATCTGAATGTCTGTTTTCATTTTCCTTCCTCCATTTCTTCCCCTAAACATGTTCCTCTATGTACTGGTCAAACTGTTCCTTTGACATCAGAACCTTTCTTGGTTTGGTGCCTTCTTCTTCCCCGACGACACCTGCTTCATAAAGCTGGTCCATGATCCTTGCCGCCCGGTTGAATCCGATTTTGAATACCCTCTGCAGCATGCCGATCGACGCTTTATCCTTTTCAATAATAAAGTATCCGGCGTCTTTAAAATAGACATCTCTTTCCTCGCCGGATCCTCCCGGTCCGGAAGCAGAAGTGCCACTTGCCGCATTGGTCATGTGCGTCTGGACCGCTTCATCATAAGAAGCATTTCCATTATTTTTTACGAGATAATCTACAACCGCCTGAACTTCCTTGTCGGATACAAATGCTCCCTGCACCCGGACCGGCTTCTGATAGCCTGCCGGGTAGAACAGCATATCTCCCTTTCCAAGGAGCTTTTCCGCGCCGTTCATATCGATGATCGTCCTGGAGTCGACACCGGATGACACGGAAAAGGCAATTCTGGACGGCATGTTTGCCTTAATCAGCCCTGTAATGACGTTTACAGACGGCCTCTGAGTTGCAAGCACCAGATGAATTCCTGCCGCTCTCGCAAGCTGCGCAAGACGGCAGATCGACTCTTCCACATCACCGGGTGCAACCATCATCAGATCCGCAAGCTCGTCTACGATAATAACGATCTGTGGCATCTTTTCCGGTTTTTCCTCATTTGTTTCAATATGCCGGACACTCTCTACCTTTGCGTTGAATCCTTCCATATCCCGCACTTTATACTGTTCAAAGAGCTGATAACGCTTCATCATCTCCGCCACGGCCCAGTTCAGTGCTCCGGCCGCCTTTTTCGGATCTGTCACGACCGGAATCAGAAGATGCGGAATCCCATTATAAACACTGAGCTCCACAACCTTCGGGTCGATCATGATTAACTTGACTTCCTGCGGAGAAGCCTTGAACAAAATACTCATAATCAGTGTGTTGATGCAGACGGACTTTCCGGATCCGGTCGCGCCCGCCACGAGAAGATGCGGCATTTTTGCGATATCCGACACCACCGTCCGTCCGCTGATATCTTTTCCGACCGCAAAACTGATTTTAGACTTTGCGGTCCGGAATTCCTCGGTTTCAAGAAGATCCCTGAGCTGTACTGTTGAATTTCCTTTATTTGGCACTTCGATACCGACCGCTGCTTTCCCCGGTATCGGCGCTTCGATCCGGATGTCCGCCGCCGCCAGATTCAGTTTCAGGTCGTCTGCAAGTCCTACAATCTTGCTGACCTTGACGCCCATTTCCGGCTGTACCTCATAACGGGTCACTGACGGTCCGCAGCTGACGTTCGTCACCGTCACATTGACGCCAAATGTCTTTAATGTCTGCTGAAGCTTTGCCGCGGTCTCACGAAGATGGGCATCCGAATCTCCGGCTCCCTTTGTGCCGTGCTTTAACAGACTCATCGGCGGAGCATGGTAGACCGGAGCCGGTTTTGCAATCGACTTCTCAATCTCTGCTGTTACGTTCTTACGGGCCTCTGCCTCCAGTGCCTTCTCGGCAGCTCTGTTCTTCTGTTCCTCCGCCTGAAATACCGATGCATCCGGTGCCGCAGCCTGTGCAGAAGCAGCCCTGGATGATGCAGCCGGTTCTTTCATAAAGGTAATTCCCTCCTCCGGAAGTTCGGAAAGATCAGGAACTGCCTCATAAGCCTCTGCCGAAACGCCGTCTTCTGTCCCATACGTTTCTTCTCTTGTAATGGTAAGCTCCTCTTCCGGTGCCCTGACAGATTCTGCTTCTGCTTTTTTATTTTTCTCAGCTTTCGCTGCTCTTTTCTTTTCTTTTTTATCCTCTTTGATCACAAGTTCCTGGATCTCCGGATTGCGTCCTTCCAGTGTTGTGTCAAAAGAAACACCTTCCACTTTGTGTTCCTGGCGTTTTACCGCCTTTTCCTTTTTCTTCTCCTCACGCTGTGCCTTTCGGTGCTCCCTTCCGGATTTTGCCTTTGTCTGAATGTTCTGTCCGGCTCTCTGCATACTCTTCAGAAGAGAACGCTGTGTAATCAGAATCAGACAGATCAGCATCAGAATTACAATTACTACATAGGAACCTACAATTCCAAGCGCCGGTACCATCAGCCCCGCAATCACCTCGCCGATGCTTCCTCCTGCCCGGTTGACAAGTTCCAGAAATGAGCAGATCAATATGACAAGCACCACTGCTGCTCCCAGTTTCGTATATGCCTTTGTGTTCCCTCTGTTGGAAATAACAAATGCGATGCCCGCGAAGAAAAGGAACGGGAAAATATAGGAGAGCTGTCCAAAAATTCCTTCCATAAAATCCGCAATAACTCTGCCTACAGCCCCTCCAAGTCCAAAGTTACTGATCAGCAGAAGAATCGAAAGTGCCAGTGCCACCAGTATAACGATCTCTTCTCTGACAATCGCCTCTCTTTCCAGTTCGGCCTTTGTAGGACGGCCGGAACGGCTGGATTTTGCCCTTGTCCGGGTGGATTTTGCCCCTGTTCTCTTTGTTGTTGTTTTTTTCTTCTTTTTCTGTGGCGTCTTCTGGGCCATGAAAGATCCCCCTTGCTGCTTTCCCGCTTTTTGCGGGTTTTTCGCTTATGTTTCATTATAGCATTTTTAAAATATGATGTCATTATCTATTTTCAACGGCATTCCCGCTGTGTTTTTCTGTTTTCTTTTCATCCGAACGCTTCTCGATCAGTTCATAGATTTTTGCAAATGCTTCCCGTATTCCCCCGACTTCATCAATAATGCCCTCTCTGACGGCATCTTCTCCCTCGAGGAGTGTTCCTACATCTTTGACAAGCTGTGAAGAATCCAGCATCAGTTCCTCAAGCCTTTCCTGTGTGATTCTGGAATGTCCGGAAATAAATCTGGTAATCCTGTCCTGGGTTCGTTCCATATTGCGGTAACTCTGAATCACTCCGATAAACATACCGTTGGACCGGACAGGATGCACGATCATCGTTCCGCTCGGCACAATAAAGGAATAGTCTGCCGATACGGCAAGCGGTCCTCCGATCGAGTGACTTCCTCCAAGAACAAGGGATACGGTCGGTTTGCTCAAAGATGAAATCATCTCCGCAATGGCAAGTCCGGCCTCCACGTCCCCTCCCAGAGTATTGAGCAGGATCAGTACTCCTTCAATCTCGTCATTTGACTCAATCTCCGCAAGTTTCGGAAGAAGATGCTCATATTTGGTTGCTTTCGTATTTCCGGATACCGCTTCATGCCCTTCAATCTCACCGATAATAGTAAGCAGATAGACCTTGTAGTTTCCGTGTCTGCCTTCCAGTTCCAAGCTTCCGGTTTCTTTGATCTGTTCGGTTTCTTTTTCCTGTTTTTCCTGATTTTCCATAAAAAACACCTCCACATTTTCTGCTTAGTATGCGGAGGTGTTTTTTGAAATATGCATTAAACGAGCGCAAGTGCCTGTTCCAGATCCGCAATAATATCGTCAGCATTTTCAATGCCAACGCTGAAACGGATCAGATCCGGCTGTACTCCTGCTTCCAGTAGTTCCTGATCATTCATCTGCCGGTGTGTATGACTTGCCGGGTGAAGTACGCATGTTCTGGCATCTGCCACATGGGTAACGATGGCCGCAAGCTTCAGATTGTCCATCATTTTTACAGACGCATCTCTTCCGCCTTTTAAACCGAACGTAATCACACCGCAGGTACCGTTTGGCATGTATTTCGCTGCCAGATCATGGTATTTATCCCCTTCCAGCATCGCGCAGTTTACCCAGGCAACTTTATCATGTCCTTTCAGATAAGAAGCGACTTTCTTTGCATTCTCGCAGTGGCGCGGCATTCTCAGGTGCAGAGTCTCCAGACCGATATTTAAAAGGAATGCATTCTGAGGAGACTGAATCGATCCCAGGTCACGCATCAGCTGTGCTGTCGCCTTGGTGATGTATGCTCCTTTTCCGAATTTTTCCGTATAGACAATTCCATGGTATGTTTCGTCCGGCTGTGTCAGTCCCGGGAATTTATCCGCATGGGCACTCCAGTCGAAGTTTCCGCTGTCTACGATTGCCCCGCCGACTGTCATGGCATGTCCATCCATGTATTTTGTTGTAGAATGGGTGACAATGTCTGCTCCCCACTCAAACGGGCGGCAGTTGATCGGAGTCGCAAATGTATTATCCACAATCAGCGGAACACCGTGTGCATGTGCCGCCTTTGCAAATTTCTCAATGTCCAGTACTGTCAGTGCAGGATTGGCGATCGTCTCACCGACTACAGCTTTCGTATTTTCACGGAATGCTGCGTTTAACTCTTCTTCCGAACAGTCCGGATCCACAAAAGTAGCTTCCACACCCATTTTACGGATGGTGTGTGCATACAGATTATAGGTGCCTCCATAGAGAGCAGACGAACATACGATATGGTCTCCTTCCTCTGCAATGTTCATAACAGCATAAAAATTTGCTGCCTGTCCGGACGATGTCAGCATGGCGGCATAACCGCCTTCCAGTTCGCAGATCTTTTCCGCTACTGCATCATTTGTCGGATTCTGCAGTCTTGTGTAGAAATATCCGCTGTCTTCCAGGTCAAACAGACGTCCCATCTGTTCACTTGTATCGTACTTAAATGTCGTACTCTGATAAATCGGAAGGATTCTCGGTTCTCCCTTTTTTGGTTTCCAGCCTGACTGGATACATTTTGTTTCGATATTAAACTGTTCACTCATACCCTTGCTCCTCCTATATTTTCTTTACCGGATCAGGAAAACAAATATTCCCGTTCCAGTTCGTGTACCATCTTTGTATATACTTCTCTGCATTCTTCCATCTTACCGGTTTCGATCAGTCCGATGCACCGCTCCAGATATTCTTTCCAGATCTTTCGGTAAATCTCATCCGCATTTTTCTGCCGTTCGATTCTTTTTACAATCGTCGGTGCAATATTGTAATACTCGCGGATTGTCTCCCTGCCTCCCGGAGAAGATGCCAGATATCTATCCCGGTAGTCCCGAAGAGTTTTCAGCTCATAACACCCGTCCGGTTTATCCAGTGAACGGCAGACGGCTGTTGTCACATAACAAAGCCGGTTTCGGAATCCGCCGTTGATCTCTTCAAAAGTAGACTTTCCGATCTTCATGGTCACATTCTCAAGCTGATTCCAGTTCTTAATTGTCTGGTCTGCCACAGCTTCCAGTTCCGGTTCCCTGCTGTGTAACAGAAGCGGAATGAAAAAGGTTACAAGTGCAAGATTATAATCCATAACCTGATTCTCCCTTTTCCGTTTTCCTGCGATCTCTTCAAGCTTTTCATCCACATAATCCGGAACGCTTTTTCCGGCCCGGGCAATCAGCTCTTCCTGATTTTTTTCTTCCGTCCCCCGGATCTCGCTGAGGAGTTCTTCAAGATCTGTACTGCGTCTCCTGAAAAACTCACGGAAGGCCGGTTCATATGTATTCTTTCGAAAGCGCCCCGACAGTTCCATGGCCTCGTTGAACATGGAAATCATCCGTTTTTCTGGTCCTGCCTGCATAGGACCCCTCCCTTACAGTATATTCCAAAACGCTTTACTCTTCCCAGTTATGGTATACTTCCTGCACATCATCATCGTCATCGAGAAGATCCAGTGTTTTCTGAATGTTTTTGATATCCGTCTCGTCTGTCAGCTCTACATAGGTCTGAGGAATCATGGTCACAGAGGCTTCCATCATAGGGATGCCTGCTGCTTCCAGCTTCTCACGTACCTCGGAAAAGCTGTCCGGATCTGTGATAATCTCAAAGCTGTCCTCCTCTTCCGCGAAATCCTCGGCTCCCGCGTCAAGCGCCAGCATCATCAGCTCATCCGCGTCCATCTCAAACTCCTCCCTGTCGATCAGAATCTGTCCCTTCTTGTCAAACATAAAGGATACGCATCCTGGTGTCCCGATATTTCCGTTTCCTTTTGTAAATGCACTTCTGACATTGGAAGCTGTACGGTTTTTATTGTCGGTCAGCGCCTCTACAATAATAGCTGTTCCGTTCGGCCCATATCCTTCATATACGACTCTTTCGTAATTGTTGGCATCCGCGTCTCCGGCTGCCTTTTTAATGCTTCGCTCAATATTGTCATTTGGCATGTTGTTTGCTTTTGCCTTCGCAATCACATCGCGGAGTCTGCTGTTGTTCGCAGGATCCGCTCCGCCTCCTTCTTTAACTGCTACAGCGATCTCACGCCCGATCTTTGTGAAAATCTTTCCCTTTGCAGCATCATTTTTTTCCTTTTTATGCTTAATATTTGCGAATTTGGAATGTCCTGACATGTTCTCTACCTCTCTTCGTATGTAATCTCTCTTCCTTCTTCAGGAAAACTCATGTTCTTAATTTTATCATTCTTTCGATTCCGTGACAAGTTCCGTTTTTGTAATCTTCACCTTTTGGATAATATTGTTGTCCACTTCCTTGATCTCAAACAGATAGCCCTCGTAGGAAACACTGCACAGCTCGTCTTCTGCAGGAATCCTCTCAAGCTTTACAATCAGAAATCCATTTAATGTCTCATACTCATTGTCCTCGTCTTCATCCTGAAAAACAATGCCAAGTACGTCCGAGAGTTCGGTAAGCCCGCACAGACCGTTCACCTCGTAGGAACCGTCCTCGTTTTTGCGGATCATCTCTTCTTCCTCATCGTATTCGTCCCGGATATTTCCCATAATTTCTTCAATAATATCTTCCATGGCGACGAGTCCTGCTGTCTGACCGTACTCGTCAATCACAACGCACAAATGGATCTGTTTTGCCTTCATCTGCATGAAAAGGCGGCTGATCTTCCTCGTTTCCGGAATAAAACATACCGGCATGAACGCGTCCCGGATTTCTCCAAGTTTCTTGCCCCTCATTTCGGGATTCAGATAGAGCTTCATAATATCCCGGATATGAATAATGCCAAGTATATTGTCGATTTCCTCTTCATAGACAGGAAATCTGGAATATTTTGCCCTGGATGCAAAAGCTGCCACCTCTTCCAAAATATCATTGCAGTTTAATGCGACAATATTTTTCCTGTGAGTCATGACTTCCTTTGCATCTTTATCCAGGAACGAAAAGACATTACGGATCATCCGGTACTCCATCTCCTGAATACTGCCGTCCTTTTCCCCTTCTTTGAGATTTTCCAGAACCTCTTTTCTAATTGTATCCCGTTGGTCCATATTTTCTCCTTCTATGTAGAAAGTGCAATACTGATCTTCAGTGCCTCATCCACTTTTTTCATGATTTCCTGATCCAGGTGGCACACACTTTCCTTTAATCTTTGTTTATCGATTGTACGGATCTGCTCCAGTAGAACAACCGAATTTTTTACTACACCATATCTTCTTGCGTCGATCTCCACGTGGGTCGGGAGCTTTGACTTATGCATCCGTGACGTGATCGCCGCGCAGATTACCGTCGGGCTGTGTTTGTTTCCCATCTCGTTCTGTATAACAAGAACCGGGCGGATGCCTCCCTGTTCGGAACCAACCACCGGACTTAAATCCGCATAAAAAATATCTCCACGATGAACCTGCTGCACTTTCTTCACACTCCATTTTCTAAGATATAGTGAGTATTTCCACCTTTACTTTGAAGTATTCCAAAAGCCGGCCGTCTTTTTTATGCAAAATAGTCAATCTGCTCAATGACTTTTCCGTCTTTGATATATTCTCTTGGTATCCTCTTGTCGAGATCGCAGAGAAACTCATAGTTAAACCTTCCGGACAGTGCACTTAAATCTTCCACTGCAATCTGTTCCCCGCCGCTTTTCCCTACCAGTACGACTTCATCCAGGAAATCTGCATCTTCGATCTCTGTCACATCTGCCATCATCTGATCCATGCAGACTCTGCCAAGAATCGGAGCCCTCTTTCCCCGGATCAGGACATAGCCCTTGTCCGAGAGACTCCTCGGGTATCCGTCCGCATATCCGACAGGGATCGTTGCCACGCGGGTCCGTTTCCCGGCCCGGAAGCACCCGCCGTAACTTACAACAGCTCCGGGCTCGATCCATTTGATATGTACAATACTGCTTACCAGCGACAGTGCCGGCTTCAGATCCAGACGGTCTTTCTTCACCTCGTCAGATGGATAGAGCCCGTAAAGAGCAATACCCGCCCGTACAAGATCCAGATTGGCCTCCGGATGATCGATAATTCCGGCACTGTTGGAGCAGTGGCGGTATTTCGGCTCGATGCCTCTATCCTTTAACCGGTCTGTCATCCAGATATATTGTTCCATCTGCTTGTTTGTAAAGGACTTATCTGCCTCGTCTGCTTTTGCAAAATGAGTAAAAATACCTTCCATCTCAAGATCCGGGAGATGAAAAATCCGTTCTATGGCATCCAGAGAATCTTCACCTGTCTGAAATCCGAGTCTTGACATCCCCGTGTCCAGCTTGACGTGAATCCATGCTTTTTTCTGCTTTGCGGATGCCAGGGCGGAGATCGCTTTCGCAGACTCTTCAGTGTAGACTGTCATGCGTATCTCGTTTTCCACCGCCTCCTCATACTGCTCCGGAAAGGTACATCCGAGAACAAGAACCGGTTTCTCAATTCCTGCCTTTCTCAGAAGCACCGCCTCGTCAAGCGTTGCGGTCGCGTATCCCCAGACGCAGTCCAGATTCTGAGTCTCTTTTGCGATCCGTGATGCCCCGTGGCCGTAACCGTCCGCTTTTACTACCAGAATCATCTTCGTATCCGGTGAGATATGTTTCCTCATCTGTTCTATATTATATGTAATATGATTCAAATTGATTTTTGCGCATACTCTGCTGTACTTTTTCATTTTGACTGAACCTTTCTTCGCTCGATTTCCTGTAAAACAGCTGATGCCATCTCGATCAGGTCCCCGGCAAGCACGCTGTGCGCCCCGAGTTTTTCCCTTGCCTCGTCTCCGCACAGCCCGTGTATAAATACACCAAGCGCCGCAGCGTCAAAGCGGTCCATTCCAAGGGCCAGGCAGCCTGTAATCATACCTGCAAGTACATCCCCGGAACCTGCTTTTGCCATCGCACCGTTCCCGGATGTATTCAGATATGGAATCCTGCCTTCTCCTGCCACAACTGTTCTGGCATCTTTTGCTGTTAGTATTATATTATAGGTTTTGGCATACTCTTGCGCAAGTCCAATCCTGTTTTTTTTCGTTTCTTCCGTCGTTTTCCCAAGAAGACGCGCGAATTCCCTGATGTGAGGCGTAAAGATCAGGCTGCTTCCCGCTGCTTTTAGATATGTGTTTCTTCTTTCTTCTTCCATTCCGGAAATTAGATTCAGGCCATCCGCATCCATCACGCAGTATTTTCTGTGTGTGCCCAGATACACGAGCAGATGTTCTATTATCATACCGGCCTGTATATCCGTCCCCAGTCCACATCCGGCGCAGATCACATCCGCCCAGTTCAGAAGTTCCTCCAGCTGGTTTTCCAGAGCCTCTCCGTAAGGCGTTATGACTGCTTCCGGCAGGGTTGCCTGAAGTACTTCCCGGTTGGATTCCGGCGTCAGTATACGTACCAGTCCGCTTCCCATCCGGTATGCCGCCTTCGCGGAAAGAATCGCGGCGCCTGCCATGCCCTGGCTTCCGGTAATCATCAGCACTTTTCCGTAAGTTCCTTTATGTGCATCGTCTTTTCGCTGCGGACAGAGCCTTCCTACGTCCTTTCTTTCATAAGTCAGATACCGTGTTCCTTCCACGCCGCCGCGCAGATAAATTCCGATATCTTCCACACAGACCTTTCCGGCGCAGAAAGCTCCCGGATACAGAACCATCCCTGCCTTCTGGTATGCAAATGTCACCGTCAGATCCGCGCGAAATGCCGTCCCCAGAATCTCTCCGTTCCCCGCATCAATTCCGGACGGAATATCCACCGCTATTTTCGCTGCGTCCAGTCTGTTCATCTGCTCCAGAATCCCCGCGTAGCGCCCTTCGACCGGCCTGCTCAGTCCGATACCAAATACAGCATCAAATACAGCCGTGTACCTTCCCTCCGGGATTTCCCGTTTTACGGTTCCTCCGACTGCCTCAAAAATCTGAATCTGTGTCTTTGTCTCTTCGGTACAATGGTCCGGATTCCCAACCAGTACGGCAGTCACTCCGTATCCTTTTTCCAGAAGCAGTCTTCCCACTGCAAACCCGTCGCCCCCGTTGTTTCCGCTTCCGCACACAATCAGGCTTTTCGACAGGTTAAGCCTCTCCCTTTCGGCTGCCTCTACCACTTTCAGAGCCGCCCGTTCCATCAGGACAAGAGACGGAATCCCGATCGTCCCGATCGTGTATGCATCCGCTGCTTTCATTGTCCTGCCATCAATGATATATTTCATCTTTACCGCTCCTTTCCCCGCTTTCATTCCGGGATACAGAAAAAAGACGCGGAGTCCCGCATCTGTTGTACGAATCTCTCACGTCCTTCTTTTCTCTTATTTTTTCTTCTGATGTTTTTCCTCATAGCGGAGTACATTGTAGGAGAGCCGCATCAGACTCTCGGAAAGATGTACGTTTTCCACAACAACATTATCCGGAAGATTCAGATCCGTATGCGCAAAATTCCAGATTGCACGGATACCGTTTTCCACGAGCATATTGGCTACTGCCACCGCCTTCGTCTTCGGTATCGTCAGAATCGCAATTTCAATGTCATTATTCCTGATGAAACTTTTCAGCTCGTCCATCATACGGATCTCGATTCCGCGGACCGTAACACCTGCCAAAGTCGGGTTGACATCAAACAGACCCTTCAGCATAAATCCGCTGCGCTCAAAAGCGGTATAGTTTGCCAGCGCCTGTCCAAGGTTTCCGGCTCCGATAATAATCATATTATGTTCTCTGTCCAGCCCCAGGATCTTTCCAATCTCCGAGTGCAAATATTTCACATTATATCCATACCCCTGCTGACCAAAACCGCCGAAATTATTCAAATCCTGGCGGATCTGGGAAGCAGTGACTTTCATGCGTTTGCTCAAGTCGTTGGAGGAAATGCGCTCTACACCGTCTTCCAGTAATTCTCCCAAGTATCTGTAGTATCGAGGCAGTCTTCTGATAACTGCCTGAGAAATTCCTCTTCCTTCCACTTTTAGCACCTTCCTGTTCTTTTCAATACTTTTATTATATGTAATACTTGAAATAAAGTCAAACTTATTATGGGATTTTATGTTGTATTTTGTACAAATTCCGTTATAATGAATACGGTACTTTTGTTTTATCAGAGGAGGATACTATGATACTTGCATGTCACAATCTGGAAAAATCGTTTGGGGACCAGGTCATTGTAAGACATGGCTCTTTTCATATAGAGGATCACGAGAAAGCGGCTCTGACAGGTTTAAACGGTGCCGGAAAATCTACCATTTTGAAAATGATTACCGGAGAGATTCCGGCAGATTCCGGGGATATTATTCTCGCAAAAGGGAAACAGCTCGGGTATCTTTCCCAGCATCCCATGACGGACAGCACACGTACAGTCTATGAGGAAATGCAGACTTCCAAACAGTATCTGATCGATATGGAAAGCCAGATCCGCAAAATTGAGGCGGAGCTTCAGACTTTATCCGGATCTCATCTGGAGGACAGGCTTGCCGCTTATCACAATCTGACTTCCCGGTTTGAACGGGAAAACGGCTATGCCTATCAAAGTGAAATCACCGGAGTCCTGAAGGGACTGGGATTTACAGAAGAAGATTTTGAAAAGCCGGTCGCTTCCCTTTCCGGAGGGCAGCGAACCCGTGTTTCTCTGGGAAAACTTCTGCTTACCAAACCGGATATTCTGCTTCTGGATGAGCCGACCAATCATCTTGATCTGCATTCGATTGCATGGCTTGAGACCTATCTTCTGAACTACCCCGGAGCGGTCCTGATTGTCTCCCACGACCGGTATTTTTTGAACAGGGTCGTTACAAAGATCATTGAAATCGAAGCCGGCACGCTCACTATGTATCTTGGTAACTATCAGGAGTTTGCGAAGAAAAAACAGATGCTCCGGGATGCAAGGCTGAAAGAATACCTTAACCAGCAGCAGGAAATCAAGCATCAGGAAGCGGTCATTGAAAAACTTCGTTCCTTCAACCGGGAAAAATCCATCAAACGGGCCGAGAGCCGGGAAAAGATGCTTGCAAAGATTGAGCGGATTGAAAAGCCGGTTGAGCTTGCTTCAGATATGCATTTAAAGCTGGAGCCTTCTGTTGTCAGCGGAAATGATGTGCTCCGTGTTGATCACCTCAGCAAAGCTTTCCCGAATCAGACGCTCTTTGAAGACATCAGCTTTGAAATCAAACGTGGAGAACACGTTGCGATTATCGGGGACAATGGTACCGGAAAGACGACACTTCTGAAAATCCTGAATGAAGTCATTCCTGCGGATTCCGGAACTTTCACCCTTGGCTCCAATGTCACTATCGGTTACTACGACCAGGAACACCATGTCCTTCACATGGACAAAACGGTTTTTGATGAGATCTCGGACGATTATCCGTCCCTTACGAATACCCAGATCCGGAATATGCTTGCAGCCTTTCTCTTCACCGGGGATGATGTCTACAAGCTGATCGGAGACTTGAGCGGCGGGGAACGTGGACGTGTCTCTCTTGCAAAATTGATGCTTTCCGAGGCCAATTTCCTCATTCTCGACGAGCCGACCAACCATCTTGATGTTGCATCCAAAGAAATCCTGGAGCACGCATTGAATGATTACACCGGCACGGTACTTTATGTTTCCCATGACCGGTATTTTATCAACGAAACTGCCACGAGAATTCTGGAACTGGTCAATCAGAAATTTGTCAACTACATCGGAAATTATGATTATTATCTTGAAAAGAAAGAAGAACTTACCGCTGTTTACGCTGCTCCTGCCGCAGCAGATACGCCGTCTTCCACAGACACTCAGGCTTCGGCCGGAAAGCTGGACTGGAAGGCTCAGAAGGAAGCGCAGGCGAAGGAGAGGAAACGCCAGAACGATCTGAAGCGGACCGAAGAGCGGATTGAGACTCTGGAAACCCGGTGCGGTGAGATCGATGAACTGATGACCCACGAAGATGTATATTCCAATTCCGTCCGGTGCCAGGAGCTGGCAAAAGAAAAGGACAACATCACAGCAGAGCTTGAGACTCTCTATGAACAGTGGGAATCTCTCGCGGAATAAGAGCAGCAGAAAAGAGGCCGAAGCCCGTTTATAACACGGGTCTGCCTCTTTTTCTATGCTCTCTTTGATTTTGACTTCTTTTTATGCAAGCCGTTTTGCGATGGCTTTGATAAAGTCTTCGCTGTTTAATACAACCGGATCTTTCAAAGTCGTTATCAGCGCCAGGTCTTTTGTCATTTCGCCCGCTTCGATGGTATCGATAGTCGCTTTTTCAAGCCGGTCCGCAAACTCCTGAAGCTCCTTGTTTCCATCCAGTTCTCCGCGCTTTCTGAGAGCCCCGCTCCATGCAAAGATCGTTGCCACGGAGTTGGTGGATGTCTCCTCCCCTTTCAGGTGTTTATAATAATGTCTCTGAACTGTTCCATGAGCTGCCTCGTACTCATAGTATCCATCCGGTGAGACAAGAACGGACGTCATCATGGCAAGGGAGCCGAATGCGGAGGAAATCATATCACTCATAACATCTCCGTCATAGTTTTTGCATGCCCAGATATATCCGCCTTCTGATTTCATTACACGTGCCACCGCGTCGTCAATCAGTGTGTAGAAATACGTAATTCCCGCCTGTTCAAACTGCTCTTTAAATTCCGCGTCAAAGATCTCCTGAAAGATATCCTTGAATGTATGGTCGTATTTCTTTGAAATCGTATCTTTCGTTGCAAACCAGAGATCCTGTTTCGTGTCCAGTGCATAGTGGAAACAGCTCCTTGCAAAACTTTCGATGGACTTGTTGATATTGTGCATTCCCTGAATGATGCCGGGTCCGTCAAACTCATGGATCAGTTCTCTTGTCTCGCTTCCGTCCTCAGCGGTGTAGACAAGCTCTGCCTTTCCTTTTCCAGGGATTTTCATTTCCGTTCCTTTATACACATCCCCGTAGGCATGTCTTGCAATGGTGATCGGTTTTTTCCAGTTTCTGACGCACGGCTCAATTCCTTTTACGACAATCGGTGCACGGAATACGGTTCC
Organism: Drancourtella massiliensis; assembly: GCF_016900655.1. GTDB lineage: Bacteria > Bacillota > Clostridia > Lachnospirales > Lachnospiraceae > Sellimonas > Sellimonas catena. The sequence goes on from NZ_JACJKH010000007.1 coordinate 34,554, forward strand.
ATCCAGAATCGCACGGATCGTCCCGTTCGGGCTCTTCCACATCTCTTTCAAATCATATTCTTCCATCCGCGCTGCATTTGGTGTGATGGTCGCACATTTTACGGCCACTTTATACTTTTTCGTTGCAAGCGCACTGTCAATCGTCACCTGGTCATCAGTCTCATTACGGTGTTCCAGCCCAAGATCGTAATACTCCGTATTCAGATCAATAAAAGGCAGGAGCAGATGATCCTTGATCATCTTCCAGAGAATTCTTGTCATCTCGTCTCCATCCATCTCAACGATTGGTGTCTGCATCTGTATCTTTGCCATCATACCATCCCTTTCTTTTTCTTTCTTAGATTTCTTCCAGATGTAAATTCTGAACAACATGGCGGATATGCTCTTCCATCAGTTTCTCCGCCCTGTCCTCATCCTTGTCCCGGATTGCCGAGAGGATCTCCGAATGTTCCCTGATGGATTTTTCCGCACGGTTTTCCACTTTGACGGACATCCTCCTCGCCATCTGGACATAGCGGTGGAAATCCGTCAGTACATTTTTCAACATCCTGCTTCCGCAGGCTTCATAAAGGATAAAGTGGAACTTTCCGTCCAGAGTGGAAAGCTGTTCGGTCATCCCCTTTTTCAGATAAAATTCGGAGAGAAGAATCATCTCTTCCATCTCGTCAATCTGCTCCTTCGTAATCCGTCTTGTCGCAAGCCGGGCCGCAAGCCCTTCCAGCCTGGACCGGATCATATAGATATCCTGAACGTCCTCCCTGGAAATGCCGTTGACATACGTGCCTTTGTTTGGAATACTGGTCACCAGTCCTTCCAGTTCCAGCTTCCTGAAGGCTTCTCTGACCGGAGTCCTGCTGACTCCCAGCTCTTTTCCCACGGTCACTTCCCGGAGTTCGTCTCCTTTTTGATATTTCCCGGAAAGGATCTGTTCACTCAGTGTCCGAAACACCTTTCCGCTCAAAGAATAATCTTGATATTCTTCCATGACTGTTACTTCCTTCTATTAAAGAATGATTGACTTCTCACGGCAGATTTCCGTGATCTTCTGAACCATTTCTTCGTCCGTCATCACAGTTACACGTCCGTCGTCATACTGCTTATCCACCCATTCCTTCACTGCCACAACCAGCTCGGAGTCTTTTCCGACTTTTCTGTCCTCCGGAAGCTTGTAGTAGGTATTGATCCAGTGGGCAATTCCTGCGATGCCGGATGTGTTGGACACTGATACTACGGCCGGCCGGTTCAGAAACTTTCCGGTGTCAAAAATATTGTAGATCTCTTCGTTTTTCAGAAGTCCGTCCGCATGGATTCCGGCCCTTGTCACATTAAAGTTCTTTCCCACAAACGGCGTGTGCTCCGGAATATGGTAGCCGATCTCCTTTTCATAGTACTCGGCAAGCTCTGTGATGACAGTCGTCTCCATGCCGTCCAGTGTTCCCCGAAGCTGCGCATATTCAAATACCATTGCTTCCAGTGGTGTATTTCCTGTACGTTCTCCGATTCCAAAGAGAGAACAGTTTACGCCGCTTGCTCCATAAAGCCATGCGGTCGTTGCATTGCTGACTGCCTTGTAAAAGTCATTGTGCCCGTGGAACTCGATGAGTTCACTCGGTACTCCGGCATGGATCATCAATCCGTAGATGATACCCGGAATAGACCGCGGAATCACCGCTCCCGGATAGTTGACTCCGTATCCCATCGTGTCACAGACACGGATTTTAATCGGAATCTGATATTCTTCCATCAGATTCATCAGTTCCAGACAAAACGGAATCACGAAACCGTAAATGTCTGATCTTGTAATATCCTCCAGATGGCATCTCGGGCTGATCCCGATTTCCAGACACTGACGGATAATCGAAAGATAATGGTTAAGCGCCTCCCGCCTTGTCATCTTGAGTTTATAGAAAATGTGATAATCGGAACAGCTTACAAGAATCCCTGTCTCTTTCAGTCCGATCTCTTTTACCAGCTCAAAGTCCTTCTTATTTGCCCGGATCCAGCTTGTAACTTCCGGAAACTCATATCCTTTCTCCAGACACTGGTAAACAGCATCCCTGTCTTTTTTACTGTAAAGGAAAAACTCACTCTGACGGATCTTTCCCTTTGGACCGCCCAGACGGTGCAGGTAGTCATAAATCGTCACAATCTGCTCTGTCGTATACGGCGCTCTGGACTGCTGCCCGTCACGGAATGTTGTATCCGTAATCCAGATCTCGTCCGGCATTGAATGCGGTACGATTCGATCGTTGAACGCGATTTTCGGAACTTCGTCATATGGAAACAGATTCCGGAATATATTCGGCTTATCTACGTCCACCAGCGGATACATATGTTCTTCGAGCTGCAGTAAATTATTGTGATGGTTCATGTAAACTTTTCTATTATCCATTTTATACACTCCTTTTCGCTTTGTATAATTGTATACAATTATACAAAGCATGTCAACCCGAAGTTTGATATTTTTATAACCAGCGAAGTTTTCTGATAAACAAAAAGGATCCTGCGCCATGCAGGATCTCTTTCCATTTCAAAAGTAGTTACCTTCTCTTACGTTCATATTTGATTTTTGTCCGAAGATAGTTCTCAAAATCCAGAAACTGCATTTCTTCGCTTTCTCCGCTCAGGGCGTAGTCCATGCTCTGGGCGGCAGCCTCCAGCAGGTCTTCTGTTACTTCCGGACGGTTTTTCTGAAGAATCGAGAGCTTTTCTTCATTGGAATCTGCCTCCAGAAATCGGAGAAGCAGATCCGATGTATGCCCGTTTTCTGCTTTTTGGAATTCTTTTGTAAAATCAGGAACCGGAACAGCATAGAGGGTCTTCTCTTCCTCCTCTTGAAAAATCAAAAGCTCTTCCATCGTCTGCCAGTGTCTGGACGTGCCGATGAAACGGTAGATCGTGCCCTGCTGATCGGTGTATAAGAAACCTGTTTCAGGCAGTTTTCCCGGCAATCTGCTCCCTCCTTTTCTTTAATACAGTTTTGTTGTAACCAGCTTCGGACGGAATCCGTTGTTTTCCAGAGCCTGCAGAATCTCATGCTTGTGCTCTGTTCCAAATGCTTCCATGGTTACTCTCAGCTCTACAGCCGCATTTCTGTTTGTGCTTACAAACTGGTTGTGTTCCAGCTTGATGACATTGCCCTGTGCGTCCGCGATAGTCTTTGCCACGCGTACCAGTTCGCCCGGCTTATCCGGAAGCAGAACAGAAACAGAAAAGATCCGGTCTCTCTGGATCAGTCCGTGCTGTACGATGGAAGCCATGGTGATCACATCCATGTTTCCTCCGCTCAGGATGCAGACTGCCTTTTTCCCTTCCAGATTCATCTGTCTGAGCGCTGCTACAGAAAGCAGGCCGGAATTTTCCACAACCATCTTGTGATTCTCTACCATATCCAGAAAAACGCCGATCAGGTCATCATCATCGACTGTCAGTATCTGATCCACATTTTTCTGTACATACTCAAAGGTCTGGCTTCCCACGCGTTTTACCGCAGTACCGTCCGCAATCGTATTGGCGCTTGGAAGGGTTACCGGTTCTCCTGCTTTCAGAGCTGCTTTCATACTGGCTGCTTCTGAAGGCTCCACACCGATGACTTTGATCTTCGGATTAAGCATCTTTGCAAGGGTTGCTACACCTGCAATCAGTCCGCCTCCTCCTACCGGGACAAAGATATAATCAACAGTCGGAAGCTCCTGAACGATCTCCATGGCGATACTTCCCTGGCCCGTCGCTACATCCAGGTCGTCGAACGGATGGACGAATGTGTATCCATGCTCTTCGGCAAGCTCGTAGGCCTTGTCACAGGCATCATCATAAACATCTCCGTAAAGAACGACATCCGCTCCCAGATTCTTTGTTCGGTTTACCTTGATCAGCGGCGTAACGGTCGGCATAACGATCGTTGCCTTGCATCCGAACATCTTTGCCGCATAGGCAACGCCCTGGGCATGATTTCCTGCTGAAGCCGTGATCAGTCCTTTCTGCTTTTCCTCCTCGGACAGCGTACTGATCTTATAGTAGGCGCCGCGGATTTTGTACGCGCCCGTATGCTGCATGTTTTCCGGCTTCAGATAAATCTTTCCACCTGTTTCCTCGCTCAGGTATTCACTGTAGACCAGTTTTGTCGGATTTGTGACTTTTTTTACAAGCTCACTTGCTTCTTCAAATTTTTCCAATGTCATCATGGCTGTAACCTTCTTTCCTCTGTGTCATGTTTATTCTGTTTCTTCCTCCGGATGCTCCTCTGTCGTAAACAGGGCATTGACAAAATCATCGGAATCAAATTTCTGCAGATCATCGATACTTTCTCCGACTCCGATATATTTGACCGGAATGCCAAGTTCCGACTGAATTGCTACCACAATTCCCCCTTTTGCGGTTCCATCCATTTTTGTCAGAACGATTCCCGTAATGTCTGCCGCCTCCGCAAACTGTTTTGCCTGCGAAAGTGCGTTCTGCCCTGTTGTTCCATCCAAAACCACCAGGGTTTCTCTGTACGCGTCAGCGTACTCTCTCTCAATGACACGATTGATCTTTTTCAGCTCTTCCATCAGATTCTTTTTATTATGAAGACGCCCCGCCGTATCACACAGCAGAACATCCGCCTTCCTTGCCTTTGCGGCCGCAACCGCATCGTACACGACAGCTGCCGGATCAGAGCCTTCCTGTCCCCCGATAAACTCTGCATTTGCCCGGTCTGCCCATTCTTTCAGCTGTTCTCCCGCCGCGGCACGGAATGTGTCCGCCGCTGCGATCACAACTTTTTTCCCTTCACCGCGAAGCTTCCCTGCAAGCTTACCGATGGTCGTCGTTTTTCCTACCCCGTTAACTCCAATCACCAGTACTACGGATTTCTGATTTTCAAACTCATATGCTGTCTCCCCGATCTGCATCTGCTCCTTGATACTGTCAATCAGAAGCTGTTTGCAGTCAGCCGGATCCTTGATATGCTGTTCTTTCACCTTTTCTCTAAGGTCATCAAGGATCGAATAGGTCGCCTTGACGCCGAGATCTCCCATAATCAGGATCTCTTCCAGCTCTTCATAAAAGTCTTCATCAATTTTGGAAAACCCGCTGAACAGGCTGTCAAGGCCGGAAACGATATTCTGCCTTGTTTTTGTCAGGCCTGACACAAGCCGCCGGAAAAATCCCTTTTTTTCCTCTGCCATAGTCTCTTCTACTCCTTTATTTTTTATTTGCTGAGCTGGTTTTCAAGCAGATCTACTGAAACCAGCGTAGAAACTCCCTTCTCCTGCATCGTAATTCCATACAGTCTGTCCGCTGCTGTCATTGTTCCTCTCCGGTGGGTAATAACAATAAACTGCGTATTTTTCGTCAGTCTGTGAAGATACTGCGCAAACCTTGTAACATTGGAATCGTCCAGGGCTGCTTCGATCTCGTCCAGCAGACAAAACGGCGACGGTTTCAGATTCTGAATCGCAAAGAGAAGCGCGATCGCCGTCAGCGCTTTTTCTCCACCGGAGAGCTGCATCATATTCTGAAGCTTCTTTCCCGGCGGCTGTGCAATGATCCGGATTCCCGCTTCCAGAATATCCTCGTCCTCCAGAAGCTCGAGTGTCCCTTTTCCGCCTCCAAAGAGCTGGCGGAAAACATTATGGAACTCTTCTTTTATCCTTGCGAACTGTTCCTCAAACTGCCTTCTCATGGCGGTATCCAGTTCTTCAATAATCTGTTTTAAGGTTGCCTCCGCTTCGATCAGGTCTTCATGCTGGTTTTTCAAAAAGAGATACCGTTCTTCCAGATTTTTAAAATCTTCAATGGCATTGACATTGACATTGCCAAGGCTGCGGATCTCTGAGCGAAGCCGCTGAATCTCTTTCTTCATGAAGCCCAGATCTCCAATACTTTCATCCCGGTACTGCTGCGCATGATTATAGGTGATCTCGTATTCTTCCCACATATAATTCATCTGCTTTTCCATCGTCTCCTCCAGCCCGTCCTTCTTTCCGCCAAGCCGGAAGGTTTCTTTATCAAGATCGGAAATCTGTTCCGAGATGGCATCGCGCTTTCCAAGGAATTCCTTATGTCTGCGGGAAAGTGTTTCCTTTTCCCCGGCATACTGCCCGATCTCCTGTTCGATCTCTTCGATCAGTTCTCCGGCTTCCCGGATCTTTTGTCCGGCCCGTTCCATCTCCTGCTCTTTTTCAGCAATCGCTTTCTTATTGTCTCCCTGGTTTTCCTCCAGCAGTTTCTTTTCCTGTGTATACTTCGTATACTCCTGCCAGATACGTTCCTGATTTTCATTCAGGAAGATTTCTTTTTGTCCAAGTTCCGCAAAAACAAGATGTGCGTCCTCGGCACGTTTCTGTAAAATCTGTTCCTCTTCCTTCTTTTTCTCCAGCTCCTTCTGCTCTTCTTCCGTCTCCTTTTTCAGCCTTTCTTCCAGTTCTTCGGAAGTTCCCAGTTCGATTTCAATGGATTCCTGATTCTCCTGAAGTTCCCGGAGCTGGTTTTCATAGCTTTCGTTTTCTTTTAAAAGCTCCGCCTTTCGGTCAAGGATCGACTTCTGCCTGCTTTGTACCTGAGAAAGATTCATCTTTGCGGTATTCTGCCGGACGTATATCTTCTGCATCTCATCTTTGAGGCTGTCCATTTTCGCATAATATCCGGCACGCTCTTCTTTATGACGCTCCAAAGACTCCCTCGTCTGCTCCAGGTCCTTTTTGAGCATCTGTACGGTCTTTTCAAATTCCTCAATCTCACGCCGTCTGCTTAACAAACTGCTGGAATTTTTAAAAGCCCCTCCTGTCATGGATCCACCCGGATTGAGAAGCTCTCCCTCCGGTGTCACCATCCGGACAGTTTGGCGGTATTTCCTTGCAAGACGGATACCCACGTCAATATTTTCCACTACCACGGTACGGCCAAGAAGGTTCTTCATAAGACTTTTGAATTCTTCATCTGTCTCCACAAGCGTATGGGCAAGTCCGATGACACCGTCTTCTCTGAGCACTTCCGGCTTTGGGAACTCGGAACCCTTCACGCTGGTCAGAGGAAGGAACGTTGCCCGCCCGAATTTATGCTGTTTCAGATAAGTAATCATTCTTTTCGCGGTCTCTTCATCCCTCGTTACGATATTCTGGATGCTTCCGCCGAGTGCAGTCTCCACCGCAGTCTCGTACTTTTTCTCTACACGGATCAGATCCGCCACAACTCCAAGGATGCCCTGCTCCCGGTTTTTCTGCTCCATGACTCTCCGGATACTGTTACCGTATCCTTCGTAGCGCTCGGTCATATTTTTCAAAGATTCCAGTCTGGACTGCTCTCTGTGATACGCACTCTGTCCAGTCTGAATCAGTCCATTTTCTTTTGTAATTTCTTCCTGAAGTCTTATAATTTCACTTTCATACTGCGCAATCGTTTCCGAACAGGTACGGATCTGGGCGGAAAGCTCTTTCCATTCACTTTCATACTTTTCATATTCTGTCCGGTATACTTCCGTTTCCTGGGTAATCGTTAAGAGCTGCTGCGCAAGTCCTGTCTTCTGAACCCTGATCTGCTCTTTCATCGTATGAAAACGCTGTAGTTCGGCCTTTGTCGAAGCCCGCACGGAAAGAATCTTCATAATCTCGTTTTTCTTTTCCTCGCTGGAAAGACTGATCCTGGCCATCTCCTCCTGAAGGCTCGTCAGATTCTCTTTTTCTTTCTCGCTCTGCGCTTCCTTCTCCCTCATCTGGGCTTCCAGATCTGCGCGCCGGCTTTTCAGTTCTTCAAGCTCGGTCTCCCGTTTCCGGATCTCTTCCTCAACAGTCTTTTTCCGCTCCAGATAATGGGCGTCGTTCATCCGCACGCTGTTGATCTGCTCTTTGAGAAGGTCAATGCTGTTCTCATACTGCTGCCGGATCAGTCTTGTATCATTCAGCTGCTTTCTCGCGGTCTCCGTCTGAAGGTCAATCTCCCCGATCCGGTTTTCTACTTCGGCATACTCCTCTTTCATGGCGTCATACCGCTTTCTCGATTCATCAAGCTCTTCCTGCGCACGTGCCAGAGCCTCTTCTGTTTCCTTTTCTTCCGCTTTTATCTTTTCTGTCTGAACGAGGAACAGATTGACGTCCAGCTTTTTCATTTCTTCCCGTTTCTTCAGATACTCTCTCGCCGTCTCAGACTGCTTTTTAAGCGGTCCGTACTGCTTTTCCAGCTCCGAAAGGATGTCTGTTACACGTACCAGATTCTGCTGCTCTTCTTCCAGCTTCTTCAAGGATGTATTTTTTCTCCGCTTGAATTTGACAATTCCCGCAGCCTCATCGAACAACTCCCTCCGGTCTTCCGGTTTTCCGCTTAAGATCTTATCGATCTGACCCTGTCCGATGATTGAATATCCCTCTTTCCCGATTCCGGTATCATAAAACAGCTCGTTGATATCTTTCAATCTGCAGCTGCTTCCATTAATCAGGTACTCTGACTCACCGGAGCGATAAAGCTTTCTTGTCACAGTGACTTCCTCAAAATCAATCGGCAGCTTGTGGTCGGAGTTGTCCAGCGTGATCCCGACCGAGGCGTAGCTTAGAGGCTTTCGGTTCTCAGTTCCCGAAAAAATGACATCCTGCATGTTGCCTCCGCGAAGCTGCTTCGCCCTCTGCTCTCCTAATACCCACCGGACCGCGTCCGCGACGTTGCTCTTTCCACTTCCATTCGGCCCTACAATGCCGGTGATTCCATTATGAAACTGAAAGACGATTTTATTTGCAAAAGATTTAAATCCCTGTACTTCAATGCTTTTTAAATACATAGCTCTCCTATCGTTTCTCCTGTAATTTCAAAATCGCCTGATATGCAGCCTGCTGTTCAGATGCTTTTTTGGTCCTTCCTTCGCCTTCCCCGTAGATCTGTTCTCCGATCCTGACTGCCGTACAGAAACTTTTATTGTGGTCCGGTCCTTCCTCCCGGATCAGTTCATAGGAAACCTGATCATCAGAATTTCCCTGTACAATTTCCTGCAGGATAGTCTTGCTATCAAAAAAGAGCTTCTTGTTTTCCAGGTCATTGAGGATAAACCGGTGAATGAACTCTTTTGCGCTAGCAAACCCACCGTCCAGATAAATCGCTCCAATCAGCGCTTCCATCGCGTCAGATGTAACCGAATCCCGTTTTCTTCCGCCCGTTGCCTCTTCACCTTTTCCGAGCATCAGATATTCCCCCAGTTTGATATCTCTGGCACAAAAAGCAAGCGCCGGTTCACATACCATACTTGCCCTCTTTTTGGTCAGTTCACCTTCCGGCATTGTCTCATACTCAAAAAAAAGAAATTCGCTGGATACAACTTCAAGTACTGCATCGCCCAGAAACTCCAGCCGCTCATTACATTCATATTTCTTCATGTGCTTTTCGTTCACATAGGAGCTGTGTCTCAAAGCATGACGCAGAAGTTCCGGATTCCGGAACTGATAATCAATTGTTCTTTCTAGTTCTTTGATCTTTCTCATAAAACCCCCAATTAGCACGAAAAAGCCCTGACGGGCTTTTCCGCATTTATGTTTTAATTATTTGTTGCCGTTCTGATCTGCTCTACTGCGTCTCCCACTGTCACGATTTTTTCCGCATCATCATTATCAATCTCGATATCGAATTCTTCCTCGATTCCCATGATAATCTGGAAAATGTCCAAAGAATCTGCTCCCAAATCGTCTACAAATGTAGTCTCCATTGTGATGTCTGAGGCATCCACATTTAATACATCTGCGATAATCCCCTGTAATTTTTCAAATTCCATAGTTACATTCCTTCCTTAAAAGTTTATTCTTTCTCTTTCTGAATGCATTCTCTGATTTTCTCATTAATCTTCTGCTCTTTGAAGGTCACGCACTGAATAATGGAGTTGCAGACCTCACGTGCCTTTGAGTTGCCGTGTGTCTTTACAACCAGGCCATTGAGACCAAGCAGCGGTGCTCCGCCGTACTCGCTTGCGTCAAATCCCTTCATCGTCTCCTTCAGCGCCGGTTTTACAAGCAGTGCTCCGATTTTTGTCCTGAGGCTCTTCATCATGCCTTCCTTGATCTTATCAACCAGCACCCCTCCGACGCCCTCATAAAGTTTCAGGATAATATTGCCCGCGAAAGCCTCGCAGACAATGACATCCGCGTCACCATACGGAATATTGCGCGCCTCGATGCTCCCGGTAAAATTAATATCCGGGCATGCCTTCAGCATCGGGAACGTCTCTTTCACAAGGGCGTTGCCCTTCTCCTCCTCAGCACCGATATTGACAATCGCCACTTTCGGATTCTTCACGCCCATAACATGCTCCATATAGATCGAGCCCATTTTTGCAAACTGCACCAGATGGGACGGTCTGGCATCTACGTTTGCTCCGCAGTCGATCAAAAGCGAAAATCCCTTTTTGGTCGGTAAAAGCGGTGCAAGGGGCGGCCTCTCCACTCCTTTGATTCTCCCTACAATGACCTGTCCTCCAACGAGAATGGCTCCGGAGCTTCCTGCCGATACAAACGCGTCGGCCTCTCCTTTTTTAACCATATTCATCGCTACGACAATCGAAGAATCCTTTTTTCTGCGGATTGCCATTACCGGCGGCTCCGCGGTCTCAATCACTTCACTGGCGCCCTTGATCTCAATCTGCTCTTTGTCGTAAGTATATTTGGCAAGCTCTTCTTTTATGATGTCTTCTTTCCCGACAATCAATACCTGAATATCCCTGCGCTTATTTACTGCGTCAACAGCGCCTTTAATGATTTCCACCGGGGCATTATCCCCTCCCATGGCGTCGAGCGCCACTTTCGTGTATTCTGCCATGCTTCTACCTCCTGCATTCTATCAGTAATTCTACTAGACATTGTTATAAAAATCAATGCTTTTCTATCTTTTTAAGAACTCTTGCCAACGCGGTATTCCCGTTTCAGCGCACTCATAATGACTCTGGATGCTACATCCACGATATTGAATCCAAAGGCAATCGCAAGACATGTGGTGGCTAGAAGGATTCCTTCACTGGAAATGAGCGCGGAATCATTGCTTACAAAACCGTACATCATATAGTACAGATTTGGTCCCGGAATCAAAGGAAATACAGATGCTGTCAGGAAAATCGTCGATGGTGCCTTATTGACTCTGGACATGATAAATGCATAAAATCCGACAAATACCGCTGCAATCAATGTAGCAAGAAAGTTGCTCGGTTCAATGGCAAATACGAGAGCATAAATTCCCCATGTAATAAACGCACCAACTCCCGAGTAGAATACCTGACGTCCCCGGACTTTAAACCATATGGCAAAACCGATACAGGCAATCGTACAGGAAACAAGCTGCATCGGAACACTTGGTGTCAGCATAAATCCTTCCATGGATCTTGCATGAAAGACCATCATGGCAAGCGCGATCCCAAGAGCAATTCCTGTTGCCCCGAGAATGGAATTTAAAATATTAATGGACCCGGATATAAAGTCCCGCTGCAGTAACTCGCGGAATCCATTGGTCGTACCAAGTCCACTGATCAGCAGCATGACAATCCCGATCATGATTCTGTCGGGATGTGTTCCGATTCCATTTCTGGTCGCCAGGATAATAATGATCTCAGATAAAAAGGCAAGGATCAGATTATAAATCATCAGATTTCCTTCCCTTGTGCTCAGCCATTTTCCAACAAATACAATCATCAGTGAAACAACCACAGCAACAATCGCATCCATAAATCCGCACCCGAAGAATACGGCAAATCCGGCACCTCCCATGACTCCCGCCACATACCGGAGAATTTCCGGCTGTTCCGGCCGGTTCATCACTTCCTCAAACTTGATCTTCAGCTGATCCGCATCCGGCTTATGGGCACAGACATATCTGGAAAGATTGTTCAGATAGTCCAGCCGGTCAAAATCATTCTCCGATGTCTCGATATGCCTTACCTGAGTGATAAACTCTCCTTCCGGCGTCTTCGCTGTCACCTGAATGTTGCTTGGAATAACAAATACATCATATCTGACAAATCCATAACTTTTCAGCATTCTGTAAAGGGCATCCTCCAACCGGAAATTTTCCGCTCCGCTTTTCAGCATCTCTTCTCCGATATCCAGGATGCCTTCAATAATTCTGTTGTAGTCCATCCTTCTACCTCACTCCACTTTCTTTTTTCTTTCTTAAGCACTTTCCTATTCTAGCAAATAATAATCGATTTTTCATCCCTTTTCTAAAAGAATTCCTCTTCTTTTACAAATTTCTTACAATTGTGGTTGAGCCTGCCCGCACTCCACACAAAAAACAGCAACCGTTTCGATTGCTGTTTTTTACAGACAGATATTTTCTGCAAATAGCTATGCTTTTTTCCTTTTAGCAAGGAAATCTGTAATATTTTTCTTAATCATAAACAGAATTAACACTGCTCCGACATAACCATTCAGAACATAAATAACATTAACGAGTGTTCTGAATGGAAGGAACAGCCCGACGATCAGCCCTACAACCGCAAGAACAACTGTCAAAATTTTAAAACGGGAAGTTCCTTCTTTTGCGAAACGGGATGCCGGATTATAGAGCAGCGGAACAGCTGTCGTATAAATACCTGCAAATACAACAATTGCAAAAATAGCAGAAAACGGTTTCCAGATCTTCATGGCAAGAATCAGGTTCGGAATATCTGCATTCCATACATAAGCGCTTCCGTCCTCAAGCGGAGTATTGATATTGGCAATCTGGCCGAAAGAGATCAAAGCAATTGCAACACACACAGCAACCGTGCCACCTACGATACCATAGTTAAGATCTTTTTTCTTGTTCTTGGATCCCAGCGCTGCCGTAAAACTTGCAAACCACAGAAGAACAAATCCTGCATAGGAAGCTGCTGAAATAAACCAGTTCGCACCTGCATTTTTGATCGTTTCTCCCTCTGCTGCTCCTGCATAGGCACCTGTCCGGATAACTTCCAGTCCTGCCGGAATATTGCCTGCATCCTGAATCACCGTAACAAGACCGATAAAAATACAAAGTACAACGATAATCGGCCCTACGACACCAATGGCATCAACGAGAGAATTCAGTCCGCCGACTACTGTAATTGTCGTAAGGATTGTAAGGATGACTGCACCTGCCCAGTTCGGAAGTCCGTACTCCTGATTCAATGTAGATGCCGCACCGCCGATCATAACCCAAAATGACATATAGCAGAAAATCGTAGAATAATAGTCACAAAATGTTCCTACATATTTTCCGCAAAAATATTTGTAAACATCATTTCCGTGTTCAAACTTCTGTTCAGCGCCTGCTTTCGCAAAGTTAAAATTGTAATACAGAAACATGACCGCAAAGCCAAGAATAACCAGAATTGACTGCCAGCCATATGCTGTATAGTATTGAATGATCTCCTGGCCTGTCGCAAATCCGGATCCGATGGTAAACGCGATTACCGCTCCTGCCAGAATCAGAACTCTCTTCCAGTTCACTGCGCCGTTCTCTTTGCCCATAGAGTCCCCTCCTATCCATCAAAAATTAAAAAACGGGTACAGTACAGATCTGTACTGTACCCGGATTCTGTTATTATTTTTTAGTTATCTTTCTTTAGAAATTGTCTTTTTCAAATACGGTCTGCTCGGTTACTTCAGTTTGAAGTGCTTTGAGCGCCCGGCGTACCATTCTCTTACGGATCTTCTTGGAATCCACTTCGCCCTGGGTTGGATCACCAAGCGGATACGGAATACCAACACCTGGGATAATTCTGTTGGCGCCGATTGTAAGGGAAATCGGAACTACCGTTGCCATATGTACTACCGGAACCCCATATTTTTCGATTCCTTTAACCATCGTTGCACCGCAACGAGTACAGGTACCTCATGTGCTGACGAGGATAACCCCGTCAACATGCTCCTGTTCTGTGAGGATCTTACCGATCTCATCACCAAATTTTGCTGCAGATCCTGTCGCAGTTCCTGTACCTGTTGTTGTACAGAAGAAGTTTACGAGTTCACCGAACTCTCCGTCTCTTTCCATTTCACGAAGTACATCAAGCGGAACTACCAGGTTCGGATTTGCCATAACGAACTGACGGTCATATCCACCATGGATTGTTGTAAACTCTTCCGGGCTCATAGAATCTTTTCCTTCGATGGAGTAGATTCCGAACTTCGTTGCATTGGAAGATTCGATATGATCCGGGTTTCCAACCGGAACAACACCACCGGAAGTAACAACCGCGATCTTCGCATGTTTGATATCCTTGATTGCCGGTGCAGGCGGTACCCTGTCAAATTTCGGCATCGGAAGGTCTGTCTCAAACGGCTCGCCTTTCATCTTCTTTACAAGCATCTTGATGGCACGTTCGGATCCTCTTTCTTCCGCGAAGTAGTTGACACGGATTCCTCTTTCGTGATAATTTTCTTCATTCGGTCCAAGAATCTCTTCGCCTGTTGCCATCTTCTTGATCAGATTTACGATGGACGGAAGTACTTTTCTCATTGTAGCTGCGGAGTTTCCTGTCTTTACTGTGATCACGTCCTTGCGGAACATATCAACACCAGGGTTCTCCTCATAGGCTGCTGTCAGCACCGGAATACCGAGTCTTTCTTCCACTGCTTTACAGATCGTTCCACATGCAACGCCGTAACGTCCTGCGTTGAATGCCGGTCCTGCAAAGAAGACGTCCGGTTCATATTTCTTTACCATGTCGATAATCGTATCGGTTGCTTCATCCAGATTTTCTCCGAAATAGTTGTCACCGCAGATTACTGTAGCTACGATTTCATAATCTTCACCAAGAGCCTGTGCAAGAGCTGCTCCTGGTCCAAGAGCCTCTTCTCTTACTTCCGGTTTGTAATCTGCCTTTTCCTCACCGCCGATACCGGCAAAGAACTGGTTAATATAATGAACAATTTTATATTTTGCCATTTTGGATCCTCCTTCCAAATCTTAATATCCCCTTGCTGCAAGGTGGTTAAAGCCGTTTGCGATCGTAGATGCAATGATGATCTGAAGCTCTGCCTCAAAGGAACCGTCTTCATTGACACATCCTGCCCATCCGCCGATCTGGCTTTCGATGTAATCCATAGTACCGATCACTTTGTCCATAGCCGGGAACTGTAATGTCGCATTTCCCTGTCCACAGGAGGAAAGTGCATCCGCCTCATCGCATGTATCTGCCAGAGACTGGGATTTTCCGTCTTTTCCCGGGAATTCGTCTGTGATCAGAACTACTTTCACGCCTTTGCGTTCTACTTTACGGCAGTTCATCATCAGGTCGGTATCCGGATTTCCGTATCCTTCCTCTGTGATCAGTACGCCATCAAGTCCCATCCATTCTGCCAATTTTGCAACCATGTCAGAATGTCTCTCTTTATCAGCAAGGAATACGTTTTCATTCGTAAGGATGACACCCATAAAGTTGATGTCTTTTCCGTGATGCTTATAGCAGTCCTCGATAACCGGGTTGTGGAAGTGGTGATAGGTCGTAACCTTGTCACACGGAGCTACACAGTTTCCGGATACGATCGCGCCGTCCATGATTTCTGTCGGATACATGAATGTCGGTACGAACTGTTTTGCGTCAACTCCATAGTAATATGTATCGTGGAGGAGTCCCTGTGACTGAAGCATGTGGATATATCCTACTTTCGGAAGATCAGGATACATTGCGGCCTGCTCAAAAATCGGCTTCGTCTCATATGTTTCCAGTGTATCCGGTTCAATGTTTCTTCCTGCTTCTCCAAGGTAAGCTGCAACTTTCAGTCCTGCCATTCTTCCCGCTTTTTCATATACGTGGGTCTCAAGCCCTTCCTGAGGTTCGATTACAACACAGAGATTTACAGTCTTGGAAAACGGACAGTAATCTGCTGCCGGTCCGCTCATGTCGATAACACCTTCCTGGAAACCAACAATCCGTCCAACGGTAACTACGCAGCATCCGTCCAGCGCATGTGTTCTTCCTTCGCCTACTGTCGGTGTTACTTTCCCTACAACTCCAGGGAAAATCTCTCCGCCTGATACTTTTACTCTAGGTTCGATTACATCCTTCACCGGTGTAATACGTGTGCTGTCACCCGGACGGGCGATGTCAAGGCTGCAGCCGATCAATTTGTCATCTTCCAGAACAAGCGCTTCCACTTCTTCCTTATTGACATAGAGCACATGGTCTTTCACATATGTCTTTTCTGCAAATTGGATATCGTCGATCTTAATCTTCCCTAATTCCAATTTCATAGGTAAATCCCTCCTTCTTTGTAATCGCGATAACTTTAAGTCAAAAAAAAACTTTGTTATCTTTTTTCTTGTTCTTTATCCCTATTATATGATTTTGTCTTACAATTATCAAGTTTTTTATTCAATCTTTCTATACATTTTTTCGATAAGTTCTATAAGTTCAGCATTTCCACCAAAAAAAGACGCCTTCAGACAGTTTTCCCGTCTGAAGACGCCCCTTATTGAATTTGATATTCCTTATATCCTTTCAAGTCTTTCGCAAACATTCGAACCAGCTTTTCAATATCACGAATAAAGAGTCTTACCCTTCCGTTTACATCCTTTTCCTCAATTCCATCGTCACAGACCGTCTTGAAATATCCTTTGAACAGAAGGCAGACCATCCGGTTCAACGATACCGCATTATCGTATCCAATCGCATTGGAACGGATACACTTTCTGCACATTTCAAAATCACGCCCCATGAAGTCCCCTGTCTGAAGCATCTCGTGGAAGACCCTGTTGGAGAGCATCAGGTTTTCCGGAAACATCTTATAATACTCTCTGATGGAAACACGCAGCTTGTTATTGTTATTTTCGAAAAAGAGAAGATTATATGCCTCAGGCTTCCGGAATGCCTCCATGGAATAGCAGTACCATACCCCAACATAGATATCCCACACATTTTTCCAGTGCTTCTCCGCCGCGTTCAGACGCTGGATATAATAGTTCAGCTCCCCAAGCTCTGCATAGTATAACAGTTCATCCCTGCTGTCAAAATAGCGGTACAGACTTGCCGTAGAACAGTCCATCTCCTTTGCAATCCGCCGGATCGTCACCGCGCCGATCCCCTCCTGATGAATAATCTCATTCGCTTTCGCAATATAATCCCGTCTTGTCAGTCCTTTAAAGTACTTTTCATTCCTCTTCATATACCAATTCCCTTACATCAGTCTCGGAACGATATTTTCAATTACCGAAAGGTCGATGGTCTTAAAGTCTTCTTCTACGTTTTTCTGATAGTGGTCCGGTGTCGGGGCAATTTCCTGCCACTGTTCGTATGTTTCAATGCATTTTTCAATCAGCATGATATCTTTCGTATTATCTTCCTCCCCTTTCGGGTATACCATAACCGAACGGAACGGCGTCTGGTTCGGCTTCAGGCTGGACGCCTGAGGGTGGGTCAGAAGGATATGCCGGTCATACACAAGGTCTCTTACCTTGATCAGTACGTCTCTGTAAGAGTCCAGAAGAATGACTTCCATGTCATCTTTATATTTTCGGTACACTCTATCGTTGTTTGTCACCAAAGTTACTTTTTCCATATTCCACATCGTATATCAGCCTCTTTTCCGGTTGGTTTCTTTTTATCTTAACATAGTTGCTCTTTTTTCACCATAAATTACGGCAAATTTGTGGTAATTATGTGGTAAACCGGCATGAAAAAAGGGATCTGCATATTTGCAAATCCCCGTTTTTCGGTATTTCCATTAGTCTTCTACGGAAATGATTTCTTTCTTGTTATAGCTTCCGCAAGCTTTGCAAACTCTGTGAGGCATCATAAGTGCGCCGCATTTGCTGCATTTTACAAGATTCGGAGCGCTCATTTTCCAGTTTGCTCTTCTCTTGTCGCGTCTTGCTTTAGAAGTTTTATTCTTTGGACAAATTGACATCGGTTACACCTCCTTAAAATTCTTAAACAGATCGCGGATAACTGACATTCTTGGATCAAGACCCGGATCTTCACAATCGCAGGTACCCTCGTTTAGGTTCTGACCACATACACTGCAAAGTCCTTTGCAGTCTTCCCTGCACAGGGTTTTTGTCGGCCATCCTATCAAAATCTCATAATAGAGTAATTTGTCGACGTCAAGATGATATCCGTCAATATAATCTGATTCTTCGTCTGTCTCTGCAGTCTCTCCACCGACAACGGCATGTCTCTCAAAAGAAATCTCCATCGGAACTTTCACCGGACTGAGACAACGGTCGCACGGAATCACTGCAGTCAGACTGCAGGAACCGGAGACAGAAATCTCTTTTCCTTTTACATGCTCAATATGAATCTGCACGCTGCTCTTCTCCACAAGAGGGAAAGGACCGCCTGGCAGTTTCATCGCCTCCATCTCAAGCGGAAGGACGGCATCAATCGGTTTGTGCTGTTCGGACAGTACATCGGATAGGTTTAACAGCATATTCATTGCTCCTATTCATACCTTGACTATTATATCATGTCATTTCATTTTGTCAACAGTTTTTTTACTGTCTGAGGAGATTAAACCAGTGCTTTTGTCTCACGTGCAATCGCAAGCTCTTCGTTTGTCGGGATGACATATACTTTGACTTTGGAGTCTTCCGTAGAAATCTCGGATGCCACTCCGCGCGCCTGAGCGTTCTTTTCTTTATCAATCTTCACACCAAGGTATCCAAGGTATTCACAGATTTCTTCTCTCATCTGAGTATCGTTTTCGCCTACACCTGCAGTAAATGTGATTGCATCTACACCGTTCATTGCAGCTGTGTAGGAACCGATATATTTTGCCACACGGTATCTGTAAGCGTCAAGTGCCATGATCGCACGTTCATTTCCTTCGTCTGCTGCTGCTCTTACATCACGGAAATCGGAAGATACACCGCTCATTCCGAGAACACCGGATTTCTTGTTCAGGATGTTGAGCATTTCGTTGATATCGATATTCTCATGGTTGCAGATAAACTGCAGGACAGCCGGATCAAGGTCACCGCTTCTTGTTCCCATGATCAGTCCTTCAAGGGGTGTCAGACCCATACTTGTATCAACGCATTTTCCGCCGATGGAAGCTGAGATGCTGGCTCCGTTTCCAAGGTGGCATACGATTACTTTTGCATCGTCTTTTCCGAGGCATTTCAGTGTCTCGCCGGATACGAACATATGGCTTGTACCATGGAAACCGTATCTTCTGATGCTGTATTTCTCATAATATTCATATGGAATTGCGTACATTGCCGCTTTTTCCGGGATCTTCATACCGAAAGCGGTATCGAATACTGCAACGTTCGGTTTGCCCGGCATTGCTGCTTCACATGCTTCGATTCCGATCAGGTTTGCCGGATTGTGGAGCGGTCCAAGGTCAAAGCAGTCACGGATAACTTTCTTAACATCATCGTTGATCAAAGTTGCGTCGCTGTAGATCGTTCCGGCATGCAGTACGCGGTGTCCGATTGCTGTGATATCATCTGTGCTTTCGATAACACCGTGTTCTTTGTCCATCAGAGCGTCCAGCACAAGCTGTACAGCCACTTTGTGGTCTTCCATCGGAGTCTCTACACTGTAGTTTTCTTTTCCTGTCGGTTTGTGTGTCAGTTTGGATCCGTCGATCCCGATTCTCTCGCAAAGTCCTTTTGCAAGAACACTCTCATTTTCCATATCGATGAGCTGGTATTTTAATGAAGAGCTTCCGCAGTTAATAACTAAAATTTTCATTTTTCTTTTCTTCCTTTCTATTTTGACTGGCACTGCACTGCTGTAATTGCAACAACACCTTCGATATCTTTGGCGCTGCATCCTCTGGAAAGGTCATTTACAGGAGCCGCGATTCCCTGAGTCATTGGTCCGTATGCTTCTGCCTTTGCCAGTCTCTGCACTAACTTATAACCGATATTTCCTGCATCCAGGTCAGGGAAGATCAGGACATTTGCCTTTCCTGCAACCGGGCTGTCCGGAGCTTTTGAAGCTCCTACGGAAGGAACGATCGCCGCGTCTAACTGAAGTTCTCCATCCAGCATCAGATCCGGAGCCTGTTCTTTCGCGATCTTAACCGCCTCTACTACTTTTGTGACATCATCATGCTTTGCACTTCCCTTTGAGGAATGAGAAAGCATTGCCACTCTCGGCTCTGCTCCTACAAGCTGTTTGAAGCTCTCTGCGGAGGAAATTGCGATTGCTGCAAGCTCTTCCGGTGTCGGATTCTGATTCAGACCGCAGTCACCGAATACAAATGTTCCGTTTTCTCCCATATCACAGTCCGGTACTACCATGATAAAGAATGCGGATACAAGCTTTGTTCCAGGTTTCGTCTTGAGAATCTGCAGACACGGACGAAGTGTGTCAGCTGTAGAATGGCATGCTCCGGAAACCATTCCGTCTGCGTCGCCCATCTTTACCATCATTACTCCGTAATATGGATAGTTGGTCAGAAGAAGCTCTCTTGCCTGTTCCTCAGTCATACCTTTTTTCTGTCTTAATTCCACCAGCTTTGCAATATAGCTCTCTGTCTTTTCACTCTTTGCCGGATCTACAATCTGTGCACCGCTGATATCGAAGCTTCCCTTATTCTTCGCGATTTCTTCTTCACTTCCGATCAGAACCAGTCTGGCTGTCCCCTCTTTTAAAATTGCCTCGGCAGCCTCATAGGTCCGGGCATCTTCTGTCTCCGGAAGTACAATTGTCTTGAGATCTGCTTTGGCCTTTGCCTTGATTTCATCAATAAATCCCATGATTTAATGACTCCTTTCCATATATTCTCAGATATCACTATTATAACGTAAAGGGAAATTGTATACAAGAGATAATCTGTCTCTTTTTTAGTACAATTTCCCTTTTTAAGCGTTTATAATTCAAACATCATTGTGACAATCGCAAAATAAACAAGGATTGTCCCTGTGTCAAGAAGCGTGGAGATCAAAGGTGTCGCCATGAGAGCCGGATCCAGTCCGATTCTCTTTGCGATCAGCGGCAGGGTACATCCCACCACTTTTGCCATACAGACAATGGCTATGATCGTCACACCGATCACGATACCAAGCTTGATATCATTATACATAATATAAATCCTGATTCCATTCGCGACAGAAAGGACCGCGCCGACAATCAATGCAATCCGGAGTTCTTTGAAAATCACCCGGAAAATATCTTTAAAACGGATTTCCCCGACCGCAAGTCCGCGGATCATCAATGTGGAGCTCTGAGAGCCGCAGTTTCCGCCCGTTCCCATCAGCATCGGAATCAGCGTAATCAGAATCGGCATGGCTGACATGGCATTTTCATAGTAGGCAAGCAAAAGTCCGCTTGCCGTCGCAGAAAGCATTAAAAACAGCAGCCACGGGATACGGGAAAGGGCGTGGCGCCAGACGCTCGTTCCGAAGTACGAGTCATCGTTCGGACTGACACCGGCCATCATACTGATATCTTCCGTTGCTTCTTCCTGCAGGACAATCATCGCGTCGTCAACGGTAACGATACCGACCATGCACATCTCGTTATCCACAATCGGGATTGCCACAAGACCGTACTTCCGGATCATACTGGCTACGTCTTCCTGATCATCATGGGTATGCGCGTAAAGGACGTTCGTATCCATAATCTCTTCAATCGTCTTACTTTCACTGGATGTCAGAAGATCTTTGATATCCACCCATCCGATCAGCTTCTTCTTTTCTGTCACGTAACAGGTATAAATCGTCTCCCGGTTAATACCGACCTGGCGGATCTTCAAAATCGCCTCTTCTACCGTCATTTCTTTCCGGAAACTGACGTAGTCGATATTCATGACACTTCCGGCACTGTCCTCCGGATACTGCAAAAGCGCGTTGATCTGCTTTCTCGTCTCTTCATCAGTCGCCATCAGAAGCCTGTCTACCACATTGGCAGGCATTTCTTCCAGGACGTCGACTGTATCATCAAGGTACATCTCATCCATGACTTCTTCCAGCTCGGAATCCGTCAGCGCATTAATCAGGAATTCTCTTGTCTCGCTGCTCATATAGGTAAAGGTCTCTGCCGCTTCTTCCTTGCCGAGGAGACGGAAAATCAGAACAATCTGCCTTTCATCTACCTCCTCCAGCAGTGCGGCAATATCGACAGGATACATATTCCCAAGTTCTTCTTTCAGTTCTTTAAATTTTCGTTCATCCAAAAGCTCCAGCAGATTTGTTTCGTTCATGTGTATCCTCCTTTCCTGCCGCCATATTATTTTGCAAGCGGATTCCTTTTATAGTATAATCACAACAAGGAGGATATTACAAGAAAATTATGAAAATAGTTGGTTTAATTACAGAATACAATCCATTTCACAATGGGCACGAATATCATATACAGAAGTCAAAAGAAGTGACCGGAGCAGACGCTGTGATCGTCGTCATGAGCGGAAATTTTGTACAAAGAGGAGCTCCTGCCATCATGCCCAAACATCTCAGGGCTAAAGTGGCTCTGAAATCCGGGGCATCCCTTGTTCTGGAGCTTCCGGTCTGCTTTTCCACCGGGAGCGCCGAGTATTTTGCACAGGGTGCCGTTGCGCTTCTGGACAGTCTGGGCTGTGTTGATTCCCTTTGTTTTGGAAGCGAATGCGGAGAGATTGATTCTTTAACCCGGATTGCGCAAGTGCTTGCGGATGAACCCGAAGATTACCGCATGATTCTGCGTTCCTACTTAAAAGAAGGGATTGCCTTTCCCAGGGCCAGAGAAAGGGCTCTGTCGGATTATCTGAAGGACAGATCCCTTTCCCGGATTCTTTCCAGTCCGAATAATACGCTTGGGGTGGAGTACATCAAGGCTTTGATCCGTCTAAAAAGTTCCATACGGCCCTATACGATTCTTCGGAAAGATTCCCGGTATCATGCGGACACACTGGAGACGGACGGCGGTTTCAGCTCCGCTACCGCTATTCGGAAACTTCTTTTGTTCTCCGGCAGTTCCCTTCGGACAGACATGGATACTCCTTACGATGAGCCAAAGCTTTCCTCTGTTCTGACAAGACTGGAAGACCATGTGCCGCCGGAATGTGTCTCCCTGCTTGAGCGGACCCACCTGATCCGCTATCCGGTATACAGCAATGATTTTTCATTGCTCGTCAAATACCAGCTGATGCAGGAAAGCCGCGGAACCCTGACCCGCTATGCCGATATTTCCGAAGAGCTTGCCAACCGGATCATGAAACATCTGAATGACTTTCAGAATTTTGACCAGTTCTGCGACCTGTTAAAGACAAAAGAAGTGACGTATTCCAGGATCAGCCGGGCGCTTCTGCACGTCATCCTCGGAATCCGTTCCTCCCTCTTTGAACAGTTAAGAGAAGACCGGATGGTTCATTATGCCAGAATGCTTGGATTCGTACGGAAAGACAGGGAAGTCCTTTCCCTGATCAAAAATCGTTCGTCAGTTCCGCTGATTCCCAAACTCAGCGATATGGACGCACTGTCTGAACGCGGCGAACAGATGCTTCATCTGGATATTTTTGCATCCAACCTGTATGAATCTGTCATCAGCAACAAATTTAAAACTCCGTTCTGCAATGAATACAGTCATCCGCTTGTGATTGTATAGTCGTATAAAAAAGAGACTCTCTTTGGGAGCGTAGATGATTTCTTTTCATCTTCCGTCTCAAAAGAGAGTCTTTTTCTGATTTTAAAGTGTAATCACTTTGGAACATGCAACGGCCATCGCCCCCGGTCCAATGTGGCAGGCAACACTTAAGGAAAGGCGGTCCATCTCCACTTTATACTGAGGGAATCTGTCCTCAATCTCTTCTTTCCACTTCTGCGCTTCCTCATCAGAGCAGGTGTATGCTGCTTCGAGGTGTACCGGCTGATTTCCAAAACGGTGAAGCAGGTCTTTTTCCATGGCGTCGAGCATTGTCTTCTTCGCCTGTTTCCATCCTCTGACCTTGGCATAGGCATCCAGCTTTTCTCCCTGGATCTGCAGAACCGGTTTCAGATTCAGGACTGTTCCGATTGCTGCAGCGGCCGGTGTGATTCTTCCGCCCTTTTTCAGATATTTCAGCGTGTCCACAGTAATGTAAATACTGGATTCAAATTTGTTTTTTTCCAGAATTTCCCGGATCCCGGCTGCGGATTTTCCTTCGGATGCAAGCCAGATGGCGTCCTTGACAGACTGCCGCTGCGTCACGGAAATCCTCTGGTTGTTGACTACCTGCACACGTCCGTCATAATCATCCGCCAGCATCATGGCAGTCTCGCAGGAACTGCTCAGCCCGCTGGACATCGGAATATAGACAATTTCATCGTACTCTTCCAGATATTTGTCCCACAATCCCATGACATCCCCCGGCGCAGGCTGGGAAGTTTTAATATCATGATTTGCTTTCAGGCGCTCGTAAAATTCTTCCTGGGATAAGGTAATTTCCTCAAAATATTCTTCCCCATCGATAAAAAACGGCATCGGAAGGATTCCGATTCCAAGTTCCTTCCCTTCTGCCTGTGTAATTCCACTGTTGCTGTCCGTCAAAACGGCAACACGACTCATACCATCCTCTCCTTTTCTTTGTTTTCTTCCTATACGGTAATGATATCCGATCTGGTGTCTCTTTTGGCAACCATAATCGGAATGTCCTCTCCTTTGTATGGATTATCCCCGAGAGTGACTTCCAGTTTCACTGTTTCATAGGCCAGCTCGGCATAATTATTCTCCTTGCTCAGATGTCCAAGCATCACGCATTTCAGATCATCGTGCAGGATGTCGCACAGCAGTCTGCCGGAAGATTCATTGGAAAGATGTCCCCGGTTTCCCATCACCCGCTGTTTCAGGTAATACGGGTAGACACCGACTTCCAGCATATGTATGTCATGATTGGCCTCCAGAAGAACCGCGTCCAGATTTTTCAGATTCTCCACAGTATAATCATCATAGATCCCCAGATCTGTCGCAACAGCGGCCGCTTTCTTTCCATTTTCGAAGCGGTATCCTGTCGGTTCATTTGCATCGTGTGAAATCCGAAATGGCCGTACTGTCAGCTCTTTTAAAGTAAACGGCTCATCCGCGCGAATCTCATGGAGCAGTCCCTCCGGCATTTTCCCAAGACTTTTATAATTCCGGATTCCTTCGATCGTTCCTTTTGTGGCGTAGATCGGAATGCCGTACTTTCTGCTGAAAACTCCAAGCCCCTGAATATGGTCGGCGTGCTCATGGGTAATAAAAATCCCGTCCAGCTCGTCCCCTTTCACATCCAGATCCTTCAGTCCTTCCTCGATCCGCTTCTTGCTGATCCCGGTATCGACCAGCACGTGTGTATGTTCATCTCCTACATAAATACAGTTTCCGCTGCTTCCGCTGGCTATACTGCAAATTCTCATGTTTTCCTTTCTCCTTCAAAGTTTCTAGTACGATTCTAACGCTTCTTTGATCTGGATGCAAGTCTCTTTAAAATCCTCTCCGTTTTCAATCACTACGCTGCATGCGTTCCGGAACTGTTCTTCCGATTTCTGGTTCTTCATGATTCCGTCTATCCTTTCGTCCGTATATCCCCGGCTTTCTTTCAGCCGCTTTCTGCGGACTTCATCCGGCGTATGGATATACCAGAGTTCATCACAGATCTCCTCATAATGATCCTCGATCAGAAGCGCTGCCTCGACGACAAAAATCCGCGTACCAGCCTCTTTTTCTTCCTCTTTTTTCTTTCGGATGTATTCCTTGACCCGGGGGTGTACAATCCGGTTCAGCCTTTGAAGCTTTTTTTCATCAGCAAACACAATGTTTCCCAGCTTTTTCCGGTCAATCTTTCCATCCCCGTCAAGAATTCCGCATCCAAACTTCTCTATAATTTCCTCATAGCAGACCTCTCCAGGCTCCTGAAGCTTATGCGCCACCTTGTCCGCTTCGCAGACAACTGCCTGAAAGTCTGTCTCCAGGAAGCCGAGGACCGTGCTTTTTCCGGTCCCGACTCCTCCTGTTATTCCTATTGTTTTCATCTGAATTCCTGACTTTTCTCTATTTGGCCTCATACCAGTTTGATCCGACGCTCATATCTGCAATCAGCGGAACCTTCAGATCTGCGGCATGTTCCATCTCTTCTTTCAGTATCTCTTTAACTTTCTCTACTTCATCGATTCTGGCCTCTACCAGAAGCTCATCGTGTACCTGAATGACAATGCGGGACTCCATCTGTTCCTCACGAAGCCGCTGATTGACACGGATCATCGCAATCTTCATGATGTCTGCCGCTGCCCCCTGAATCGGGGAATTCATTGCCACACGTTCTCCAAAACTTCTCTGCATGAAGTTGCTGGAAGAAAGCTCCGGAACCGGTCTTCTTCTTCCAAAAATCGTTGTCACATATCCGTGCTCTTTTGCGAAAGCTACTTCTCCGTCCAGATATGCCTTGACACCCGGATAGGTTTCGAAATAGCGGTCAATATATTCTGCTGCTTCTTTTCTTGTAATGCTCAAGTCCTGACTAAGCCCAAAGGAACTGATCCCGTAGACAATCCCGAAATTGACCGCCTTCGCATTTCTTCTCTGCAGATCTGTCACCTCGTCAAACGGTGTATGGAATACCTGGGATGCCGTCGTCCTGTGGATGTCTTTTGCCTCCTTATATGCCTGAATCAGCGCCTCATCATCTGAACAGTGCGCCAGAATCCGAAGCTCAATCTGGGAATAATCCGCATCCACAAACACGAATCCTTCCTCCGGCACAAAGACTTTCCGGATCTGTCTTCCCAGTTCCATCCGGATCGGGATATTCTGAAGATTCGGCTCCGTACTGCTGATCCGGCCGGTCGCCGTAACAGTCTGGTTAAAAGTACCGTGAATCCGGTGATCCTCCGAAATAAAATTCACCAGGCCGTCCGCGTAGGTGGATTTCAGCTTTGCCAGCTGCCTGTATTCCAGAATCTTCGATACGACCGGATAGTCCGGCGCCAGCTTTTCCAGAATATCTGCCGCTGTGGAATATCCTGTCTTCGTCTTCTTTCCATGAGGAAGCTCCAGGTGTTCAAAAAGAACGACTCCCAGCTGTTTCGGGGAATTGATATTAAAGGTTTCCCCTGCCAGTTCAAAAATCTCCGCCTCCAGTCTTTCGATCTGGACGCCAAGATCCTGTCCGTATTCTTTCAGGGCTTCCGCTTCCACTTTCACGCCTGCCTGCTCCATATCAAAAAGCGCAAACACAAGCGGCATCTCGATTTCATCAAAAAGTGCTTCCATGCCGTATTCTTTCAGCTTTTCCCGGAGTACGTCTGCTGCCCGGTACATCGTATACGCCTCATAACAGCTCTTTTTCTCTTCAGAAAGCTTCGCATCAATCGTAAGATCCAGATATTCTCTTGCCACATCGTCAGGCTCATAGGAGCTCTTGAGCGGATTTAACAGGTAGGCGGCCACATGAACATCAAAGAAATTCTCCCGTCTGCATGTCCGGACATGCGGCAGTTCTTTTTTTACGTCAAACATGGAAATCTGCGCCCGGCTTTCTGTCAGAGCGGACAGACGTTCCATAAGAGCATCCGCGGAAATCCCGTTTCCGGTCTGAATGGAAACGATCTCGTCCTTCCCGTCTGCTGAAAAGGCAAGCACCGCTCCGGAAATACCGCTCATTGCGGCAAATAACGGAAGAACATTCTCCGTATTCCGCTCCAGAACAACACCTACAGTCCCGGCCCCTGCCGCCTTTTCAAATACAGCATCCATGCCGGCAGGGTCTGTTACGGTCACAAAACTGTCCTCAATTTCGGAAGCCGGAGCCTGAATCTCAAACTTTCCAAGCAGATTTTTAAATTCCAGCTTCTGGAACCACTCATATGCTTCAGCAGTAAAGAGTTCTCCAATCTTTCCTTCTTCCACTTCATACGGAAAATCCGCATGGACATTGATCGTCGCAAGTTCCTTGCTCATCTGTGCCAGATCGTAATGCTCTTTCAATGCTTTTGCCGCCCTCGGAGGCTTAAGTTCGTCCACATGGGCATATGCATTCTCGATCGTCTGATACTCCACGATAATCTTCGTCGCTGTCTTCTCTCCGATGCTCGGAACGCCCGGAATATTGTCAGAAGTATCTCCCATCAGCGCCTTGACATCGATAAACTCTTTCGGCGTCACCTGGTACTTTTCTTTTACATCCTCTTCCAGATAATCTTCCACTTCAGTCCGTCCCTGCTTCGTCTTCGGGATACGGATTTTTACTTTCTTTGTGGCAAGCTGAAGAAGATCCCGGTCTCCGGAAAGGACAACGACCTGCATGCCCGCCTCCTCGCAGCGTCTGGAAAGTGTCCCGATCAGGTCGTCCGCCTCGAGTCCTGCCTGTTCAATCAGTCGGATCCCCATCGCTTTCAGAACCTCTTTGATCACCGGAACCTGCTGCCGGAGCTCTTCCGCCATCGGCTTTCTCGTGCCTTTATACTCCTTGTACATCTCATGCCGGAATGTCGGCGCATGAACATCAAAGGCAACCGTCAGATATTCCGGCTTTTCCTCCTCGAGTATTTTAAAAAGAATATTTAAAAATCCATAAACTGCATTCGTATGAAGTCCTTCGGCATTGGTCAGATCCGGAAGTCCGTAAAATGCCCTGTTCAGAATACTGTGTCCGTCAATCAGGACAATTTTCTGGTCTTGAAATTGTTTTTCATTCATTGTCAAACCCCGTTCCATGTCAAAATACTTCTTTTATTTTACTTCGTTTTGCCCTCTTTTACAATGCTAAAATATGCCAAGATGCTCCAGAAGAATTTTGAGTCCGATCAGAATCAGGACAATTCCGCCGAAACATTCCGCTTTATTTCTGTATTTTGTTCCGAATACCGTACCGATTTTCAGGCCGGCTGCTGAAATCACAAATGTCAGGCAGCCGATAAACGCTGCTGCCGGGGCAATATTGACATCCAGAAACGCAAATGTCACGCCGACTGCCAGAGCATCGATACTGGTCGCCACTGCCAGCGCAGTCATTTCCTTCACGTCAAACCGTGCACCCACGCATTCCTCTTCTCCTCTGGACTCCCGGATCATATTTCCTCCGATGATGGCCAGCAGAATAAATGCGATCCAGTGATCCACACTCTGAATAGCTCCCTTAAAATTCACACCTACAAAATATCCAATGGTCGGCATCAATGCCTGAAATCCTCCGAAATAAAGTCCTACACACAATATGTATTTCGGTTTTGCCACTCCCACAGACAGTCCTTTACAGATGGATACTGCAAATGCGTCCATGGCAAGGCCCACTGCTATGAAAAACAGTTCCAAAAATCCCATTTCTTTTTCCTCCTGGTTGTTTTTTCTTCCCTTAAAATCTGCGCAGAACTTCCGTAAAAAGAGCAAAAAAAATCGAGTCCTACCCATATCATCTTCTGATACAGATAAGTCTCGTTGTTTCATACAAAGCCAGGATCGCTCCAATATGTTGACTTTGTCACACCGAAAGTGCCAACTACTCCCTTATGCTCATTCTTTCTTTGTCATTTCCGCGCCAGCGTTCATCGCTGTTTTGTATTATAACCGACATTCTGCCTTCTTTCAACATTTTTTTCATGATCTGAGCACTTTCTTTCTCACTGCGTCAAAAACGGCAGTCCTCCTCACCCGGGTAACTGCCGTTTTTTCTTATTTGACAGAAAACTGTTAAATAAAAATGCTCCGCAGAATGCGCACTCGCGCAAAGCAGAAGTTTGCCGCTAAAGCGACCGCGCCCGGCGCGAGAGTTCCGCAAGCGGAACTCTTTGTTATAATTTGGAATATCCGTAACTGTTTACCAGCGCCTCAACACGCTTTCCTTCCCTGCACATCGGGCAGCTCTGCGGAGTGTATGCTTTGTAGTCCGGCAGATCCGCGCTAGTAAAAATAGATTTCACTTCCATATCCGCGATCCTGGACACAGCACTGAAAATTCCTGCAACGCCGCACACCTTCCCGCCGTAATACAGTACAGACTCCGCTGCCTTTAAGATCGTCTTTCCTGTTGTAATCGAAGCCGCCAGAATCAGTACCTGCTTGTTTTCAATCATCCGGATCTTATTATCACGGAACAAAATCTGTCCCATCGTATCAAACTCCGGCGTCACAACAGAAATATTGTTGTCGTGGCTCATGGACATATTTGTCTCGTCCGCCAGAATCTCTGCCATAAATGTACCGATCACTTCCGTTTCATCCAGGCATACGATCGTGTCAATGTACGTATGCGTGTATTCCCCCGCCAGAACCCTGGCTGTCTCCCGCGCATTGTGGTGTCTTGTTTTGACTGTGGACATATCGATATAGGTATTGATATGAGAATTACTTGTGGCAAAATGACCTTTCAGAATCTTAATCCGCGCCTTCGGATTCTTCCCGGAACGCAGATTGGTTAAACGTTCATCCATAGGACTGTCCCTCCTTTTTCATTTCTTTCTGATACGGTAACGGTTTTGATAAAGTCATTATACCACATTTTCCCTGACAGGAGTATCTTATGAAACAGACTGCCAGATGACCTTTCCATCAATCATTGTTTTACACACGCTGGCATCCGTATCGAGTCCCGGCCTTCCTTTCACCAGGATCAGGTCCGCGTCCTTCCCCTCCCGGAGTGTTCCGACCCGGTCTTCCACTCCAAGGACGTGCGCCGGATTGATGGTCACCATGCGAAGGGCCCGCAGATACGGTACGCCCTCCCTGACAGCTTCCCCGATATGATGATACAAAGACTCTTCGCTGAGAATCGGCGAATCGGTGATCAGCGCCACATTCACGCCACGCTCATCCAGCGTTTTGACCGCTTCGATGTCTACTTTCCGCCGCTCTCCTGCCGCCCGGTATGTTCCGATCGGCCCGTAGCAGACATCGCATCCGCTTTCCACAATCTCATCGATATAATTGGATGCGCCCCAGGCGTGTTCCAGCGAGAACCGGACTCCATATGCGTTTGCCACTTCTATGGCGGTCAGCATATCATGCTGGGTACAGTGAATCTTGCATGGAATCTCCCTTTTCAGCGCCGGGATCATCGCCTCCATGTCCGCATCATATGCCGGATGATCTCCGGATTCTTTTGCTTCCATGTAATCTTTTGCTTTTCGGAAGGTGTCCCACAGCACCTGAGCCACACCCATCCGGGTCATCGGAAGCTGGTTTCTCTCTCCATAGGTTCCTTTCGGATTTCCTCCAAGAGCTATTTTTACGGCACACGGAGCCTTAATTGACATGTCAAACACATTATTTCCATATGTCTTCAGCGCAAACGGAAGTCCGCAGAACACATTTCCACTTCCAGGAGTCAAAAGCATCGTCGTAATTCCGTGGGAATACGCTGCCTTGAATTCTCTTGCCTGCGGATTTACGCTGTATCTTGCATCTATGGACAACGTCACCGGATTTGTCATCTCATTTGCGTCATCCACGGAGGATTCTCCGTTAAAATCAAATAATCCGATATGAGAATGCGCCTCGATCAGCCCCGGCATGACATTGAGTCCTGCCGCATCGATCACTTCCACATCCCCGGAAAGTTCCTCTTCCGGAATACGGGTGCCGATCTTCTTGATCTTTCCGTCCTCCACCAGAATCTCACCTGTGAAAACAGTATCTCCATCTTCCATTGTATAAATCGTTCCATTTTGAATCAGAGTCTGTGCCATCAGAATACCACCTCCCCATTGATCATGCTGGTTCTGACTCTTGCCGCATAAGTTTTCACCGGATGTCCGGTATAGATGGAAAGATCCGCATCCTTTCCGGTCTCCAGTGTCCCGATTCTGTCAGATACGCCCAGCATTTTTGCCGGATTC
Organism: Drancourtella massiliensis; assembly: GCF_016900655.1. Taxonomy (GTDB): domain Bacteria; phylum Bacillota; class Clostridia; order Lachnospirales; family Lachnospiraceae; genus Sellimonas; species Sellimonas catena. The sequence continues at coordinate 66,162 of NZ_JACJKH010000007.1, forward strand.
AGCGTCATCATCTTCACCACTTCTTCCGCGTCCGCTCCTGCCCGGTACACTTCAATGGCGGTCCACAGGAACACTTCTCTTCCCTCTGAAAAACCTCCGTTGGAAGCGGTAAACGCAACCAGATTTCCATTCTCATTCAGATCGCAGATTTTCCCAAGATCCATTCCGTGCTTGGTTACCTGTGAGCAGTCGCTGACATTTCCCAAAATCAGTCCGGCATTCTGCCGCTTGATCTCCTCCAGCGCCCGGTCAAACTCGTACCCGTCCACCAGGACAAGGGATGTATGTTCCGTTTTCATCATTTCCAGTACACCCTGAATCTCTCCCGCTGTCTGGGCCGCCACAAAGGCCGGCATGCTGCCCTTTTCAAAGATTTCGCAAATCAGTTTTCCCTTTTCTTGTTCCTCCGGAGCTTTTGCCTTTCTGAGGGCCTCCTGAAAAATCCAGAATGCTCCCATTCTTGTTTTTGGCATCTGGTTTCGTCCGCCATAGACCGATTTCACCTCGGATGTGACGCTGCACTTGAGTGCCGCCTTTTCTTTGACAAGCCTGTCTGCCATCTTCATATGGGCAGTTTTGCATACGGCAATCTGTCCACCCATCACATTGGCATTTCCAGGAGTCAGGCCCACTGCCGTGATCCCGCTCTTATAAAACTCCTGGGCATCGATCTCATCCGGATCAATGGCATATTTCACATTCAGCTGCGGAGTCAGCGGATCGGTTTTCTCCTGATTGTCCAGATATCTGGACGGCATCCCCATGGCTCCCACAGAGGAATGAGGATCAATGAATCCAGGGAAAATCTCGCAGCCGGACGCATCGATCACCTCCGCCTCCTGACAGCAGATGCCAGGCGCGATGTCCCGGATCACCCGCCCTTCCGTCAAAATGTCGCATCCATCCAGGACGGTCCCGTCCCCTACATGGATTCTTCCGTTTTTTATCAGGTACATGCTGTTGTTGTCCCTCCTTTTCTGAAAAAAGCCGATCACAAAAGCGACCGGCCCTTTTTGCTGACTGGTATTCTAATTTTCCACGGAAACCTGTGAAAAGTCTACCAGACCGTTTGTTGCTACATAATAATTTTTTACATGGTTTTTCACGTAAGTCGGTGATGCTTCCAGGTACATTGGAGCAATCAGGGCATTTCCTACCACAAGCTGTTCCGCCTGAAGATAGATCTCCGCCTTTTCCTTGTCATCTACGACATCTTTTGCCTGATTCAGAAGTTCTGTAAACTTCTGGGAATCTTCATTGTTCCATCCTGTCTTGTCCGCGTTGAAATAACCATTGACCGGTTCAAACAGCTGCAGAAGTGCACTTGGTTCATTATAGTACGGTCCCCAGCCTCCGCAGGCAATGTCATAATCTCCGGCATCGATTTTATCCCACATGATGTTCCATTCCATCATATCGATCTGCACATTGATACCAAGCTTTTCTTCCCATACCTGTTTCATCCACTCACCGATCTTCTTGGAAAGCTCTGATGTTCCGCGGCTTGCGTAGCGGATCGTCATCTGAGACGGATCTGTACTCTTTCCAAGCTCTGCAAGACCTTCCTGCAGAAGTGCCTTTGGATCTGTGTATTCTTCCTGCATCTGAGTTACAAAGTAATTCTTTCCGTCTACAAGCTCTGTATAGGTTTTATCTCCCACCTTCATCGTATCCGGCATCATAGAGTAAATCGGTACAGACATACCATCCCGGAGCGTATCTACCATTTCCTGCCTGTCAAAAGCAATGGAAAGTGCCTGGCGGATTTTCGTATTGCTCAAATATTCATTTTTCAGATTGAACATAAAGAAATCCGGTGCACTGGACGGAACCGTCATCTCCTGGGAGTCGCCGGCCGCCGTGATGGTTTTACCCCAGTTGGTGTCCGATGTGCTGACAACATCCAGCTCGCCGTTGATAAACGCCTGCACTGCTGTGGAAGATTCCTGGATAACCTTGTAATTGACTTTGTCCAGCTGCATGTCTTCCTGTCCCCAGTACTGATCGTTCTTCTCCAGAACCATCTCGGTATTCTGATTCCAGCTTGTCACTTTTAACGGTCCGTTGTAGACTGTCTTATCCGGAGCAGTTCCATATTCGGATCCATATTCCTCATATTTGGCCTGGTTGACCGGATATGCGGAACCTGCTACCAGCTGTAAGAAATAGGACGCCGGGTGTACCAGCTGGATTTCCAGAGTTTCCTCATCCAATGCCTTGACACCGATTTCATCCGGTGTCTTTCCATTGTTGTACAGTGCCTCTGAGAAATTGACAATGACTCCGTCAAACAGCCATGCATTCGTTGCCGCTGTATTTGGATCTGCCATCTGTTTGAACGTAAATTCGAAATCGTTGGCTGTCACCTTGGATCCATCGCTCCACTTTGCGTCCGGATTCATGTGGAATGTGTAGGTCAGTCCATCCTCGCTGACATCCCAGCTTTCGGCTGCTGCAGGCACAATCTCATCCGTATTGTCCTTTGCGGAACGGTCTCTTATGAGAGGATCATAAATCATGTTGTGGGCGATATTGTCCGGCGCTGTTGTATTGACCAGTGGATTTAATCCGACTACCACGCTGTTGGTGGAAATGTTCAGCACCTGTTCGGAAGATCCGCCTCCACCTGATTTTTCATCGCCCCCGCATCCTGCGAGAAGCCCTGCTGTCATGACTGCTGCAAGCAGACATGCAAGTACTCTCTTTTTCATACTATTCCTCCTTTTTAAAATTTTGTTCTCTATCCTAAATCCATGTATCCATGGATTGTCAGATCTCTTTTACCCTGTGGCATGCTACAAAATGTCCCTTCTCTATCTCCTCAAGCTTTGGCGTCTCGCTGCGGCAGAGGTCCGTCGCATACCGGCACCGTGCTGCAAACCGGCATCCCGGCTTTGGATTGACCGGACTTGGAATTTCGCCCTCAATCGGGATCCGGGTCTTTTTCTTTTCCTCTTTCGGATCCGGAATCGGGATCGCCGACATCAATGCCTTCGTGTATGGATGCAGCGGATTGTCATACAGCTCATTGCTGGACGCGAATTCCACCATGTTTCCGAGATACATAACGCCGACCCGATCGGAGATATGCTTTACCATGGAAAGATCATGGGCGATGAAAAGATAGGTCAGATTCTTTTTCTTCTGAAGCTCAATCAGAAGGTTGACGATTTCCTTATCAAATAAAAAAAGAGCCGTTCATCATCCAACGATACGACCGCATTGTTGGAGCAACAGCTCTGATCTTTCATGTTTCCAAATATTTAATTCTCTTTTTTCATTTCGGCAATATAATCATCAATATCCTTTATGATATACTGCTCTCCCATTGTATGGAGAGACTCAAAATACTTCATAATATACTCATCCACTTTGCAGCTTTCGAACAGATCTGCAACTTCAGAACCAGAGAGCCCTTTAAAATGACGATATCTCTCCATGCAGTAAATCAAAAAACCGGCTTCTTTGCTCATCTTCTTATGCCTCCTCCGGATAATCATAGGATCCTGTTAAAAGTTCATCCTGGTACATCGTATAAAGTGTCAGGGGGCTGTAATGCCATAGTTTCGATTGTTCATCAGAAAGTTCCTTGTATAATTTCGATCGATAAAAACATGAAATTGCCGATTTTTCATCTATATTACTATTTTTTACAATTTGATCGATAATAGGCGGTATAATAATAGCCAACATTGCGCTGAACTGATCCTGATTCATACAAACTCCCTTCTTTCGAAATGAAGATATTGCAATGAATGTTCCGTTGCAAATACCATCTGATTGAATAATTTGCGAATTTTTAGTCCCTCCAGTGTTTGTTCCTTACTTAGCACCCCTGTCATATAGAGAGTGATCGTACGGTATACATCATCATTTGCCACTGCCCCCAAAAAAGAATCTACCTCTTGCTGCCCTTTCAAATTTCCAATTATTCAAAAACAGCGGGAACCCCTTTTCCCTGTGGTTTTCCCGCTCTTTTCGTATCTCTTTATTTGATAAAGTACTGCCGGCGGCGGGACTTGAACCCGCACATGGTTGCCCATAACAGATTTTGAGTCTGCCTCGTCTGCCATTCCGACACGCCGGCTTTTCCCGGCTGATTAAGCCGAGAATTATTATATCACAGCAACTCTTTGTTTGCAAGGAATTATTTCCAGATTTTTTCTGATTCCGCGATCAGTTCTTTTCCGATCTCAAAGCAGTCGAAGGTTGCAAAGTAGTCTGCCGGAGTCTCGGCGCGGCGGATCAGCTGTGCTGTTCCATCTTCTTTCAAAAGGACTTCTGCGGATTTGAGTTTTCCGTTGTAATTGTAGCCCATGGAAAATCCGTGTGCTCCGGTATCGTGGATCACGAGCACATCTCCCATATCGATCTTCGGAAGCATCCTGTCGATCGCGAATTTATCGTTATTCTCGCAGAGAGATCCGGTGACATCGTATTTATGATCACACGGCTCGTTTTCTTTTCCCATTACTGTAATATGATGGTATGCACCATACATGGCCGGGCGCATCAGATTGACCGCGCAGGCATCCACGCCGATATATTCTTTATGCGTATGTTTTTCATGGATCGCTTTTGTCACAAGACATCCGTACGGTCCCATCATAAATCTTCCAAGTTCCGTGTAGATTGCCACATCCCCCATTTCTGCCGGAACGAGCACTTTTTCGTATACTTTTCGTACGCCTTCTCCGATGACGCGGATATCATTCGGCTCCTGGTCCGGACGGTATGGAATTCCGATTCCGCCGGAAAGATTGATAAATTTGATATGAACACCGGTCTCTTCTTTCAGCTTGACCGCTGTTTTGAAAAGCACTTCGGCAAGCATCGGGTAGTACTCATTCGTCACCGTGTTGCTTGCGAGAAATGCGTGGATTCCGAATTCTTTTGCTCCTTTTGACTTCAGGATTTTAAATGCTTCTGTGATCTGTTCTGTTGTCATGCCGTATTTGGCATCTCCCGGGTTGTCCATGATGTCATTGGTAATCTGAAAAACTCCACCCGGATTGTAACGGCAGCTGATCGTCTCCGGAATGTGTCCGATCGCTTCTTCAAGGAAATCAATATGCGTGATATCATCCAGATTGATGATGGCCCCGAGACGGTCGGCAAGCTGAAAGTCCTCTGCCGGAGTATCATTGGATGAAAACATGATGTCCTCTCCTTTCATTCCCATTGCCCCGGATAACATCAACTCCGTAAAAGAGGAACAGTCACAGCCGCAGCCATACTCCTTTAAAATCTGAATCAGGAACGGATTCGGCGTCGCCTTTACTGCAAAATATTCTTTATATCCCGGATTCCATGCAAAGGCCTCCTTTAAAGCTCTTGCGTTCTCCCGAATTCCCTTTTCATCGTACAGGTGAAACGGGGTCGGAAATTCCTGAATAATTTCATCCAGTTTTTCTTTGGAAACAAATGGTTTCTTTTCCATCAGTTCTTTTCTCCTTTCGTAAGTTCAATCACTTTTATCTCATTTGCCATCGCCTCTTTGAAAATCTCAACGAAATTGCGCTGGCCTGTATACAGACAGGTGTTTCCGGACCGCTCTCCATATTCTCCGCTCAGGACAAAGGAGGAATCCACAATCATTCCCACCTGCCCTTTTTTGTCCCCGGCACGGTAAATGGTCCCTGGTTCTTGTAACTCTTCCCAGTCTGTGATGATGACGACTTTCTTTCCTGCATCGGAAAGAGTCTGCAGATCCGGAAGCACTACTTTCAGGAAAGACTGTCCGGCTGAAATATAAACTCTTTCTTCTGCTTTTTTCAGAAGACCTCTTGCCTTTGACTCCACTGCCTCCTGTCCGGAAATGGTGATGTAGCCTTCCTCTTCTTTTTTCTGAACAGGCGCATGGAGAAGCAGCCAGTCCTCCTCATTTTTCAGCTGGTCAATCTTTTCTTCACAGAACTCCTGAACCGGCACTGCAAGATATTTTCTGCCTGTCTCATTTTCTTCCAGATAAGCTGCTCCTTTCTCGCACAGAGAAGCCAGCGAGGCATAGACATTCGAACGGGAAATTCCCGTCAGTTTTGCCGCCTCATATCCGGTCAGCTTTCCATTCTCAAGAAGGCTCTCATAAAGGGAAGCCTCCTGTCTCGTTAAATCAAATTTCATTAAATGCTCTTTAAACTGTTCTGTACCCATATTTTCTCCTTAGTAGCTCTTTATGGTACTACTATAGCACATTTTCCCGGAAAGTCAAGAAAAATCAGGACAGACAATTCTGTCCGCCCTGACTGCATTTTTTATTCAATTACCGCAATTCTCATCATATTGCTTCCGCTGTTCCCCGCATAAGAATAAGATCCCATCGGCGCAGGAAGCCCTGCCGTCAATACAACGATATCCCCCGGTTCCACGTACTGTTTCGCTTTTACCATCTCAAGCGCGTTTTCACAGACATCTTCCATAGACTTCAGCGGAATAGATTTCAGCGGACGTACGCCCCAGTAAATCTGCATTCTGCGGAGTGTCGCCTCATCCGGACTGACACCGATGACATCTGCTCTCGGTTTGAATTTGGATACCACCTTCGCGGTTGCTCCGGACATGGTCGGCGCGACAATACATTTTGCATCCAGGTTGTCTGCTGTTGCTACAGTGGAAAATCCGATAGCACTGGAGATGCTCTGTCTTCTGTGCTGCTGTGCTTTTTTCAGAAGCACATCATAGTCCAGATGGCTCTCCGTATTTTCTACGATCTGCACCATCATCTTGAGTGCCTCTACCGGGTATTTACCCTGTGCTGTCTCCCCGGAAAGCATGACAGCATCGGTTCCGTCATATACCGCATTTGCCACGTCGGTTACCTCTGCACGTGTCGGGCGAGGATTCCGGATCATGGAGTCAAGCATCTGTGTCGCTGTAATAACCGGTTTGAAGTTGTCATTACATTTCTTAATAATTTCCTTCTGGATATACGGAACTTCCTGTGCCGGAATTTCCACACCCATATCACCTCTTGCAACCATGACACCGTCCGCGCAGCGGATAATTTCATCGATATTGCGGATTCCTTCCGCATTTTCAATTTTTGCTATGATCGGAATATAAGGGGCGTTACATTCTCTTAACCAGCTTCGGATTTCGATAATGCACTCTGCGTTTCTTACAAAGGAAGCTGCGATAAAATCGATGCCCTGGCTGACGCCGAATTTAATGTCCTCTCTGTCTTTCTCTGTAATAGCCGGAAGACGTACCGGTACATTCGGTACATTGATCCCCTTCTTCTCCCCGAGTTCTCCTCCGTTGATTACCTTACAGATAATATCGTTTTCTGTAATTCTGACAACTTCCAGCTCTATAAGTCCATCATCAATCAGGATTTTCCGTCCAGGCATTACATCTTCGGTCAGCCCGCTGTAAGTGATGGAAACTTTGTGTTCATCTCCGACAATGTCCTCGGAAGTCAATGTGAATTCAGCCCCCTCCTGTAATATCACTTTCTTTCCGTCTTTCAGGACACCTGTACGAATCTCCGGTCCTTTTGTATCCAGAAGAATTGCAACCGGCAGTTTCTCCTCTTCCCGGATCTTCTTGAGCATATCCATACGGAACTTATGCTCTTCATAGTCACCATGTGAAAAATTGAATCTCGCAATATTCATCCCGTTTTTCACAAGATTTCTCATCAGATTCTCATCATTTGCATTTGGTCCCATTGTACATACAATCTTCGTCTTCTTCATTTTCTTCCATTCCTTTCTGGTCGTAACCTCTTGATGTGCCTTTCTATTTTACATGTTCATGTGTAAACAGATGATCCTGACAGTATTCATAATTTCCATTGCATTTTGAGCAGTAGCGGAATTCCAGTTCCGGATGGTCCAGCTCCGTCCGCCCGCAGACTGCACACCGGTGCTTCGGCACTCTGCCGTCAGGCTGCGCGGAATAATGATTCTGCGGCCTTGCTTTCATCTGTTTTTTGAATTCTCTTCTGCGCTTCTGCTGCTTTGGAGAAAATTGTGCGTAGTTTCTCGTTGAAACATAAAAAATCACAAAATTCAGAATCGAAATTGCCGCCGCAAAAGCACTTGCCCGGTAGCTGGTGTATGTTCCGCCGTATGACGGAAGAAAACCCTGAATGATCGTCCAGATGAAAAATGCCCCGTCGATCCATGCCAGCCATTTTGCCTTGACAGGCAGAATATAAAACAGAAGGAACTCCATGTCCGGATATACCGCTGCAAAAGCAAAGAACAGGGAAAGGTTCAGATAGGACGTACCCAGCATGTAGACCTGACCTGTAACCAGATAGATCAAAAGGGCGGCAATCACGTGGAACAGCACACCGGTAAAAAAATAAAGGTTGAACCGGAATGATCCCCACGTTTGCTCCAGCGTTCTTCCAATCATATAATAAAAATAAAGAGCAATGATCAGAAAGATCAGGTTGTTTGACGGCGGCTGAATCAAAAATGTAACGATTCTCCAAATTTGTCCGTGCAGAATTTCAGCTGCGTTCAATGACAGATACTGGATATAAAAATACGGATTGATGTAGTCCAGCACAAATCCGATTCCATACAGAATAATAATAAAATACATCAGATTCGGAATCGCATATCTGCCGAATTTACGCTCTAAACGTGAAATCCAATTCATCTTTTTTCTCCTTTCATACTCGTTTTTCATTTTATCCTCTCCCTGTTTTTTTGTCAATCGGCTTCACAGACTTTACAGGAATTCTTCCCGGACTTTACAGGAAATTCATTTTTCCTTAGGAAGATTTTATTGTATCTTGCTCCTTTTTGTCGTATAATAAACGATGTTGCAAAAATATATTAATCATAAGAAGAAATACATCTGCACATATAAGATAGAAAAGGAGTAACACAATATGAGCCAAAGGGATATTTTCACTCTGGGAATTGACATCGGTTCTACCACTGTCAAGATTGCGGTTCTTGATGAAAAGAACGAGATGATATTCTCAGATTACGAACGACATTTTGCCAACATTCAGGAAACCCTTTCTGACTTGCTTGGAAGAGCTGTCCACCAGCTCGGGGCCATTCATGTATCTCCGGTCATTACCGGAAGCGGCGGCCTTACCCTGGCAAAGCACCTCGGTGTTCCTTTTGTCCAGGAAGTAATTGCTGTGTCCACTGCCTTACAGGATTATGCTCCTCAGACCGATGTCGCCATCGAACTTGGCGGCGAAGACGCAAAGATTATCTATTTTGAAAACGGAAATGTGGAACAGAGAATGAACGGAATCTGTGCCGGAGGTACCGGTTCCTTTATCGACCAGATGGCCTCTCTTCTTCAAACGGATGCCACAGGTTTGAATGAATATGCAAAAAATTATAATGCCTTATATGATATTGCCGCACGCTGCGGTGTGTTTGCCAAGACAGATATCCAGCCTCTGATCAATGACGGTGCCGCAAAGGAGGACCTGGCAGCCTCTATTTTCCAGGCGGTAGTCAATCAGACAATCAGCGGTCTGGCATGCGGAAAGCCGATCCGCGGACATGTTGCATTCCTCGGCGGTCCGTTGCATTTCCTCTCCGAGCTGAGAGCGGCATTTATCCGGACACTGGAGCTGGATGACGAACATACGATTGCTCCGAAGAACTCCCACCTGTTTGCTGCTGTTGGATCCGCACTGAATTCCAAAAAAGATCTGGATGTTCCGATTATTGAGCTGCAGAAACGTCTGGCAAATCATATCCAGATGGATTTCGAAGTGGAGCGTCTTGACCCTCTCTTCGCTTCCGAGGAGGAGTTCCGTGAATTTAAGGAACGTCATGACAGGCATCAGGTCCCTGTCAAGGATCTTTCCACCTACAAAGGGAATGTTTATCTTGGAATCGATGCCGGTTCCACTACGACAAAAGCTGCGCTTGTAGGCGAAGATGGTACACTTCTTTATTCCTTTTACCACGGAAATGACGGAGATCCGCTTGCCACAACGATCACCGCGCTGAAAGATATTTATTCCAGGCTTCCGGAAGACGCACGGATTGCCTACTCCTGCTCCACCGGATACGGAGAGGCGCTGATGAAAGCTGCGTTCCTTCTGGATGAGGGAGAAGTCGAGACGATCTCGCATTATTATGCGGCCTCTTTCTTCGAACCGGATGTGGACTGTATTCTCGACATCGGCGGCCAGGATATGAAATGTATCAAAATCAAAAATCATACCGTAGATTCCGTACAGCTCAATGAAGCCTGCTCCTCCGGATGCGGTTCTTTCATTGAAACATTCGCCAAATCACTGAATTACTCTGTGGAGGATTTTGCTGACGAAGCGCTTTACGCAAAACATCCGATTGACCTTGGAACACGATGTACGGTATTTATGAACTCAAAAGTAAAGCAGGCCCAGAAAGAAGGCGCTTCTGTTGCCGATATTTCCGCCGGTCTTGCCTACTCTGTTATCAAGAATGCACTGTTCAAGGTAATCAAGGTTTCCGACGCATCAGAACTTGGGAGGAACATTGTTGTCCAGGGCGGTACCTTCTATAACAATGCCGTACTGCGCAGTTTTGAAAAAATCGCAGGCTGCGAGGCTGTCCGCCCGGATATCGCCGGAATCATGGGAGCATTTGGAGCAGCACTGATTGCCCGTGAACGGTACCATACATATGACTGCAAAGAGACAACCATGCTCTCTATCGAAGATATTGAAAATCTGACATACGAAACATCCATGGCAAAATGTCAGAGATGTGCCAACCACTGCCGTCTGACAATCAACAAGTTTACCGGCGGAAGACGTTTCATCACCGGAAACCGTTGTGAGCGAGGTCTTGGAAAGGAAAAGACCAACACCGATATTCCAAACCTCTTCTCCTATAAAAATGAACGGTATTTTGGCTACAAGCCGCTTCCAAAGGAAGAGGCTCCTCACGGAACGATCGGACTTCCAAGAGTACTGAACATGTACGAAGATTACCCTCTGTGGTTTACCTTCTTTACAGAACTGGGATTTTCCGTTGTTCTTTCTCCTTCTTCTTCGAGAAAGATCTATGAGATGGGAATCGAATCCATCCCAAGCGAGTCCGAGTGCTATCCGGCAAAGCTTGCCCACGGCCATGTGGAGTGGCTGATCCGTCAGAATGTGGACCGGATCTTCTACCCTTGCATTCCATACGAACGGAATGAATTTCCGGATGCGAACAACCACTACAACTGCCCGATCGTTACCTCCTATGCGGAAAATATCAAAAACAATATGGACGAGATCGTACAGGGAAAGGTTGATTTCATGAATCCGTTCCTTGCACTGACAAGCGAAGAGATCATGGCGGACCGCCTGGTCGAAATCTTCTCTGAAAAATTCCGGATTCCGGAGGAAAAAATCCGGGATGCTGCCCACAAAGGATGGGTAGAACTGGAAAACTGCCGGGACGATATCCGTAAAAAAGGCGAGGAGACCCTCGCTTATCTGGATAAAACCGGCCGCCATGGAATTGTGCTGGCAGGTCGTCCGTACCATTATGACCCGGAAGTCAACCACGGTATTCCGGAACTGATTACTTCTTATGGAATTGCCGTGCTGACAGAGGATTCCATCTCTCACTTAAATCCGGTGGAACGGCCGCTTAATGTCATGGACCAGTGGATGTATCATTCCCGTCTTTACGCGGCTGCAAACTATGTCAAGACAACAGAGAACCTTGATCTGATCCAGCTTAACTCTTTCGGGTGTGGACTTGATGCGGTAACCACCGATGAGGTGGCAGATATTCTGACCGGTTCCGGAAAGATTTATACCTCGCTGAAAATCGATGAGGTCAACAATCTGGGCGCAGCCAGAATCCGTATCCGTTCTCTTCTTGCGGCTATCCGCGCAAGAGATGTAAAAAAAGAAAAACGTGAAGTTCGAAGTGCTGCAATTGAAAAAATTCCGTTTACAAAAGAGATGAAGGAAACGTATACCATCCTTTGTCCGCAGATGTCACCGATCCACTTCGATCTGATTGAGCCTGCATTCCGGGCTTCCGGCTACAAGATTGAAGTGCTTCCAAATGATAACCGGGATGCGGTCAATGTCGGCCTGAAATATGTCAACAATGACGCCTGCTATCCGTCTCTGATGGTTGTAGGCCAGATCATGGATGCGATCCTTTCCGGAAAATATGATACCGATCATCTTGCGGTGATTATTTCCCAGACGGGAGGCGGCTGCCGTGCTTCAAACTACATCGGATTTATCCGCCGGGCGCTGAAAAAAGCGGGATATGCCCATATCCCGGTTATTTCCATCAACCTGAGCGGACTGGAAAAGAATCCTGGATTCAAGATTACGCCGATGCTGGCGCTGCGCGGTGTGTATGCCGCAGTCCTTGGAGATGTCTTTATGCGGTGTCTCTACCGGATCCGTCCGTATGAGGCTGAAAAAGGATCTGCCAATGCGCTCTATGAAAAATGGGCTGCTGTCTGCCGGAAATTTGTCTCTGAAGGATATCCTTCCAGACGCCGGTTCAAAAAACTTTGCCGGCAGATCATTCATGACTTTGATACTCTGCCGATCACGGATGAGAAAAAGCCCCGTGTAGGAGTTGTAGGAGAAATCCTTGTCAAATTCCTTCCGGCGGCAAACAATTATCTGGTTGATCTTCTGGAGCATGAAGGCGCAGAGGCGGTTGTGCCGGATCTTGTAGACTTTCTGCTGTACTGCTTCTACAACTCCAACTTCAAGCATACCCATCTGGGAATGAAGAAGTCTTCCGCCCGGCTTGCAAATCTTGGTATCAAGGTGATCGAATGGTTCCGGAAGCCGGCTGTGGACGCATATAAGAAAAGCAAGCGTTTTACTCCGCCGTCCAGAATTGAACATCTTGCATCCATGGCAAGCGAAGTGGTTCAGCTTGGCAATCAGACCGGTGAGGGATGGTTCCTGACCGGCGAGATGCTGGAGCTGATCGAAACCGGTGCAAAGAATATCGTCTGCACGCAGCCATTTGCCTGCCTTCCAAACCATGTGGTCGGAAAAGGTGTTATCAAAGAACTTAGACGGCTTCACCCGGAATCCAATATTGTTGCGATCGACTACGATCCGGGTGCCAGCGAGGTAAATCAGCTGAACCGTATCAAGCTGATGCTCTCTACCGCAAATAAAAATCTCGAAAAAGAACAGCAGGCATCCATTTGATGCCTGCCGGATCATCATTTAACAATACGAATACATTCTGCTTCAATGAGCAAACAGCTTTGGCTCTCGTTTCCTGATAAACGAGAGCCATTTTTTAACCTTCTGTTTTATCCGAACTTATTCGAAACTCTGCATAGGCATATTCTTTACTTCGATTTGTGAGCTTGAAGAAGGAATTCCTTTTTCGTCCGAACAAAGTTCTAATAATACTGCCGGGGTCGTTTCGCTATTGCCGATATGCTCTTTTTTCGACGCACACCCATTGCATCCTAACAGAATCACAGCTATTAAAATTAATATCTTCATATATTCTGATCCCCGCCTTTCTTTTTTTATATGTTATATTCATCATACCTGTCATCATTTGCTTTGTCAATTTTATATAATCGCGCACAACGCAAAATACTGTATGCCAGATACACCTGGTATCCTGCATACAGTATTTCGCATAGGGCATATATAATAATTTTAAGAAGGGGCCTGATTATTCAGCCTTTGCAAGAAGTTTGTCAATACTTACCAGTTTGACGCTCAGTGTGAATACTTCCATTGCCAGTTTGATCTCATCCAGTGTCGGATAAGACGGTGCAATTCGGATATTGCTGTCGTGCGGATCTTTTCCATACGGATAGGTCGCTCCGGCATTTGTCATCACAAGACCTGCTTCCTTTGCCTTTGCGACGATCGCCTTCGCGCATCCGTCCATGGAGTCAAAGGAGATGAAATATCCTCCTCTTGGAGCAAGCCAGCTTCCGATCTCCAGTCCGCCCAGCTCCTTTTCCAGAGAGGCAAGAACTGTATCGAATTTCGGTCTCATAATGTCCGCGTGTTTCTTCATGTGCTTCACCATGCCGTGAATATCCTTAAAGAATCTTGCGTGGCGGAGCTGATTCAGCTTGTCGTGTCCGATTGTCTGAATCTTCATCTGCTCACGAATCTCTTTTAAGTTGGCATCAGAAGCGGCAATCGCTGCGATACCGGATCCCGGAAAACTGATCTTGGATGTGGAAGAAAACTTGTAGACCATATCCGGATGGCCTTCTTTCTTACACTCCATCAGAATCTCAATCAGGTAGTCCTGCTTATCTTCATAGAGGTGATGGATTCCGTAAGCATTATCCCAGTAGATTCGGAAATCTTCTGCTGCCGGATTCAGCTTCGCAAAACGGTGTACCGTCTCGTCAGAATAGGTAATTCCCTGCGGATTGGAGTATTTCGGCACGCACCAGATCCCTTTCACTGCCGGATCTGTGCTTACAAGCTCTTCTACCATATCCATATCCGGTCCGGTCGGAGTCATTGGGATATTGATCATCTCGATTCCAAAATGCTCTGTAATCGCAAAATGTCGGTCATATCCCGGAACCGGACATAAGAATTTCACCTTGTCAAGTTTACACCATGGCGTACTTCCCATAACACCGTGAATCATGGAACGCGCTACCGTATCGTACATTACATTCAGACTGGAGTTTCCAAAAATAACGATATTGTCCTTCGGAACTTCCATCATATCTGCCAGAAGCTGCTTTGCCTCTTTAATCCCGTCTAATACTCCGTAGTTTCTGCAGTCAACGCCCTCTTCGCATACGAGGTCGGAACTGCTGGTCAGAACATCCATCATTCCCATAGAAAGATTCAGCTGCTCTGTAGAAGGCTTTCCACGGGACATATCAAGTTTCAGTCCCTTCGCCTTTACATCCTCAAACTTTTTAGTAAGCTCTTTTTTCAGAGCTTTCAGCTCATTTTTGCTCAGATCTTTATATGCTGTCATGGTTCTACCGCCCTTCTTCATTTTCACTGGTTTCTATTGTATCGGGCTTTTGACTTTTCGTCAACTGTTTCTTGCAATTTTCTCTTTATTTTTCTAATTTTCACGGGAAATCAGGTTGAAAATGAATTTTTTATGTTGATTTTATTCATTTTTCAGCCCATCCTGCAAGATCCGGTTGTGAACAGATTGAAAAAAAGCGGAACAGCCGAAGCCGCCCCGCTCATTTTGACATTCAATTTCTATTTACGTACAAGAAGGGATGTTCCTGTCATCTCTTCCGGCTGTTTCATTCCCATCATCTCGATCAGAGTCGGTGCGATGTCTGCCAGACATCCTCCTTCTCTCAGTCCGTATGCCGGATCTGCGTTGACGATAATGAACGGCACCTGGTTGGTTGTGTGGGCCGTAAACGGCTCGCCTGTCGTCTCATCGATGAGCTGCTCTGCATTTCCGTGGTCTGCGCAGATAAACATCTGTCCGTCCACTTCTTTGATGGCATCTACCGCTTTTCCTACGCACTCATCGACCGCTTCGATCGCTTTAATGGCAGCTGCTTCTACTCCCGTGTGGCCTACCATATCCGGGTTTGCGAAGTTGATAATGATGACATCGTATTTCTGTGAACGGATTGCTTCAACCAGCTTGTCACACACTTCGTACGCACTCATTTCCGGTTTCAGGTCATAGGTCGCAACTTTCGGTGATTTTACAAGAATACGGTCTTCTCCCGGATTCGGCTCTTCCACACCGCCATTGAAGAAGAATGTAACGTGCGCGTATTTCTCTGTCTCGGCGATTCTTGCCTGTGTCATATTGTTTGCGGCAAGGAATTCTCCGAACGTATTTGTGATCTCTGTCTTATGGAACGCGATCAGCTTATTCGGGATTGTCACGTCATATTCTGTAAAGCATACATAGGTTGTGCAGATGCGGTCTCCTCTGTCAAATCCGTCAAATTCATCCGCACAGAACACTCTTGTGATCTCTCTTGCACGGTCCGGGCGGAAGTTGAAGAAGATGATGGAATCGTTGTTCTTGATTGTTGCAACCGGTTTTCCGTCTTTTGTAATGACAGCCGGGATGACAAATTCATCCGTCTTTCCGTCATCGTAGGATTTCTGTACTGCTTCTACAGCATCTTCGCATGTATTTCCTTCGCCTTTTACAAGGGCATTGTATGCGAGTTCTACACGATCCCAGCGGTTATCTCTGTCCATTGCGTAGTAGCGTCCCATCACGGAAGCAATCTCACCGACGCCGATCTCCTTCATCTTGTCAGAAAGTTCCTGCACATAATCTTTTCCGGATTCCGGCGGTGTGTCACGTCCGTCCAGGAAGCAGTGAACATAGACTTTGGAGATTCCCTGACGTTTCGCAAGTTCCAGAAGTCCGTAGATATGTGTATTGTGGCTGTGTACACCTCCGTCAGAGACAAGTCCGTACATGTGCAGTGCACTGTCATTCTTCTTTACATTTTCACATGCTGCAAGCAGTGCTTCATTTTCAAAGAAATCTCCATCCTGAATGGATTTTGTGATCTTTGTCAGATCCTGATATACGATCCGGCCTGCACCCATGTTCAGGTGTCCGACCTCTGAATTTCCCATCTGTCCGTCCGGCAGTCCTACCGCCATGCCGCTTGCATTTCCGCGGACAAACGGACACTCTGCCATTAATTTATCCATAACAGGAGTTTTGGCCTCTGCAACCGCATTCCCGTTGGTCTTCTCGCTCAGCCCATAACCATCCAAGATCATCAATACTGTTGGTTTCTTACTCATTGTTTTCTCTCCTTTTTACTTTTTTCCACTCTGCTATTTTACATGATTTTCCCGCCGCTTTCAAGCAGTGCCAGAAAACCTGCCGCGTTTCCGGGCAGTTTATACATAAATTTCTTTGACCGTTTCCCGCTCCATGAGCCGGACCGTAATCCGGATATCTACCTTTTTATCTTCCTTTTCTTCCAGTGCCTGAAACAGCAGTTCTGCGGCTTTGCGCCCTTTTTCCGCCGCGCCCTGTCTGACTGTCGTCAGTCTTGGATATGCAAATTTTGACATGCCAAGATCGTCAAATCCAATGATCGAAATATCTTTCGGAATCCAGATCCCGTGATGCCGGAAATAATCCATGGCTTCCAGAGCATAATAATCTCTGCTGAAAATGACTGCTGTATAATCAAAAATATGCCCCGCCAGAGACTGCAGCATGGCAAGCTGCCTGTCCTCATGGATACTTCCCATATAAATGTGCTCCTGCGCAAACGGAAGGTGTGCCTCCTTGAGAGCCCGCTTATACCCGGCCAGACGTCTTTCAGACACATCGCCCGGTGTTCCGTCCGGATCGTATGGCCCGTCTGCAACATAGGCAATTCTCCGGTGCCCCTTCCCGATCAGATAAGAGGCTGCCTGATAAGCTCCCTCTTCATCCTCGGTTCCAACATTTCTGAAGATTTCATCCTCCCGGAAATAGCAGTCGGTAAAAACTGCCGGCATTTTCATGTCCTTTCCAAGTTCTCTGCAGATTTCTGTCGGAATACCGATCGTCAGCAGACCGTCTACATTCCACGTATGTATCAGATCCCGGATTTCTCTCTCGGTAGATGCGGCGTACAGCATCATATAGTATCCACGCGACCGCACTTCCTTTTCAATCTCTACAATCATTTCAGCGGCAAGAGGATGATACAGTGTCTCACGTTCGGAACCTGCCGGAACGTTGGAAATCACTCCGATAATTCTGGATTGATTCTGGACAAGCATGCGCGCTCCCATATTCGGGACGTACTGCATCTCTTCCATAATCCGTTCGATCCGCTCTTTCGTCTCTTTGGAGACCTTTTTGGTTCTTCCGTGTATAACATTGGACACTGTCATGGCGCTGACATTCGCTGCCTGTGCGATATCTTTAATCGTAACCATTCTACTTCCCTTCCCGCATTTATGTTTCACGCTTCTCAGATCTTCTTCTGACTTTTTCTATTGTACTATTTTCAGCTGCATTTTGCAATATTTTCAGGGAAAGTGCCGGGTAACAGCAAAACCCTGCGGACATTTGAATCCGCAGGGTTTCTCTTCCTTATTTCCAGTTTACGATTTTACCAAAATCAGCTTTGAGAGAAGCTCCTCCAACAAGTCCTCCGTCGATATCCGGCTGTGCGAATAATTCCGGAGCTGTTGCCGGATTTACAGAGCCGCCGTACTGGATCCGGATTGCTTCCGCAGTTGCTTCATCATAGATTTCTGCAATGCATGCACGGATGCCTGCGCATACTTCCTGTGCCTGCTCTGTTGTTGCTGTTTTTCCTGTTCCGATTGCCCAGATCGGTTCATAAGCGATCACTGCTGTCTTTGCCTGATCTGCTGTCACGTTCTGGAAAGCAATCTTGATCTGCATACGAACGAAATCCATTGTCACGCCCTGTTCTCTCTGTGCAAGAGTTTCTCCGCAGCAGATGATCGGTGTGATGCCGTGTTCAAATGCTTTCAGTACTTTCTTATTAACATCTTCGTCTGACTCTCCAAAATACTCTCTTCTTTCGGAATGTCCGATGATGACATATTTCACTCCCGCATCTGTCAGCATTTCCGGAGCGATTTCTCCTGTATATGCACCCTTTTCTTCAAAGTACATGTTCTCGGCACCAATTACGATATTGCTGCCTTTTGCTGCTTCCATAGCCGGAATAATATCAATTGCCGGTACACAGAATACAACATCTGCTTCCTCTGTTGCTACGAGAGGCTTTAACTCGTTTACCAGAGCAACTGCCTGGGACGGAGTCATGTTCATTTTCCAGTTTCCGGCGATAATTTTCTTTCTTGCCATTTTGTTTACCCTCTTTTCTGTGTTCTACTTATCGTTCGCTGCTGCTACGCCCGGTAATTCTTTTCCTTCAAGGAATTCCAGAGATGCACCGCCGCCTGTAGAGATATGTGTCATCTTATCTCCGTATCCAAGCTGGTTGACAGCTGCTGCGGAGTCTCCTCCTCCGATGATTGTTACAGCTTCTGTATTTGCAAGTGCTTCTGCCACTGCCTTTGTTCCATGAGCAAATTTCGGCATTTCAAAACATCCCATCGGTCCGTTCCATACAACTGTCTTCGCATCTTTTACAGCCTCGGCAAAAATTTTCTCAGTCTCAGGTCCGATGTCCATTCCTTCCCATCCGTCCGGAATTTCTCCAGTTTTTACAATCTGGGTGTTTGCATCATTTGAGAACTGATCACCAATAATATTATCAATCGGAAGAAGAAGCTTGACACCTTTTTCTTCTGCTTTTTTGATCATGTTTGCCGCATACTCCAGATAATCATCCTCGCAGAGGGAAATTCCGATCTTTCCACCCTGGGATTTTGCAAATGTATAAGCCATTCCGCCTCCGATGATCAGAGTATCAACTTTGTCAAGAAGTCTCTCGATTACGGAAATCTTGCTGGATACTTTCGCTCCGCCAAGGATGGCAACAAACGGTCTCTCCGGATTTTCCACTGCGTTTCCGAGGAAATCGATTTCTTTCTGCATCAGATATCCTACAACAGCTGTATCTACATATTTTGTCACACCTACATTGGAGCAGTGCGCTCTGTGAGCAGTACCGAACGCATCGTTTACGAATACGTCGCAGAGAGAAGCAAGCTCCTGGCTGAATTTATCTTCATTCTTTGTCTCTTCTGCGCGGTAACGTGTATTTTCAAGAAGAATTACATCTCCGTCATTCATTGCTTCTACTGCAGCCTTTGCGTTTGGTCCTACTACTTCCGGATCTGCTGCAAATTTCACTTCCTGTCCAAGTAATTCAGAAAGTCTTACAGCAACCGGTGCCAGAGATAATTCCGGTTTCGGTTCTCCTTTCGGTTTTCCAAGGTGGGAGCAGAGAATCACTTTTCCGCCGTCGGCGATGAGCTTTTTAATGGTCGGAAGTGCTGCAACAAGACGGTTTTCATCTGTAATTTTGCCGTCGATCAACGGTACGTTGAAATCGCATCTTACAAGGACTCTTTTCCCTTTTACATTGATATCATCTACGGATTTTTTGTTAAGCATTGTTTTTTGCCTCCTTATTATTCTGACAAAAAGGGTCCGGTCCCATAAAAGACCGGACCCTGCGTTGAGTCTTATTCCGGCAGGATAGCCTGCCCCGCTTATGATTCGGAATATCAGAAATTATAATAATGTTCCGAAATGTTTGATTGTTCTTACCATCTGGCTTGTGTAAGAATTTTCGTTGTCATACCAGGAAACAACCTGAACTTCTGTTGTTCCGTTGTCTAATGGTAATACCATTGTCTGAGTAGCATCGAATAAGGAACCATATGTCATTCCTACGATATCGCTGGATACGATTTCGTCTTCGTTGTATCCGTAAGATTCGTTGGATGCTGCTTTCATAGCTTCGTTGATCTGTTCTTTTGTAACATTTCCTTCAACAACAGCTGTTAAGATTGTTGTAGATCCTGTAGGTGTTGGTACACGCTGAGCGGATCCGATTAATTTACCGTTCAATTCAGGAATAACTAATCCAATGGCTTTTGCTGCTCCTGTAGAGTTTGGTACGATGTTGCATGCTGCTGCACGGGATCTTCTTAAGTCACCTTTTCTCTGCGGTCCGTCAAGTGTCATCTGGTCGCCTGTGTAAGCGTGGATTGTGCACATGATACCGGATTTGATCGGTGCAAGATCGTTCAGTGCTTTAGCCATAGGAGCCAAGCAGTTTGTTGTACAGGATGCTGCGGAGATGATGTTGTCATCCTTTGTAAGTTTGTCGTGGTTTACATTGTAAACGATGGTAGGAAGATCATTTCCTGCCGGTGCGGAAATAACAACTTTCTTAGCACCTGCCTTGATGTGAGCGGAAGCTTTTTCTTTGGATGTATAGAAACCTGTACATTCAAGAACTACATCTACTCCGATCTCTCCCCATGGAAGTTCTTCAGCGTTAGCTTTTGCATAGATTTTGATTTCCTGTCCGTCAACTGTGATGGAATCTTCGCCTGCTGTAACCTTATCTGCTAATGCGTATTTTCCCTGTGTTGAGTCATATTTTAATAAGTGAGCAAGCATTTTCGGAGATGTGAGGTCGTTGATTGCAACAATCTCATATCCTTCTGCTCCGAACATTTGTCTGAATGCAAGACGTCCGATACGTCCAAAACCATTAATCGCTACTTTTACTGCCATGATTAATTCCTCCTAAAGTTTAATTTAGTTTCTGTTCTGCATGATGCAGATGGTGATTCTTCCTTGTTAAAGATTCATCAACCATACTGATTGTACTAAAAAAAAGACAGGAATTCAAGTATCTTTACATATTTTTATCCAAGTTTTTGCCATTTCTCTTATATCGATTCCTGCCCTGCAAGAATTTTGTTTATATTCAATAGACATTTTAAATGATTTTCAAAAATTTCGGCTTTCTGTCTATAAATATTGTATAATACCGGAATCCGCATTCCTCCAGAATCCTTCCGGCATCCTCGTACTGGTATGCGATGTGATCCGGCTGATGGGCATCAGATCCCACTGTGATGATCTCTCCGCCAAGCTCTCTGTAACGCCTGATAATCTCCGGGTACGGATGACAGAATCCAAGTTTGTACTTAAAGCCTGCCATGTTCATCTCGATTCCCTTTCCGTGTTCAATCAGCCATCGCAGGATTTCATCAATCAGGTCTGAATAGTTTTTCCAGTTGTAATCTCTTGCCTGGTTTCTGCCGTACCGCACGATATAGTCCATATGGCCGAGCACATCGAAATCCTGTATGATCCGGATGTTTTCCCATGTCTCTACAAATGATTTTTCATATACTTCCGCGTCTGAACGGGTTGCGAACAGTACCCGGTTATACGGATCTCTCCCCTCCACAACATGTGTGCTTCCGATCACAAAGTCAAAGGGATAGGAGGCTGTAAAATTCCGATAGTATTCTCCCAGATGCTGCTGAAATCCGATTTCCACCCCAAGTCCGACGGAAATCTGATCTTTGAATTTCTCTTTTAACTCCTGGATTGCCGGTATATAGCGGTCCATGTCAATCCGGAACTGCTGGTCGTCTTCCGGATAATCCCAGTCCTGATGGTCTGTAATACAGATCTGTTTTAATCCTTTTCTGACTGCGCCAAGCGCCATCGATTCCGGAGATGCGTCCGAATCCGATGAAAAATTCGTGTGCATGTGATAATCTGCTGTGATCATACTTTCTCCTTCCCGTATCAGATGATACGTCCTCCGCCAAGAATATAGCCGTCACTGTAGAGAACCAGTGCCTGTCCCGGTGTCACCGCCCGCTGAGGTTCTTCAAATGTACAGGTAATTTCGTCATCCCCTGTCTTCTGGAGCGTACACCAGCCACCCCGGTGGTTGTAACGGATTTTGGCGAAGATCCTCTTTCCTTCCAGTTCCTTAAAGTCTGCCGCTCCCATTGGATTGAGCAGGCGTGCCTTCACTTCCCGTTTCAGTGACTCTTCATCATTTCCAAGTACCACTTCGTTTGTCTCCGGACGGATCGCAAGGACAAAAACCGGATAACCAAGGGCCACTCCAAGTCCTTTTCTCTGTCCTACCGTGTAATGGATAATTCCTTTGTGCTTCCCGAGAATGTTGCCGTTTACATCGACAAAATTTCCCTCTTTTGGTTCCTGCCCGGTATGGCTTTTGATAAAGGATGCATAGTCTCCATCCGGAATGAAGCAGATATCCTGGCTGTCCGCTTTCTGTGCCACGGAAATTCCTGCTTTTGCCGCAATTTCACGGATCGTATCCTTTTCATACTTTCCGACCGGCATCCGGGTGTGTGCCAGCTGCTCCTGTGTCAGGTTGTAAAGCGCATACGTCTGGTCTTTTCTGGAAACGTCCGCATTTGCCACTGCGTAACGTCCGTTTGGAAGCTTCACAATATTCGCATAATGCCCGGTGGCAATCAGGTCTGCCCCGATTTCTTTCGCCCATCCGAGAAGGGCCTCCCACTTCACAAACCGGTTGCAGACAACACACGGATTCGGCGTCCGGCCTTCCAGATATTCTCTACAGAAATAGTCCATGACATTGGACTTGAACTGATTCCTGAAGTCCACCGTGTAATGCGGAATCCCGATCTCGTCTGCTACCTTTTTGGCATCTTTGGACGGATCCTGTCCGCACTGCGCTTCATCGCACGTGATCATTGTCACGCCGGTTACATCGTATCCTTCCTCTTTCAGCAGATATGCCGCTGCGGAAGAATCGACTCCCCCGGACATGCCGATGACGATTTTTTCTTTTTTCATGCTTTCTTCCTCAAATCTGTTTTAATATTCCTCTTCTTCCTCTTCTTCACCTTCATGAATATCGGACTTTGGCTTTTCGAGACCTTCGATCTCAATACCGTTTTTCTGTGCGTAATCCCACAGTGCTGCGTGGATCGCTTCCTCCGCCAGAAGGGAGCAGTGCACTTTAACCGGCGGCAGTCCGTTCAGAGCCTCCATCACGGCTTTGTTTGTCACCTGCATTGCTTCCTGAATGTTTTTCCCTTTTACAAGTTCCGTTGCCATGCTGCTTGTCGCGACAGCCGCGCCGCATCCAAAAGTCTTAAATTTCACGTCCCGGATGATCTGGTTTTCATCGATGTCCAGATAGATTCTCATGATATCCCCGCATTTTGCGTTTCCGACTGTTCCGACGCCGCTTGCCCCTTCAATTTCTCCCATGTTTCTTGGATGCTGAAAATGATCCATTACTTTTTCTGAATACATATGTTTCCTCCTAAGTTCAATCCGTTCTTTTTTATTTTGCCTGTTTCTTTATAAAATCTTCGTAAAGCGGAGACATGTTTCTGAGATTTTCAATGATCTGTTTCAGATTCTCCACCACGTAGTCTATGTCTTCTTTTGTAATTTCCTCGTTTAATGTCAGTCTCAGTGAACCGTGCGCAATCTCGTGCGGAAGTCCGATGGCGAGCAGCACATGGGACGGGTCCAGAGAGCCGGATGTGCACGCAGAACCGCTGGAGCCGCAGATACCTGCCATATCAAGGCTTAACAGCATGGACTCGCCTTCGATAAAGCGGAAGCTGAAGTTTGCATTGTTTGGAAGCCGGTCTGCCGGATGTCCGTTTAACTTCGTATACGGAATTTCTTTGAGTACACGGTCAATCAGATAATCCCGGACTTCTTTCTCTTTGGATGTTCTCTCTTCCATCGTACGGACAGCCCGCTCCACTGCAGTTCCAAGTCCGACAATCCCGGGAACATTTTCGGTTCCGGCACGGCGTTTTCTCTCCTGTGCTCCGCCATGGATGAAGTTTTTCAGACGGAGTCCTTTACGGATATATAAAAATCCGATCCCTTTCGGTCCATTGAGCTTGTGTCCGCTTGCGCTTAACATGTCGATATTCAGGTCGTCTACCTGTATCGGAATCTGTCCAAACGCCTGCACTGCATCGGTATGGAATAAAATTCCGTGTTCCTTTGCAATCGCTCCGATCTCTCTGACCGGTTCGATCGTTCCGATCTCATTGTTCGCAAACATGATGGAGATCAGAATCGTATCCGGACGGATGGCTTTTTTCAGCTCTTCCAGATCTACCACTCCGTTTTCATCCACGTTCAGGTATGTCACTTCAAATCCATGCTTTTCCAGATATTCACATGTATGAAGCACTGCATGATGCTCAATTTTGGATGTGATAATATGCTTTCCTTTTGACTCATATGCCTCTGCCGCAGCCTTGATTGCCCAGTTGTCGCTCTCTGTTCCGCCGGCTGTAAAGTAGATCTCATTTGCCTTGGCTCCAATGGCATCCGCAATGATCTCTCTCTGCTTTGTCACTGCCTCTTTACTCTTTGCCGCAAAACTGTATACGCTGGACGGGTTTCCGTAATATTCTGAAAAATACGGGAGCATTGCTTCCACAACTTCCGGCGCCGTCTTTGTCGTCGCCGCATTATCTAAATAGATCAATTTACTCATTGTCTTCTTCCTTTCTCTTCTCTTTTCTGGAACTTCCGCACAGTGCCTCCGGCTGAATCTCCTTCCGGCAACGGGCTTTATTTTTTCTGCTTTCTTCTACAAGCTGATCCAGATAAATGCCGTCTACTGTCGTGCGGATGCTTTCGTTGATCTTCTGCCAGACATATTTTGTGGCACAGATATCCTGAGCCTGGCAGGACTCGTCCGCATGAAAAGCGGCGCAGGTCACTGCCTCAAGGCTTCCCTCCAGCGCCCGCAGAATGTCTCCAACCGAGATCTTTCCGGCATCTCCATGGATGATATATCCTCCTCCGGCGCCCCGGATGCTCTCCACAAGCCCCGCTTTTTTCAGCTTTGCCATCAACTGTTCCAGATATCGTTCTGAAATTCCCTGACGCTGTGAAATACTGGCGATCGAGACAGGCTCCGCCTCTGAAAATTCTGCAAGATCGATCATCGCCCGCAGCCCATATCTTCCCTTAGTTGATAATTTCACACTGTCACCTCTTTTAATCCTACTTTTTTACTAGGGTTTCCTTTTGTAGGATAGCATCCGGATCTGGTTCTGTCAACCCATATTCCGGAATATCATACTAGTAAAAACAAAGTCAGGTATCTTATGCATCTTTCCACCCGAAAAAAAATCTTTTTAAAAGGAGCCTTTGTGCTGACTTTTGTCGGTCTGGTCACGCGTGTGATCGGATTTTTCTTCCGTATTTTTTTAAGCCGTGCGTTTGGCACAGAAGGAATCGGTATCTATCATCTGATTTTTCCTGTCTTTGCACTTTGTATCTCTTTATCGGCCGCCGGAATCGAAACCTCCCTCTCCCGTCTGACCGCCCGGTACACTTCTCTTGGCAGACCGGAACTTGCAAAGGTATCCTTCCAGATGGCTCTTCTTCTGTCTGCCGGCATGTCTTTGATCTGTACTGCGCTCATCCAGATTTTCGCGCATGATATTGCAGTTTCGGCTTTAGGCGATGTACGCTGTGAACCGCTTTTAAAAGTCATGTCCTACGCGCTCCCTTTTGCCAGTGTCCATTCCTGCATCTGCGGATACTCCCTCGGGCTCAAGCAGACACGGATTCCCGGCATTTCACAGCTCGCTGAACAATGCACCCGTGTCCTCGGCGTCTACCTCCTCTATACCGCCGCCATACAGGAATCCGGGCAGGCCGGAATCATCCTTGCCGTCTGCGGACTGGTCATTGGAGAAATTGCAGGTGCCTTCTACAGCATTTTTGCCGTCCGGCGGATTCTTTATACAAAAAAGGCAACACAGAAATGCAGCTTTTCCTGCTATGCCGGGTGTCTTGGCGATATTTTAAAACATGCCGTACCTATCACGGCCAACCGGATTTCTTTGAATATTCTGCAGAGCATCGAGGTCATTTCCATTCCAAAGTGCCTCATGCTTTACGGCTTCTCCCGCTCCGCCGCCCTGAGCCATTACGGAATCCTGAACGGGATCGCCATGCCCTGTATTTTATTTCCGTCTGCCATCACCAATTCCATCTCCATGATGATGCTCCCCACTGTGGCCGAGATTCAGGCAGCAAGCCAGAGCCGGACTCTGAGGCAGCTGATCCGGAAGGTAAGTATCTCCTGCCTTCTGCTTGGCTTTTTCTGTACCTGCGGCTTTCTTCTGACCGCGGACTTTCTCGGCTCCTTTGTCTTTCAAAGTCCGGAGGCCGCCTCCTACATACGGGTGCTGGCTTTTATCTGCCCGTTTCTCTATACAACTTCGACCTACATCAGTATGCTGAACGGGCTGGGACATACCGGTCTGGCCTTTCTGATTAATTTTACCGGCCTGTGCATCCGGATTGCCGGTGTCTTCTTTCTGATCCCACAGACCGGAATCAGCGGATATCTGACCGGTCTCCTCTCAAGCCAGATTTTCGTATTCCTGGCATCTGTCCGGGTACTCTTCCGTACCGTACAGTGCACATGAACCGGCAGGTAAAATAATTTTGTACATCAAAAAGACAGCTTAAATTCCTTTTCCCGGGAACTTAAGCTGTCTTCTTTATTTTTCTTCTGTCTTTTTACAATGTATCCAGAAACATCTGCATCAAAATCGGATTGACATACGCTTCCGTAATCAGTCCTGCCGTCATAAAAACAAGTACCGCGAAGGTCTTTCCCATATTCCATCTGGCCTGCGGAAAAATGAAAAAATGCCACAGAACAATCAGATAGGCCAGTGCGTAAAAAAGGAACTGCGGCACCATCGCAATCATCCAGAACACAATACCCTGAATTCCCATATTCAGAATCCCCGCACACACAATTGTTCCGGTCGAAAAACCGGCCCAGACAAATACTGCAACGGTGGCAATCCTTCTGACCCTGGTCTGTCCCAAAAACACGATCAGAAGCAGCGGGATAAGGCGGATACCACACAAGTACAAGATATATTCTCCTGCTTCAATTTCCGATTGCGCATACTGTTTTAGAAAATACGGGTTGAAGATACCTGATGTGGTCACGTAATCTTTCACTGTCAGATTGGCAAATAAGATTCCTCCGATAAACCCTGCCATAAATGCTGCTGCAAAATACTGCTTTGCTCTTTCTATTCTCACAAGACAAGCCTCCTCATCAAACAGATACTAATACATATTCGGCTGTCCCTTTCTGTATTCACAAATTCGTTCGAATCCGATTCCTGTCAGAAGTCAGATTTTGCACGAAGAATTTTAACGGCAGTATTTGGCATCGTAGGCCAGAATCGACGCAATTGTCTTGGAGTCCTCGATCTCGCCTCTAAAAATCTTTTCTTTCAGTTCTTCCACTGTATATGTTTCCAGTTCAATATATTCGTCTTCATCAAGGTGCTGGTGGGACGGAATCAGATTCCGGGCGACAAATACTTCGATCTTCTCGTTGCAGAATGCGACCGTTGTGCGGATATTGATCAGCCACTCCAGGCTGTCGCACCGATATCCGGTCTCTTCCTCCAGTTCTCTTCCCGCGCAGACAATTCCCGGCTCTTCCGCATAGTCCAGTGCCCCCGCCGGAATTTCCAGCGTATAGCGGTCCAGTGCATTCCGGTACTGCCGCACCATGACCAGTTTCCCGTCCTCTGTAACCGGAACAACTGCGGCAGCCCCTTTGTGCTTGATGAAATCCCACTCTGCCGTATTTCCATTTGCAAATTCCATATGATCGGTATATACATCCAGAATTGCTCCTTTATATTTCAGTTCTCTTCCCACACGTCTGATATTCTCACTCATCATTACCGCCTCCTCATGATAAAAGAATCCCTGACCTACTTTTCAGTAAATCAGGGATTCTTACGTTTACATTATCGACTCTAATATCTATTTTGCATAATCCGTGACTCTTGACTCCCGGATTACATTTACCTTAATCTGGCCCGGATATTCCAGTTCGAACTCAATCTGTTTTGAAATCTCTCTCGCCAGTAATACCATATCATCGTCTGATATTTGTTCTGGAACTACCATAACGCGAATCTCTCTTCCCGCCTGAATAGCAAAAGATTTATCGACACCTTTAAACTGGTTTGCGATATCTTCCAACTGTTTTAACCTGTTTGTATATGTTTCCAATGTTTCACGTCTTGCACCCGGACGGGCTGCTGAAATCGTGTCAGCCGCCTGTACAACACATGCAACCAGTGACTGCGGTTCCACATCTCCGTGATGTGCCTCTACCGCATTGATAACAACTGCTGATTCTTTATATTTTCTGCACAGATCCACACCGATCTGAATATGTGATCCTTCCACATCGTGATCGATAGACTTTCCAATGTCATGCAGAAGTCCGGCTCTCTTTGCCACACGGACATCCAGTCCGATTTCTCCTGCAAGAAGTCCTGCAAGCTGTGCCACTTCGATAGAGTGTTTCAGCGCATTCTGTCCATAGCTTGTACGGAATTTCATACGTCCAAGCAGACGGATCAGTTCCGGATGGATACCGTGTACGCCGACTTCCAGCGCAGCAGCTTCTCCTTCTTCCCGGATCATGGACTCCACTTCTTTCTGTGCCTTTTCAACCATCTCTTCAATTCTGGCCGGATGAATCCGTCCGTCTACAATCAGCTTTTCCAGTGCAATCCTTGCGACTTCACGCCGGATCGGATCGAAGCCGGAAAGTACGACTGCTTCCGGTGTATCATCGATAATCAGTTCGACACCAGTCAGTGTCTCAAGTGTACGAATATTTCTTCCCTCTCGTCCAATGATACGTCCCTTCATTTCATCACTCGGAAGCTGGACTACCGAAATCGTCGTCTCTGCCACGTGATCCGCAGCGCACCGCTGAATCGCATTGACTACGTACTCTTTCGCTTTCTTTCCTGCTTCTTCCTTGGCCTGATTTTCCAGCTCTTTGATCATTCTGGCTGAATCATGCTTCACATCGTCTTCAACAGTTTTTAACAGATATTCTTTTGCCTGTTCGGAGGTTAGTCCTGAGATTCTTTCCAGTTCCTGTACTCTTTGTCTGTTTAACTCGTCCGCTTTCGCTTCACGCTCTTTGATCTGCTCTTCCTTCGCTGCAAGATTCATTTCCCGATGTTCGACCGCGTCAGAACGCTTGTCTACCGCTTCTTCCTTTGCAAGGACGCGTTTTTCATAACGCTGAAGCTCTGCCCTGCGTTCCTTTGTCTCTTTTTCCAGTTCGTTTTTGGTCTTGATCGATTCCTCTTTCACTTCCAGAAGGGCTTCCTTTTTCGTCGTCTCAGCTTTTTTCAGTGCATCATCTATGATTTCTCTGGCTTTACTCTCTGCATTTCCAATTTTGGATTCCGCATTTTTTTTCAAGTTCGAAACCGTCACATTGTAAGTAACTGCTGCTGTTACGACAAGCGTAATCACTACTGCAACGATAATATAGAAAATTTGCACAGGAGCACCTCCTTATTTAATTTTCATTGTACAATTACAACACTTAAATTTTATACTGTTTTAACAAATATGTCAAGCACAGACTCTTTCCTTTCGTTGAAATCGCGGAATTCCGCACCGGAAAATCTTTCGGCTTTTCCGGCATTCCCGGCTAATCTTCCGGAAATTCCAGATTCAGCGCTTTTTTAATCTCTCCGTAGGAAAATCCTTTTCTTGCAAGATAAGCATACAGTTTCTGTTTTTCCTCCACAGAGGCGCGGGAAGGGTCATAATGTTTTTTTCTCAGAAGGTGGCGGAGCGCCTCGCCGGAATCGCTCTCCTCATAGCACCTCTCCATCATTTCGTCTACAATCTCTCCATCTATTTTCTTTCCGGAAAGCTCTGCATAGATTTCCCGTCTGCTTTTGCGTCCTTTTCTGGAAAGAATAAAACTCTCCGCATATCTTCTGTCATCCACATAGCCGAATGACTTTACATAGCGGACAACCTGATCCACTGTTTCCTCTGGAAAATCCTGGCGCAGAAGACGGTCCCGCAGTTCGCTCTCGGTCCTGTCCATACTTTGAAGAAGAGACATTGCCTTGCGCTTTGCCCTCTTCAGTACAATCTCCGATAATATCGTTTCTATCTGATCCTCTGTCACAGCTTCCCCGTCTTTCAGATGGCAGGAGGACAGTTCGCTTTTGTATAATACAAAAGCGAACTGTCCGTCCAGATAAATCCGAAATTTTGTCTTTGTAACCGGCTCAATCCCAACCTGTCTCATCGCTTATTCTTCGCTTTCGGCCTCTTTGCTGCCGTTATCCGCAGTTTCCTGCCCCTGTCCTGCACTGCCGTCCAGTCCATAATGAGCGCGTACTTTCGCTTCAATCTCATCCATCACTTCCGGATGCTCTCTTAAATAGCCCTTCGCATTCTCACGGCCCTGACCGATCTTGTTTCCCTCATATGCATACCATGCTCCGCTCTTATTGACGATATCCAGGCCTGCTGCCAGATCCAGCACATCTCCCTCTCTGGAAATGCCTTTTCCGAACATGATATCGAACTCCGCCTCTTTAAACGGAGGCGCAATCTTATTCTTTACAACTTTGACTCTGACATGGTTTCCGACCATCTCTCCTCCCTGCTTGAGGGTCTCTGTCCGTCTGATGTCGAGACGGATCGAGGAATAGAATTTCAGAGCACGTCCTCCTGTAGTCGTCTCCGGGTTGCCGAACATGACACCGACCTTCTCACGGAGCTGATTGATGAAAATCACAACGCAGTTTGACTTGCTGATGACAGGAGTAAGTTTTCTGAGCGCCTGGGACATCAGTCGTGCCTGAAGTCCGACATGGCTGTCTCCCATATCTCCCTCGATCTCCTGCTTTGGAACAAGAGCCGCTACCGAGTCAATGACAACAATATCCATTGCTCCGGATCTGACCATCGTCTCCGTAATCTCAAGCGCCTGGTCTCCGCTGTCCGGCTGGGAAATGTAAAGCTCATTGATATCCACGCCGATATTCCCCGCATAAACCGGATCCAACGCATGCTCCGCATCGATAAATCCTGCAATTCCCCCTCTTTTCTGCACCTCTGCAATCATGTGAAGGGCAACTGTCGTCTTACCGCTTGACTCCGGTCCGTAAATCTCTACAATACGCCCCTTTGGAACGCCGCCGAGTCCAAGGGCGATATCCAGACTCAGCGCTCCTGTCGGAACGGTCTCAACTGCCACCTGTGCCTTCGGATCTCCGAGACGCATCACCGTTCCTTTTCCAAAATCCTTTTCCAGTTTGGCTATCGCGGCCTCAAGGGCCTTCTTTTTATCTTCATTATTTGTCATACTCTGATCTCCTTTTTTGAATCCGAACAAATGTTCGCCTGTGATTTTAATAGTAACCGATTCTTATTTTGTTGTCAAGCTGATTTTTGAGTTTTGGCAGAAATGCCCGGACCGGAAACAAGACAGAATGCCCGCCACAGTCCGGCTGCGGCAGGCCTTTCATAAAAACAGATCATATTCCTATTTCATCTGTCTGACTCTCTCCTCTACTTCCGCGGAGAAATTCAGAACTTTTCTGGAGTATGTTTGATTCATATACCGGGATGTAAGCATGAAATCCGCAGTAGCAAGATTATTGGCTACCGGAATATCATATACGACCGCAATTCGAAGAAGCGCCTTGACATCCGGATCATGCGGCTGTGCTTCCAGCGGATCCCATAAAAAGATCATAAAGTCAATGCCACCTTCTACGATCTTTGCTCCAATCTGCTGATCCCCTCCGAGGGGACCGCTGTTGTACGCGCGCACCGGAAGCCCCGTTTTTTCCGCAATCAGTCTGGCTGTCGTCCCGGTACCGCAAAGAAAGTGATTTTTCAGAATATCTTTATTCTTATCGCACCAGTCCACCATTTCTTTTTTCTTTCCATCATGCGCCACCAGTGCGATATGTTTCTGCTTTCCAATTTCAAAATCTACATACTGCTTTCCCATTGTGTTTCGTCTCCTTTCCCGATCCGTCATTCCTTCTTTGTCCCGTCAACGAATTTCTCTTTTATTATACAATATTTCTCCGGATTCTCACAGTAAAATTTCACAGGTTACTACTGTTTTTCTACAACTTCGCCCTGTTTTTTGTAAATACTTCCGGCCGGCACATAACCCCGCACCATGGAAAGCGGGTAAATATTTGTATTTCTTCCTACAACCGTCCCCGGATTCAGGACACTGCCGCATCCTACCTCCACATTGTCTCCGAGCATGGCACCGAACTTTTTCAGTCCGGTCTCGATTTTACCCTCCGGTGTACTGACTGTTGCAAGTGTCTTGTCAGATTTCACATTGGATGTGATGGAGCCGGCACCCATATGGGACTTGAATCCAAGGACAGAGTCGCCGACATAATTGTAATGAGGCACCTGAACCTTGTTGAATAACACAACATTTTTCAGTTCTGTAGAATTCCCGACTACTGCACCTTCTCCTACCAGCGCGTTTCCACGGATAAATGCACAGTGCCGGATCTCAGCGTCTTTGCCGATGATTGCCGGACCGTTAATGTATGCACTTGGAGCCACCTTTGCAGACTTTGCAATCCAGATGTTCTCGCCTTTCTTTTCATACTCGTCCTCCGGCAGTGTGTTTCCAAGTTTTACAATAAATTCCCCGATTTTCGGAAGGATTTCCCACGGATAGGTCACTCCCTCAAAAAGTTCTCCTGCGATCGTCTCGTTGAGATCATAAAGCTCCTGTACTGTTAATTCTTTCATAGTGTTCCTCCTTCTATGACTTTTTCATTGATTTATAATAAGGGGACACCTTATCGTAGCAGGCTTTCAGCTGGTACTGATTGTTCAGTCCGACTACGCCGTTCGTCCTGACCGCGATAAAATGTTCCAGTTTCTGCATATATTCTTCTGAGGTGATCTGCCCTTCAGCCACCAGGGTCAGTCCCTTTTCCCAGCTGGCCGTCAGCTCCGGATTCAAAAGGGAGCGGATCGAATGCTCCACCGCATCGTAAATCAGCTCTCCCATCAGCGTCGGAGTGATCACCTGGGTCTTTTTATTAAGAGATAAGTATTTGATATGAATCAGCTTCTTGAGTATTTCCGCCCGCGTCGCACTCGTTCCAATACCGCTTCCTTTGATCTGGGCCCTGAGCTCTTCATCCTCAATGAGCTGTCCGGCATTTTCCATGGCAAGAATCATGGAACCGGAGTTGTACCGCTTTGGCGGCGATGTCTCGCCTTCTTTGATTTCAAATCCCTTCACCGGGATCCGGTCTCCCTTCTTCAGCTTCTGAATCCGGGCAAACAGCTCCGCATCCGGAACCGTCTCCTCGTCCTCCTCTGACTTTCCTTTCTTATTACCCGGAATGCCCGTCACTTTATAAAATCCTTCCTCCGTCAGAATCTTAAAGCCAGAGAAGAAATGCTCGCCTTCCAGCACCATCTCCAGTGATAGTTTCTGATACACTGCCGGCGGGTAGAAAATCGAAAGGAAACGCCTCACAATCAGATCATATACCTTCGCACCGGTTGCAGATACGGACTTCAGCGCCGGAAGTCCCTGCCCGGTCGGAATGATGGCATAGTGATCCGTGATCTGGCTGTCATTTACATATCTCGTCTTTTCCAGTCCTTTGTGCGTCCGTTCCCTTGCGATAAACCCAAGCAGTTCTGCCGTAGGTTCATATTTCGCAAGCCCGTTCAGATTTTTGTGAATCTCTTTTGCCACCGCTGTGGAAAGGACTCTCGCGTCGGTACGAGGATAGGTGACCAGCTTCTTTTCATACAGCTCCTGCACAATCCGAAGGGTTTCATCCGGACTGATCTTGAACCGTTTCGAGCATTCATTCTGCAGTTCCGCCAGGTTGAATAACAACGGCGGATTTTTCTTTTCTTTCTTTTTTTCCACGGAAACAAGCGCGCCCATCCGGTCGCTGTCCATCAGCTCATCGATCAGCTCCTGTGCTGTTTCCCGGTCTTTGAACCCGTTTTCCCGGTACAGCTTCGGAGACATCTCATAACGGGACCCTTTGACTGCTTTCCATTCTCCCTGGAATGCGGCCCCGTCCGCGTCCATATTCGCAAGCACACGGTAAAACGGGGTTTTGACGAACTCCCGGATCTCCCGTTCTCTTCTTACCACCATCCCAAGCACACAGGTCATGACCCGGCCCGCCGAGAGCACCACAAAGTTTTTATGTAAAAATCCGGCAATGCTGTTCCCGTATTTCAATGTCAGAATTCTGGAAAAATTAATTCCCATCAGATAGTCTTCCTTGGCCCGCAGGTAAGCGGAAGCGGAAAGATTATCGTAGGCTGACAG
Source organism: Drancourtella massiliensis (assembly GCF_016900655.1). Classification (GTDB taxonomy): domain Bacteria; phylum Bacillota; class Clostridia; order Lachnospirales; family Lachnospiraceae; genus Sellimonas; species Sellimonas catena. The sequence goes on from NZ_JACJKH010000007.1 coordinate 100,698, forward strand.
ATCTTTTGCCTCCCGAATTCCCCGCAGGATCTCTTCCTCTGTCTGGGAATCAATCCAGACACGCTTTCTCGTTTTCCCTTTTACTTTTGCCATCTGCTCCACCAGGCGGTAAATATACTCCCCTTCCCGCCCGGAGTCTGTACAGACATAGATCGTATCTACATCCTTTCGGTTGAGAAGTCCGCTTACGATGTCAAACTGTTTCTTCACATTCGGAATCACCTCATACTTGAATTCCTTTGGAAGAAACGGGAGGGTGCTTAGACTCCATTTTTTATATTTCGGATCATAGGCCTCAGGATAGCTCATTGTCACCAGATGCCCCACGCACCATGTAACAATGCTCTCATCGGATTCCAGCCATCCGTCCCTCCGCTTCATATTCTGTTTCAGCGCCTTTGCAAACTCCTGCGCCACACTCGGCTTCTCTGCTATGTAGAGAGATTTCCCCATATTTACAATCTCCTTCTTTTACCTGCGGAAGATACGAAGCAGAAAATCAAGAAACGGCCTTTTTGTCTGTTTTTTCACCCTTGCCGCCTCCTGCACTGCTTCCTGCATGAACACTTCCTGGGCATCAACCGGCTGTCCCGTCTGTTCTTTCTTCCGGTAGTTGCCGGATGAATCCAGAGCCCTCGCCTTTACATTATCCTCAAGCATAACCTGAATCATATGATTCAGCCTCTCCCTCACTTCAGGATCGTAAACAGGACATGCAACTTCCACACGCTTTTCTGTATTTCTTGTCATCATATCGGCCGAACCGATATACATTTTTTCTGAACTTCCCCTTCCAAAAATGAAAATTCTTGGATGCTCCAGAAAGCGGCCGACAATACTTGTCACACGCACATGGTCCGTGTACCCCTTTATCCCCGGAAGGATACAGCAGATTCCACGCACAAGCAGGTCGACCTCCACCCCGGCACGGCTGGCCATGGAAATCTTTTCAATAAATTCCACATCCGTCACTGAATTCATCTTCATGATAATCCGGCCGTTTGTACCTTTCTTTGTCTCTTCCTCAATCAATTCCAGAACCTTTTTCTTCAACGTATTCGGCGAGACAATCAGATGCCGGTAGGTGCCTCTTAAATTTCCCATGGACATATTCTGGAAAAAGGCCGCCGCATCCTGCCCGATCTCCTGGTCTGCTGTCATCAGGCACACATCCGTATACATGGCCGCTGTCTTTTCGTTGTAATTTCCGGTTCCGACCTGAGTGATATACTGATACCCGTTTCGTGTCTTACAGGTAATCAGGCAGATTTTGGAATGAACCTTGTAGTTTTCAAACCCGTAAATCACCCGGCATCCTGCCTCTTCCAGCCGTTCGGACCACTCAATGTTATTCTGCTCGTCAAACCGGGCTCTCAGCTCAATCAGAACCGTAACCTCTTTTCCGTTTTCCGCCGCAGCGCACAGATACTCCACAAGTCTTGCTTTCTTTGCAAGCCGGTAGATAGTAATTTTGATCGTCACGACAGACGGATCCGACCCCGCCTCCTTCAGAAGCTTTAAAAACGGCTCCATGGATTCGTACGGATAAGAAAGGAGAATGTCCTTTCTTCTGATCTGCTTCATGATGGAAGTCTCATCCTCCACCATAGCTGCCTTCTGTGGGGAAAACGGCTCATATACCAGTGTTCTCCTCAGGTGTTCCGGCACCTTTTCCGCTACGGAGAAAATATAGGACAGCTTCAGCGGCATCTTCGTCCGGAAAATCTGTTTCGGTGTAATGTGGAACTTCTCACAAAAATAGGTTTCCATGCTCTCCGGAAGCGGATTTGCCGTCTCAAGCCGGACAACCGCCATCCTTCTCCGCTTGCTCAACGTCTTTTTCATCAGGACGCGGAAATCATCGTTGATATCCAGTGATTCGTCATCCGGTGAAATATCCGCATTCCTCGTCACGCAAATATAATTCTTGTCGGATACTTCATATTTATCAAAAATAACCTCCAGATATTCCATCAGGATCTTTTCCATCCGGATATACCGGATATCGTGTCCGGGCAGAAAAAGGATCTCTGAAATATACTGCGGCACCGGAACAATTCCCATCATTTTTTTATTATCCTGTTTCAGACTTGCAACGACATAGATCTCCTTATTGAGAAGATGCGGAAACGGATGGTTCGCATCTACAATCTGAGGGGAAAGAACCGGAAGAATCTGATCCTTAAAATACTTCTTTACATATTTCTTTTCCGGGTCCTGAAGCTCCTTAAAAGAAAGCCCGCAGATTCCATAGGGATTCAGTTTCTTTTTGATCTCCGCATAAGTTTTATCCCGCTCTTTGTAAAGCGGAGCCACCGCCTCATAAATCCGGTCCAGCTGCTGCTGTGCTGTCATGCCTGACCTTTTGTCCGTCGTCTGTACTTTCATGGAAGCCATATCGTAAAGACTTCCCACCCGGATCATGAAAAACTCATCCAGATTACTTGTAAAAATCGCTACAAATTTCATCCGCTCCATCAGAGGCACATCCGGATCTTTCGCTTCCTCCAATACTCTTTTATTAAATTTCAACCATGAAAGTTCCCGATTCTGCGTATATTTCAGAAGTTCCCCGTCCATTTTTCGCTCCTTTATTCTATATTTTGAAATCAGTTTGTCAGTCTGTCGTCCTTTCTATTTTACATGGTTCTCTACAAACGTGCAATCAGGGACGGGTAAAATTTCCCGTCCCTGATGAAAAATTCCATTCCAAGGCTTTCTGCTATTTTGCCTGAATATATTTCTGTGCAGCCAGCGTCTCCGCACAGAGGATGGCGCCTCCTGCAGCCCCTCTTACCGTATTATGAGAAAGTCCGATAAATTTAAAGTCGTACAGGCTGTCCTCTCTCAGACGTCCTACCGAAATGCCCATGCCGTTTTCATAGTCCACATCCAGAGCAACCTGCGGGCGGTTATCCTCCTCAAGATACTGGATAAACTGCTTCGGTGCGCTTGGAAGCTCCAGTTCCTGCGGAAGTCCGCGGTAATTTACCAGTTTCTCGATAAGCTGCTCTTTCGTCGGCTTTTTCTTAAAGTTGACAAATACTGCCGCCGTATGTCCGTCCAGCACCGGCACACGGATACACTGAGTCGTGATTACCGGAGCGGATGCCTTTTCGATTTTTCCATCACACACTTTTCCCCAGATCCGAAGCGGTTCCTGCTCGCTCTTTTCCTCTTCGCCTCCGATGTACGGAATGATGTTTTCCACCATCTCCGGCCAGTCCTTAAATGTCTTTCCGGCACCGGAAATAGCCTGATATGTCGTTGCCACCACTTCTGTCGGTTCAAACTCCATCCATGCAGTCAGAACAGGGGCGTAGCTCTGAATGGAGCAGTTCGGTTTTACAGCTACAAATCCGCGTGTCGTTCCGAGACGTTTCTTCTGCGCCTCAATCACTTCAAAATGCTCCGGATTTACCTCCGGAATGACCATCGGTACGTCCGGCGTCCAGCGGTGTGCACTGTTATTGGAAACAACCGGTGTCTCCGTCTTTGCGTAAGCATCCTCGATCGCGCGGATCTCCTCTTTGCTCATATCAACCGCGCTGAATACAAAGTCTACCGTGGAAGCAACTTCTTCCACTTCATTTACATTATGTACAATCAGCTTTTTGACTCCTTCCGGCATCGGTTTTTTCATTTTCCAGCGGTCTCCTACCGCTTCCTCATATGTTTTACCGGCTGATCTTGGAGATGCAGCCACCGTCACAACTTCAAACCACGGATGGCCTTCCAGAAGAGAGATAAATCTCTGTCCTACCATCCCTGTTGCTCCTAATATTCCAACACGTAATTTCTTTTCCATTGTATGGTCCTCCTACTCTGTTTCCAGTTCCTGCTTATAAACCTGAATTGCCTCCAGCATGGCACCTTTTCCCGGCGCTCCCTTTGTCAGACGTTTCTCAACGCATGTCTTCATGCTGATTGCGTCGTAAATATCTTCTTCAAATACCGGACTGACCGCCTTGTATTCGGAAAGTGGCAGATCATCCAGTGCACACTCCTTCTCAATGCACGTCAGCACAAGCTGGCCGATAATTCCGTGGGCATCCCGGAACGGCACGCCATGGTTCACCAGATAGTCTGCAGCATCCGTAGCATTGGTAAATCCTCTCCGGGCGCTTCTCTCCATTACATTCTTTCTGAACTTCATTGTTGCCAGCATGCCGGTAAAAAGCGGAAGGCAGCTGTTGACCGTATCCATCGCGTCAAAGGCCATCTCCTTATCTTCCTGCATATCTTTGTTGTATGCCAGTGGAATCCCTTTCATCGTTGTCAGCATCGACATCAGTGCCCCGTAAACCCGTCCGGTCTTTCCTCTTACAAGCTCCGCAATGTCCGGATTTTTCTTCTGCGGCATGATGCTGCTTCCGGTGCTGTACGCATCGTCGATCTCCACAAACTGATATTCATTGGAATTCCAGATAATGATTTCCTCCGAAAACCGGCTCAGGTGCATCATAATCGTTGAAAGTGCCGACAGATATTCAATCACATAGTCCCGGTCGGATACAGAATCCATGCTGTTCAGTGTAGCTCCGGAAAATCCAAGAATACTTGCCGTATATTCCCGGTCAAGCGGGTAGGTCGTTCCCGCAAGTGCGCCGCTTCCAAGCGGGCAGACATTCATTCTTTTATAAATATCCGAAAGACGGCTTCTGTCTCTCCGGAACATCTCGTAATATGCCCCCATATGATGCGTAAGGGTAATCGGCTGTGCTTTCTGAAGATGGGTAAATCCCGGCATAATGGTATCAAGATTATCCTCCATGATATGCAGAATCACCGTCAGAAGATCTTTCAGCAGCGCGTCTGTCTTCTGAACTTCTTCCCTTACATAAAGCTTCATGTCAAGGGCTACCTGGTCATTCCGGCTGCGGCCGGTATGCAGCTTCTTCCCTGCATCCCCGATCCGGTCAATCAGATTTGCCTCTACAAAGCTGTGAATATCCTCATATTCTTTCGTAATCAGAAGCGTGCCGTCTTCCACATCTTTTAAAATTCCGGCCAGGCCTTCCAGAATCTGATCCCGCTCCTGTTCTGTCAGGATCTGCTGCTTTGCCAGCATTTTGACGTGTGCCATGCTTCCCTCTATATCCTGTCTGTACAGACGCTTGTCAAATCCGATGGAGGCATTAAAATCATATACCATCTGATCGGTCTCTTTCGTAAAGCGTCCTCCCCATAACTGTGCCATCTGCGTTCCCCGTTTCTTTCTTATTTTAGTGAGTTAAACTATTAAAACATAATTTACCAAATTTTATTCTGTTTGTAAAGAATTATTTCTGTCTCTTTTTGAAAAGACACACCCGCAGTAATCCTGGCGGTAGAGTCCGTATTCCCCGGAAAGTTCCACGGAGCGCTTATATCCATTCTTCTTTTTGAAATCAGAAAACAGGTAAGAAACCCCGTATTCTTCCTGCAGCTTCTGTCCGATTTCGTTGAGTTTCTGCGCATTCTTCATCGGACTGATGGAAAGAGTCGTCGTAAAGAAATCCATCTTCCTTTTCTTTGCCTCTTCGGCCGTCCGGCGAAGCCGCATCTCATAGCAGCGAAAACAGCGCTCTCCTCCTTCCGGAAGCTGTTCCATTCCCTTTGCCATGTCAAAAAAAACATGCGCATCATAGTCTCCTTCAAGAAAAGAAACCGGATACTTCAGTTTCTCATTCATCCGCTCAATCAGATGTCTCTGCTCTTCTGCCCGTTTCCGGTATTCCGCTTCCTCTGTGATATTCGGGTTAAAGTAAAAAACCGCGATCCGGAAATAATCTGAAAGATACTCCATCACATAACTGCTGCACGGCCCGCAGCAGCTGTGAAGCAAAAGGGTCGGAACCTGCTCTTCCTTCCCGATTTTTTCCAGTATTTTTTCCAGTTCTTTTTGATAGTTTTTCTTCTGCTCCTGCATGGTTTCTCCTTTTCGGCTTTTATTCTACTGATAGTTATAATTCACATCTTTTTCTCTGTCAACATACATTATGATATAAATAGAAGGAGGTCAGCAATATGGATACCATCCTGAGCATCAATCATATCAGCCATTCCTATCATACATTAAAAGGGGAGACTCCTGCTCTTTACGATATCTCTTTTTCCGTAAACCAGGGTGAATTTCTTGCTGTTGTCGGGCCCTCCGGATGCGGCAAGTCCACCCTTCTCTCTCTTATTTCCGGTCTGTTACAGCCTGAAAAGGGGGAAATTCTCCTGCACGGAAAGCCGATTGAGGAACAAAAGGATAAAATCGGATATATGCTTCAGAGAGATGAGCTGCTTGAATGGCGCAGCATTTACCGGAATGTGCTCCTCGGTCCCGAAATTCAGCATTCCCTGAATCCGGAAGTAAAAAAAAGGGCCCATGAACTTCTGGATGCTTATGGTCTGGGACAGTTTCAGTCTTCCCGCCCTTCCGAGCTTTCCGGCGGGATGCGGCAGAGAGCCGCACTTGTCCGCACGCTGATATTAAATCCGGAAGTTCTCCTGCTAGATGAGCCGTTTTCCGCTCTCGACTACCAGACGCGGCTCAATGTCAGTGACGACATCGGCCAGATCATCCGCCGCGAAGGAAAGACCGCCCTTTTGGTAACCCATGATCTTTCCGAAGCCATCAGTCTGGCAGACCGCATCCTTGTACTTTCCAGCCGCCCTGCTTCTCTGAAAACCACAGTCAGCTTACATTTCGGTTTTCCAAAACCTGCAGACGATACCCCGCTGAACCGGCGGAACGCACCGGAGTTTAAAACCTATTTTAATCTGATCTGGAAGGAGCTGAATCAACATGAAAACCAAACAGACTGATCTTTCTGCTTCCCAGTCATCTTATCTTGCCGCCCGAAAAAAAGAACGGCGCCTTGTCCTGTTTTTCCGCATCGCCGTTCTGGTCCTCTTTCTTGTTCTCTGGGAATGGACTGCAGGCGAGGGAATCATCGATTCTTTTATTTTCAGCAGCCCATCCAAAATTCTAACCTGTTTCTTATCTATGGCAGCGGATAAGAGTATTTTCCCGCATCTTTCGGTCACGCTGTATGAAACGATCGTCAGTTTTCTTCTTGTCACCGGCATCAGCATCCTTGCTGCTGTCCTGCTCTGGTTTTCCAGAAAACTTTCCGCGGTTCTGGAGCCTTATCTGGTCGTTTTAAACAGTCTTCCAAAGTCTGCTCTTGCACCGCTTCTCATTGTATGGCTTGGCGCAGACCGGACAACAATTATTGTGGCCGGAATGTCTGTGGCTGTCTTTGGAAGCATTATGACACTTTACACCTGCTTTACAGGGACGGATAAAAATAAACTCAAGCTGATCTACACCCTCCATGGTACATCCTTGCATGCCCTTACCAAAGTCGTGCTGCCGTCTGCCGTACCTGCCATTATCAGCAACATGAAGGTAAACATTGGTCTCTGCCTTGTCGGTGTCATCATCGGTGAATTTCTGGCAGCCAGAGAAGGGCTTGGATATCTGATCATCTACTCCAGCCAGGTATTTAAAATGGATTGGCTGTTAATGTCTATCATCCTTCTTTGTATCATGGCGATGGTCCTGTATGCGGTCATCGGGCTTCTGGAACGTCTCTGCCGGAAAGTCCTGTGAAGAACTCCTGCAGAAAGGGCAGGATCCTTCTCTTGTGATCCTGCCCTTTTCTTTATCCATTTATTTTGTACGGAATGCAGTTCCGCCGCCTGTCGGACCTGTTTTTCCTTTTTCTACAAGCTGAATCTGAATTCCTTCCATCCGCCTGTTTAGTCCTTCCGTGCCGGCCTTTGCTCCGTTTTTCGTCCAGCCAAGCCAGCCATAATCCTGTACATGCACCCGGTAATAGATGTCATATTTCTTTGCCATTTCACCGGTCAGCTGAATCTGAACCGCTTCCATCCGAAGTTTCTTCCCTTCTGTTCCGGAAACAGCTCCATTGCTCTTCCAGCTCTGCCAGCCGATATTCTGGACATGTGCCCGGTACTGGATTCCACCGGTGTATGCTGTATTTTCAAGGCTGATTTTCAAAGCTTCCATCCGCTTTGCAACGCCGGTAACACCGCCGGTTGAACCGTTAAATGCAGTTGTATACCAGCCATAATCCTGCATATGAGCCTGGTATACTACGTTCTGAATCGTAGTTCTGTCTTTGAATGCCCCGGAGGTGCTTCCAGGAGCTGCTGCTCCTTTTGCCACAAGCTTGATCTGAATTCCTTCAATCCGTCTGCTGTATCCGGACGATCCTGCACCTGCTCCGTTTTTCGCCCAGCCAAGCCAGCCGAAGTCCTGTGTATGTACGCGATAGTAAATATCATATTTCTTTGCCATCTCGCCGGTTAAACGGATCTGAACCGCCTCCATGCGGAGTCCCTGTCCAGAAGTTCCGCTCATTGTACCGTTTTTCACCCAGCCAAGCCAGCCTTTGTTCTGCACATAGGATCTGTATTCGACATCTCCGCTGTACTGCGGGTACAGAAGATCTACCTTGAAGGCTTCCATTCGTTTGGACTCGCCAACGACACCGCCTGTTGCACCGTTAAGCGTCATCGCTCTCCAGCCGTATGTCTGCATGTGAGTCTCATAACCGACTCCTCCGGTTACCGCCTTCTCTTTGTAGACATTGGAAGTAGATCCCGGCGCAGCGGATCCTTTTGGAACTACTGCAATCTGAAGAGCCTCCATCCGTTTCTCATAGCCGGTTGTTCCCGCTGCGGCACCGTTTTTTGCCCAGCCAAGCCAGCCATAGTCCTGTACATGGGCACGATAATAAATATCATAATTTTTTGCCTGCGTTCCGGTCAGCTCAATCTTCACTGCCTGAACGGCTCTGTTCTGTCCTGTCGTACCGGATACCTGTCCCGCATTTCCGTTCTGTCCGCCAGTGACATAATTCTGCCAGCCCTTGTCTTCCACGAAAGAAGCATACCTTATACCCAGATCTCCGTAGCCGCTTCCAATGCTGATCCTGAATGCTTCCATCCGTTTTGACTCTCCGGTCACTCCGATCTGGTAGCCATTCTTTTTGGCAGCCATCCAGCCATAGTCCTGCACATGGGCACTGCCTGAGATGAGATTTCTGTCAGCTACGTTTACTGAGTTTTCATCCAAAGAAGAATTTTCCATAAGGAAATTAATATCTACAACGGCTGCCTGCCCAGTTGCATTATAAATACCATTAACACTTCCCTCAGAGCTACACTGCCAGATATCATAATCTCCCCGATATGTGCAAGAGGTATTATATTGCGCCACCCACTTCAACCATTTCTCGTTCTTAAAAACAGAAGAAGTCAGTCGTGTTTCCCACCAGTTCTTGTTAGCATAAATTCCTACTTTATAGCCTGCTGCTGACACTTGATCACAAAACGTTTTTGCCATCTGTCCAATCGTTGTGTTACTTGCCGATGCCGTCGTATCATCCTCCAAATCATAATACACTCCATATGTTGGATTATGTCCTTTCAACAGACGCAGGGCATGGGCAGCCTCGCTTCTAGCATCCGCTACAGTGCTAGCATAAGAATAGAGATATACCCCATATGGAATTCCTAAGCGTTCACATTCGGAAACATTGTATAACCATTGTTTATCATCTTGATAAGTGTAATTACCACCGTAACCACATCGAATAATGGCAAAATCAATTCCATCGTTTTTCACTTTCTGCCAATCAACACGTTGATGGTGGCTGACGTCGATTCCCTTCTTTGTTGCTCCTTCAATCACCTGTCCGATGCTGTTCATATATTTTCCATTTACTTTCTCCCATGCATACGGATAGGCTGCCGCTCTGGAATAAACCTGCGGCTGATGAATCAGTTCACCGTTCTGATAACGGAAGCTGTTTTCCTTTAATTCTTCCGGCTCTGTCTCCTGCACCTCTGCAGCTTCTGACTCGGCTGTTTCTGCCGTAACTGCTTCTTCGGTTACCGCCTCCGGTACAGTCGTCTCTGTGCTTTCGCTCCCTGTCGTTTCTTCTGCTGCCTGAGCAGTTTCCTGTTCCCCTGCACTGTCCGGCCCGGTCTCCTCCTGCCCGGAACCCCCGTTCTCCTCTACATCCGTATTGGTTTCTTCATTCTGTGCAGTCTGTGCCTCAGATTGTGCAGTTTCTTCCTGTGCGGTCTGTGTCCCCTCTGATGTATCTAAAGTCACAATCTCGTCCCGGGCAGTATCTTCCGCATATCCTGTTAATGCCGGGCCAAAAGCTCCTCCCAAAACCAGGCATAAACTAAGGCCGATCCCCAATAACTTATGCACTCTCCTCCTCATCGGTACTTTCATTCCTTTCATAATACATTTTAAGCTACGTTCACTATCTTAGCACACCTTCTATCTGCTGTCAAAATACATTGGAAACACGCAGGATTTCTTGCGCATCCCCGTTTCCGGCTGTGTCTCCTATTCCGGAAATTCCATTGTTACATAATATCCCCGGTCTGTTTCTTTGATTTCTTTTACGGTTCCTTTTCTTGCTTTCAGGCGGTCCCAGCTTTTATACAGACCGCTCATTGCTACAGACGGTTCGATCAGATAACTGTAGCCTCCAAGCGCCTGCAGTTCCGTAATTTCTGCTTCCTGTCCTTCTTCGATCAGCCCCGGACGCTCCATTTTAAATTCCATTGTTCTCATTTTCGTTCCTCTTTTCTATATTAACTTTTCCTCTTATAGCAAAAAAGAACCGTAACTTCCGGAATCCTGTGAATCTCCTGAAATTACGACTCTTTTCTTCTGTAAGCCGGAAATCGGACTTGAACCGACGACCCCTTCATTACGAGTGAAGTGCTCTACCGACTGAGCTATTCCGGCCTGTCCTGCACGATGTCTTACCATGATGTCTCTCCAACAGGCACAAATATTATTATATACATTTTTTCAAAATATGCAACTACTTTTTTTCGTTTTGATACATTTTTTCTGGTACATCGATACTTTTCAAAAAAATAGCGGATATGGCGGAAATTATACATCCCAGGAAAAAAGGCATCCTTCCTTTCCGTTTTGGGAAGCAGGGATGCCTTTTTCACATGTCACATTCTTTTGTTCAGAAAGAGTTATTTACCAGCCATCTGTCTTTCCTGTTCTTCGATCATCTTCTTGACCATATAACCGCCGACAGATCCGTTCTGTCTGGAAGTAAGGTCTCCGTTGTATCCGTCTGTTAACGGAACACCGAGTTCGTTTGCCACCTCATATTTGAATTTGTCTAAAGCACCTTTTGCTTCTGGTACGGCTGCTTTATTAGATGAACGATTTGTCATGATAATGTCCTCCTTTATCGTCATGTGTTTTTTTGTAACTTTTTGTTACATTCATAGTATATGAACATTTTTGTGAAATACTCTGGTAAAAACAGGAAAAACAATTTGTTCCCGAAATGTATTGCATTTTCCTCCCGATCTACTATTATATAAATATGTTGAAAAAAGGAGGACAACTATCATGATATTTATATACCCTGCGGTTTTCCGTAAAAAAGAAGATGGACGCTATCATGCGTTTTTTCCGGATCTGGAGTGCTGCGAAGCATCCGGAGATACTCTGGACGATGCCGTTGACAATGCCAACGAAGCTGCCAGAACGTGGATCAGCGTAGAGCTGGAGGAGAACGATCCTGTTTTGCCGCCGATTACCGATCCGGAAGATATCAAGACACAGGATGGAGATATCGTCCGGAATATCGCTGTCAATATACGTTTTTACGAGGGCTGGGATGAATAACCGTATGTAAATCAGAAAAAGACGGCCTTTTTGGCCGTCTTACAGTACATGAATATTATCCCGGTCTGCCCTTCCATATACAGGAAATTCCCTGATTTCTTCCGATGACGCGGCTTCTGCCGCCATCTGAAGAATCCCTGCATCCTGAAAGATATCTCCCAGTTTAAATTCCATCAGTCCGCTCTGTCGGATTCCGAACAGGTCTCCCGGGCCTCTCAGCTTTAAATCTTCCCCCGCGATATAAAATCCGTCATTGGAATGATTGAGGATATCCAGCCGTTTTTTCGTCTCTTTCGCCCTGGATGCCGTCATAAAAATGCAGTAGGACTGAAACGCCCCACGGCCAACGCGTCCGCGCAGCTGGTGAAGCTGTGCCAGGCCGAAACGCTCCGCATTCTCCACCATCATCACCGTGGCATTCGGTACATTGATCCCCACTTCCACAACTGTCGTAGAGACAAGAATCTGAATCTGGTTTTGGGCAAACTTCTCCATGATTTCATCTTTCTGCGTCTGTTTCATCTTCCCGTGAAGATAACCTACCGTCACTTCCGGCCCCATCCGTTCGGACAGCATCGTGGAGTAATCAATGACATTTTCCGCCTCCATGGCTTCGCTTTCTTCCACCATCGGACAGATGACGTAGCACTGTCTTCCCTCTTCCACCTGCTTTTTCATAAAGCGGTAGGCCGTCTCCCGGTATCCGGTATCCACCACACAGTTTTTGATTGGCAGACGGTCTTTCGGAAGCTCATCGATGACAGAAAGATCCAGATCTCCATAGATGATAATCGCAAGTGTTCTCGGAATCGGAGTGGCACTCATAACCAGAATGTGCGGCATGTTTCCCTTCTTTGCCAGAGCCTCCCGTTGTCTGACTCCAAACCGGTGCTGCTCATCCGTAATGACAAGTCCCAGATTGCGGTAATTTACTTTCTCCTGAATCAGGGCATGGGTACCGATAATAATCTGTGATTCTCCTGTTTCAATCCGCTCGTACGCCTCCCGGCGCTCTTTTGCCTTCATGGAACCGGTCAGAAGCTCCGTGCGAAACGGAATTCCATATTGCTCAAACATTTCGCAGATGGACTGGTAATGCTGCCTTGCAAGCACTTCCGTCGGAGCCATCATCGCTCCCTGATACCCGTTGCAGGCCGCTTCCAGAAGCGCAAGCACGGCCACGATCGTCTTACCGGATCCTACGTCGCCCTGTACAAGACGGGACATGGTGTAATCCCCCTGCATATCCTTCCGTATTTCCTTCCAGACTTTTTTCTGCGCATTTGTCAGTTCAAACGGAAGCTGTGACAGAAAATCGTCCACTTCCTGCTTTTTTTCCATCCGACAGCCATTCACACTCATCTCTTTTTCTTCTTTCATCTGGCGGATGGCCAGAAGGAATTCCAGAAATTCTTCAAAGACAAGCCGTTTTCTCGCATACATGTACATCGTTTTATCTGCCGGAAAATGGATGCCCCTGAGAGCGTAATTGTACTCGCACAGATGGTATCTCTGCCTGATGCTTTCGGGAATCGTTTCCCGCTGCAGATGAATATGTTCCAGCGCTTCCCGGACCGCCTTCATGACCGTCAGATTGGAAAGCCCTGCAGTCAGCGGATACACCGGCTGCATCGTATTGAGCTTTTCCTGATATTTCTCCACAGGCTGAAAGATTTCCGGATGCTCCATCACGAGTCCGCCCCGTTTATTCACCACCCTGCCTCTGACAATAATCCGGCTTCCGGACCGGAGCGTATTGCGCAGAAACGGCATCCGGAACCAGAGGACTTTCAAAGTTCCCGTCAGATCCCGGATCAGGGCGCTTACAGTCTGGAGCTTCCTGTTCGGTGAAACCTGGACACTCCCAAAAACACAGCCTTCCACGGCAGCAACTGTCCCTTCCTCCAGTTCACTCACCGGAACCGGGGCCTCATAAATGTCATAGGTTCTCGGATAATAGCGTAGAAGATCTCCTGCTGTATAAACTCCCATCTTCTGAAACAGCTTTTCTGTTTTTTCTCCGATCCCTTTGATTTCTCTGACTGGAGAATGCTCATTCATGTATTTCTCTCCTTTATACAGGAAAAGGATACTTTTTCGAAGTATCCTTTTCTGTTTCTTCTATTTTATCTTTACTTATTCGACCGACATCACATAGTAATAAATCGGCTGTCCGCCACGGTGTGCATCGACATCGAGATCCGGATACGCTTCCTCAACTTCAGAAACAAAACGCTCCGCTTCTTCCTCGGAAATGTCTTCACCGTAATAAATACTGATGAGTTCCGAATCTTCTGTCACCAGTTTCTCCAGAAGTTCTTTGGATGTTTCGGAGATAGAAGAACCTACGGAGAGAATTCCCTCATCGCCAATTCCCATAATATCTCCTTCATGGATCTCCTTTTCTCCGATTCTGGTGTCACGCACTGCATAGGTCACCTGACCTGTCTTTACAGTCTGGATAGCCTCAAGCATCATCTGCTCATTCGTATCCACGTCTTCTTCCGGCGAAAAGCTGATCACTGCTGTAATTCCCTGAGGTACTGTCCTGGTCGGAATCACAATGATATCTTTATCTCTTGTGAGATCTCTTGCCTGATTTGCGGCAAGTACAATATTTTTATTATTCGGCAGGATAAAGATCGTGTCGGCATTCACTTCATCAATCGCCTGAAGCATATCATCGGTACTCGGATTCATGGTCTGTCCGCCCTCAATGATATAATCCACTCCGATTTCTCTGAAAATCTCATTCATGCCCTCGCCAATGGAGACCGCGATAAAACCGGTTTTCTTTCTCTCTTTTTTCTCCTGCTTTTTCACTTTTTCCTGCGCTGCAAGCTTTTCCGCTTCCTGAATGACTCTCTCATGATGCTCCTCGCGCATATTGTCGATCTTCATCCGTGTCAGCTGTCCGTAAGTCAGCGCTTTCTGAATGGCAAGTCCCGGATCGTTTGTGTGTACATGCACTTTTACAACTTCGTCATCTGCCACACAGACAATCGAGTCACCGATGGACTCCAGATATGCCTTGAAGTCCTGCTCCTCCTGTTCAGAAAACTCCCGTCCTGTCAAGATAATAAACTCTGTGCAGTAGCCGAATTTGATATCCGTCTCCTCCATCGGCGCTTTACGCACAGCAGACGCTGACGGCGCCGCAGACGGCTCAATCGATGAATAGTCAATTTCTTTCCCAAGAAATGCGTCATACGCTCCTCTTAAGACTTCCAGAAGTCCCTGTCCGCCGGAATCCACAACTCCCGCCTCTTTTAATACCGGGAGCATTTCCGGAGTCTGATTCAGTACTTCCTGTGCATGATCCAGAATCTTCGGGAAGATTTCCGCAAGATCATCGGTCTCAAAAGCAAGTTCCTCCGCTTTTTCCGCAATTCCTCTTGCCACGGTAAGGATCGTACCCTCTTTTGGTTTCATAACCGCCTTGTATGCGGTCTCTTTTGCACGGATGCATGCAGCTGCAATCCCCGCAGCATCAATCTCCGTCTCATCCTGGATGGACTTGGTAAATCCACGAAGAAGCTGAGAGAGAATAACCCCTGAATTTCCTCTGGCACCGCGCAGCGAACCGCCTGAAATCGCCTTTGACAGCTCCTTCATTCCCGGATTGTCCAGCGCCCGTACTTCCTTTGCCGCCGACATGATGGTCATGGACATGTTCGTACCGGTATCCCCGTCCGGAACAGGGAATACATTCAGCTCATTGATGTACTCTTTTTTTGCCTCAATATTCTGTGCGCCTGCCAAGAACATCTTCGCAAGCATGTCTGCATTTATCGTTTTAATTTCCACCTCAAAGTTCCTCCCACATTAATCGATTACCCGTACGCCTTCAATATAGACATTGATCTTGTCAACCGGCATATTGGAAAATTCTTCGACTTTATATTTTACATTGCTGATCAGGTTATCCGTAACAGCCGAAATACTGACCCCGTATGCAACAATAACATGGAAATCAAGGCGGATTCTGTTATCTTCCGTAAGCTCTACCTGGATACCGTGTGTAAGGCTGTCTTTTTTCAGCAGTCTTACAAGTCCGTCTTTCATGTTGACTGCCGCCATCCCCACGATTCCAAAGCACTCTACTGCGACAGAGCCTGCATATTTGGCGATCACTTCCGGTGAAATGGTGATGATTCCCAGTTCCGTACTCATGCTGCCTTTCATACTAAGATACCTCCAATTCTTATCTATACTTTTTTCAGTTCTTTCCATGAAGTATTCTGCTTTATTATACCTTGTTTACACACATTTTACAACATCATCTCTTCATGTTATCTGTAAAACAGTGAAAAAATTATGATTTCCGGGAAATAAACTCTTGCATTTCCGGTATATATCTGATATCATAGTTAGTGTTGTGAGTCCTCAATTTGAGGACTAGTAAGAGCGTTAGGAGGTGTAATCATGGCGAAATGTGCTATTTGCGAAAAAGGGGCTCATTTTGGAAACAATGTCAGCCACTCTCATAGAAAAACACCAAAAATGTGGAAATCTAATGTAAAATCTGTTCGTGTTAAAACAGAAGGCGGAGCAAAGAGAATGTACGTATGTACATCCTGCTTAAAATCCGGAAAAGTAGAAAGAGCATAAGTTCTGCATACAAAAAAAACCAGGAATCTTGTCATCCTGGTTTTTTTGTTTCTTAATTTTTATCAGCAGCAGAAAAAAACATAGCCCAGTACGAGAAATACTGCCGTTATGCAGATATCCCAAACCAGACCCGGCAGGAACATCGAAAGAATCAGTCCTGCCGCGATCATAAAGCATGCAAATCCAATCACTCTTTTCATTCGATATCCCTGCCGTTTTGTTTCTTGATTTTATATATGCAGTTTTTCAGCCTTTTATTCGTTTTCTTTTTTCCCTTCGTCCAGAATCTCGTTGACTTCTTCTTCTGTTACCTTATTCTCGTCTCTTGTCCGGAAACGCTCCACGAGATCCGGTACCATGTCCAGAATCTTTGTGATCGTATCCTGATTTTTAATATTAACCAGTCTTGTCGTCCCGTTCTGAATCACAAGCACTGCGCAAGGAGTCATCTTGCCTCCCAGTCCACCGGCTCCCTTTTCATTCTTATCTGCGGTAAAAGAACCTGCCCCTACAGAAAAGGACACGTCCACAAGCGGGAGGATGATCGTATCTTTTACATGGATCGCCTCACCGACCACCGTCTTGGATGAAATCACATTATCCATTCCGTGGAACAATGCTTCCATCGTTGATTTGAAATTACTCTCTGCCATTTATGATTCCTCCTTCTTCTGGCGTTTTAACAGATGCAGTACTTCTTTTGCGGTACTGCGGATATTCTTATCTGCCACAAGCCTGACAGCCGCTGCTGCCAGATGGTTCATCCGAAGATGTCCCTTGATAAATATACTGCCATTTAATGCAGGTTTTTCAAAATCAGGTGCAATCTGAAGCCATTTCCCGAAGAACGGGTAGAAAAGCGCAAGCCAGGAAAGCAGTTTCCCGGTATAATACGGATCGTCAAACCCATACTCCACATACCCTCGCGCTTCTTTTGGCATCCATGTCTTTATGAAATGAATCAGAACTATCTTCCCCTTTTTGAAGGCAGCCTGATGTACTTCATCTTTGATAAACTTTTCTATCCTGTCTTTTGTTTTGGACAGCGTCTTTATCTTATCACAGATTCTTTGAAATGTATACTTGATTTTCCCGGAAATCCGCTGCCATCCGGATTCCTTTTTCTCGCCTTTCCGGCTTTGCGGCTTTTCTTTTGCGCTCTTTTCTTCCTGCTTCTTCTCCGGATCCGGCTTTTCTTTTTTTACAGCTTCCCGCTTCCGGGAATCATTCTCTTTTCCTCTGCCTTCCTGCTCTTCCGGTTCTCTTGTACCGTCCTCAGGTC
The DNA here is from genome assembly GCF_016900655.1 of Drancourtella massiliensis. Classification (GTDB taxonomy): domain Bacteria; phylum Bacillota; class Clostridia; order Lachnospirales; family Lachnospiraceae; genus Sellimonas; species Sellimonas catena. The sequence continues at coordinate 118,280 of NZ_JACJKH010000007.1, forward strand.
TTCCAGGGACTTTTTTATCCTCTTTGTACTTTTCAGGAGTCTCTTTTTCCTGAATTTCTTCCTCCGGCTCCTCGTTCTTATCCTGCCCGATCTTTTTCCATGCAATTCCCGCCATCCAGTGAAATTTCTGATTTTCGTAGGCTGCCTGAAAACGGATCAGTCGGAAAAAATACCGGATGGAAATCTTTCCTGTAATCTTTTCCGGCTCCTCAATGTCTCCGGACGCGCTCAGTTCATACCGGACCGGCACAAACAGAACCGTCAGAATTCCAAGCAGAAGGAGTCCCAGAACAAGAAGAAGTAAAATCCCTGCTATCTTTAGAATCCACAGTAAAATATGTACGATTATCATTCTAATTTCCCTGCCGCTTCAAAATATACTGCCGGATATCCGCATCCCCTGTCTTGTCCACTGTCTCTTCGGCAATCTTCCGGACAAGCTCCAGCGCCTGCAGATATCCCTTTGCCAGGCCTACCACAAACACATCCTTATCCCGGTACCATTCCTGATTCAGCATCCCGCTGTGATAGATTTCCAGCTGATTTTTCTCATTTTCCGGCAGGGCAATCAGGTAGACCCGGAACTGAAATTCTTTCTTTTCCAGATGTTCCATTATCTCCTCTTCCCTGCCTTTTAATTCTTCACTTACATACAGATCTTTCAAATACCGCATTGTAAAGCACCTCTATTCCGCATAGAATGCCTCGAAGACGTCTCCCGCAACATCCGTCGCAACATCACCGGTACTGTCGGAGTTTTCGATCACAACAGCCAGTGCAAGATCCGGATTGTCCACGTTGGAAAATCCGATAAACCAGGAGTGTGTTTTCTCTTTATCATCACTGTACTCACTTGTTCCTGTCTTCCCTGCGATGGAAACCCCAAGAGAATTCAGGGAACGGGCTGTTCCGTATTCCACAACTCCCTGCATATATTCTGTCAGCTGAGCTGCCTCCTCGGAGGTCATCAGCTCTTTGTAAGACTCCGGAACGTATTTCTCTACCGTCTCGCCCTCTGCACTTGTAATCTGATCTACCAGATACGGCTGCATCAGAATTCCATTATTGGCGATGGCAGATGTAATCAACGCCATATGGTACGGACTCACCTGAAGTTTTCCCTGTCCAAAAGCCGTCATGGCGATGGCAGCGTCTCCATCATCGTCCTGCAGATTGAATTTGCTTTCATTATAGACAAGCGGACACGGAAGCTCTGAATCAAACAGAAGATCCTCTGCCGTATTGCGGAACTCATCGATATCCAGGCTGAGTCCGATGTTGGAGAACGATGTGTTGCAGGAATATGCCAGGGAATCTGCCAGATCGACCGTTCCATGCACATCATTTCCAAAACAGTGAATTTCATTTTTCCCTGCTGTGATTTCTCCTGTACAGCGGTAGGTATAATCCTGATAATTTGCATTCTGGCGCATATACGCAAGAGTTGTCACTACCTTGAATGTAGATCCCGGAGCATACTGTCCCTGCGTCGCACGGTTGACAAGAATTCCTTCCGTGTTTGCGTTTAAGCTTTCCCAGTCCTCCACGATGGTATTCGGATTGTAGGACGGTTTGGAAACCATCGCAAGGATCTTTCCCGTACTAGGCTCAATCGCCACGACTGCTCCCCGGTTGTTTCCGAGCGCATCGTAAGCCGCCTGCTGGAGATCCGTATCGAGTGTCGTGGTAATATTGTTTCCTGCGCTTTTCCGCCCTCTGAATTCATTCAGAAGCTTTGTCCGGAACGAAACATTTGAAGTCTGAAGCTGGAAATTCTGCGAGGACTCCAGACCGGACTTTCCTTTGTCCGAATATCCGACGACATGGGCAAAAAGCTCTTCGTACGGATAGGTTCTCGTCTGGGTGCCGTCTTCATTTTCCACAGACTCGGCAAGGACATTTCCATCCTTGTCCAGAATCGAGCCCCGGAGCACCTGGTTTTCATACAGATCCATCCTTGGATTTCTGGAATCATTGATAATTTCTCTTCCCTGTACCACGTTGAAATAGGAAAAATAGCCGATCATTCCCACAAAAAGAAGAACAAAAAAGTAAGTTACAAAAACATACTGGCGGTTCGCCTTTTTCTTCTTTTTGGCACGTCGCCTTTCTTCCTGCTGTTCTTTCTTCTTTTCTGCCTTTCCGGGCTTCCTTGGAGCCGGCTTACGGTCTCCGTACACGCTGTGAGTTCCGGTTCTTAGAGTTTCTTCTTCGATCTCCCGACGGAGCTCCCGCTGAAGGCCTCGTTCCATTTGATCGAGGTCTTCCGGTCTGCTGTGCCTGCCGTCTTCTCTTCGCCCGTAATTGTCTCTCTCTTTGTCGTTCAATATCCTCTTCCTCATCTTCTCTTAAAATATACAGCCCCTGGATGATCGCAAACATGATCATCGTGCTTAAAAGGGAACTTCCTCCATAGCTCACAAGCGGCAGGGTCACACCCGTAGACGGGATAAATTTGATTACTCCGCCGATCGCAAGAAATACCTGGAAGATATAACAGGTTCCAAGTCCCAGCGCTACCAGTTTATAAAAGCTGTCTCTTAACTGCATCGCAATATTCAGAAACATAATGTAGCAGCTGACACAGATCAGAATGATGCAGATCGCAAAGACAGCTCCCAGTTCCTCCGCAATCGCGGAGAAAATAAAGTCTGTCGTAACAACCGGAATCTTGTCCGGAAGTCCCTGGCAGAGTCCAAGGCCGAACCATCCTCCTGTGCCGATCGCAAACAGCGACTGCGCCACCTGATATCCCCCTTCATTATAGACCGCGAACGGGTCTCTCCAAACCGTTACCCTCGTCCTCACATGAGAAAACAGAAAATATGCGGCTACCGAAGCAACACTTCCGGCTCCCACGCCTGCCGCAATATAGAGCGGCTGCCGTGTGGCCACATACAGCATCACAAGGTACACTACAAAAACAATCAGTGCCGCTCCCAGGTCTGTAGAAGCGACCAGAATCAGAACATGCAGCGCCGCCACGATCGTTGTGATAACTACATTTCTGAAATCCTTTGCCCTGTAGAGACTGGATGCCACAAAAAATACAAATACAATCTTCACGAGTTCTGACGGCTGCACACTGATTCCCGCCACTTCAAATCCAAGCATGGCTCCGTTTGATACCCGTCCTACAACAATAACCGCGGCAAGTGCCGCAACACCGACCACTGCATAGACCAGTTTCAGTCTGCTTAAAAATCTGGCTTTCCGGATAATGACCGGAACAAACAGCGAAATGACACCGGATGCCGCTACAATAATTACCTGCTTAACCGCATTGTTATATGAAAGCCTTGTCAGCATGATAAATCCTACCGCAAGAAGCATACACATATTGTTGACAACCAGTCTGGACACTTTCGGGTACAGAAAACCATAAAGCAGAATAATTGATCCCAAAAGCGCTACCTGTATGACATAAAACACGAGAATTCTGGCCTCCTGCATACGCAGAAACAGGGTCAGAAATGCCAGGAAGTGGATCATGAAGATCCAGATGCTCTGCCTCCTTAAAATCCACATCTTCGTATAAGCATCGTGATATCCGAACACGCTGAAACACTCAAAAGTATAGATTACCATCATCAGCAGAATCAGATATTTTGAAATTTCCATTATAATATTAAACAAATTGCCACCTACTTTATTCCCCTTTTAAAATGTCCACGCGTAAAATCATCAAACTGCTCTGCTGCCTGCGGATACCCTCCGTCTCTCAGGAAGCCGTCCCCGTAAAGCCTGATTACTCTCCTTGTCTCATCGGCGTCCTCCAGCGAAAATTCCAGCCGGACATTGTCAATCCCGATCCGTTCGATCTCCGGAAGCAGATCCAGCAGCACAAGCGGCGCCGTATTATAGATAATATTATAACATGTATCACAATAATTTTTTACATAAAATGTCTTCTGATACCGGTCCTTCAGTTTTGTGACAGCTGCTTTTCCATCGCAGTGTCCCGTAGATTTTTTTACGCATCCCGCGCTGATCATCATCGGAGCATATCCATATACGACCATCTCTTCTTCTCCGGAAACGGTTTCACGAATCTCCTGGCTGTTCAGCTCTAATGATACTGTTGTACCATTTATCCCTGCATTTTTCAAGAATTCTACAGCTTTTTTGTTCAATGTATACAAATGATGGTCCGCCTGAACCTTGTTTTTCCATACTTTTTTTTGCAGATATGACAAAGATTCCAGATTTCTCACGAGCGCACCATTCCACGGGAACGCTTCCAGATCTCCCCAGATTCTGTCGTAGAGCCGTTCGGCCTGTTCTCTGAAAATGTGAGGAAATACAAGATACCATTCGGCTTTCCTTGTTTCAAAAAGTGCCCGGATCTCCGCTCTTCCCGATCCGGACGCAAACAGGTCGGCCGCCAGATGGCTTTCCACGTAGATACGGCCTGCATCTTCCTCCTGTACCGCTGCAGCTAACTGTTCTCTTGTCTGCACAAGAACAGAAAGCATCCTCGCATGCGGATCCCGGACAGTTGTACCGGTCTCCTTTTTCTCCGGTATCTCCGGACAGGATCTTTCATACTGTCCCAGAATGGCATCTTCCAGCTTCTGTGCCGCCTGTCTGCGAAGCTCATTGACAACCTGCATCGGGAAGAAAATCCCTTCGTCCATCTCAACAGCCATCTTCTCTGTCCGGAACGGAGTATTCCCCATCTTGCCAAGCTGCTTTTCCACTCTCGCCCGGTCCAGCGGCTGCTTTTTCGCCTCTTCCGGAACCATGCCCTCGGCGCTGACCTCGATGCTTCCCATCCTGAGAGTCAGCCTGGACGGCTCTCCGGCACGGAACACTGCCTCCGCCTGCACCGGACGCCGGATATCAGCGGTTTTCAGATGATCCCGGATCTCCCCGATCAGGCTTTCATTCCGGACTCTTGACAGAATCGTTCTCGGCTTCACTGCCGTTCCCTTTGCCACGAGAATCTGGAACTGGCCGCCCTTTTTTACGTCCTGTCCAAGTGTAACATTTTCTTTGGCGGAGATTTCCAGAACATCGCCTTTCTGTACCGCTGCGAGTGCTTTTAACAGAAGGCTCCTTCCCTTCTGCCGCTCCACACAGGCTGCCGGAATCCCGGCGTGATTCGGCCTGTCAGGCGAAATCATCTCCGGGCCGTTCTGCATATGGTAGTAGCCCCTGCAGCTGCCGCCGCGGTTATACAGATCCATCAGTCTCATTTTGTCCTCTTCTGACACCCGGTATCCCTCTCTTCCCTTCTCAAGGAAAAGGTCTGCGTATTTCCGGTACATCCGCGCGGTCTCAGATACATACTCCGGCTTTTTCATCCGTCCTTCAATTTTAAAAGAGTCCACTCCGGCCTCAATCAGATCCGGGATGTCATCCAGAGCCATGATATCCTTCAGGCTCAGAATGCAGGATGGCTTCTTCATTCCTTCCACCTGATATTTCAGACGGCACGGCTGCGCGCACTGTCCCCGGTTGCCGCTCCGCCCACCGAGCATGCTGCTGAACAGGCACTGTCCGGAATAAGAATAGCAGAGCGCGCCGTGGACAAAGCACTCGATCTCCAGCCCGGTCTCCTCTTTCATCTTCCGGATCTCCGAAAGGGAAAGCTCCCTTGCCGGAACAATCCGCTCCACACCGTATTTCTTTAAAAATCCTGCTCCGGAAGCCCCTGCCACAGACATCTGGGTGCTCGCATGAAGCGCAAGATCCGGGAAATGCTCCCGGATAAAGGAAAGCGCTCCCAGATCCTGTACCAGAACCGCATCCAGACCGTTTTCATAAAACGGCTTCAAAAACGAAAAGAGACGTTCTTCCATCTCCCGCTCTTTGATCAGTGTGTTGACGGTCAGATACAGCTTCTTTCCGTAAAGGTGTGCCTCTCGGATAGCCCGGATCAATGTCTCCCGGTCAAAATTCCCGGCATACGCTCTGGCTCCAAACAGGTCCCCTCCTGCATAGACTGCATCCGCTCCGGAACGGATCGCCGCCTGAAAGGCTTCATAAGTGCCCGCGGGTGCGAGAATTTCCACTTCTTTATTCTGTTTCTTATTATTCATCTCTTTCTATTCCTGCCTTACTTCGAAAAAAGGCTGTCCTTCGACAGCCCTAATTCTTTCGGTGATTTTTCATTTCTGTTTCCAACTGCACAATCTTCATCTGCAGCTCCTGATTTTCTTCCTTCAGCTTATCCATTGCCCTGTCCGCATTTTCCAGCTTGATCTGCGCAGAGATCAATTCGTGCTTTAAGTCATACATCTCTTTATCTTTCGATTCCATATCAATTTCAAGAGACGAGCCCTGCTCCTTTGCTTTAAAATAATCGTCCGCAATGTTCAGTGCAAGAAGGATGCTTTTTGTGTCGCTGCTCTGCTTTTTGTAGCTTTCATTCTCACTGCATTCTGCAATCTTGTGATTCAGATAATTTGATACTTTCTGAAGATACTCCTCGCTCTCAAAGCCGCTCAGCGTAAATACCCTGCCATCAATGATAACTTCGGTATAATTTCTTGATGCTGCCATAGCCGGTGCTTCCTCCTCCTATATGAAGTCTCTGATATTCATTATAAACGATCTGGTTGGAAAAACCAACCTTTTTCTTTGATATTCTCCGTGGAAGGGAATTTTACTCTTCCTTTCCCATGGAAAATCCAAGATGCTGATATGCAAAAGCCGTAGCCGTCCTCCCTTTCGGAGTCCTCTGAATAAAGCCGTTTTTCAGGAGAAAAGGCTCATATACATCCTCCAGCGTACCGGAATCCTCGCCGATGGCAGCTGCAAGTGTATCCAGTCCTACCGGCCCGCCTCCGAATTTTTCGATCATGGTCGTCAGAATCGTCCGGTCCGCATAATCCAGACCGAACCGGTCCACTTCCAGAAGATCCAGCGCAAAAACTGCTACTTCCTCGGTAATCACACCATTATATTTAACCTGCGCAAAATCCCGCACCCGTTTTAAAAGGCGGTTGGCCAGACGCGGCGTCCCTCTGGAACGTCTCGCAATCTCAAGCGCTCCTTTCGGGTCAATCTCAACTCCGAGCACCTGGGCGGAACGCAGGACAATCGTCTGCAAATCCTCAGCCGTATAAAACTCCAGCCGGTTCACCACACCAAACCGGTCCCGAAGCGGCGCCGTCAGCATTCCTGCTCTCGTCGTCGCCCCCACAAGCGTAAACTTCGGGAGATCCAGACGGATGGATCTTGCCCCTGCTCCTTTTCCGATCACAATATCGATGGCAAAATCCTCCATGGCCGGATACAGCACCTCTTCCACTTGCCGGTTAAGTCTGTGGATCTCATCCACAAACAGCACATCCCGCTCCTGCAGGTTATTCAAAATCGCAGCCATCTCCCCAGGCTTTTCGATCGCCGGACCGGAGGTCACTTTCATATTGACTCCCATCTCATTGGCAATGATCCCGGCAAGAGTCGTCTTTCCCAGCCCCGGAGGTCCGTAAAAGAGCACATGGTCCAGTGCTTCCCCTCTTGCCTTTGCCGCTTCTATATAAATCTTTAACGTTTCTTTCGCCTTTGTCTGTCCGATATAATCTTCCAGATACTGAGGCCGGAGGCTGCCTTCAATCTTCTGGTCTTCCTCCAGTGTTTCTGTCGTAATAATTCGTTTCTTCATGCTTCTCTGCCTTCCGGATAGTTATTTGAATGAACCGCGCCCTTTTGCCCGGCCCTCCTCCATTAAAACAGTGCCATCTGCCGCAGGGCCTGTTTCAGCACATCTTCTACGGTACTGTCCTCATGGATCTCCACGTTTCTGACTGCCTGGAATGCTTCGGTACTTCCATATCCCAGCGCTGTCAGCGCTTCCACTGCCTCGTTCTGAATCCGCCCTGCTCCTTCTTCATTTCCCGGAACAGACGGCGCATCCGTCTCCTGTCCGATGGTATCAGAAAGCTTCAGCTTGTCTTTCAGCTCTAAAATCAACTTTTCCGCTGTCTTCTTTCCGATTCCCTGAGCCTTTGAAATGGCCTTTGCGTCCCCCGCCATCACTGCGAACCGCAGATCATTCGGTGTCATCTGCGTCAGGATGCTGAGACCTCCCTTCGGGCCGATCCCGCTGACCCCGATGATCAGCTTAAAGACCTCCAGTCCGTCCTTTGTCAGGAATCCAAAAAGCTGCATCAGATCTTCTTTCACATGCAGATACGTATGGATCTTCACTTCCTGTCCAGTCTTCGGAAGGCTGGACATGTCACTTCCGGACATGAAAATCCCGTATCCGACGCCTCCTACATCAATAACCACATGGTTCTCGCCAATCTCCGCAAGCTCCCCTCGTATATATGAAATCATCTTTCTTCCTCCGTCAATTAAAACTGGATCCCCCTGATCCTTTTCAGCATTTCCCCGGATGCAAGCCCGATCACAAGTCCTGTAACCAGACCGGAAACCAGAAGCACCGGAACATACGAAAACACGCCATAGGTCTCCACCACAAGGGCCGCTGCCAGAAGCTGCCCGATATTGTGGAACACACCACCGGCAATGCTCACTCCCAGAACACTGACTGATTTCACATGCTTCAATCCCCACATCACAGTCAGACTCAACAGTCCTCCTGCCAGACTGTAAAGAATACTCATCAGATTACCGAACAGAAATCCTGACAGAACCACCCGCACAACGGAAAGGAGATATGCCTCTTTGACAGGCATCCTGTAAAGTGCTATCACAATCACAATATTGGCAAGTCCAAGCTTGACCCCCGGAATCCCGATCTGAAACGGTATCAACGTCTCAATATAACTGAAAATCAATGCCAGCGCCACAAACACTCCAAATGACGCCAGGCCTGCTCCTCTTCTTTCCACACTGCACCTCTTTTACTGCACGACCGCATCCGCTCCGGATGATTCTCCATCTTCAATCGATACAACAACCTCGTGAGGCAGGCAAATAATACTTTCTCCATTTCTCGAAATTGCGCTGTGACGGACACAGACCTGATCCGGACAGTCCGCCTTCTCCATACTTGCGCTTCCATTTTCGATAACAAGTGTATTTGTCCCTCCATTGATCTCGATCGTCTGATCTTCATTCAGACTGTATCTGCCCTCCTCTTCGCCGTCTACATAGACGACCGCTTCGCCGCCTCCGCTTCCGGTAAAGGCTCTGTATATTCCAAATGCCGATCCTGCTACAAGCAAAATCAAAAGAATCAAAATGATATCTCCCTTTTTCATGGGGACCTCCTTCTTCCGGTTTATTTTAGCACATCCGCCCCGGCACTGCAACCGTATGTTCGATAGTACAGCGGTAAAGAATAAATTTTAGAAATCCCTGCTTTTCAGCCAGAGTATGTTATTGTGGCTATTTTGCACAACAAGCGTCTCCTTTGGAGCCGTTATCCACATCTCAAGGCCA
>NZ_JACJKH010000061.1 GCF_016900655.1 Drancourtella massiliensis
TGGCGGCCTTCCTCCCATGGTAAAACGCAGGCAGTACTATGAGGCTTTGGAGGTGGCTGCATAGTCAGTGATATCCTTGAGAAAAATGTGTCAACTAATCTTGACAATATCACATGTAGTAGCGCGTCGCCTTTTTCTCTGCGCGGTTGACCGTTACGCGGTTCCATACCTGGTCTTGCACAATGAGCATACCTAACTTTTTGAGCTGCTTTCCAAGCTGCTTAATATCAAAGCAGACAAGGCGGTTTGAAAGCTCCACGTTGGTACGGTGGTTAAAGACGTTCAGAGAGCCGGAAACATACAGCTCCAACGCCGCCGCAATACGCGCCGCTTCCGGCTCCGGCTGCTGCAAAAGCTCGTTGTAGAGGTCACCCAAGACAGGCATTTTCGCCGGGTCGGGGTCGGCAAGGTACGCGCGGTACACGTTCCGTACAGCCCGGTCAATGACCGTCTTATCCACGGGCTGCAAGCCCTCCTTGCCGCCGATCACCAGCTCGCAGAGGGAGAGGATAAAGTCGGATTTCAGCGCAAGGGGGCTGTCGTCCTCGCTGTAATTGAGGTTAATATCCATAGGGTTGACGTACTGCGGCTTCCCGTCAATGCCCTTACCCGTCGGGGAAAGCCGGATTACCTGTCCGCCTAAACGCTGCACAAGGGAGAAATACTCCGCTTCCGGGTCGCAGATGATAATGTCGTCGTCCGTAATGAGGAAAGCGTTTGTCATTTCCCGCTTTGCCGCAAAGGATTTACCGCTTCCCGGCGTTCCCAAGATCAGCCCATTCGGGTTTTTAAGCTGCTTGCGGTCGCAGAGTATCATGTTGTTGCTTAAAGCGTTCAGCCCGTAATACAGGGCTTCCCCGGTCTGAAAAAGCTCCTGCGTGATAAAGGGGATAAAAATAGCGGTGCTGCTTGTCGTCAAGCCCCTTTGAATGGGGACGAGGTTTTTCCCGATAGGGACACACGACAGCAAGCCCGCTTCCTGCTGGTAGTCAAGGCGGGTCAAAGCGCAGTTATATTTCTGCGCGATACCCGCCGCCGCGAACACGTCATTTTCCAGTTTCCGCTTCGTGTCTGCCATGTTTGCCACAAGGAACGTAAGGAGAAACATTCGCTCATTCCGGCTCTGTAAATCCTGCAAGAGATTTTTCGCTTCGCTGCCAAAGGTGGCAAGGTCGGACGGAATAATATCCATGTCATAGCCGGAACGGACGGCTTTCTTCTGTTCTTCGATTTTCATTTTGTCAAGGTCTGTGATTTTCCGCTTAATCGTCTTAATGGCTTCGCTCTGGTCGATACTGCGGATATGGAGATTGACAATCACGCCCGTTTCAAGGTCGAGAATGTCCGACAAAATGCGGTCGTTCAGCTCCGGCGCAAGTATCTGTAAGAACGACACCGCGCCGATCTTGCGCCCCATGCGGAACGTGCGCCCCTCTCCGAAACGGAACGACGGCGGGGCGATAAAGTCTTTGGTGGAAAGCCCCGACGGGGCAAGCCACGCCCAGTCAAAGGAAAACGGTTCGCCCTCCGGGTGGAACACCCCATGCAGCACTTTCAAACGGTCATAGCCCGTCATGGGGCGGGCGGCTACGCCCAGCACCTTAAAATTGTTGAGTACGTCCGTTTCGATACGGGCAAGGCGGGCTTTTGCCGCCGCCAAGCTGTCCGCTTCAATGGAAAAAGTGATGTATTTGTATTTGACAAGCCCGTTGTTGCCTTTGGAAAGCTGGTTTTTGAGCATATCCGAATACTCGGCGCGAATGGAATTGAAAGCGTCGTCCCGCGCCGGAATGATATTGTCAAGATTAGTTGACACATTTTTCTCAAGGATATCACTGACTATGCAGCCACCTCCAAAGCCTCATAGTACTGCCTGCGTTTTACCATGGGAGGAAGGCCGCCAT
>NZ_JACJKH010000062.1 GCF_016900655.1 Drancourtella massiliensis
TGGTTTCTAGTCAATTCCATTATACCAAACGGAACAGGTTTATGCCTTTTTTATTGGCTGAAATATTGAATTTTCAAGGTTCAACACACCGTATTGGTGTGGGAAGTTTTAGTTTATTATAAGTTTGATCTTCATACAAATCAATAAAAACATTGTGAAATTTTAGTGAGGATCCAGCTTCCTTTTCTACATATTAAATATTGTAAAATTCCCGTAAATTGTAGTATACTATTCAGGTAGTATTTTCAAAATATAGGACAAGAAATAAATTTTTGCGAAGGAATGGTTTGTGTATGAAAATAGGATTTGATAATGACAAATATCTCCATATGCAGTCTGAGCATATCCGTGAACGGATCAGTCATTTTGACAACAAGCTGTATCTGGAGTTTGGTGGAAAACTCTTTGATGATTTCCATGCTTCCCGTGTTCTTCCGGGATTTCAGCCGGACAGCAAGTTAAGGCTCTTAAAACAGCTTTCCGATACGGCTGAGATCGTCATCGTCATCAGTGCCGGTGACATTGAAAAAAACAAGGTCCGCGGAGATCTTGGTATCACCTACGATGATGATGTACTCCGCCTGAAAAGCGCCTTTGAAGAAAACGGTCTCTATGTCGGCAGCGTTGTCATCACGCAGTACAGCGGCCAGAAGAGCGCGGATCTCTTCCGCCACCGTCTTGAAAACATGGGAATCCGTGTCTACACTCATTATATTATTGAAGGATATCCGTCCAATATTCCTTTGATCGTGAGCGATGAGGGATATGGAAGAAATGATTATATTGAGACATCCAGACCGCTGGTAGTCATCACTGCCCCTGGACCTGGAAGCGGAAAAATGGCGACCTGCCTTTCCCAGCTCTATCACGAGAACAAACGCGGAATCCGGGCCGGCTACGCAAAATTCGAGACATTCCCGATCTGGAACATTCCGCTGAAACATCCGGTGAACCTCGCGTATGAAGCAGCTACAGCCGACTTAAATGATGTCAATATGATTGACCCGTTCCATCTGGAAGCATATGGAAAGACTACTGTCAACTATAACCGTGACGTGGAGATTTTCCCGGTTCTGAATGCCATGTTCGAGCAGATCTTTGGAGAGAGCCCGTACAAGTCACCGACCGACATGGGTGTCAATATGGCCGGAAACTGTATCTGTGATGACGAAGTCTGCCAGGAAGCATCCCGCCAGGAAATCATCCGCCGATACTATCAGGCAAAATGTGATCTTCTGCAGGGAGATATCCCGGACTCCGAGGTCTTCAAACTGGAGCTTCTGATGAAACAGGCACATGTCACCATCCATGATCGCCGTGTTGTTGACGCAGCACTTTCCCGTGCCGAGAGCACCGGAGCTGCCGCTGCTGCTATCGAGCTTCCGGACGGAAAGATCATGACAGGAAAGACTTCCAACCTGCTCGGACCTTCCGCGGCACTGATCCTGAATGCCCTCAAGGAGCTTGCCGGTATTGATCACGACCTCCATGTGATCTCTCCGACTGCCATTGAACCGATTCAGAAAGTGAAAACACAGTATCTTGGAAGCAAGAACCCTCGTCTTCACATTGACGAGATTCTGATCGCCCTTTCCATTTCGTCTGCTGCCAATCCGGCTGCACAGCATGCGATGGAGCAGCTCCCGAAACTGAAAGGATGTCAGGTACACACCTCTGTCATGCTTTCTTCTGTAGATATTAAGCTTTTCAAAAAGCTTGGCATTCAACTGACATGCGAGCCAAAATATGAACACGATCCGATCTATTAGTTTCAGAAATATACAAGGGGCTATCGGGAAATAGATAGTCCAAATCAGGGGCAGATGTGACTCATACGAGTCACATCTGCCCCTGAACTTTATCCTCTAAAAAGAGAAAAAGATGGCTAACGACAACC
>NZ_JACJKH010000063.1 GCF_016900655.1 Drancourtella massiliensis
GGTTAATTGAAAAATTAATTGCAACATAGGTTGTTGCAGTTAGAATTACAAGGCATATGGGCCATGGAGTTGCAGTTGTAACTTCATGGTTTCTTTTTGCCTTTTTTCCAGTATACTATCCTTGTCCTGTCTTCGGATTGGAGGTAACCATGAGTAATAAACACCTTACATATGATGACAGGCTTACTATCCAGGCAGGTCTGCAGCAGGGATTGAAGATCGCACAGATCGCCAAAAACATTGGAAAGGATCGGTCTACTGTTGGCAGAGAGATCAAAGCACACAGGAGACTGGTCTCCACTTCCAAAGGTAACAACTGTGCCCATCATCGTACCTGTACCAGAATCCCGAACTGTCGTTCAGGCTGCTTTCGTGGAAAGAAACAGTGCCAGACAGCATGTGGACGATGCCAGGAAGGATGCCCTGATTATCAGGAAGAATTCTGTACAGACTATGAAAAGTCACCGTTTGTATGTAATGCCTGTGACCACCGGCTTCGCTGCCGTCTGCGCAGGATGCTCTATGATGCCAAGTATGCTCAGCAGCAGTATGAACAGATGCTCTCGGAGTCCCGGAAAGGAATCTCCCTCACAGAGCAGGAATTAAATCGGATCAATGATACGATTACACCGCTGCTAAAAAAAGGACAGTCACTTCCTGTTATCTGTGAACATTACAGAGATGAGCTGCCAGTATCGGACCGGACAATCTATTCCTATATTGACGCAGGTCTTCTGGATGCCAGAAATATAGACCTGAGAAGGAAACTACGCAGGCCGGAACGTAAAAAGAGCGGTCCGGTTCTCAGGGTAGATCGAAAATGCCATATCGGACGCAGCTATGAAGAATGCGAAGAATATATGCGCCAGAATCCAGATGCCATAGTCAGCCAGATGGACAGTGTGGTTATACACAAAGGCGGCCAGACACTGCTGACAATCTTGTTTACCAACTGTGACGTACAGCTCATGTTCCTAAGAGAGCGCAACACAGCGGGATCAGTAACAGAAATATTCTGCCGGCTGAGGGAAGCACTTGGAGATGAGAAGTTCCGAATGCTTTTTCAGGTTATTATTACCGATCGGGGAAGCGAATTCAGCGATCCTGAAAAAATCGAAGCAGATATGGAGACCGGAGAGATCCAGTGCCGCGTATTCTATTGTGACCCGATGAATACAAATCAGAAGAGCAACTGTGAACGGAACCATGAATTGATCCGTTATATCATACCTAAAAATCATGCAAAGGATGAATATACGGAAGAAGAGATCAGGGAAATGATGAACCACATCAATTCCTATCCGCGAAAAAAGTGGAACGGACAGGCTCCTATAGATCTTTTTATCAAGATCTACGGCCAGGAGACTGCGAACCTCCTGGGCCTTGAAAAGATCCCATCCGATTCCATAACCCTTACACCGGCTTTGTTTAAGAAGTAAACCGGAATTTTAGAGAAGACAGGACACGGTAAAAAAGGTAACACAAACAGGGTGCATTTACAACTTCTGCGAAAAGTAAAAAATGCAGTCTGTGTTTTGTCATGTCTTCCTTTAAGAAATTTTACAAGGAAAATCGAAAAAAGGCAATCCAAAGCCAGAAAAACAGCTTAAAACTGTTGCAATTACTCATGATATTATGCAGTTACAACTTCATAAAGTTTTCAATGTGCAGTTACAACTTCAATGTTGCAGTAAGGATTTCAATTAACC
>NZ_JACJKH010000064.1 GCF_016900655.1 Drancourtella massiliensis
CAGCGGTAAAGAATAAATTTTAGAAATCCCTGCTTTTCAGCCAGAGTATGTTATTGTGGCTATTTTGCACAACAAGCGTCTCCTTTGGAGCCGTTATCCACATCTCAAGGCCATACGGACTCCTCTTCAAAAAAATGTGGATATTTACTTTTTTCCATCTTCCATTCTATCACCACCTGTTGTATAATAACCCTGTCATTCAAGATACACGGTTGTGTATTTCGAAATGTAGGATACATCTTCATCCGTTACTGTATGTCTGCGAAAACTTTCCAGTAACCCTGAAGATGTATTTTTTATGCTCTGCCCGATCTCTTTCCTCAATGGGCTGAAGGAAAGGTAGATCTGCATGACTATGTCTGCTATCTGTGTGATCAGGTAATGATTTTTCATCGCATTGCTGTCCCGGCTGTTTAAATGCTCAATATCATAAATCCCATTTTTCTGGTTATTGAACCCTTCGTTCTCTATTTTCCATCTTCCACGGCCTGCTTCAATCATTTCCTCCAGATTTTTCTTTGTCAGTTCGATGTTTGTGATCCACTGGAATTCATGGATTTCTTTCTCCCCGTCTTCTTCTGTTTCATACCGATAGCGGTACATATCCGCTTCTTCTTCCTTCCCTGCCGTTTCCTCTACATGGTTGATATATTCTCCGTTCCCGCCTTCTTTCCCGATTCCCGTCAACGTCTCTGCTCCGCCTCCACCGGCAATCCATTCATAGCTCTCTGCCAGCACTTTCTGCCGTGTTGCCTTCTGGGTCAGGATGTATTTCCAGTCACGGCACATCTTCATGATCGTCTCTGCCGCATAAAGGGCATCCCCCTGCAGACAGACCGGCAGTCTCGGATAGTCTTTATGCAGCCGTTCCAGCAGCCGTTTCGCCGCATTGATCTCACAGTCATTTTTGCTGACATCTTCCTTCTCATTTTCAATGAATTCTGTATCAAGGCTGATCAGGATCCCCGGCGACAGCAACAGTTTCGCCTCCAGAACTTTATGATAATATCTTTTCACTTTGACCTCTTTCCCATCTACTTCCCGTGTCACCGTTGTCACAAGACAATTTTCGCAATGCTTTTCACGAAAGTAAAAGAGCCCGGTCCCGTCTATGATGACTCTCCAGTATTTCCCCAGCAGTCTGGAACGGGAAAAGCTTTTCTTTCGGATCAGGCTCTTCACCATCTTTTTTCTTACATCTGCCAGACATTGTGGAGAAAGGCGTTCCAGATAATAATTCAGTGTATCCGCATGCGGCATTTCTGAAAGCCCCTGATCACCGGACAGAATCCGGAGTGTGGCAATACACGCATCTTCATTAAAGGTTTCTTCCATGGAGCGCATGCTCTTTACTGCACACATATTTTTCAGCATCCCCATCAACACCAGATCTGCCTGACTGTAGGTAGTATAGGAAGGGTGTCTCGGATCCGTCATCTCATTAAGCCATTGTGGAAGTTCTTTAAAAAAATGACGGGTAAGCATCATGATTTCCACAATCCCTCTGTCTTTTTTCTTCATCTTACGCTTCTTTGCTTTGGTAAGCCAGTCGGCTTTTTTCTTCAGTTTCTTCATACTTTTCTCCTGTGTGTAAAATTTTTTTCTTTTATTTTACATTAAACAGAAGAAAAGCAGGAAATCTCTGGGATTTTTATTGCGAAAAGTTTTTATTCTTCAGTGCTG
>NZ_JACJKH010000065.1 GCF_016900655.1 Drancourtella massiliensis
CAAGGCCATGTAAAACGGAAAAACAGAGACGTTTTATTTCGTATACCCATAACCATCTATTTTCGTACCAGATACAGAAAAACGCTCATGATCGAGGCTCATTCATCTGAGATAGAAACTTAGAAATCCCTTGATTTTAAGGGGAAAAACACTTGACTAAATAGGGAGGAAAAATGATGAACGACACTTTCATGAAAGAGAAACCGGTATTGCCGCTGATTTTATCCATGTCATTGCCTATGGTGTTATCCATGCTGGTTAATTCTCTCTACAACATTGTGGACAGTTTTTTCGTCGCGCAGATCAGCGAGGAGGCTATGACGGCATTATCGTTGGTTTACCCGGTTCAAAATTTTATCAATGCTGCCGGAATTGGATTTGGCGTTGGGATCAATGCAGTGATCGCCTTCTATCTGGGCGCGGGGGATCACAGAAAAGCAGATCAGGCAGCCACGCAGGGACTTGTGCTTGCCGTGATTCATGGCATTGTTATGACAGTCTGCTGTATTATGATCATGCCGGTTTTCCTGCGGATGTTCACTTCATCCGAAGCGGTCATTGAACTTGGCGTCCGCTATTCTGTCGTTGCGTTCGCCTTTACACTCATTGTTACTGTCAGCATGGCGTTTGAGAAATTGTTCCAGGCAGTAGGAAACATGAAAACGACCATGATAAGCCTGATGTGCGGGTGCATCACAAACATTGTCTTAGATCCCGTTCTGATTTTTGGCTATGGCCCATTCCCGGAAATGGGAATCGAAGGCGCTGCACTGGCAACCGGCATCGGGCAGGCTCTGACGCTTGCGATTTACCTTGTAGTCTATCTTGTGCGGCCAATTCGCGTGCATATCCGCAGGCAGTACATTCTGCCCAGCAAAAATATGGTAATAAAGCTATACTCCATCGGCATTCCCGCAACCCTGAATCTTGCGCTTCCGTCTCTTTTGATTTCGGCGCTCAATGCGATTTTGGCGGCATATTCCGAAGTGTATATTCTGGTTTTAGGAATCTATTACAAATTGCAGACCTTTATCTATCTGCCAGCGAACGGCATTGTGCAGGGGATGCGGCCCCTGATTGGCTATAACTACGGCGCGGGGGAGCACAAACGGGTCAGCCAGATTTATCAGATTGTTTTGTGCATGAGTGGCATCATTATGGTGTTTGGGACAGTAATATGTCTGCTGATCCCCGGACAGTTGATGGGGCTGTTTACCCACACAGAAGCGACGATTCAGGCCGGGGAAACCGCCTTACGCATCATCGGGGCCGGGTTTATCGTCTCGGCGGTTTCTGTTACATCTTCCGGCGCATTGGAGGGACTTGGGAAAGGCACGCCCTCCTTACTGATTTCTCTTTGCCGGTATGTAGTGGTAATCATCCCGGCTGCATTTTTACTCAGCAGGTTTCTCGGAGCGGTTGGCGTCTGGAATGCGTTTTGGATCACGGAAGTGATTACTGCGATCATATCCATTTACGTTTACCGCAAGGTAATAGCAAAGCCAGCCGAGCCAGTCAACGGTCAAGATGAACGACGCATGGACGCATTGTTACGGGAAAGAGAAACATCCCGGTAAAAGGCGGTGATGGCGTATGTTAAAACTGGCGTGGAAATACATGCGGTATTACAAAAGCCAGACACTGGCCATTTTTGTGAGCGTCTTATTAACAGCGTCACT
>NZ_JACJKH010000066.1 GCF_016900655.1 Drancourtella massiliensis
TCGCCGAATTATTCAAATCTTATTATTGTATACGGCAGATCTAATGGCTGGCAATCGGACAGTTTCTTTTTCGCTTTTCTATCAGGATCATTTATTCCCTAAACCACTTTTTCCGATGGCAAAAATATGCTACACTTACAGCATACAGAAACATCCTTTTCCAGCGGATGAGAAGCCGGGAAAGGATCGAATTATGAGAAAAATCAAAAGAAAAAGAAAGACACAAAATAAGAAAAGACCAACTGCCCGAAGCGAAGATTTTATCATGAAGCCTTCCGTGGACTGGTGTTTCAAAGAACTGATGAGAAATCCAAAGACAAGAAAAGGATTTATTGCAGTGCTTTTGCAGGTTAAGCCGGAAGAAATTGATGAGACGATCCTGTTGGAAAATGAGCTTCCCAAAGAAGCAGAAGAGGAAAAGCAGGGAATTCTGGATGTGCATGTATGCCTGGCGGATGGAGTGCAGATAGATATCGAAATGCAGGTGTTTTATGTGGAATACTGGGACGAACGCCTGCTATTTTACCTGAGCAAAATGTATGCAGGACAGATCAAAGCAGGGGAAAGCTATCGCATCCTGAAGAAGTGTATTCAGGTCAGCGTCCTGAATTTTGAACGATTTCCAGATGATGATTTTTGTTACCGGACGGTCCATTTCTGGGATGAAATGGCAGGGAAGAAGTATACAGATAAGCTGGAGATTCAGATCCGGGAGCTTCCGAAACTTCAGAAAAAGGCCAGTGGACCGGAAGATGTGATGGAGTGGATGCGGTTTCTTCGAGGGCAGAATAAAGAGGAGCTGAAAGAAGTGGCAAAGGGAAATGAATATCTGGAAGGAGCATACGAAGATTTAGTAAAGATGAGCCTGGATGAGAAGAAGCGTTTACAGTATGAGGCCAGGGAGAAAGCGATCCTCGACTATAGGTCAAACATGGAGGGAGCCGAGAAGAGGGGCTTTCAGCGGGGCGTGAAGCGTGGAATCACACAGGGGATTGAGCGTGGCGTGACACAGGGAGAGCAGTCTACACTGATTCGTCTCTACCGGAAGAACCGTCTGACGTTGGAAGAAGCGGCAGAAGAGGCAAAAATGACGGTAGAAGAGTTCCGGAAGCTTGCGGAATTGGAAGAACATTCTATGGAATAAGGTGTGGGAAAAAGAGGTTGAAAGAGTTCATGCGTTGGATCACGGAGAATGAAGCGGTTCATACGATGATGACGGCTCTCCTTACATTTCATCAGGCAGCCTTCTATTGGTTGCTGATTTTACCTTGGGGAAAGGCATTTCCCCAAGTGAGCTGTTGATCATGCCATGATTCAGTGGTCAGGAAAAATTCATTTCCGCCGTCCGTTTGACGGCCTTGGCAACTGTGTTACGGGATACGCCGCAGCTATGTGCGATGTTCCGTTTACTGAATCCTAAGCTTTTCTGGCGAAGGATTTCTCGATACTTGGTTGTAATAGTGGCCTCTGGTTTCTTGTCTTTTCGTTATTGGTATGTTACTCTATCTATCTATATCTGAAAAGCATTCGCTTTTCGTATTTCTAAGGCATTCGCCGAATTATTCAAATCTTATTATTGTATACGGCAGATCTAATGGCTGGCAATCGGACAGTTTCTTTTTCGCTTTTCTATCAGGATCATTTATTCCCTAAACCACTTTTTC
>NZ_JACJKH010000067.1 GCF_016900655.1 Drancourtella massiliensis
CTTTATAGGAAAGTTCGATTTTTGACGATTTATTGAATGAAAATAGCCCGCACAAAGGCGGGCATGCAGATAGGACGACACTGAGTTAGAAGATATAAAAACCTTCTACGCCAGCCTCGTCATCAAACAAATTATCTTCATTTAAGAAATAATCCATATCAAGAAGATCATCTTCGCTCATGTTGCGAATGTCCATAGATGTCATTCCTTCAGGTGGATTATGTATATATTTTTTGCGTAATTCCTCAATGTTAGATTTCATGACAATGTTCCTCCTTTAGGAGGATTATAACACAGATTATCGAAAAAGAATCATGCAGAAGAACGCTTTCCACGAGATTTGGACATGGCTTTCTCGTAAAGTTCTTGGAGGGATACGCGTTGGTGGTTGTAATAGAGTTCTAAAAACTCCATTTGATGGTTGCATTCAGGACATTTTAAAGGATCGTAACCAAAGGAAGAAAGGATAGCGGTTCTCCATTGGTTGAAACTCCGATAGATGCGGTGTTTGGATCGGTGTATCGACCGATGAAGTTTGGAATCTATTTTTCGGTGCCTTGCATAAAGACCGCCATATCGAATCATTTTAAAGTGTTTTTCAGGGATGTGTCGGATGAGGCGTTTGATGAAATCAATGGCAGGGATGGTTTCTTCTACATATTTTTCGTCTTCATGGCGATTGTAATGAAAAGTAACGAGTTCACCATCGTACTTATCAATTCTGGAAGTGGCAATAACAGGGCGACCAAGATAACGACCGATATACTTGATAACGTTTTGCGAGTCGCATTTGTTAGGTTTTGCATAGACATAGAAACCATGCTTGTGATCAGAATAACATTTTGATTTTACCTTTTTAAAAGAAGAATCTAAGCAAGATTCTAATTCATTAAGCAATGCCGTGCGAAAAGCGTTACGCAGAAAAGTATAGTTGAAATATTTGACATGACGCCAGAAACCGTCGTTGCTGTAACCACCTTCGGAGATTAGACAGTGGATGTGAGGATTCCATTTGAGGTCACGACCAAAAGTATGTAAAACCATAATGAATCCAGGTGTAAAATTTTTAGATTTATTTAATTTGAAAAACATCCTGGAAACAACGCTGGAAACAGAATGGAAGAGGCAGTTAAGTAAAGAGCGGTCTTTGAGAAAAAAATCCCGAAGGTTTTCATCGATGGTGAAAACACAGTGGCGATGTTGAACATGAATCAACTTAAAGGACATACTGGTAGAGCGTTCCATGGAATATTTGTTTCCGCAAGTGGGGCAAAACGACTGTGGCAGCGGAAAGGGACAAATTTAAGATTTCCGCAAGAAGGGCATGAGTACATGGCACCACCAAAAGAAGAATCACCACAGTTGATCATCTTATCAATATTTTCCATCTCAGATTTTCTGGGATGAAGAGTATATTTAATTTCTTCATAATAGTCAGTAAAAATTTTTTGTAAGATATTCATAAAACTATTATGAACGAAAATGTAACAAAAAGAAAGCCCCAACCCCCTCATGATTGAGGGGCAGGGGAGTTGAATAGGCGTAGCCTATTTTTTA
>NZ_JACJKH010000068.1 GCF_016900655.1 Drancourtella massiliensis
GTACTTTGTATTCATGGTCATATTTACGTGCCACTTTGAATGCCTCCTTATTCTCTTGGTTTTATTATGAAATCCTTGAGAATAAGCTGTCAACTTTTTTTATACCACACCAATATTATACCACATACCGCTGCCTGTGTCATGTATAAAATGTGAAGAAACGCCCTATTTCCGGGCGTTTGCGGGGTTCAGCTCCATGTCCTTGCGAATGAGCTTCTTTATCTTTTTATCCAGTGTGTCCGTTGCGCGTTCACTTGCGGACGAACATACAAGGTAAGTAACTTTTCCGATTTTATGCTCCGTTGTGGTAACGGGCGTCTGGTTTTGCGTCAAAGAAAATCCCCCTTTCTTTCGCAAACATATAATACAGTCTATGAATAGCAGCAAGTCCACTATTCAAGAAAACAAAGGCTTTAATCGGACGGTTATTAGCATAACCTCATGGGAATTTCACCCCGGCATGGTTCTCATGCAGCCCTACCCATTGCCTGCGACGCTCTTAACGCTCGGACTGTGGCTGTAAGGAAGTATCATTGTATATTTTGCGTGTCGTCGCCCGCAAGCCGCTACACTTGCTTTCCGGCGCGGTGTTGGTCGCTCGGCTGTCCGGGCGGGGATAACCTCACCCGGATAGCGTCATGGCGCACCCACCGTATGGCTCGGCGCAAAAGGAACGTATCCGATTTGCCCTATGCTGCGCCGCCGTTATCTTGCGCCGCTTTCTTTGTCAAGGTTCAGAATGGCTTTGCTGCCGCGTCAGCAGCGGAACGGAAAAGGGGGAGAGAGAAAGCGTCCCGCCGCTGCGGTTTATTCCTCTGCCTTAAAGGTGAGGACAGCCATCATCAGTTTTGCTTGCAGCCGTTCCCGAATGTCGTGGTCTACGCCAAAATAGACGTTCCCGCGCTCGTCGTACAGCTTCCGCATGGAGAGGCGGGCTATGTAGCCGCTGAAATGCTGCAAGACAATCTTCATAGCGTCCGGGTCGCCCTTTGTCGCTGCCAAAATGACAGGATAGGGAACAAGGGCTTTTTCCGGGTAGCCGGGTTCGTTACCATTCGTCCCATTCATCAGCATTTTCCTCCAGATATTTTTTTAGCAGCTCAAAAGAGCTTGTCCGCCTGTACTGTATCGTGCTTCTCGACGTATCGAACAGCTCCGCAATCTCGGTGTCGTTCATTCCCTCGAAATAGTACAGGAGTACGGCTTTGCGCTTTTCTTCCGGCAAAGTACGGATTGCTTCAAGAAGCAGCTTCGGCGTGATTTTCTTCCCGGCTCTTTCAAAGGCGATTTCCCCTTTGAAATATTCATCAAAGGTATGAAGCTGCCGCGCTTCTTCTAAGGTCAAGTCGGAAAAGGTAATCTCCCTTGCCTTATGCCTGTGCAGCTCTTTGTGAGCGTCACACGCTTCATTGTGCAGTACCGTATTACAAAACTTTGATATTGTCAAGATTAGTTGACACATTTTTCTCAAGGATATCACTGACTATGCAGCCACCTCCAAAGCCTCATAGTACTGCCTGCGTTTTACCATGGGAGGAAGGCCGCCA
>NZ_JACJKH010000069.1 GCF_016900655.1 Drancourtella massiliensis
TACTTTGTATTCATGGTCATATTTACGTGCCACTTTGAATGCCTCCTTATTCTCTTGGTTTTATTATGAAATCCTTGAGAATAAGCTGTCAACTTTTTTTATACCACACCATTTCTAGTCAATTCCATTATACCAAACGGAACAGGTTTATGCCTTTTTTATTGGCTGAAATATTGAATTTTCAAGGTTCAACACACCGTATTGGTGTGGGAAGTTTTAGTTAGTTATAAAAAAGAATAATGAAATCAGAGATGAAGTGTTGGAGCAAACAATGAAATTACAAATGAATCCTGCAATTATGAAGTTTGCATCAAGACCGCAGCTTGCTTTACTGATTTTGCAGGAATTTGGTTTGATTCAGATGCCCATTGAAGATAAATTTTGGAGCGGAGCAATTTTTGTAAAAAACGGGAAAATAATACCTGTCCTTAATACAGCGCTGCCTAGTGCAAATCAATACTTTACAGCGTGGCATGAAATCTATCATCTTATTTTTGATAAAGTATCATTTGACCATTTTATTGAAAGAGATAATACGATGGAGGAACGAAAGGCTGAATGTTTTGCAGCAAGTATGCTGTTGACGGGAGTTGACAGATATTTTATAGAACTTCCTGAGATGGACTTTGTTTCAAAGATATTCCACTGTATGTCAGCATTTCAGGATCCGTATAAAGCAGTATTGGTTTCTCTTTATGAATATGCGCTTCAGAGCGAAAATGAAACACTGAAGAAAAGGGTTAAAGAAGTTTTTGACCTGGAAGTTGAAAATATGCCACAGAAGTTTCGGAAACTTGGTTTGGATGACAGTCTGGTAAAACCATCCTATGTAATCAACGCCTCCTCATTCCTGGGCGTACACTCCTGTTCCCCTTCCCTGTTCCGCAGGTATCTCTCTCAGGTAGTCTTCAATATGAAGTTGTCTGTACTTAGTTCCATGTCTGGTTTCCATTTGGAAGTGGCACCTCCTATTGTTTCCCCCTTTCCCAGTGTCTTAAGCCACCGGGTATTGTAATATGGGGTCTGCTGACTTCTCACGACAAACCGTTTTCGACCATGGCTATGAATGTTCTATCACTTTGTCATGTCCGTGAGATCTCCCCGGGTACTCACACGTTCTTTCCCACTTATACCTGCCCCGTTTACTGCTGGCGTTCCGTGCAGTTATTGGACTTTGATTTGTGATGCAATCTCATCCACGCTTCACAGCCTGTCCGGACAACTTTTACAGGCCAGTGGTTTGCCTCCGGCTTCCTTCAGACCCCACCTCACGGTGACGCCCTTGCCTTTGGCTGCACCCTTCCCACTGCCGGGCGGGTCAGGGACTTTCACCCCTTAGAACGTGTGCCCGCCGGGCGCACATCAAAAAAACAATCGTAAATTTTTATGATTGTTTTTTGAACATTTCTTCCGATAATGAATAATATATATATCCCCCATTTGAAATGGGGGCCGAGGCAAAGCCGTAGCGTTACCTAGAGTACTAAAAAACTCCTATGCTATAATGATATTGGTTTCGCAGGCCAT
>NZ_JACJKH010000070.1 GCF_016900655.1 Drancourtella massiliensis
TGCAACAGGTACACCAGCGGCCGGTCCATCCCGGTCCTCTCGTACTAAGGACAGCTCCTCTCAAATATCCTACGCCCACGCCGGATAGGGACCGAACTGTCTCACGACGTTCTGAACCCAGCTCGCGTACCGCTTTAATGGGCGAACAGCCCAACCCTTGGGACCTACTTCAGCCCCAGGATGCGATGAGCCGACATCGAGGTGCCAAACCACTCCGTCGATGTGAACTCTTGGGAGTGATAAGCCTGTTATCCCCAGGGTAGCTTTTATCCGTTGAGCGATGGCAATCCCACTTTATACCACCGGATCACTAAGTCCTACTTTCGTACCTGCTCCACCCGTCGGTGTCGCAGTCAAGCTCCCTTCTGCCTTTGCACTCTTCGAATGGTTTCCGTCCATTCTGAGGGAACCTTTGAGCGCCTCCGATACCCTTTCGGAGGCGACCGCCCCAGTCAAACTCCCCACCTGACATTGTCCCCCAGCCGGGTCACGGCTGCTGGTTAGAAACCCAATACCGCAAGGGTGGTATCCCAACAGCGGCTCCATAAGGACTGGCGTCCTTACTTCTTAGCCTCCCACCTATCCTGTACATGCAATACCGAATCCCAGTATCAAGCTGGAGTAAAGCTCCATGGGGTCTTTCCGTCCTGGCGCAGGTAACCAGCATCTTCACTGGTACTTCAATTTCACCGGGTGCATTGTCGAGACAGTGCCCAAATCATTACGCCTTTCGTGCGGGTCGGAACTTACCCGACAAGGAATTTCGCTACCTTAGGACCGTTATAGTTACGGCCGCCGTTTACTGGGGCTTAAGTTCAAAGCTTCGCTTGCGCTAACCTCTCCCCTTAACCTTCCAGCACCGGGCAGGCGTCAGCCCATATACCTCACCTTTCGGTTTTGCATAGACCTGTGTTTTTGCTAAACAGTTGCTTGGGCCTATTCTCTGCGGCCAGCTCTCACTGGCACTCCTTCTCCCGAAGTTACGGAGTCATTTTGCCGAGTTCCTTAACAATGCTTCTCCCGTCGGCCTTAGGATTCTCTCCTCATCCACCTGTGTCGGTTTACGGTACGGGTACTGTACAAACAATAGCGGCTTTTCTTGGCAGCCAGCTCACGCGCTTCACTACTTTTTCTTCGCTCCGCATCACGTCTTCCCATTGCCCGGCGGTTTTTCCAACCGGACTGGTACCCCGCTTGCACCGGTCTCTCCATTCCCGGCTCGCGCTCTCTTTCTGCGTCCCCACAGTTCTGTTGTACAGCAGTACAGGAATTTCTGCCTGTTGTCCATCGACTACGCCTCTCGGCCTCGCCTTAGGTCCCGACTTACCCAGGGCAGATCAGCTTTACCCTGGAAACCTTGGATATTCGGCCGGAAGGATTCCCACCTTCCTCTCGCTACTCATTCCGGCATTCTCTCTTCCATACAGTCCACAGCTCCTTCCGGTACTGCTTC
>NZ_JACJKH010000008.1 GCF_016900655.1 Drancourtella massiliensis
AAAGGCCAGCGGACCGGAAGATGTGATGGAGTGGATGCGTTTCTTTCGAGGGCAGAATAAAGAGGAGCTGAAAGAAGTGGCAAAGGGAAATGAATATCTGGAAGGAGCATACGAAGATTTAGTAAAGATGAGCCTGGATGAGCAGAAGCGTCTAGAGTATGAAGCCAGAGAGAAAGCGATCCTGGATTACAGATCCAATATGGAGGGAGCCCGGAATAGGGGCTTCCAGCGGGGCATGGAGCAGGGCTTCGAGCGTGGAATTACTCAGGGAGAGCAGTCGATGCTGATTCAGCTTTACCGAAAGAACCGTCTGACGTTGGAAGAGGCGGCAGAAGAGGCAAAAATGCCAGTAGAAGAGTTCCAAAAGCTTGTGGAAAGCAAAGAGGAATAATATACATTTTTGCGGAAGGCGGTCTTCCGGTAGAAGATGTTGCGTGGGCATGTGACTGTTATGACGCAGCGCGGGAAATGCAGATCGGAACGTCTTTGAATCTCTGGGATATCCCGGCTATGCAGTAGTGTGCGGGTAGAAAAACAGCATGAAAAAGTGAAAAAGGATAGATTATCAGCACTCTTTTGGAAAGAGTGCTAATTTTCTATTGACTTTTTCAGATCCGAGTATTAAGATTACTGTTAGATGTGAAAAGAAGATATGCCGGCGGAGCTGAAAGTGCCATGAGAAGGAGTGCACCGCCGGCACGATATATGATGAAGGAGTGATTATCATGTCAGTAAAAAAAGGAAGTCTTTCCATCAGCAGTGAAAATATTTTTCCTATTATAAAGAAGTGGGTGTATTCAGACCATGACATTTTCTTCCGTGAGATGATTTCAAACGGATGCGACGCCATTACAAAGCTGAAAAAGCTGGATATGATGGGCGAATACAGCCTGCCGGAGGATTACAAGCCGGAGATTCACGTTGTAGTCAATCCGGAAGAGAAGACACTGAAATTCATCGATAACGGTATCGGTATGACAGCAGATGAGGTAGAAGAATACATCACCCAGATCGCATTTTCCGGTGCAACCGAGTTCCTTGAGAAATATAAAGACAAGACGACAGAAGACGATATGATCGGCCACTTTGGACTTGGATTTTACTCTGCGTTCATGGTAGCGGATGAAGTGCATATCGATACTCTTTCCTATAAAGAAGGAGCTGAATCCGTTCACTGGGTAAGCGAAGGCGGCACAGAGTATGAGATGCAGCCAGGCAATAAGGAAGGCGTAGGTACCGAGATTACTTTGTTCTTAAATGAGGACAGTTTACAGTTTGCAAACGAATACCGTGCAAGAGAAGTACTTGAGAAATACTGCTCTTTCATGCCGGTTGAGATTTATCTCGAAAAGGCCAATGCACCGACCGAGTATGAGACCATCGATGAGAGCGAACTGAAAGATACCGACGTCGTAGTAGAGCACATCCATGAAGATGCAAAGATGGAAGAGCGCGAGAATGAAAACGGCGAAAAAGAAATGGTAGAAGTTTCTCCGGCTAAAGAGAAAGTCAAAATCGAGAAACGTCCGGTTCCGATCAATGACATTCACCCGCTGTGGGCAAAACATCCAAACGAATGCAGTAAAGAAGACTACATCGAGTTTTACAGAAAAGTATTCCTGGATTATAAAGAACCATTATTCTGGATCCATCTGAATATGGACTACCCGTTCAACCTGAAAGGAATCCTGTACTTCCCGAAAATCAACACCGAGTACGATTCTATCGAAGGAACAATTAAGCTGTACAACAATCAGGTATTTATCGCGGACAATATCAAAGAGATCATTCCGGAATACCTGATGCTCTTAAAAGGTGTGATTGACTGTCCAGATCTTCCGCTGAACGTATCACGAAGCGCTCTGCAGAACGACGGATTTGTAAATAAAGTGGCTGACTACATTTCCAAGAAAGTCGCTGACAAACTGACAGGAATGTGCAACACAGATCTGGAAAATTACGAGAAATACTGGGACGATATCAGTCCGTTCGTAAAATTCGGATGCCTCAAAGACCAGAAATTCTGCGATAAGATGATGGATTCCATCCTCTTCAAGAACCTGGATCACAAGTATCTGTCCATGAAAGAACTGATCGGCGAAGCACCGGAAGAAACCGAAGAAGAAAAGACAGAAGATCAGAAAGCAGAAACAGCAGACGAGAAGAAAGAGCCGGAGAAGAAGACTATCTACTACGTGACAGATGAACAGCAGCAGAGCCAGTATATCAACATGTTCAAGAGCCAGGGCATGGATGCGGTCATCCTCTCCCACAATATCGACTCTCCGTTCATCACACAGTTAGAGCAGAGAAATCCACACATCCACTTCCAGAGAATTGACGCTGACGTCACAGATCAGTTCAAAGAAGAAGTGAGCGCAGAAGAAAAAGAAACATTCGACAAACGCGCAGAAGAAATTGCCGGCATCGTGAAAAAAGCGATGAACAACGAAAAATTAAACGTCAAAGTCGAAAAACTCAAAGACGAGAGCGTTGCATCCATGATGACCCTCTCCGAAGAGTCCAGAAGAATGCAGGAAATGATGAAGATGTATGGCATGGGCGGTATGGACGCTTCCATGTTCGGAACCGACACCACACTCGTACTGAACATCAACCATCCACTGGTACAGTACATCGAAAACAACAAAGACAACGAAAACATCAACCTCATCTGCCAGCAGCTCTACGACCTGGCAATGCTGTCCAACAAACCACTCAACCCGGAAGAAATGACAGCATTCATCAAACGAAGCAACGACATCATGATGATGCTCACAAAATAACTTTTTTATTCAAAGGGGACGTGTTCCGATGCATCGGAACACGTCCCCTTTGAAAAATCTGTATTGCAATCTGTACCGTACAACTTTTGTGCTTGTGGTGTTTTCTACCGATTTTCTTCAAATTCCAGTCCTTTTTGTGTGAATATTTTGGTTACCATGCTGTCCCATGTGTGTTCCAGGCTTTTGTCAAGTACAAATGTGTGGAAGGATGTTCCAGTGGTGCATGTGAGTCTGGTGCCGTCGAAGCGAAAGTTCAGGTACAGGCCTTTGATATCGCTGGTCTGGTATGGGAGTCCTTCGTTTTGGAGGAGGGACTCAATCTGATCCGGAGCGAGGGAGAGAATGAAGTGGAAGCGTAATGGTGTCTGTTTTCCTTTGATGAGGGAGAAGCAGTATTCTCTTACCTGTTTCCAGCGGACGTAAGGCTCAGGGCTTTCATTTTCGGTGTCCGGATAGAATTCCGGGTGGTAGGTTCCGTCGATCTGGAAGGTGCAGTAGGTCGTGATTTCTCCGCTGATGAAGGAGAAATTGTCGAAGCGGCCGGACAACAGAAGGACGGACATACAGTTTTTTGTATTCATGATATAGCTGACCATTCGTAAGCCTCCATGGTTTGTAGTTTCTTAATTTCCTTGTACCAGTATACCAGAATCGTTGTAAAAAAGATATAGACTTGTTTGGAAGTTCTCCCGGCGTTGACTTTTTGTCTTGTTGTAAGTAAGATAGAGGTAGCGCAAAATGAGATCAGGAGGTCAGATGACGATGAATGAAATAGAACGCTTGCTTACATTTACAAAGGAAGCGGTTTCCCCGTTCCATACGGTGGAGGCGGCGGGGAAGCTGCTGGAGGAGAAGGGATTTTCCCCGCTTTCCTGGAAAGAGGAATGGAGCCTGAATCCGGGCGGAAAATACTACCTGGTTCACCATGGATCCGCGCTCTTTGCATTTACCATCGGAAAAGACGCAAAGAAGGAGCAGGAGATACGGATGGCGGCAGCCCATGGTGATTTTCCGGGATTTCGGATCAAACCGGATCCGGATATGAAGGCAGAAGCGTATATCAGGCTGAATACGGAGCCTTATGGAGGGGTGAATCTGGCGAGCTGGATGGACCGTCCGCTTTCGGCAGCGGGACGTGTGGCAGTCCGCGGGAAAGATGCCTTTCATCCGGAAATGCGGCTGGTAGATTTTGAAAAACCGGTTCTGACGATTCCGAATATTGCTATTCATCTGGACCGTGAGATGAATAAAGGAAGAGAATTAAACCGTCAGACCCAGATGCTCCCGCTTGCAGCCATGGGAACCGGAGCGGAAGAGAAGGGATTTTTTAAGAAATACCTTGCGAAAAAGCTGGATGTAGCGGAGGAGGATATTCTGGAATATGAGATGAATATCTACAATGCGGATCCGGGAGAGCTGATTGGATTTGAAGAGGAATTTGTATCCGGACCGAGACTGGACGACCTGACCGGAGTGCTTGCGATTCTGGAAGGCCTCTGGGACGGCGAAAGAACGGGCGGCATCAATCTTGGAATCGTGTTCGATCACGAGGAGATCGGAAGCAGCACCAAGCAGGGAGCCGGATCGACGCTGCTTCTTCTGCTTCTGGAGAGAATTGTGACAGCTCTTGGATGGGACCGGATGGATCTTCTGAGAATGCTGGAGGATACGATGCTGCTTTCTGTGGATGTAGCCCACGGTGTACATCCGAATTATCAGGAAAAGGCGGATCCGACGAATCATCCGGTGCTGAACGGGGGATTCTGTATCAAGGAAGCTTCTTCCCAGAGCTACGCTACGGACAGCGAAGCGATTGCCATTGTACAGGCACTCTGCGAGGAAGGAAAGATTCCGTACCAGAAATTTGTAAACCGCTCGGACGGAACCGGCGGCGGAACACTGGGAGCGATTGCGTCCGCCCTGGTACCGGTGCGGACCATTGATATCGGCGTGCCGCTTCTTGCTATGCATTCCAGCAGGGAATTGATGGGAAAGAAAGATATGAAAGCGCTGACTTCCTTTATCCGCACTTTCTTTTCAGCGGAATAATGGAAGATGAGAAAGAGAAAAGGGGAGAAAACAGGATTTTGAACAGCCAGATCGAACGACAGTTTCAGGAACGTTCCAAAAGAGAAGCTTTACGTCTGAATAAATTTTTGAGCGAAGCAGGGGTCTGCTCCCGCCGGGAGGCGGACCGTCTGATTGAAGCCGGCCGGGTGACCGTGGACGGAAAAAAGGCCGAAACAGGTATGAAGATCACGCCGGGACAGGAAGTCCGGGTAGACCAGAAACTGGTGAAACCGGAGGAGGAAATGATTGTCCTTGCGGTCAACAAGCCAAGGGGAATTGTCTGTACGGAAGAGAAGCGGGAGCCGGACAATATTATCCGCTTTCTCAATTATCCGACCAGAATCACGTACGCAGGCAGGCTTGACAAGGATTCCGAGGGACTTCTTCTGATGACAAATAACGGGGATATTATCAATAAGATGATGCGGGCAGGCAATTATCATGAAAAGGAATATCTTGTTACGGTGGACAAACCGGTGACAGAGGAATTCCTGCAGCATATGGCCCGTGGAGTTCCGATTCTTGATACGGTGACAAGACCATGTCAGGTAAAGAAAGAGGGGAAAAAGACCTTCCGGATTGTCCTGACACAGGGACTGAACCGTCAGATCCGCCGGATGTGCGAGGCACTCGGCTATAAGGTCGTGACGCTGAAGCGTGTGCGGATCATGCAGATCCGCCTTGGAGATTTAAAGCCGGGGCAGTACCGGCCTCTTACAGAGCAGGAGCTTGCAAGCCTGGACCGGATGCTGGAACACTCTTCCAACATGCCGGAGCGTGATCGGAAGAACCGGGAAAGAAAAGAGAACAGGAGACAGAAACCATGACAAAAATACAGGGAAGCATAGAAGAAAAGAAGCAGAGGATGACCGAGCTTGTCGATCTGTTGAATGAGGCAGGACGCGCCTACTATCAGGAAGCGCGGGAGATCATGAGCAACTTTGAGTATGACAGGCTTTATGATGAACTGCTTTCGCTGGAGGAGGAGCTTCAGACGACCCTTGCGGCAAGCCCGACGGTGCATGTCGGATACGAGGTAGTCAGCGAGCTTCCAAAAGAACGGCACGAGCGTCCGATGCTCTCTTTGGACAAGACCAAGGAGGTGGGCCGTCTGAAAGAATTTCTGGGAAACCAGACTGCCCTGCTTTCCTGGAAAATGGACGGGCTTACGATTGTCCTGACCTACCGGGACGGGGCGCTTTTTAAGGCGGTCACCAGAGGAAACGGAGAAATCGGGGAGGTTGTTACCAACAATGCCCGGGTGTTCAAAAACATTCCGTTAAAGATTCCTTATCAGGGAGAACTGATTCTCCGTGGCGAGGCGGTGATCCGTTATGATGATTTTGAACGGATCAACGAGGAAATCGAAGATGTGGATGCGAAATACAAAAATCCGCGGAATCTTTGCAGCGGTTCCGTGCGGCAGCTGAATAATGAGATCACGGCAAAGCGAAATGTCCGCTTTTATGCCTTTTCCCTTGTGCGGGCGGATGGCGTAGACTTTGAGAACTCCAGAAAACGCCAGATGGAGTGGTTAAAAGAACAGGGCTTTGAGACTGTAGAATATCATATGGTAAATGCAGGCACGATCGAGGAAGAAGTGGCCTGGTTTGCGGATCAGATTCAGAAAAATGAAGTGCCGTCCGACGGGCTGGTGCTTCTGTATGACGACATTGCTTACGGCCAGTCTTTAGGAAGTACTGCCAAATTCCCCCGGGATTCCTTCGCTTTTAAATGGGCGGATGAAATCCGGGAGACGACGCTTCGGGAGATCGAGTGGAGTCCGTCCAGGACAGGGCTGATTAATCCGGTGGCTATTTTCGATCCGGTAGAGCTGGAGGGAACGACCGTTTCCAGAGCCAGCGTCCACAATATCAGCATTATGGAGGAACTGGAGCTGGGCATCGGGGACCGGATTCAGGTGTACAAGGCCAATATGATTATCCCGCAGATCGCGGAAAATCTGACCAGAAGCGGAGTACGGGACATTCCGGAAACGTGTCCGGTGTGCAGCGGGAAGACCGAGGTCCGGCAGATCCTGAATGCAAAAGCGCTCTACTGTACGAATCCGCAGTGTCAGGCAAAACAGATCAAGGCATTTACCCTTTTTGTCAGCCGGGACGCCATGAATATTGACGGGCTTTCTGAGGCGACCATGGAAAAGCTGATCGGAAAGGGATTTATCCATGAGTTTGCGGATATCTACCACCTGGATGAACACCGGGAGGAGATTCGGGAGATGGACGGTTTTGGAGAAAAGTCCTGCCAGAATCTGCTGGACAGCATTGAAGCGTCCAGAGAGACGACACTTTCCAGGCTGATCTACGCCCTTGGTATTGAAAACGTGGGGGCGGCTACGGCAAAACTGATTTGCAGACAGTTTGATGACGATCCGGAAAAGATTGCCGATGCAGACCGGGAGGCATTGAGCCGGATTCAGGGAATCGGGGATGTTATTGCCGGAACATTTACAGAGTATTTTCAGGATCCGGAAAAGAGAGCCCGGTATGAAAATCTGTTAAAGGAAGTTCATCTGCAAAAGGAAGAGCGGCAGGAGCAGCAGAGCTTTGCCGGAATCAATTTTGTCATTACCGGATCGGTTACACATTTTAAAAACAGAAACGAAGTCAAGGAAGAGATTGAGAAACGGGGCGGTAAGGTGACAGGTTCTGTAACATCCAAAACAAACTACCTGATCAACAATGACACCGAATCCACTTCCTCCAAAAACCGGAAGGCGAAAGAGCTCGGAATTCCGATTCTTTCGGAGGAAGATTTTCTGGATATGCTGAAAAACGAGGGATAAAAATGGGAAATCATGCAGAAAATGAAATAGAAGCGTACCTGCCCTTCTGGGAGAGCCTGACTGAGTCCCAGAAGGCGAAGATCCGTTCGGAGGCAGTGCAAAAAACAGCCGGAAAAGGAGAAATTGTCCACCGGGGAAGCGGTGACTGTCTGGGATTTCTGATTGTAAAAAGCGGGCAGCTAAGAGCCTATGTGGTCTCGGAGGAAGGAAAGGAGATCACGGTATACCGGATGTTTGAGAGGGATATGTGCCTTCTGGCGGCAAGCTGTATTTTCCGGAACATTGATTTTGAGATCTGGATGGAGGCGCGGGAGGAAACGACCTACTGGGTCATCCCTCCGGTCGTCTATCAGGAGCTGATGGATACGTCTCTTCCGGTCATGAAATATACAAACGACCTGATGGCGGAGCGGTTTTCCGACGTCATGTGGACGATGGAGCAGATCCTTGGAAAGAGTGTGGACAAGCGTCTGGCAGCACTGCTCATCGAGGAAGCCCAGAATACCGGGGAGGAGGAATTTTCCCTCACCCACGACCGGGCGGCGAGAGAGCTTGGAACGGCGCGGGAAGTGGTCACAAGGATGCTGCGGTATTTCCAGCAGGAGGGGCTTGTGCTTCTTTCCAGAGGAAAGGTCCGGATCCTGGACCGGGACCGCCTTTATGCGCTGGCGGAGGAGAGTCTTCGATAAAAAAGCGGCCGGCTTTGTGACTTTGTTACGGAAACAGGTGGGAAATTGCGTATAATAGGAGACAGAAACAAGGAAAACAACAATTCACAGGAGGAATAATAGATGGCAGAAGTAATGACAATCACACAGGAAAATTTTGAAGCGGAAGTATTAAAATCCGAGAAACCGGTATTAATTGATTTCTGGGCAGAATGGTGCGGACCATGCCAGACCTTTATCCCGATCATCCATTCCTACGCAGAGAAGACGGACGCGGTAAAAGTCGGAAAGATCAATGTGGATGAAAACAGAGAGCTTGCAAAGCAGTTCCGGATCTTGAGCATTCCGACAGTCATGCTGTTTCAGAACGGCGAATCCGTAAAACGCCATTCCGGAGTCCTGATGGAGGACGAATTAAAGGCGTGGGTGGAAGAGTAAAGCATCAGTTTAGAAAAACTTTACTTGTCCGAACGGGACATCTGGGCTATAATATCTTCTATAAAATTCTATAAAATCAGTATAGAAGGGGTTTTAGCAAATGTCAGATGAAAAGAATACAACGATCGACGAAGTGAACACAGATGACCGGAAACTCGAAGAGACTGTCAAAGGCGTTGTAGAAGATACGTCAAAAGATGACAGCGAATATGAAAAACTCTGCTCTATCTGCCACCGCCCGGAAAGCATTGCGGGAAAGATGATAGAGCTTCCGAATAACCTATATGTCTGTCCGGATTGTATGCAGAAGAGCTTTGATATGATGAATAACGGACAGATCGACTTAAACCAGTTGATGCGGATGCCGGGTGTTCAGATTCTGAATATGCAGGATCTGGAAAACATGATGCCGAAGCAGCAGAAGGTAAAGAAGAAAAAAGAGAAGAAAGAAGAAAAGCCGGAGCTGGATCTTCACAATATTCCGGCGCCGCACAAGATCAAGGCAAAGCTGGATGATTATGTGATCGGCCAGGAGCAGGCGAAGAAGATTATCTCGGTAGCGGTTTACAACCACTACAAGAGAGTGGTGACCGATACGATGGATGACATCGAGATCGAAAAGTCCAACATTCTGATGCTTGGACCGACCGGTTCCGGTAAGACATACCTTGTAAAGACACTGGCAAGGCTTCTGGATGTACCGCTTGCCATCACGGATGCGACTTCCCTTACAGAGGCCGGCTATATCGGTGATGACATCGAAAGCCTGGTGTCAAAGCTTCTGGCGGCAGCCGACAATGATGTAGAGAAGGCAGAGCGGGGAATTATCTTCGTAGATGAGATCGACAAGATTGCCAAGAAGAAAAATACAAATCAGAGAGACGTCAGCGGCGAATCCGTACAGCAGGGAATGCTCAAGCTTCTGGAAGGAAGCGATGTGGAGGTTCCGGTAGGAGCCAACAGCAAGAATGCCATGGTACCTCTGACTACGGTCAATACGAGAAACATTCTCTTTATCTGCGGCGGAGCCTTTCCGGGGCTTGAGCAGATTATCAAAGAGCGGCTCAATAAGCACTCCTCCATCGGCTTTATTGCAGATCTGAAGGACAAATATGACAACGACAAAAATCTGCTGTCAAAGGTGACGGTGGAGGATCTGCGAAACTTCGGAATGATTCCGGAATTTCTGGGACGTCTCCCGGTGATCTGCACATTGCAGAGCCTGGATCGGGATATGTTCGTCAAGATCTTAAAAGAGCCTAGAAACGCGATCCTCAAGCAGTATCAGAAGCTCCTTGCTTTGGATGAGGTGCGTCTGGAATTTGAGGATGACGCGCTGTACGCCATTGCGGAGAAGGCAATGGAGAAGGATACCGGAGCCAGAGCGCTGCGTGCCATTATCGAAGAGTTCATGCTGGATATCATGTATGAGATTCCAAAGGATGACAGCATCGGAGAAGTGATTATCACAAGGGACTACATAGAGGGAACCGGCGGACCGGTGATCCGGCTCAGGGGCCAGGAAGTGCCTCCGCTGCTTGAGAATAATCCGGTACAGGAGTCCGGTCTTTAAAAAAATGAAATAAGTAATATGGGACCTGCATATACTTACAAAAAGTATATGCAGGTTTTTTGATGGATGTAGAACAGTGCAGGGAAGCGGTTTTGTCGGAAGAATATCGGGATTTTATGTTCACAGACCGTTTTTTTTCTTTACTCAGGGAAGGCACCTATCTGACACAGCCGGCAGGAACTTTGTATCAGAATGTGTATCTGCCGCGCTCTGAGGCAGAGCGTTTTCCGGAAAATGATATTCCTTATTATTCCATTCCAAAGTGTTTCACGCCGCTCGATATGGGGGCCTTAAATGCTGCCGGGATTACGACAGTACAGAATTATCCGGGACTGGAGCTGAAAGGGCAGGGGATGCTGATCGGATTTCTGGATACCGGGATCGATTATACAAATCCGGTGTTCCGAAGTCTGGACGGATCCACCCGGATTCTGGGGATCTGGGACCAGACCATTCAGGACGGCAATCCGCCGGAAGGATTCTGCTATGGAAGTGCCTATACAAGAGAAGATATTAACAAGGCACTGCAGCAGGAAGATCCGTTGGCTTTTGTGCCGACAAAAGATGAGGACGGGCATGGAACCTTTACGGCAAGCGTGGCAGCAGGAAGCGCCAATGTGGAGAACCAGTTCGTGGGGGCTGCGCCGGAGGCGATGATTGCCATGGTGAAGCTGAAACCCGCAAAACAGTATCTGCGGGAGTATTATTTTATCCGGGAAGGGGCCTTGGCCTATCAGGAGAATGATATGCTTGCCGGACTTTACTATTTAAACCGGCTGGCGCTGAAATATGACCGGCCGCTTGTACTCTGCGTGCCCCTGGGGGGCAGTCTTGGAGGGCATAACGGGACGGCGCCGGTATGTGAGGAACTGGAATTCTATGCCGGTCAGAAAAACCGCGTAGTTGTGACAGGAACAGGAAACGAGGCAGATAAGCGGCATCATTATCAGGGAGAGACCAGCGGACAGAAGGAAAGGGAGATGGTGGAACTTCGGGTCGGGCCGGGAGTACGGGGATTTCAGGCGGAAATCTGGACAGACATTCCGGATGTTCTGGCAGTCTCATTATACTCTCCGTCCGGGGAGCAGATTCAGAAAGTTCCGATCCGTCAGAACAGTAGAAATGAATACCGTTTTCTTCTGGAACAGACAACAGTTATTATAGACTACCGTCTTCTGGTAGAGCGGACGAATTCGGAACTGATTATTCTGAGATTTATCAATCCGGCAGAAGGAATCTGGAAAATCGGTCTGGAACCTCTGCAGAGTATCGACGGGCTTTTTCATATCTGGCTTCCGGTTTCGGATTTTCTGACGGGAGAAGCCTATTTTCTGAGGTCGAGCCCGGACGAGACGATTCTGGAGCCGGGAAGCACACCGTCAGCTATTACCGCTTCCTTTTATAACTGGGA
Organism: Drancourtella massiliensis; assembly: GCF_016900655.1. Classification (GTDB taxonomy): domain Bacteria; phylum Bacillota; class Clostridia; order Lachnospirales; family Lachnospiraceae; genus Sellimonas; species Sellimonas catena. The sequence continues at coordinate 11,753 of NZ_JACJKH010000008.1, forward strand.
AGAAAATTCGGTTGCGGTTCAGTCCGGCAGGGGCTATACTAGAAACAGGATGATCAAGCCGGAATTTGCCGTTCCGGGCGTTAATGTGACAGGGGCTGTTCCGGGAGGAACCTTTACGGAGAGGTCCGGTTCCAGCGCGGCGAGCGCTATTGCGGCCGGAAGCGCGGCGCTTCTCTTGCAGTGGATTATACAGGATCAGAAGTCTCAGGCATCCTCGGCTCAGGTGAGGAATATTCTTATTCTTGGTACAAGAAGGATTCCTGGAAACGAATATCCGAACCGGCAGTGGGGCTATGGTACGATGGACCTTTACCACACCTTTGAAGAGATACGGCAGTTATAAAGGAGGAAGAAACAATGGATGATTTTTTTAGCGAACTTGGGAAGAAAATTTCAGAGACTGCAGATATTGTAGGAAAAAAGACCAATGAGATCCTGGATACGGAAAAGCTGAAAAGCCGGATCCGTACTCTGGAACGTGCCAATGAGCGGGACTATATTGACATCGGCAAGTCCGTCTATGAGAAGTTTCAGGAGAATGAGGTGACAGATGAGTCATGCATTGAGTTCTGTGAAGCGATTGAGAAAAGACAGGAGCAGATCGAAGACCTGAAAAAGGAGATCGACCGGATCAAAGGAGAATAAATGCGGATGAAGAAATGGATGATGGGATTTGCGGCCGTTCTTCTGGGTGCAGATCTCTTCTGTAAGTACCGTACGGAACAAAAAGCCGACGTAGAGAAAGAAAAAGAGCTTTTCGGAGGGAAAGTGCTGATCCGCAAGGTACACAATCATGGATTTGCCCTGAATGTGTTAAGCGGAGAGGACCGGATTGTAAAGGGAGGATCCCTTCTTACCGGAATCCTGCTGCTTTGTTACCATGTGAAGCTGTTTTTTTCTAAAAAAGGAACATGGAAATTTGCAGGGACATCCTTGATGCTTGCCGGGGCGCTGAGTAATCTATACGACCGTTTCAGGAGAGGCTATGTGGTGGATTACATCGGATTTGCGGCGGCGGATCCGCAGATACGAAAGATTACGTTTAATATCGGAGATTTCTGCCTGATGGCCGGGGCTGCCGTTCTTGCAGCCGCCCAGGCCGCCAGATCAGTCACAAAAGAAATCCGGAAAGAGGTTAAGAAGCAGAGAAAAACTCTTTAATCTGACCATGAATAATTTCCATCAGCCGGGTGCGGGATTCTACCGCCGCCCAGGCAACATGGGGTGTGATCAGAAGTTTTTTACTGTCTCTGATATCAAAGAGGGGATTGTCAGCTGACATCGGTTCCTGACAAAGTACGTCAAGACCGGCCGCGGCGATGGTTCCCTTTTTTAATGCGTCCGCCAGATCCTGCTCCACAACGATCGGTCCCCGTCCGAGGTTCAGCAGGATGGCGGATGATTTCATCTTTTCGAGAGCTTTTGCATTGATCAGCCCTTCCGTATTTGAATTCAGAGGGGCGTGAATGGAAATAATATCGGAGGTGGATAATAAAGTGTCAAAGTCCACCTGATGATAGCCTTCCTGCTCCGGGCTGCCTGAGGTAGAATAGTATACAACGTCCGCACCAAAACAGGAGGCAATATCAGCTACCCGGCGGCCGATGTTTCCAAGTCCGATGATGCCGAAGCGCATGGAGCAAAGTTCATGAAAGTGCTCGGCAAAATGGGTGAAGATCCGGTCGTTGATATAGCTGCCTTCCTTGACATAGTCATCGTAATAGCGGAGCTTTTCCAGCAGGTAAAAGAGCATGGCAAAGGTGTGCTGCGCAACGGATTCGGTAGAATAGCCGGCCACATTGTGCCAGGCTATCCCACGGCGTTCCAGATAGTCTTTATCCAGATTATTGGTACCAGTGGCGGTGACGCAGACCAGCTTTAAATGGGAAGCGTTCCCGATGGTTGTTTCGTTGACGGGTGTTTTATTGACAATCAGAACATCAGCGTCCTGAGTCCGTGCAGATGCTTCCGAAGGTGTCGTGAAGTCGTGATAGATCACTTCGCCCAAGTCTTCAAAAGCGGACAGATCGATATCTGAGCCGATGGTTTTGGCATCCAGAAATACAAGTTTCATGAAAGAGCCTCCTTATTATTTCTTTTTTTTCATTATAGACAGAACGAACGGAAAAGTAAAGAAAAGGGGTTGACAATAAATCAGAAGAAATAGTATACTAATCCTCAGAAGAGCATTTGCGAATTATACTAATAGTTTGCAGATGTTATTTTTTTGGAAAAAAGAGAGTAAAACTGCGGAAAGGAGAATCCAACATGAAGAAACTGGATACGAAGAAACTTGGAATTGACATACTGATTGATATTGTCGGGGGAATTCTGATTGCAATTGGAACATACAACTTTGCCGCCATGGCGAAATTCCCAATGGTAGGATTTAACGGAATTGCTTTGATTTTCTATCATTTGTTTGGACTGCCGATCGGTACGGTTGCGATGCTTCTGAATATCCCGGTTGCCATTGCGTGCTTCCGGATCCTCGGAAAAGACTTTTTTATCCGCTCCATCCGGACGATCATCATTACGTCCGTGATCATGGACGTTGTTGCGCCGATGTTCCCGGTATATACCGGTGACCGGATGCTGGCAGCAATCTGTACGGGTATTTTCTCCGGTCTGGGCTATGCCCTGATCTACATGAGAAATACATCTACAGGAGGATCGGATTTCATCATGCTTTCTATTAAGGCGTTGAATCCGCATCTGTCTCTTGGAAAGATTTCATTTGCGCTGGAAGCGATTGTTGTTCTTATTGGAACAATTCTTGTTTCGAAAGATATTGACAGCCTGATCTACGGTATGATGATCAGCTTTATTCTCTCAGCGGTTGTGGACAAGGTAATGTACGGAATTGATTCCGGAAAGATGTCTCTGATTGTGACAGACTTTCCGGTAGAAGTGGCGGCACGGATCGACGAAGAAGTCGGACGGGGAAGCACGTTCTTAAAGGCAGAGGGAAGCTATTCCCATATTCAGAGAGATGTTGTACTCTGTGCATGCAACAATAAAGAAATGTACGGAATCCGTAAGGTTGTAAAGGAGATTGACCCGAAGGCATTTATCATCATTGTAGAGTCCAACGAAGTACTTGGAGAGGGATTCAAGGCCCACTAAAGCCCGGGACATGTAGGAGAAAACAGAAACGGCAGAGATCATTCAGGTCTCTGCCGTTTTTTTCGTATTTTTTATTTCTGTTCTGCGTAAAGCTTTACGATTTCGACTACTACATCGGTTGCAAGATCCATTCCCTCTACTGTGATATGTTCATATGGTCCGTGGTATGCGTGTCCGCCGGTACCAAGGTTCGGGCAAGGAAGTCCTTTGAAGCTTAACTGGCATCCGTCTGTGCCGCCGCGGATCGGAAGAATCTGAGCCGGAACATTGGCACGTTCACAGGCAGTTTTCGCATTCTCAATGAGGTGCATGCAGTCCTTGATAATGGTGGACATATTCTTGTACTGCTGTGTGATCGTCAGTTTTACTGTGCCTTCGCCCCATTTTTCGTTCAGGTCTTTTTCGATCAGACGAAGTGTCTGCTGGCGTGCTTCAAACATGGAAGCGTCATGATCTCTGAGGAAGTAGTGGAGTTCCGCCTTTCCTACATCTCCGCTCATGGAAACAAGATGGTAGAATCCTTCATATCCTTCAGTTCCACGAGGTGTCTCGCAGCCCGGAAGCATGTTGTTGATTTCCATGGCAACAAGGCTTGCATTGATCATTGTATCCTTGCTGGATCCCGGATGAACGGCAAAGCCTGTGATTTCAAAGTCTGCTTTGCATGCGTTGAAGTTTTCGTACTGGATTTCCCCTTCGCCGTCTCCGTCCAGAGTGTAGCCGAAGTCCGCGTCGAATTCCTCTACATTGAAGTGGGAAGCGCCGGTTCCGATCTCTTCGTCCGGTGTGAAAGCAACACGGATCGCTCCATGAGGAATGTTTTCTTCTTTGATGCGTTCGATCATGGTCATGATCTCGGCAATGCCGGCCTTGTCATCTGCTCCGAGTACTGTCGTGCCGTCTGTTGTGATCAGAGTACGGCCTTTCAGTTCCGGAAGATGAGGGAAGGCGCTGACTTCCAGTACACGGCCGCTGTCGCCAAGCACAACGTCTCCGCCGTCATAGTTTTCATGGATCACCGGAACGATGTCATGGTCGCAGAAATCGGAAACCGTGTCCATGTGAGCGATGAATCCCATCTTCGGGCAGTTCTCGTAGCCCGGAGTTGCCGGGATCTTTCCGTATACATAGCACTGATCGTCCACATGAGCCTCCACGCCCAGCTCTTTCAGTTCGTCTACCAGAATGTTCGCGAGATCAAACTGGCATTTGGAAGATGGAACAGTTTCGCTGTTCTCATCGCTTGGTGTCCTGACAACGACGTATTTTAGTAATCTTTCATAAGCTTTCATTGGAATTCCTCTCCTTTATTGTAAATTTTCCTATATCCCATTATAGCATTTTTTACAGGATGTACAAGTCCCGAAAATCCGGAAGGACACTTTGGAGGGAGAATTGTAGGGAAAAAATAGGGAAAGATGTAGTATAATAACGCTGAAATGATATGGAAAAGAAGAGGGAAAGAAAATGGAACGACTTTTGATTGTAGATGATGAACCGGGAATCCGGATGCTTTAAAAATTATCTCGCAGCCGGAAAAGAGTACATCCGGCATCATCTGCCGCAGCAGGCACTCGTTAGTGCCGTTCTGTTTGGCGCGGCTCCCCTGATTGCCGGAGTCGAGAATTTAAGTCAGGTGGAGACAGCACAGCTTCTGGATTTTTATGCCGTACTGCCCGGCATGATTCTTTTGATTCCGATTTTCCTTCCGGAACAGAATCCGGACATCCGGGATCTGATCCGGTCAAAATATACTTCCATGGGAAGCATTTATCTGATCCGGATTCTACTAAGCGCTCTTGTGATGGTGCTTCTGACCACGGCTTTTGTGTGGATGCTGAAACAGGGCGGATGCAGTTTTCCAGCAGGGAAATTCCTTCCGGCAGCACTTTCCGGAATGATTTTCCTGGGAGGACTGGGGGCCGCGGCTTACGCTCTGAGCGGAAATCCGGTCATCGGTTATATGGCATCTCTTGCATATTATCTGTTCGCTTTCGGGACCGGAGAAAAATATCTGGGCAACTGGTTTTTGTTTTCCTTGTCGGCGGGAGGCTATACAGAAAAAAGGTATCTGGCTGTGACCGGCCTTATATGCCTCCTGATGGCAGTGTGGGTAAGTATTCATAAAGAACGATCCTGAAAAAGAAGCACTTGCCTTTTCTGGAAATCGGAGTAAGATAATAGAAGACCGATGCAAAGGAGAAGGATAATGGAACGAGTGATTGTAATTGCAGTGTTTATCTGCATGATGATGACGGCGCTTCTGATTGCCCACGCAGTGGTCTTTACTGTTCTGGGTGAAAAATGCGTCTGGCTGATTAAAAGTTACCGGGATCTTCCAAAGGAGAAACAGAATCTCTATGATCCGGGCCTTGTTGTAAACGGGGCAAGAAACGGACTTGTGTTGTGGGCACTGTGGTTTGTGCTCGGAGCCGTGCTTTCCTATGTGCTGACACCGTTTCTTGTAGTGGTATTTCTCGGCGTATGGCTGGCGGCTTTCTTTTCCGGCAGAAGCTTTAAGGAAAAAAAGTACGAAAAATATAAAAGGTCTTGACAGAGCACTCCTTTCGATCTAGAATGAAGAAAATCGAAAGGAGCTGCTTTTTTGTATGAGCCCGGTATTAATGAATCAGTTTGTAAGCATGAACAGGGACGACGATAGGTAGCGCTTGTATTGTGAGAGAGTTCACAGGTACAAGCGCTTCTTGTGTTGTACCTGTGTGGAAGAAATAGAAACAGAATCACACAGGATGAGGAGAAATCTTGTGTGGTTCTGTTTTTTTGTTACCGAAAAGCCAAAGGTACAGCCAACAGCTCTTTTTATTCTGGCAGGAAAGGTTGTGATCGAATGGGACATAAAGACGATGCCCACATGGATGAGGATCCGGATGGAAAAGGAGAAAATAACGATCAGAAATTCATGAAAGGGTAAGGAAAAGAAAGATGGAAGAAATCAGATATATCGGAGGAAACGTAAAAAATCAGCAGGAGGAACTCAGCCTTCTGGAGCATGCAGGGGAGATTGTGGAGATACACGGAAGCATTTACAAAATCCGGAAGATGAGAGGGTTTGCATTTGTGCTGCTGCGGACGGCAAAACACGTGATTCAGTGTGTTTATTCCGAAGAAAAGGCATCCTTTTCGCTGGAGGAACTGGAAGAGGAAAGCTGCGTGATCTTCCAGGCGGAAGTGGTGAAGGAAGAGCGGTCACGGACCGGTGTGGAGCTGCATCTGATCGGGATGGAAGTACTCTCAAGGCCGTATGAAAAAAGCCCGGTGGTCATCAATCAAAAGCAGGTGGACACATCCATCGCCACGCTGCTTGACTATCGTCCGGTGACACTTCGCAATGAAAAGGAACGTGCCATTTTCCGGATTCAGAACGGCATTACCAACGCGGTACGCAGATTTTTGCAAGGAGAGGGATTTACGGAGATTCATACACCGAAGATCGGATCCGCAGGAGCCGAAGGCGGAGCCAATATTTTCCGGCTGGACTATTTTGGAAAGGAAGCGTATCTGGCACAGAGCCCGCAGTTTTATAAGCAGATGATGGTAGGCGTCTACGAGAGAGTCTTCGAGATCGCGCCGGTATTCCGGGCGGAGAAACATGACACCTCCAGACATTTAAACGAGTATATAAGCGTGGACTTTGAGATGGGATATGTGACGGGAGTGGAAGAGCTGATGGAGATGGAGGCTGCAATGCTGAAATTCGTATTCACTTCTCTGAAAGAAGAGTGCAAAGAAGAGCTTGCCCTCCTTCAGGTGGAGATTCCGGAATGGAAAGAAATCCCGGCGATTCCATTTGCCAAAGCAAAAGAGATTGTGGCCAAGATTCGGAAAAGACCGGTGGAGGAGCCGGAAGACCTGGAACCGGAAGAAGAAAAGCTGCTTTCCGAATGGATTCTAAAAGAGACCGGAAGCGAGCTTGTCTTTGTAACCGAATATCCGGAGAAAAAGCGTCCATTTTATGCTATGGACAGCGAGACAAATCCGAATGTGACAAAAAGTTTCGACCTTCTTTACAAAGGTCTGGAAGTCACGACAGGAGGGCTTCGGATTCACAATTACGAAGAACAGGTGGCGAAGATGAAACGAAGAGGTATGCATCCGGAAGTGTTTGAAAGCTATCTCATGGCACATAAGTGCGGACTGCCGCCGCACGGAGGCCTGGGACTTGGACTGGAACGATTTACAAGCAGGCTGCTTGGCTTTGAAAATGTGCGCCGGGCATCCCTGTTTCCAAGAGACATCCACCGGCTGGTGCCGTAGGAAAGTAAAGCGAAGGCTGTGCGGAACGACATCCGCACAGCCTTCGCTTTAGTCTACCGGAGATTCCCAGGTTTCCAGAATGGCATCCAGTTTCTCCTGGCTCAGTGAAATGATCCGGTGGTTTGCGTCAAAATAAGTTTTTTCAGAAACCGCGTTCATGAAGTCTTCGTAACAGACAGTACGCTGATCCTTCAGCATGAGATACCAGTCCTCAATCCCCTTGATCTGATCAAGAATAATATAAGGTTCTGTCGGCAGGACGGTCGGAAGATCTGCTTCAGATCCTCCAGAGCGCCCATGGATGCGTTCGCATCATTCTGCATCAATGTATCGATGTCACGTAGAGTTTGTGTCTGGCCTTCCAGAATAAACTGTTTTGTTTTCAGTGTGGTGCAAAGAAGCTTGACCACTTCATAGAAACGGCGGATTTCCGCTTTGCTGGTAGGAAGGCTGAGCTTCAGGGAAATTGCATTTTCGTTTACGGAAAGCTCCATCCCTCTCGCAAGTGTTTCCGGGTCATACAGAAGGGTACAGTTCCCGGTTTCACGCTCTATGAGCCGGAAATTTTCATCGGCGGTCCCATAAGACAAGCCGGACAGACGGATCACATCCTCCAGGGTCAACGGTTTTCTGAAAATAGATTTTTGACGGATCTCTACAGTTACGGACATAGGATCACCCCTGATTTCATTACACAATAAGGAAAGAAAGAGAACAATCGCAAAGCATTTCCCTGGCAGAACTGTAGTTCCGAGCGGTTTAGTACGGTTAGCTGATCGATTTTTGCTGTAAGAACCGTAGACACGGGCGATATAGTACGGTTGCCGGATCAAATTTCGCTGTAAGAACCGTAGACACGAGCGATATAGTACGGTTAGCTAGCCAGTTTTCGTTAAGAGAACCGTAGTTACATACGATTTACTACGGTTACCAGCTCGATTTTCGTTGTAAGCACCGTAGTCACCCACATTTTACTACGGTTCTAAAAGAGAGTTTCCTTGACAGAACCGTAGTTTTATCGCACAGGCGGATAACTGGCGATGATCTTCTAAGTCAGGTAAGAACTAGATAGTGAAAGAGCAGGAAATATAGAAAATTGAAACGAGAAAATTCAGAAAATTAGCACTCAAGTGTTGACAGTGCTAATAAAAAATGCTATTGTTATATCGTCGATAGAACAGACAAACAGAAACTGGAAATAGATTAAGAGAATTATTCGTAAGGAGGAAGAAAGGTATGAATATTAACAAATTCACACAAAATTCTATGCTTGCGGTACAGGGATGCGAGAAGATCGCAGATGATTACGGAAATCAGGAGATCGAGCAGGAGCATCTGCTTTATTCCCTGCTGGCACAGGATGGGAGCCTGATTCTGAAGCTGATGGAAAAGCTCGGGATTCAGAAAGAACTGCTGATTGAGCGTGTAGAGCAGGCGCTCAGGAAGCGTCCGAAGGTACAGGGCGGACAGCTCTATATCGGTCAGAATCTGAACAAGGTGCTGATCCATGCGGAGGATGAGGCAAAGCAGATGGGGGACGAATATGTTTCAGTAGAGCATATTTTCCTGGCACTTCTGAAGTACGCAAACCGTGAGGTAAAAGAGATTTTTAAAGAGTTCAGCATCAATCGGGAGAATTTCCTGCGGGTGCTTTCCGAAGTCAGAGGAAACCAGAGAGTAACAAGTGACAATCCGGAAGCGACCTATGATACGCTGAACAAATACGGGTATGATCTGGTGGAACGAGCCAGAGAGCAGAAACTGGATCCGGTCATCGGACGTGACGCCGAGATCCGGAATGTAGTCCGGATTCTTTCCCGTAAAACGAAGAATAACCCGGTGCTCATCGGTGAGCCGGGTGTCGGAAAGACCGCAGTTGTCGAAGGGCTGGCACAGCGGATCGTCCGGGGCGATGTTCCGGAAGGACTGAAAAATAAGCAGCTGTTTGCACTGGATATGGGTGCGCTGGTAGCAGGAGCAAAATACAGAGGTGAATTTGAGGAACGTTTAAAAGCGGTTCTCGAGGAAGTCAAAAACAGCGACGGAGAGATCATTCTCTTCATCGATGAGCTGCACACGATCGTGGGAGCAGGAAAGACGGAAGGCTCCATGGATGCCGGCAATATGTTAAAGCCGATGCTGGCAAGAGGCGAGCTTCACTGTATCGGAGCCACCACGTTGGATGAATATCGGGAGTACATTGAAAAAGACGCTGCTCTGGAGCGGCGGTTCCAGCCGGTAATGGTAGATGAGCCGACAGTGGAGGATGCCATTTCCATTCTTCGTGGACTGAAAGAGCGGTATGAAGTCTTCCATGGTGTAAAGATTACAGACAGTGCCCTGGTAGCGGCGGCAACCTTGTCAAACCGTTACATCTCCGACCGTTTCCTGCCGGACAAGGCGATCGACCTGGTGGATGAGGCATGTGCATTGATCAAGACGGAGCTGGATTCCATGCCGACCGAGCTTGACGAGCTTAGAAGAAGGACGATGCAGCTGGAGATCGAGGAAGCAGCTCTTAAGAAAGAAGACGACCGGTTAAGTCAGGAGCGTCTTGTAAAACTGCAGCAGGAGCTGGCGGAAAACAGAGAAGAATTTGCCAAACAGAAAGCCCAGTGGGATAATGAAAAATCATCTCTGGAGCGGGTACACCGTCTCCGTGAAGAGATTGAAAGTGTCAACCAGGAGATTCAGAAAGCACAGAGCAGCTACGATCTGGAGAAGGCGGCAGAGCTTCAGTACGGCCGTCTCCCGCAGCTGAAAAAACAGCTGGAGGAAGAAGAAGCAAAGGTCAAAGATGAAGACATGTCCCTGGTACACGAAAGTGTGACAGAAGAAGAAATTGCGAAGATTGTTTCCAGATGGACCGGAATTCCGGTAGCCAAGTTAAATGAAAGTGAGCGGAGCAAGACTCTTCACCTGGATGAGCAGCTTCATAAACGGGTGATCGGACAGGACGAAGGTGTTACCAAAGTGACAGAAGCTATCATCCGTTCCAAAGCGGGTATCAAAGACCCGACAAAGCCGATCGGATCCTTCCTGTTCCTTGGACCTACCGGAGTCGGAAAGACGGAGCTTGCCAAGGCACTGGCGGAAAGCCTGTTTGACGATGAAAAGAACATGGTTCGTATTGATATGAGTGAGTATATGGAGAAATATTCCGTGTCCCGACTGATCGGAGCACCTCCGGGATATGTCGGATATGACGAAGGCGGACAGCTCACAGAGGCAGTCCGGAGAAAACCGTATTCGGTTGTCCTATTTGATGAGGTGGAAAAGGCACATCCGGATGTATTCAACGTCCTCCTGCAGGTACTGGATGACGGGCGGATCACGGACTCTCAGGGACGGACGGTAGACTTTAAGAATACCATCCTGATCATGACATCCAATATCGGTTCTGCCCACCTGCTGGAAGGAATCGATGAGAACGGAAACATCCGCCCGGAAAATGAAGAGCTTGTTATGAACGAACTGAAAGCGCATTTCCGTCCGGAATTTCTGAACCGTCTGGATGAGATCATCATGTTCCGTCCGCTGACGAAAGAAAACATTACCGGAATTGTTGATCTGCTTGTCAAAGATGTCAATAAACGTCTGGCAGACCGGGATCTGCACATTGAACTGACAAAGGATGCCAAGAAGCACATTGTCGAGGGCGGCTACGATCCGATGTACGGCGCAAGACCGCTGAAACGGTATCTGCAGAAATATGTGGAAACCCTTGCAGCCAAGCTGATCCTGGAAGGAAATGTCGGATCCGGCGATACGATCATTATCGATGAAAAGGACGGAGAACTGACAGCAGGTACCGGAGGACGGGTACCGATGGAATATCAGGAAAACGACAACTAACAGAGAATCAGGGGCGGTACTTATAGAGTACCGTCTCTTTTTTTGCGCGTTTATAGGAAATATCTATTAGAGCAGCCGGAGCATTTGTGATACCTTATTGTTAACACAAAAGAAAGCGAGACAGGATATGATTCGGGATTATGCGTGCAGACCGGAAGCATCGGATCAGGGGATTGCCGGTCTGATCCGGGAATACGATCTTCCGGTTCCGGAAATATATAAAAAGAGAGAACAGATGATCAAAGCTGCAGTGCTGGAAAGAGAGAAACGGAAGAAACCATTCTGTACGTTGCCTTTTGACCATACGCTGGAGGCAGAGAATATGGGCGGGAGCATCCGTTATGGAAATGAGAAAGCAGGACCGAGGGCGGCTGCCCCGGTCTGCAGTTCTTTGGAGGAACTTTCTTTTCTCTCCCGGATGGATCCGGAAAGCGGCAGAATGGCAGAAACACTGGCGGCGTGCCGAATGCTCAGAGAGCAGGGAGAGGAAGTGGTATTTCAGATGTCCGGACCTTACACGATCTGGAATACGCTGATTGAACTGAAACAGGTCTTTAAGGCCGTCAGAAAAACACCGGAACAGGTGGAAGCGCTGTTTCAGAAGCTGGAGGAGGATCTGCTCGGCCTGCTTCTGGAAGTGAAGAAAAACGGTGTACGGATGGTCAGTTACGCAGATTCCGCAGGAGGGCTTTCTATTCTTGGTCCCCGTATGTTAGAATGGACAACAGACGTGTTTACGGCACCATTTCTGCGAAAAGCAGAGCACATCCTTGGACAGGAGATGGTGATGATTCTTTGTCCGAAGACAGCCTGTGCGCTGGAAGACACCGGATCTGCGGTGAGAGAGGAGATTGCCCTGCCGGAAGAGATGACGTATCAGAAAGCCTGCATCTATGCAGCAGGGAAAGCCCGGTTTCCGGCTCAGATGTGTATCAATGGCGGCGGGAGCGTGCTGAAAAGCAAAACATTACAGGTGATCAGGCTTTGCCGGAATGAAATAGAGGAGTAATAGCGAAGACGCCGGGAGGCGAAAAGGAGGAACAACATGAGTTCAAAGGAAGAATTATTAAAACGGATGTCCGACGGCGTGGTGGACATGGAAGAAGATGATGTGGCTGAGGCCGCGCAGGAATTTATCGATGCGGGATACCCGGCACTGGAAGGAATCATGGACGGGCTGATTGACGGAATGAACCGGACAAGCGTTCTGTTTGAAGAGGAAGAGTATTTCGTGACCGATGTCCTGCTCTGCTCGGACGCCATGTACGCAGGATTAAACGTATTAAAACCGCATCTCCCGGAGGAAGACCCGGAGAGCAAAAAGAAAGCGGTGATCGGCGTTGTAGAAGGAGATACCCACGATATTGGAAAAAATCTGGTTAAGATTATGATGGAGACGGCCGGTTTTGAGATGGTGGATCTTGGAAGAGACGTGCCGCTCCAGAAGTTTGTGGATACGGCAAAGGAGACCCGCGCGGATCTGGTCTGCCTGTCCACGCTGATGACAACGACCATGAGCGGAATGAAGACAGTTATTGATCTGCTCAAAGAGGCCGGTATCCGGGATGAGGTCAAAGTAATGATCGGAGGGGGACCGGTATCCAAGAACTTCGCGGATAAAATCGGTGCCGACGGCTATTCGCAGAATGCAGTGGAGGCAGTGCGCCTTGCGAAAAGTCTGCTCAACATCGCATAACAGAAAGAAGAGGGAAAAGAAATGCTGACACCAAAAGAACGACTGAAAACGGTACTTTCCGGAAAGAAGGCGGACCGTACGCCGTGTATCTGCCCGGGCGGTATGATGAATATGATTACCGAAGAGCTGATGAAAACGGTTCAGATCTATCTGCCGCAGGCGCATACAGATGCCAGGATGATGGCGGGTCTTGCAAAGGCGGTCTACGAACAGGGATGCTTTGAAAATTACGGCGTGCCGTTCTGTATGACGATTGAGGCGGAGGAGCTGGGGGCCGGGGTGGATATGGGATCCAGTGCCTACGAGCCGCATGTGACAGAATACGTGATCGGGACAGTGAGTGACTGGGAAAAGCTCCCAAAACTCGATGTGACGAAAGGAAGGGCAAAGGTAGTTCTGGATGCTCTGGGGATTCTGAAAGAAGAGGGAGACGCTGTGCCGATCGTAGGAAATCTCACCGGTCCGGTCAGTACGGCAAGCTCGGTGATGGAACCGGTCGTCTTTTATAAAGAACTTCGGAAAAAGAACGCGGACGCGCATGCGTTCATGCAGTTTGTGACAGACCAGCTGATCCGGTTCGGGCAGGCACAGATTGAAGCGGGGGCGGACGTGATTGCCATTTCCGACCCAAGCGCAACCGGGGAAATTCTGGGGCCAAAATATTTTCGGGAATTTACAGTCCGGTACGTAAACCAGATTGTGGATGCCATGAAGGAGGCAGGTGCGCAGACGATTGTGCATATCTGCGGCCACATGAATCCGGTGTACAAAGAGGTGGACGAAATCCACAGCGATGCACTGAGCTTTGATTCCGTCGTACCGATGAAAGAAGCAAGAGAAGAGCTGAAAGGCCGGACACTGATGGGAAATGTCAGCACCTACACACTGGAATTCGGGGATCCGGACAAGGTGGAGACACTGGCGAAAAACTGTGTCAAAAACGGATCTGACATCATTGCCCCGGCATGCGGACTGGGAATGCGCTCACCCCTTGTCAACATCCGCGCCATCCTCCAGGCGGTGAGAGAGGAGGAGAATCATGCCTGAAATCAGAGTAAAAGGAAGCGAAAAAGCCATTCTTTGTGAGAACGGAGCCAATCTGTTACAGACCCTCTTAAAGGAGGGCTTTTTTGTGGACAATCCATGCAACGGAAATGGGACATGTGGAAAGTGTAAAGTCAGAATCCTTTCCGGAGACGAGCCTGGCATCCGGCTTTCCTGCCTGGTAGAGGTGACGGAAGATATGGAGGTGGAGCTTCTTGGAACAGAAAAGGAAGGAAAGGTGCTCACTTCCGGCTATGTTCCGGAATTTGAAAAGGAATTCCGGGACGGATACGGAATTGCGATGGATATCGGTACGACAACGGCGGCGTTGGATCTGGTGAGACTCTCCGATGGAGAAGTACTGGGCCAGGCGTCCATGCTGAATGCCCAGAAGCAGTTTGGCCAGGACGTGCTGACACGGATCACCTATGAGTACGACCACCCGGATACCGGGATTGCGGACCTTCAGCGGGCAGTCGTGGAGTCTTTGAATGAAGAGATCCGGCAGCTCTGCGAAAAAGCCGGTATCGAAAAAGAGGAGATCCGGGAGATAGATGTGGCGGCAAACTGTACGATGATGCATATGCTGCTCGGAGTAGATGCAAGATCCATCGGACGCGCGCCGTACCGGCCGGAATTTACAAAAGCACAGAAATTAAAGGCGGCCGGGATCGGCCTGTGGGCAGGGGAAGAGACCATGCTCTACTGCCTGCCGTCGGTTTCTGCCTATATCGGTGCGGATATCGTGGCAGGCGTGCGGGTCTGCGGCCTGCATGAGGAAACGGAGAAGGTGCTTTTTATCGATATCGGCACGAACGGAGAGATTGTCCTTGCAGGCGGAGGACATCTGCTCAGCTGTTCCTGCGCGGCGGGGCCTGCGCTGGAAGGAATGAATATCAGCTGCGGAATGAGGGCGGCGGACGGAGCGGTGGAGGATGTCCGGATCACCGAAGACGGAATCCGGCTTACTACAATCGGAGACGGAGAGCCGGAAGGACTTTGCGGAAGCGGAATCCTGGCAGCGGTCAAAGAGCTTCTCCGTACCGGACTTGTCAAAAAGACCGGAGTTTTTGTCAAAAAGGATGCTCTGGATCCGGAAGATTACCGCTATGATCTGATCCGTCTGAACGGTACCAAACGGGAGCTGATTCTTGATGACGAACGGGATCTGTTCATCACACAGGGGGATGTCCGCCAGGTACAGCTTGCAAAAGGAGCGATTCTCTCCGGGTTTACCGCCCTTTTGAAAAAGGCGGGGATCGAGATGAAGGATCTGCAAAAAGTACTGATTGCCGGGCAGTTCGGAGCCCATCTTCCGGCAGAGTTCCTCACCGGTGTGGGAATCCTGCCAGAAGAGGTGGAGGACCGCCTTGTCTATGTGGGCAATTCTTCCAAGACCGGAGCCTACATGACATTGATGTCAGAGACGATGAAGCAGGAGATGGAAGCACTGGCGGAGAAAATCGAATATATGGAACTTGCCGAGACAGAAAATTACGAACGGATTTTTACGGAAAGCATGATCTTTCCGGGAAACTGACGGAGGTGAAAAGCAGATGAAAGCAGAACCGAACAGACGGGATCAGATGACACCCCATGAAAGAAGGCTTGCCATGGAGAAAGGGGAAAGGACAGACCGGATTCCGGTGATTCCTTTTATCGGAGAGATTTCCGGCCGCCTGACAGGGACATCGAGCCGGGAGTACTGGCACGATGCAGGGAAAATGGTGGAGGCGGAGATTGCGGCCTTTAACCGGCTGGGACACGACGAACTCAGCCTCGGCCCGAATACGTGCGGGATTCTGGAGGCCCTTGGAGGGAACGTTGTCTACCCGGAGGAGGGAATGCCTTACTTTGAAGGAAGATATCTGACAGACTACCGGATGCTGGACGGGATGGAGCCGGTACGTCCGGAACAGTCGAAGCGCCTGCTGTTTTTCCGGGAGGCGCTGGAACGGATGAAAAAGGCGGCGGACGGAGTCGTGGATGTGGCCCCGAGTATCGGCGGCCCGTTTACGATTGCTGCCAATTTACGAGGCGTGGAATATTTTCTTCGTGATTTGAGAAAGGAGCCGGAACAGGTGAAGCGTCTGCTGCGCCTTGTGACCGATTCCATGAAGAACTGCGTGGACATGATCGCGCCTTATGCAGACGGTCTTCGGATGGCAGATCCGGTGGCATCCCCGGCACTGATCTCTCCGAAATATTTCCGGGAGATGGTTTATCCTTATCTTGTAGAGATCATGGAGTATGCCGACGGGAAAATCGGGCAAAAGCCGTCCCTTCACATCTGCGGAAATACGAGAAAAGTATGGGATTATTTCCGGGAGATGCCGATCCGTGCCATCAGTCTTGACAACATTATGGATCTGGAAGAAGCAAAACAGGAACTGGGCGGCCGGATGACGATTGTAGGAAATATCCCTCCGGTGGAATGTCTCCTGCATGGCTCGGAAGAGGAACTTCGTAAAGAAATCCGGGAAGAGGTACAAAAAGCAGCGGGAAGTTCGAAAGGATATATCAGTGCCAGCGGATGCGATGTGCCGTACCAGACCGATTTTGCCATGCTGGATAGCTGGATGGATGAAATCCGTAAGATTTCCGGCTTATAGAAAATGCCTATGTCCATATAGAAATTATTGATTTGTGGAAATAACAAACTGCGTGATATCATAAACGATGATATATATTGTAACTTTTTATAAGATACAGGAGGAGAGAACATGAAAAAGAAATTAGTGAGTGTACTGCTTTGTACAGCCATGGTCACAGGACTTCTCGCAGGATGCGGAGGGGGATCCGATGATAAGGGCGGAAGCAGCGACGGAGGAAAAGAGACGATCACCATGTGGTGCCCTCCGCTTGATGACAACATGCTGGAAAACTGGGAGCCGCTTTTAGAAGACTTCAAAGAGGAAAATAACTGTGAAATCGATATCCAGATTCAGCCTTGGGAAAACTATGAAGAAAAATGGTCCACAGGCGCGGCATCAGGTGAACTGCCGGACATCGGATATATGTATGCGGAGATGTTCCCTACTTACATCGATTCCGGAGCCGTGGCGGACATGAGTGAATACATTACGGATGAAGACAGAGAAGAATATCTCTATCTGGATCATGGGTACATGATGGACGGACAGTACGGATTTCCGATTGTAACAGGAGTACCGTTTGTTCTTTACTATAACGAAGACATTCTGAATTCCCTTGGCGAACAGCCGCCGGAGACATGGGAAGACTTCGCGCGCATCTGTGAAAAAGCAACACAGGATACAGACGGTGACGGCAAGGTTGATCAGTACGGATATGCAGTCGGATTCAATAATGGAAGCATGAACATGCTTTACCTTCTGAACGCATATTTTTACAGCTTGTTGTGGCAGGCAGGAACAGATATCTACAACGATGACTATAAGACTGTGAAATTCAACGATGAAGCAGGTGTAGAGGCAGCGGAATTCTTCTATAGCCTGAAAGACTATATGCCGGAGAACATGATGTCTCTTGCGGCTGAGGATGCATTTTCTACAATCTTCGGACAGGGAAAAGCGGCGTTCGGAGTAACACGTTCTTCCGCAATTCAGGAGACACTGTTTGCAGAGTCCTATCCGGATCTGAACTGGAACTATGTTACATCCTTAAAGAATAAAGATTATGGTACATTCGGAGCAACAGACTGTCTGACTTTATCTTCACAGGCGGAAAATCCGGAACTTTGCATGAAGCTGATCAAGTACATCACAGGATCCGAGTTCATGACAGAGTACCACAAGATTGCTTCCGGCGCTCCGCTGACAAAGAGTGAGCAGTACCAGGGAGATCCGAAGATGGAACGAATTGTAACTGAAGACAGAGATAAATACCGTCCGCTTCAGGTAGGACCTTGCGGAAGCGATATTCTTCAGAACCTTGCAAGCGAGCTTCAGGGAATGATGGAAGGAAGCAAGAGCCCTCAGGAAGCAATGGACGATGCTGCCCAGTACGCGAATCAGGCTCTGGATGAATATTGGGCTGATAAAGAATAAACCGGCTTTGGCGGTTACAGAAAAGGAGCAGAGATGAAAAAAAGGAGAAAGTTTTTATCCACCATCGCGCCCTACGGGTACGTGATGCCGATCAGCCTGATTCTTCTGACCTTCGTGGTCGGATCTGTCGTGATCTCGCTGATCTTCAGTTTTACAAAATACAACCTGCTTCTGGATCCGGAGTTCATTCAGTTTGATAATTATAAAAGGATGCTGACAGATCCGAAGATGCATCTGGCTGTTATAAATACACTGAAAGTCATGGTACTGGTAGTTCCTCTGCAGGTAGTATTATCTGTACTGTTTTCCGTGCTGGTAGCATCCAGAAAGCATACTCTGATCGGTAAAATTGCCAAGGCGGCAATCTTTATTCCGGTGATTTCATCCAATGCGGTCGTCGGTACTGTATGGAAAACAATGTTGAATGCAAGAATTCCGGTACTTTCGGATCTGCTGGATCTTTTCGGTATCGATACCGCAATGCTTCTTGGAAGCAGTACCACTGCAATCGTTACGGTGTCCATGATCATGGTGTGGAAAAGCTTTGGATACTATATGGTACTGAATCTCGCGACACTTCTGTCCATACCGGACAGTTACTATGAGGCTGCAAAGGTGGATGGAGGCGGAACACTTCAGCGGTTCCGGTACATTACTCTTCCACTGATGAAACCGGCGATTATCATGGATGTATTTTTAAGCGTGGTCAGCTCACTGCAGAGCTTTGAACTGATTTATACAATGACCGGAGGCGGTCCGGCAAATTCCACTATGACGATGGTATTTTATGCGTACAATCTGACATTTAAAACCGGAAAGGCCGGATATGCCATGGCGGTATCCAATGTGCTGTTCCTGCTTGTTCTGGCAGTCATGGTGCTGCAAAAAGGATTCATGAAGCGGGAAGCTTCGGAAATATAGAGGGGAGGAAGAGCATGAAAGGAAAGAAAAAAATACCGGGATTTCTTGGTGATCTTCTTCTGCTTGCGACAGCGGTATTCTGTGTGCTTCCATTTATCTACATGATTCTGATGTCATTGAAAAGCACGGTGAATGCCTATGATTTCAGTTTCAGTTTGTCCGAAGCAACACTGGAACAGTATATTAAGATTTTTACCAAAAACAATTTTTTGCAGTATCTGACTAACAGTGTGATTGTGTCATTTGGGGGAGTTGCCCTGACACTGCTCTGCAGCTGTCTGGCTGGATATTCATTTGCAAAGCTGAAGTTTAGAGGAAATGACAAGATTTTCTTTTTTCTGATGATGACGATGGTTGTACCTTCGGAAGTGATTATTGTACCACTGTACCTGATTGTCCGTGGATTTGACTGGATTAATACATTCCGGGCGCTGATCCTGCCGCTCCCGACGGCGTTTGGGGTTTTTATCATGCGGCAGGCAATCATCGGGGTTCCAAAAGAGCTGATTGAGTCTGCAAAACTGGACGGCGCCGGTGATATGAAGATTTTATGGAGAGTGATCCTTCCGCTTGTGAAGTCTTCCATGATGACACTTGCCATTTTCACTTTTGTAGGTGCATGGAATAACTTTATCTGGCCGCTGGTTGCAACAACGGAGGATTCCATGCGGACGCTGCCTCTTGCCATCAGCACGATGAAAACAGCCTATGATTCGGATGTAGGGCTGACTATGGCAGGTGCAGCAGTGACCTTCCTTCCGCCGTTTATCTTTTATCTGATTTTACAGTCGAAATTCGAAGAGGGAATCACCATCAGCGGAATGAAGGGATAACCGCCTGGGAAAAGAATAGAAAAGAAGCAGGATTTTGCTGGAATCCTGCTTCTTTTGCTGTTACCATAGAAGCAGAAGAGAAAGGCGGCGAAGAGGATGAGACGGATTATTTTTCATATTGATGTGAATTCCGCGTATTTAAGCTGGACGGCAATCGAATACTTAAAAAGAGGGGATGAGGAGGATATCCGCGATATTCCGTGCATCATCGGAGGCGACAGAAAGTCAAGGCACGGGGTTGTCCTCGCCAAGTCCATCCCTGCAAAGGCCTACGGCATCCGCACCGGGGAGCCGGTCGTGTCGGCCATCAAAAAATGTCCGACCCTTCGGATGGAGCCGCCGGATCACAAGATGTACGCAAGGTACAGCAGGAATCTGATGGATCTTCTGCGAAGCTACACGCCGGACATCGAGCAGCTCAGCATCGACGAATGTTTCCTCGATTTTACCGGCATCGCCCACCAGTTTGCCACACCGATTGACGCGGCTTTTGAGATCAAGAACCGGATCCGGGAGGAGTTTGGGTTTACCGTGAATATCGGGATTTCCACCAACAAGCTGCTGGCAAAGATGGCCTCCGATTTTGAAAAGCCGGACCGGGTGCACACTCTGTTCCCGGAGGAGATCGAGGAGAAAATGTGGCCGCTTTCCGTTTCGGAGCTTTACATGGCGGGAAAGGCAAGCGTGGAAGTGCTGAAAAAGCTGGAAATCCGTACTATCGGGGAGCTGGCTCATGCGGATCCGGATTATCTGGAGATCCATCTGAAAAGCCACGGCAGGCTTCTGTGGGAATTTGCGAACGGACAGGGGGATGACGTTGTCCGGTCCGAAGGGGAAGAGGCAAAGGGGATCGGAAATTCCACCACCCTTTCCGAGGATGTCGAGACAGAAGAAGAGGCGAGGAAAGTACTTCTGATGCTTTCCGAAAGTGTCGGAGGGAGACTGCGGAAGGCGGGAAAGAAGGCCGGAAGCATCACTGTGGAAATCCGGTATGCCACCTTTCAGAATGTCTCCCATCAGATGCAGATTTCACCACCCACACAGTCGGATTCCATTCTCTATCAGAAAGCGTGCGTTCTTTTTCATGAGCTGTGGAACGGGATGCCCATCCGTCTGCTTGGAATCCGGACTGCAAAACTGGAAGAAGAGAGCGCTCCGCAGCAGATGAATCTTTTCGATTATCTGGAGACGATACAGGAAACACAGAAACAGCCAAAGAGGAAGGACGAAAAGCATCAGAAGCTGGATCAGGCCCTGGATCAGATCCGGAAGAAATTCGGTGACGATGCGGTGATGCGTGCCGCTTTTCTGAAAAAAGAGGAAAAGGACCCGAAAGAGCAGGGATAGCGTTTGACAGCGGTTTCCTGGAGGGTTATAATAAAACGACGTGAAACAGGAGAAAAGAGGAAAAAACTATGGAATTTGTGTCAAGAGAATTCATACCGGTTCTGCTTGGCGGTGACATCAACACGTACAGTGTGGCGCGCGCCTTCTATGAGCAGTATCAGGTAAAGACGTATATTTTTGGAAAATATCCGACCGGACCGAGCTACCAGAGCAGGATGATCGAGTACCGGGCCAATCCAAAGATTGATACGGATGACTATTTTCTGAAAACCGTACATGCCTTTGCACGGAAACATAAAGATAAAAAGATTGTACTGATCGGCTGCGGAGACAGCTATGTAGCGCTGATCAGTAAGCATAAAGCGGAGCTTGACGATAACATTATTGCCCCGTATATTGATTTTGACCTGATGAACAGCCTTCAGCAGAAGGAGACCTTCTATAAGCTTTGTGAGAAGCACGGGGTAGACTATCCTGGAACCTTTGTTTATAAGAACGGCATGTCTATGGATTTTACCATCGACTTCCCGTACCCGGTGATCTTAAAGCCGTCCGACAGTATCAAATACTGGGAGCATCCGTTTGACACCCAGAAGAAGGTTTACACGATCCGGTCCAGACAGGAGTTAAACAGCGTCATCAAAGAGATCTACGATGCGGGATACGATGATGACCTGATTATCCAGGATATGATTCCGGGAAATGACGAGTACATGCGTGTGCTGACTTCCTATTCCGACAAAAACGGAAAGGTGAAAATGATGTGTCTGGGACATGTACTGTTAGAGGAGCACACACCGCACGGACTTGGAAATCATGCGGTGATCATCACCGAGCCGAATCAGGAGCTGATGAAGCGGGTAAGAAATCTTCTGGAGGATCTGCACTATGTAGGATTTTCCAATTTCGATATCAAGTACGACAGACGGGACGGAAAGTACAAGTTTTTCGAGATCAACACAAGACAGGGACGGAGTAACTACTATGTGACCGGTTCCGGGTTCAATGTTGCAAAATATATTGTAGAAGAATATGTGTACGGAAAAGAACTGAAGTTTGAGACTGCAAAGGAAGAGCACCTCTGGATGGTTGTTCCGAAGGCGGTCGCATTCAAATATGTCAAAGATCCGGAGTCAAAAGCGAAGATGAAGAAACTGATCAAAGCAGGAAAGATGGTCAACCCGGTCTTCAAGAAGGGAGATCTTGGATGGCCGAGACTTTACCGGATGCTGCGGACACATTTCAGCCACTTTATCAAATTCAGGAAGTACTACAGCTAGAAGGCTGGAAATGACAGGAGGAGCCATGAAGAAAAAATTAGGGGTAATCGGCGGCATGGGACCGGAGGCAACCGCATATTTTTACGAGGAAGTGATCCGGCATACGAAAGCGGACTGTGACCAGGACCATCTGGACATGACCATCTTAAGCCATGCTTCCATGCCGGACCGGACGAAAGCGATCCAGACGGGAGAAAGCCGGAAGCTTCTGCAGGCGATGGCTGAAGATATCCGGATCATGGAAGCGGTCGGTGCGGCCAATCTTGCAATTCCATGCAACACCTCGCATTATTTTTATGACCAGATTCAGGAAATGACAGACATTCCGATCATCCACATGCCGAGGGAGACGATCCGCTACGCAAAAAGCCATTATGAAAATGTAAAGCGGATCGGAATCATGGGGACGGACGGAACGGTATCTGCCGGTATTTACCGGAAAGAGTGCGAAGCTTTGGGAATCGAGGAGATTGTGCCGTCGGAAAAAAGACAAAAAGACGTCATGTCTCTGATCTACGATGATGTCAAAGCCGGAAAAAAAGGAGATTATCAGAAATTTGAGCGGGTGATGGAAGAGTTCATCAAAAAGGACTGCGACGTGGTGATTCTGGCATGTACGGAGATTTCGGTCTTTAAAAAAGATCACGTACTGCCGGAGATCTGCCTGGATGCCATGGATGTGCTGATCCGGGAGTCCATCGTAAGGTCCGGGGCCTGCTATCAATAAAGAAAAGGAGAAAACAGATGTCACAGAGGAAAAGCGATACCTTGAAAACATATGCGGATCTGATGGAGGAGTGCGGTCTTCTTGTAAAAGCAGAGTTCTTCGGACAGGAAGACAGTCATCCGGAGGTGCTGACCTATGACTCACGGGAAGTGACGAAAAATACGATGTTCATCTGCAAAGGTGCTGCATTTAAGGAAGAGTATCTGACTTCCGCCGTGGAAAAGGGAGCAATCCTTTATATCAGTGAGAAAGAGTACGATACCGGGAAGGATATCCCGTATATTCTTGTAAAAGATATCCGTAAGGCAATGGCAGTACTGGCAGATGTCTTCTACGGTTCCGCATGGAAAGAGCTTACCGTGACCGGAATCGGCGGAACAAAAGGAAAATCCACTTCCGCATACTACATGAAGTCGGTTGTGGATGATTATATGAAAGAGATCGGGAAACCGGAGAGCGCGGTCATTTCTTCCATCGATATCTATGACGGTGTCAGCAGAGTGGAGTCCCACATCACAACACCGGAGGCGGTAGAGCTTCAGCGCCATTTCCGGAACGCGGTGGACAGCGGAATTACTTTTGCGGAGATGGAAGTATCCAGCCAGGCGCTCAAATACAACCGGGTGGACAGGATGCGCTTTGATGTTGGAATCTTTTTAAATATTTCAGAAGACCATATCAGTCCGATTGAGCATCCGGATTTTGAGGATTACTTTACATCCAAGATGAAAATGTTTGCCCAGACCGATCATGCGGTAGTCAACCTGGACGCGGACTTTTCAGACCGGATTCTGGAAGCCGCCAGGGCGGCAGGCGACCTGACCACGTTCAGCCAGAAAGATGAGGGGGCAGACTACTTTGCGTACAACATCCGGAAAGACGGACATGAGACGAAGTTTTCCGTACGTTCCAAAGACGGGGAGGAAGATTATGTCCTGACCATGCCGGGCCTGTTTAATGTGGAAAACGCGGTGGCAGTCATTGCGGCGGCAAAGATTCTTGGCATTCCGGATTCCTGCATTCATTCAGGACTGGAAAAAGCAAGATCCAGCGGACGGATGGAGCTTTACGCAAGCAGGGACAAAAAGATCATTGCCATTGTCGATTATGCCCACAACAAGCTCAGCTTTGAAAAGCTGTTCTCCTCTACGAAGGAGGAATATCCGGACTACGCCATCAAGTCGGTGTTCGGATGCCCGGGAAAGAAAGCCTACATCCGGAGAAAGGATCTGGGAACTATCGCGGGACAGTATTCCGAAAAGGTGTATCTGGCGGCGGAAGATCCTGGATATGAGCCGGTGGAAGAGATTTCCGGCGATATCGCCCAGTATGTGAAAGCCCAGAACTGTCCGTATGTGATGATCGAAGACCGTGGGGAAGCCATCCGTACAGCGATCGAGGAGTCAGAGGACAAGACCGTGATCCTTGTGACAGGAAAGGGAAATGAGACACGTCAGAAGTACGGAAGTGAGTACATCGACTGCCCGTCCGACGTGGAATATGTGAAAAAATATCTGGAGATTTACGACCAGACTCATTAAAGAAAAATGCCGGGGATGTGCTTCCCCGGCATCATTTGTCAGAAGGCCTCTTTTCGTTCGGCGTTTGTGATAAAGTCAACCAGCTCGGAGACAAAGTCGGCGGTCCGGTTATCGCGGTCAAACTCCTGGTTGAACTCGACGATATCATACGATACAATCGGCAGTTCTTTCATCAGAGTTCCCATCATTTCATAGACTTCTTCTTCCGTAAAGCCGCTTTTGACAGGAACAGACACTCCCGGCATCAGGGCCGGATCCATGGAGTCAATGTCAAAGCTCAGATGGAAGTAGTTCAGACGGGAGAGATACTGTACCGCCTCGGAGAGACACGAAGCCAGTCCCTTTTTGCAGATCTCCGGATAGGTATAGAAGCGGATCCCAAGATCCTTCATGATCGTAAGCTCCGGCGGATCAATATCACGAAGTCCAAGATATACAATGTTCTCAGGGCGGACCTTGGCACCCGGGTGTAAGAATCCGGTGAGTTTAGGATCGCCAAGTCCCAGAAGAGAAGCTACCGGCACACCGTGAATATTTCCGGTTACCGTCGTGGCATCCGTATTGATATCCGCATGGGCATCGATATAGATCAGTCCGATTTCCTCCTGAAAGTGATCCTTTACATAGACGCTGGCAGCCGAGGCAGAGCCCATCACCACACTGTGGTCACCGCCCAGAAACAAAGGCGTCTTTCCCGTCTCAAATACAGAATACATATACTGGGCGATGCTCTGACAAGTAGCAGCCACGGTATTCCGGTTTTTTAATACGCAGTCCGGATCTTCCTCCATGATGATTTCCGGAAGCTTTACAATTCTTAAATTTTCGTAACGATTTCTCAGATAATCCAGACTATATTTCAGTCCTGGTGCGCCAACCCCAAAGTGCATCGGACATCCAAAAATACTGAACATAGCAACCTCCAATGATATAGTTTTTGTGCCTAACCAGTATAACATGAGGGTATGGAAAAGACAAGGAGGGCTCTAAGATGACGGTTGGCGAAAAGTAACAATTATGCTATGATTACTTATATTGATAGTAAGAACTGTCAGAAAGTATGCGGGCTTATGAGAGCAGTTGAGCTTTTACAGGCAGTCCGGTATGAGCCGGCAGGAGAGAAGATCCGGTTTCCGGACAGAGAGATTTCCGGAGTCAGCATCGATTCCAGAGACTGCCGGGAGGGTTCGGTGTTTGTATGCATCCGGGGAAGCGTATGCAACGGGAGCCGCTATGCAAAAGAAGCGGTCCGGCATGGAGCAAAGGTTCTGGTGGCAGCAAAAGAAGAGCAGGAACTGATCGGTAAGATACTTGGGCAATTCCCGGAATGTGAAGGAGTCCTTGTAGAGGATGAGCGGGAGGCAGCGGCCCTTCTGGCGGCAAGGTACGAAGGAGAACCGTCGAGATCCATGACGATGATCGGCGTGACAGGAACAAAGGGAAAGACGACGACAGTCAGCATGATCCGGAAGATCTTATCGGAGGCCGGAATCCGGACCGGAATGATCGGAACGACCGGGCAGTTTGACGGGAAGGAGCATCTGCCGTCCGAACATACGACGCCGGATGCGGTGACCTTGCAGAGAAGTCTCGCAAGAATGAGGAAAAATGCCTGCCGTGCCTGTGTGATGGAAGTATCCTCCCAGGCATTGAAGCTTCAGAGAACGAAGGGGATCTGCTTTGATACCGGCGTGTTTTTGAATCTGGGGGATGATCATATCGGAAGATTTGAGCACGCGGACAAAGAGGAATATCTGGCATGTAAGAGGAAGCTGTTTTTGCAGAGCCGGGAGGCAGTGGTCAATGCGGATGATCCGGCATGGAAGCAGATGCTTGCGGGTACGGGATGTCCGTTTCAGACCTTTGGTATCCGAAATGGAGACTTCCGGGCGGTAAAGATACGGACGGAAAGCTTTGTCCAGGGGCATCCGGGAGTGGAGTTTGACATCGGGAAGGTGCATTTTCAGATCCCGGCACCCGGAATCTTTACCGTATACAATGCGCTGGCAGCTGTCCGTGTCTGTATGCAGTACGGCGTGACGCCGAAGACGGCAGCCGGATCCCTTCTTGATTTTCAGGTAAAGGGACGGATGCAGTTTTTCTCCATCCCGGGAGGAGGAGAGGCGGTCATCGATTACGCGCACAATGCCATGAGCCTTGAAAGTGTGCTTACGACGCTTCGGGCATACCGACCGGCCCGGCTGATTACGGTGTTTGGCTGCGGAGGCCAGAGGGCGAAGGAACGTAGATTTCAGATGGGCGAAGTCTCGGGAAGACTGTCGGATCTGACGGTGATTACATCTGACAATCCAAGATGGGAGGCCCCGGAGGCGATTATGGATGACATCGAGACCGGAGTACGAAAGACAGACGGGAAGTATCTTCGGATCACGGAACGGAAAGAAGCAGTGAAACAGGCGGTGGAGATGGCAGGACCGGGCGATCTGGTTGTGATCGCGGGAAAAGGCCACGAGAATACCCAGGAGATTCAGGGTGTTTTCTATCGGATGGATGAACAGGAATTGGTAGAGGAAGCATGTACGCAGAAATTATTATAGATATCACACATGAAAAACTGGACCGGATCTTTGAGTATAAGGTGCCGGAAGAACTGGAAGGGACACTTGCCGTCGGAAGCAGCGTTCTGGTTCCGTTTGGAAACGGGGACAAAGTCCGAACAGGTTTTATCATCGGATTTTCGGAAAAGAGCAGCTTTGATCCGGCAAAGATCAAAGAGATCAGGGGAAAAGCTCCGAAAAGTATCCGGATCGAGGAGAATCTGGTAGCGCTGGCAGCCTGGATGAAAGAGCATTACGGCGGTACGATGATCCAGGCGCTTAAGACGGTCTGGCCGGTAAAGAAACAGGAGCGTCCAAAAGAAAAGCGGATCATCCGCCGGACTGTCACAGAGGAAGAAGGAAGAGAGTGGCTTGCTCTGTTCCAAAGGAAGAATCAGAAGGCAAGGGCAAGGCTTTTGGAGGCGCTTCTGGAAAATGAGGAGCTGGATTACGGCTGGATTTTGAGAAAGCTTGGACTGACCGCTTCGGTTGTCCGGGCACTGGAGGAAATGCAGATTCTTACCGTGGATACAGAAACGGTATGGAGAAATCCGGTCAAGGCATCGGAAGAGTCCCAAAAGCAGATTGAATATACAACAGAGCAGAAAGAAGCAATCCGGATTTTCAAGGAGGATTTCCAGCGGGGAAATCCCGGCACCTATCTTCTGTACGGTGTGACAGGAAGCGGAAAGACGGAAGTTTACATGGAGATGATCCGAAGCGTTGTACAAAGCGGCAGGCAGGCGATTGTCCTGATCCCGGAGATTGCATTGACCTATCAGACGGTCATGCGGTTTGTGCGGGTATTTGGAAACCGGGTGTCCATTATGAATTCCAGACTGTCTGCCGGGGAACGCTATGACCAGATGATGCGGGCGAAGAATGGTGAGATCGATGTGATGATCGGCCCAAGGTCGGCGCTTTTTACCCCGTTTGAGCATTTGGGTCTGATTGTGATTGACGAAGAGCATGAGACGACTTATAAGAGCGAACAGGTACCAAGGTATCATGCAAGGGAGACCGCGATCGAGAGGGCCAGAATCGAAGGGGCGGGCGTGGTGCTCGGATCGGCAACGCCATCGCTGGAAGCCTTTGAAGGATGCAGGAGAGGGCAGTACCGCCTGCTCCGCCTGACCCAAAGGGTGAAGAAGCAGAAGATGGCCGAGGTGTCCGTGATTGATATGCGAAAGGAACTGCAAAAAGGAAACCGCTCCATTTTAAGTGACTGTTTACGGGAGAAGATCGAGGACCGGCTGAAGCGGCGGGAACAGGTTATGCTTTTCCTGAACCGGAGGGGATTTGCGGGCTTCCTGTCTTGCAGGTCCTGCGGATATGTAGTAAAATGTCCTCATTGCGACGTGTCTTTATCCTGGCACAGAGGGGGACGGATGGTCTGCCATTACTGCGGGTATGAGGAACCGATGATTCATACCTGCCCGTCCTGCGGTTCCCCTCACATCGGAGCCTTTAAGGCAGGGACGCAGCAGGTGGAAGATCTGATCCGGAAAGAGTTTCCGGAGGCAAAGGTGCTTCGGATGGATCTGGATACGACAAGAGGGAAGGAAAGCTACGAGACTATTCTCTCGTCGTTTGCAGATCAGGAGGCCGATATTCTGATCGGTACCCAGATGATCGTAAAGGGACATGATTTTCCAAATGTCACCCTGGTCGGGGTGCTGGCGGCGGATCTTTCCCTTTATATCAGTGACTACCGGGCGGCAGAGCGGACTTTTGCGCTTCTTTGTCAGGCGGCAGGCCGTGCAGGCCGGGGGGATCTGCCGGGAGAAGCGGTGATCCAGAGCTACAATCCGGAGCATTACAGCATACAGGCCGCGGCAAGGCAGGACTACGAGGCGTTCTTTGCGGAGGAGATGAAGTTCAGGACGCTGATGGGATATCCGCCGGCGGCTCACCTGATGGCGGTGCTGATGACGAGCGAAGATGAGGCGCTTTTAAATAAAGGGGCCTACTATCTAAAGCTGTTTGCGGGCAGGATCCGGACGGATGCAGGGCTTGAGATCATCGGGCCTGCCAGTCCTGCCATCGGAAAGGTGAAGGATCAGTACCGGAAAGTGCTTTATCTGAAGCATGAGGATTACCGCGTGCTGACAGAGGCAAAGGATAAGATGGAACAATATATTGAGATTAATGAAGGATTTCAAAACATCCGGATCCAGTTTGACTTTGATCCGGTTCAGACATTTTAATAGTAAAGAGAGGGATTCATTATGGCAATCAGAAAGATACGGGAAGTTGGAGATGACGTACTGGAAAAGCAGTGCAAAAAGGTGGACAAGATGACACTTCGGACGAAGATCCTCATTCAGGATATGTTCGATACGATGTATGACGCAATGGGAGTCGGACTTGCGGCTCCGCAGGTTGGCATCTTAAAGCAGATCATCACCATTGATGTAGGAGATCAGCCGATCGTGCTGATCAACCCGGAAATCATTGAATCGGACGGCACGCAGACCGGGGAGGAAGGATGTTTAAGTCTTCCGGGCAAATACGGCATTGTAACCCGTCCGAACCATGTCAAAGTGCGGGCGCTCAACGAGGACATGGAAGAAGTCATCTGGGAGGGAGAAGGCCTCCTTGCAAGAGCATTCTGTCATGAGATTGATCATCTCTCCGGCCTGATGTACATGCGTCTTGCAGAAGACGGCATCCATGACAATGCAGCGGAAGAAGAATAGAAAGGACTGTGACAGAGTATGAAAGTCATTTTTATGGGAACACCGGATTTTTCCGTCGGAACACTGGAGGCGCTTCTTGAGGCAGGACATGAGGTTGTCCTTGCGGTGACACAGCCGGACAAGCCGAAGGGAAGAGGAAAGGAAATGCAGTTTCCTCCGGTCAAGGAGACGGCTCTTCGGCATGGAATTGAGGTTTACCAGCCAAGAAGGATCCGGGAAAAAGAATGTATCGAGAAACTTGCCGCCTATCAGGCGGACATCATGGTTGTCATCGCTTTTGGACAGATTCTGCCAAAAGAGATTCTGGAGATGACGCCGTATGGCTGTGTCAATGTTCATGCCTCCCTGCTTCCGAAGTACCGGGGCGCGGCGCCGATTCAGTGGGCCGTGATCAACGGGGAAAAGGAAAGCGGAGTGACGACCATGCAGATGGATGAAGGGCTGGATACCGGAGACATGCTGTTAAAGACAACGATTGTTCTGGATGAAAAGGAGACGGGAGGAAGCCTTCACGACAAACTTTCAGATGCCGGGGCAAAGCTTTGTGTTGAAACATTAAAACGTCTGGAGGAAGGAAGCATCCAGCCGGAAAAGCAGGGAGAAAGCCCGACGGAATATGCCCGGATGCTGAATAAAGCGATGGGAGCCATTGACTGGAATCAGGATGCGGTTTCTATTGAACGGCTGATCCGTGGTTTAAATCCATGGCCAAGTGCATATACTACATGGGACAACAAGACAATGAAAATCTGGGATGCGGATGTGACAGAAGATGTGCCGGGAACGGAAGATGCCGGACCGGGAGAGATCACGGCAGTGTCCAAAAAGGATTTCACAATAAAGACCGGAGAGAAGAGTCTGGTGATCCGGGAGCTTCAGATTCCGGGGAAAAAGCGGATGGACGCGGGTGCATTTCTGCGTGGATATCCGCTGGAAGCAGGAATGAGTTTAGGGGAGAACTGATCTGAATAAAGAAAGGGAGAGGTAGAAATGCCATTTTACTATTACTATGATCCGACGTACAGCCTTGTACTGATCGGGCTCCTCCTTTGCCTTGCGGCATCGGCACGGGTCCGTTCCACCTATGCAAAGTACGGGAGAGTGCGGAGCCGTTCCGGGCTCACCGGACGGGAGGCTGCCGAGCGGATTCTGCGAAGCGCAGGGATCTACGATGTGCGGATCGAGCATGTGAGCGGAAATCTGACGGATCACTTTGATCCGGGAAACAGGGTACTGCGCCTGTCAGATGCCACATATCAGTCTGCTTCTGTAGCGGCGGTTGGAGTGGCGGCCCACGAGTGCGGACACGCGATCCAGCATTCACGGGGATATGCGCCGTTGAAAATCAGAAGCGCTATCGTTCCGGTGGCGAATTTTGGATCGGCCATCGCATGGCCATTGATCCTTCTGGGACTGTTATTCAACAGCCGTTCTTCGTATCTGCTGATCCAGATCGGGATTCTGGCATTTTCGTTTGCCGTTTTGTTTCAGCTTGTTACCCTTCCGGTGGAGTTCAACGCATCGAGAAGGGCAGTGCAGATTCTGGGAGAGAGCGGGATGCTGATTCCGGATGAGCTCTCCATGACGAAGAAAGTATTACGGGCTGCGGCGCTGACCTATGTGGCAGGAGCCGCCTCGGCGATTCTGCAGCTTCTGCGTATCATTCTGCTGACAGGAGGAAGACGGCGTGAATAAACCGATCGAAGAAAGAGAACTGATTCTTGCCATTTTGCTGGAAGTGACAAGAGACAAGGTGCCGGGCCACCTGGCCCTGTCAAGAGTCCTTAGCAAGTATCAGTATCTGGATAAAAGAGAACGTGCCTTCATCACAAGGGTGACGGAAGGAACGCTGGAGCATATGATCGAGATTGATTACATCATCGATCAGTTTTCCAAAACAAAAACAGCAAAAATGAAGCCGGTTATCCGTATTATTTTAAGAAGCGCGGTCTACCAGCTGAAGTATATGGATCAGGTACCGGCCTCCGCAGTCTGCAATGAGGCGGTAAGACTTGCAAAGAAGAGAGGATTTCAGAATCTTTCCGGATTTGTCAATGGAGTACTTAGGACCATCGCAAGACAGATGGATCAGGTGAAGCTTCCGGAGCATCCTCTTTCCAGACGTCTTTCTGTGCAGTATTCCATTCCGGAATGGATGGTGGAAATGTGGCTTTCGAGCTATCCGGAAGAGACGGTGGAGAAGATGCTTTCCTTTATGATGGAAGAGCATCCGACCTGTATACGGTTTGACCCGGAACGGATCACCAAAGAGGAAATCAAAGCCCGCCTGAAAGAAGACGGAGTGGAAAAAGTGGAGGATCATCCGGTTCTCCCGTATGCGCTGTGGATTTCCGGATACGATTATCTGGGCGGCCTGGAAACATTTGAAGAAGGACTGTTTTATGTGCAGGATGCAAGTTCCATGATGGCGGTGGAAAGCCTGCCGGTCAAGAAAGGCGATTCGATTATCGATGTCTGTGCCGCGCCGGGCGGGAAAGCGCTCCATGCGGCGGAAAAGCTTGCGGGAACCGGGCATGTGGACGCCAGAGACCTGACGGAATATAAAGTGGGACTCATCGAAGAGAATATCGGGCGCAGCGGGCTTACCAATATCAGCGCGCGGCAGCAGGACGCAAGAGTGTGCGATGAGGCTTCGGTTGAAACGGCGGACATCGTCATTGCCGATCTTCCATGTTCCGGCCTTGGCGTACTTGCCACAAAGAAAGATATCCGTTACAATATGACGCCGGAGACACAAAAAGAGCTTGCCGCGCTTCAGCGGGAGATCTTGTCCGTGGTGCACCGTTATGTGAAGCCGGGCGGAACGCTTCTTTACAGCACCTGCACCATCAACCGGGAGGAGAACGAGGAAAATACAGCCTGGTTTCTGGAACAGCACAGGGAGTTTACGCTTGAAAAGGAAAAACAGTTCCTTCCGGGCATTGATCCGTGCGACGGATTTTACATAGCAGTTATGAAAAAACAGGAGTCGAAATAGATGGAAAAGAAAGATATTGCGTCCTATACTCTTCAGGAACTGGAAGACGAGATGAAAGCCATCGGTGAAAAGCCGTTCCGGGCAAAGCAGATTTACGAGTGGATTCATGTAAAACTGGTGGAATCCTTTGATGAGATGACCAACGTATCCAAAGCTCTCCGGGAAAAGCTGGACCGGGAGTATGAGATCGCGACGGTAAGTCTGGTGGAACGGCAGATTTCCGGAATCGACGGAACGAACAAATTTCTCTTTGAGCTTTCGGACGGAAACATGATTGAGAGTGTCCTGATGAAATATAAACACGGAAACAGCATCTGCATTTCCTCCCAGGTGGGATGCAGGATGGGGTGCCGCTTCTGCGCGTCAACCATCGGCGGACTGGTGCGAAACCTCACCGCGTCAGAGATGCTGAGAGAAGTATATGAAGTGCAGAAAATCAGCGGGGAGCGGATCTCGAACATCGTTGTGATGGGAACGGGCGAACCCCTTGACAATTATGAGAATTTCGTCCGGTTTATCCGGATGGTCAGCGACGGGCACGGGCTTCACATCAGCCAGAGAAACATCACCGCATCCACCTGCGGGATTGTGCCGAATATCCGGCGCCTGGCGGATGAGAAATTTCAGATCACGCTGGCGCTTTCCCTTCACGGATCCAACCAGGAGAAGCGTAAATCACTTATGCCCGTGGCAAATAAATATGAGCTGTCTGAAGTCCTTGCGGCGTGTGACGAGTACTTTGAAAAGACCGGAAGAAGGATCACGTTTGAGTACAGTCTGGTGCACGGGGTCAACGATACAGAAGAAGACATCCGGGAGCTGACGGCCCTTTTGAAGCATAGAAACTGCCACCTGAATCTGATTCCGGTCAACCCGGTAAGGGAAAATAATTTCAAAAGACCGGATAAAAAAACTGCAGGGATTTTTCAAAATAAACTTGAAAAAAATGGGATTAATGTTACTATAAGAAGAGAAATGGGCTCTGATATTGACGGAGCCTGTGGTCAGCTCAGAATAAAACACAGAGACAATAATAAGGAGAATGAAAATGAAAACATTTTCAATGACTGATATTGGAAGAAAAAGAGAGGTCAATCAGGACTACGTGTTCGCTACAGATGAAACGATCGGGAATCTCCCGAATCTTCTTGTGGTAGCTGACGGAATGGGCGGACATCGTGCGGGTGACTTTGCTTCCAGGTTTACCGTGGAGGTTCTGGCCGAAGAGGTACAGAACTGCAAAGAGACCCATCCTGAGACGATTCTTGGAAACTCGATCCAGGCGGCAAACGAGCGGCTTTTAGAAGAGGCCGAAAAGGACAACAGGCTGGAGGGCATGGGAACGACGCTGGTTGCGGCCACGATACTGGATCATGTACTTTATTTTGCAAATGTCGGAGACAGCAGGCTCTATCTGATCAACAAGGAGATCCGCCAGCTTTCCAAAGACCACTCCATGGTGGAAGAGATGGTAAGGCTTGGAGGACTGACAGAAGAGGAGGCAAAGCATCATCCGGATAAAAATATCATCACACGTGCGATCGGGGTGAAGCAGAAAGTAGAGCCGGACTTTTTTGAGTACCGCTTAAAGGGCGGAGACATCATACTGATGTGCAGCGACGGCCTCACGAATATGGTAGATGACGATGAAATTTTTCAGATTGTAAAGAGCGCACGTGATATAGTGGAAGCAGTGGAAAGTCTAATTCAAAGAGCAAATGAAAACGGCGGCTCGGATAATATTGGAGTAGTACTGGCGCAGCCGTATGCAGATGAGGTGAGTGTATGGTAAAAGATGGTATTGTATTAGGGGAGCGGTATGAGATCCTCAGTAAGATCGGTGCCGGAGGCATGGCCGATGTTTACAAAGGACGCGACAATGTACTGAATCGTTATGTTGCCGTCAAAGTACTGAAAAAAGAATACCGGGAAGATGAAACCTATGTGAAGAAGTTCCGGTCGGAGGCTCAGGCCGCAGCCGGAATCATGAATCCGAATATTGTCAATGTCTATGATGTAGGCGTGGACCGCGGACTTTATTATATGGTAATGGAGCTGGTAGAGGGAATCACGCTGAAAGAATATATCGCAAAGAAAGAAAAGCTGACACCGAAAGAGGTAATCAGCATCACACTTCAGGTATGTGCCGGCATGGAGGCGGTACATAAAGGCCACATCATTCATCGTGATATCAAACCGCAGAATATTATTATTTCAAATGAAGGAAAGGTAAAAGTAACCGACTTCGGTATTGCCAAGGCGGCAAGCTCTAATACAACGAGTTCCAATGCCATGGGATCGGTCCACTATACTTCACCGGAACAGGCAAGAGGGGGCTTTTCCGATGAAAAGAGCGACATCTATTCCATCGGTATTACGATGTATGAAATGGTGACCGGTCGTGTGCCGTTTGACGGAGATTCCACAGTTGCGATTGCCATGAAGCATCTCCAGGAAGAGATCGTGCCGCCGTCAGAGTACGTGCCGATGCCGTACAGTCTTGAGCAGATCATCTTAAAATGTACTCAGAAGAATCCGGATCTGAGATATCCAAACGTGACACTGCTCGCACAGGATCTTAGAAGATCACTTTCCGATCCGAATGGTGATTTCGTGAAGAACGGCGCTGCCGCATACGGTGCAGGCGCTGATACTGTCATGATTTCCGAGTCAGACAGAAGGAAACTTCAGAATCAGTACGATGACGAGTATGATGATGACGACAGATACGACGATGAGTACGATGACGGATACGACGATGACTATGACGATGGTTACGACGATGACGATTACGATACAAGAAACCTGAAAACCCACAGGAACAAAGAGGAACACACCGGCAAGAAGCCGAAGATGAGCAATATGATGAAGATCATTATTGCGCTGGTGGCAGTCCTTGTTGTCTGTGCGGCAGCTTACGGAATCGGAAGCGCGGTAGGCCTTTTTGGAGGAGGCTCCGGCAGTCAGGAAGAGGAAGAAGTCCGTATGGCGGACGTTCCGAATCTTGCCAACCTTGGCCTGACAGAAGACCAGGCAAGAGAAGCTGCCGAGAAAGCAGGATTCAAGCTGGAAGTATCCGGCACCGAAGCGTCTGACCAGGACGAAGGTACTGTCATCGATCAGGATCCGGAATATGGAGAAGAGGCTGAGAGAGGAAGCACGATCAATGTTGTTTTAAGTGCAGGACCGTCGACCGTGACTGTTCCGGATGTAACCGGTGATGATGTCAGCACGGCAACCGAGAAGATTGAGGCCGAAGGACTCAGCGTGGGTTCCACAAGTGAAGAGTACAGCGATGAGTACGATGAAGGAGAAGTGATCCGGACGACACCGTCTTCCGGCAGTGAGGTGGAAGAAGGCTCCACAGTTAATCTGGTAGTCAGCCAGGGAGTAAATCCGGAGGATGAGATGGTGACAGTTCAGAGCTTTGTCGGCATGCCGGAGAGAAATCTGACATCCTGGGCGGAAGATAATGGCATCAACGTAGACCGGTCCGAGGACTACAGTGATGATGTGGGCGTAGGAAGAATCATTTCCCAGTCTCTGACATCCGGCACTGTGGCAAAAGGCACGACCATCAGCTACGTGGTGAGCCTTGGAGGAGAGCCGGACGAAGAAGAACCGTCGGACAGCAGTAATAATAATGACAACAACAGCAGTGACAATACCAATAATGGAGGAAGCGATTCCTCATCCGGAAACGATTCCGGATCTTCTACATCTTCGGATGGACCGGTCTGGGAGAGTAACATCGCATCCTGGGTACAGGAAAACGGAAATCCGAAATATAATGTGGAATACGAGGAAAATTCTTCAGTAAGCCGTGGACAGGTGATCCGTTACGAACAGAATTCTGACGGAAGTTACACCTTCTATGTAAGCCTCGGCTAAGGACAGGATGCGGACAAACATACAAGGAGACTTTCATGAAGGGTAAGATTGTGAAAGGAATTGCCGGATTCTACTACGTTCACGTAGTAGAATCCGGTGTTTATGAATGTAAGGCAAAAGGGATCTTCCGAAAGGAGAAGATCAAACCGCTTGTAGGAGACAATGTCGAAATTGATGTGATCAATGAGTCGGAGAAAACGGGGAATATCACAGAGATCCTGCCAAGGAAAAATGAACTGATTCGTCCGGCGGTCGCAAATATCGATCAGGCACTGATTGTATTCGCGGTGACAAGCCCCAAACCCCATCTGAATCTGCTGGACAGGTTTCTGATTATGATGGAGAGCAAATCCATTCCGGTGACGCTCTGCTTTAATAAAAAGGATCTGGCAGACGAAAAAGAATGGGAACTGTTAAAAGAGACTTATGAAGCCTGCGGCTATCCGGTTATATTTACCAGCGCCGCAAAAGAGGAGAATATCGATCAGGTAAGGAAGATCCTGGAAGGAAAGACGACTGCCCTTGCGGGACCGTCCGGTGTGGGAAAATCCTCACTGATCAATCTGCTGGATCCGAATGCCAATATGGAGACCGGAGAAATCAGCAGGAAGATTGAACGGGGACGCCACACAACGAGACATTCCGAACTGTTTTCCATTGGCGGGGAGACCTATATCATGGATACGCCGGGATTTGGTTCGCTGTATGTGAATGATTTTGAAAAAGAAGATCTGAAGGATTATTTCCGTGAATTCAGACCTTACGAGGGAAGCTGCCGTTTTCAGGGATGCAGCCACATCCATGAACCGGGATGCGAGGTAAAGGAGGCACTTTCAGAAGGATTCATTCCGAAGAGCAGATATGAAAATTATCTGGAGATGTACCGCGAACTGGAGCAGAAAAAGCGATATTGAGGAGGAAAAGCATGAAATATATTTTGGCGCCGTCTCTTTTGGCGGCAGATTTTAAATGTCTTGCCGGGCAGATGAAAATGACAGAGGAAAACGGGGCAGAGTACCTGCACTTTGATGTAATGGACGGGATGTTTGTACCAAGTATCTCTTTCGGGATGCCGGTATTAAAGTCCATCAAAGGAGCTACAGAGCAGGTGATGGACGTGCATCTGATGGTTCAGGAACCGGTCCGCTATGTGAAAGATTTTGCAGATGCAGGCGCGGATATCATTACGATCCATCTGGAAGCATGTCAGGATGTGAAGGAAACGATTCAGAAAATTAAGAACTGCGGGAAGAAGGCAGGGATTTCCATCTGTCCGCAGACGGATGCGGATCAGCTGCTCCCGTATATGGAACTTGTGGACATGATTCTTGTCATGAGTGTACAGCCTGGATTTGGAGGACAGAAGTTTATTCCGGAATCCATTGAAAAGATCAGGAAGGTACGCCGGATGATTACGGAATGCGGCCGGGACATTGATCTGGAAGTGGATGGAGGAATCTATCAGGACAATGTAGAGGAAGTGCTGAAAGCAGGGGCGAATGTAATTGTTGCAGGATCCGCGGTATTTGGCGGAGATCCGGGACAAAATACAAAGGCTATGATGGAGAGATTAAGACAATATGAGTAGAGTGACAATCATCATCAGCGGAGGCGCGATTAACGATAATTTCGCACTTTCCGTACTGGAATCTTACGAATCGAAACGTATCATCGGAGTGGATAAAGGAGTGGAGTTTCTGTACAGGCACAAAATTGAGCCGGAGTACATTGTAGGGGATTTTGACAGTATCTCAGAAGAAGTAATCCGCTATTACCGGGAGGAGACGAAAATTCCGATCCGGGAGTATAATCCGGTCAAGGATGCATCGGATACAGAGATCGCAATCCGGCTTGCCATTACACTTGGCTGCGACCGGATGATTATTCTGGGAGCAACGGGATGCAGGATTGACCATGTCTGGGCCAATGTACAGTCTCTGGAAATTGCCAGAAAGGCAGGAATACAGGCGGAGATTCTGGATTCATGCAACAGGATCCGGCTCTGCGACCGGGAAGTGCGCCTGAAACGGCGCAATGCATTCGGGAAATATTTTTCCCTGTTCCCGTTTGGAGGAGAGGTGGAAGATCTCACGATCCGTGGAGCGAAATATCCGCTGAACCATCATCACCTGCTCCCGAACGACAGTCTCTGTGTCAGCAACGAGATCGCGGAAGACGAGCTTGTGATCACGTTTGCATACGGAACACTGATTTTGATGGAAACAAAAGACGAGTAAGAAATTTACAAAGAGAATGGAGAGAAATTAAATGAAACTTGGAATCGTAGGATTACCGAACGTAGGGAAGAGTACGCTGTTTAATTCCCTGACAAAGGCAGGAGCGGAATCAGCCAACTACCCGTTCTGTACAATTGACCCGAATGTGGGCGTCGTAACTGTACCGGACGAGAGATTGAATGTGCTGGCGGACATGTACCAGACAAAAAAGATCGTTCCGGCTGTCATTGAATTCGTAGATATTGCGGGACTTGTAAAAGGTGCATCCAAAGGAGAGGGGCTTGGCAACCAGTTCCTTGCCAATATTAGGGAAGTGGACGCCATCGTCCATGTGGTAAGATGCTTTGAGAACAGCAATATCGTTCACGTAGATGGAAGCATCAATCCGCTCCGTGATATAGAGACCATCAATCTGGAGCTGATCTTCTCCGATCTGGAAGTGCTGGAACGCCGTATCAGCAAGCAGATCCGGGCGGCAAGAAACGACAAGGCGGCAGCAAAAGAAGTGGACCTGATGCAGAGAATCAAGGCGCATCTGGAAGACGGAAAAATGGCAGGAAGCTTTACGGATATCCGGGATGAAGAGGAAGAAGAGTGGATGAACAGCTACAATCTCCTCACAGCAAAACCGGTGATCTTTGCGGCCAACGTATCGGAAGACGATCTGGCAGATGACGGCGCCTCCAATGAGGGGGTACAGAAGGTCAGAGAATTTGCCAAAGAAGCAGGTTATGAAGTCTTTGTGGTCTGCGCTGAGATCGAGCAGGAGATCGCAGAGCTTGAGGACGACGAAAAGCAGATGTTCCTCGAGGATCTTGGCCTGAAAGAATCCGGACTGGAAAAACTGATCAAGGCAAGCTACAGTCTCCTTGGCCTGATCAGCTACCTGACAGCAGGAGAGCCGGAAGTCCGTGCATGGACGATCAAGAAAGGGACAAAGGCACCTCAGGCAGCCGGAAAGATTCATTCTGATTTCGAAAGAGGATTTATCCGCGCGGAAGTAGTTGCATACGATGACCTGATTGCCTGCGGCAACATGACAGCCGCAAAAGAGAAAGGCCTCGTCCGTTCCGAAGGAAAAGAATATGTCGTAAAAGACGGGGACGTAGTACTGTTCCGGTTTAACGTATAACAACTTCAAAAACAACAGGGAAGCCGTACAGCTGTCGGGAAACGACGGCTGTGCGGCTTTTTGTTCAGAAAAAGGTGCAAAAATCTGGGACAAGTATACTGGACTTTTACAGGTAATGGCGATATAATATAAATATCTATGAATTTAGAAACATTTTTTGAAACTTAAGGAGGAATAAAGAAATGGGAAGATCAATGAAAACCATGGATGGTAACCATGCTGCTGCTCATGCTTCTTATGCATACAGCGATGTAGCTGCGATCTATCCGATTACCCCTTCATCTGTTATGGCAGAAGCTACAGATGAGTGGGCTACCCAGGGAAGAAAGAACATTTTTGGACAGGAAGTTCAGGTTACGGAGATGCAGTCCGAGGCCGGAGCAGCAGGTGCCGTACACGGCTCTCTTGCAGCAGGTGCCCTGACAACTACATACACAGCATCTCAGGGACTCCTTCTGATGATCCCGAACCTGTACAAGATTGCAGGCGAACAGCTTCCGGGTGTGTTCAATGTATCTGCCCGTGCGCTTGCAAGCCACGCGCTCTCCATCTTCGGAGATCATTCCGACGTATACGCATGCCGTCAGACAGGATGCGCAATGCTTTGTGAATCAAGCGTTCAGGAAGTTATGGACCTGACACCGGTTGCTCACTGTGCGGCAATCAAAGGACGCCTTCCGTTCATCAACTTCTTCGACGGATTCCGTACATCTCACGAAATCCAGAAGATCGAGACATGGGATTACGAAGATCTGAAAGATCTCGTTGACATGGATGCGATCGATGCATTCCGTAAGCACGCGTTAAATCCAAATCATCCTTGCGAAAGAGGATCCGCTCAGAACCCTGACGTATTCTTCCAGGCAAGAGAAGCATGTAATCCGTACTATGACGCAATGCCGGCCATCGTTCAGGAATACATGGACAAAGTAAACGCAAAGATCGGAACAAACTACAAACTGTTCAACTACCACGGAGCAGAGGATGCTGAGCATGTAATCATTGCTATGGGATCTGTATGTGAGACAATCGATGAGACTGTTGACTACCTGCTTGCAAAAGGACAGAAAGTCGGAGTCGTAAAAGTACGTCTTTACAGACCATTCAGCGCTGAAGCACTTGTAAATGCAATTCCGGAAAGCGTAAAAGTGATCTCCGTTCTCGACAGAACAAAAGAGCCGGGAGCACAGGGCGAGCCGCTTTACCTTGACGTTGTTGCAGCATTAAAAGGAACAAAATTCGACGGCGTGAAGATCCTCACAGGACGTTACGGATTAGGTTCCAAAGATACGACACCGGCTCAGATCGTTGCCGTATACAACAACACAGAAAAAGAAAAATTCACAATCGGTATCGTTGATGATGTGACACACCTGTCACTGGACGAAGGTGAACCGCTTGTTACAACACCGGAAGGAACAATCAACTGCAAATTCTGGGGACTTGGAGCAGACGGTACTGTCGGAGCTAACAAGAACTCCATCAAGATCATCGGTGATAAT
Organism: Drancourtella massiliensis; assembly: GCF_016900655.1. Lineage (GTDB taxonomy): Bacteria > Bacillota > Clostridia > Lachnospirales > Lachnospiraceae > Sellimonas > Sellimonas catena. The sequence continues at coordinate 53,443 of NZ_JACJKH010000008.1, forward strand.
ACAGATATGTATGCACAGGCATACTTTGATTATGACTCTAAGAAATCAGGCGGTGTGACAATGTCTCACTTACGTTTCGGTAAGAAACCGATCAAGTCCACTTACCTGATCAAGAAAGCAAACTTTGTTGCATGCCACAACCCGTCCTATATCAACAAATACAACATGGTACAGGAACTCGTTGACGGAGGAACATTCCTTCTGAACTGTCCATGGGATATGGAAGGACTGGAGAAACACCTTCCGGGACAGGTAAAAGCATTTATTGCAAACCACAACATCAAGTTCTACGTAATCGATGGTATCAAGATCGGTAAAGAGATCGGACTTGGCGGACGTATCAACACAATCCTTCAGTCTGCATTCTTCAAACTGGCAGCCATCATTCCGGAGGAAGAAGCGATCGACCTGATGAAGAAAGCAGCAAAAGCTACTTACGGAAGAAAAGGTGACAAGATCGTTCAGATGAACTATGATGCAATCGATGCAGGTGCAAAACAGGTTGTTGAAGTAACTGTACCGGAAAGCTGGAAAGATGCAGCTGACGAAGGTTTATTCACACCGGAAGTAAAAGGCGGAAGAAAAGAAGTTGTAGACTTCGTTAAGAATATCCAGGCAAAAGTAAACGCTCAGGAAGGCAACTCTCTGCCGGTATCTGCATTTACAGAATACGTAGATGGTACAACACCGTCAGGAACAGCTGCTTACGAAAAACGTGGTATCGCAGTGGATATCCCGATCTGGCAGCCGGAGAACTGTATCCAGTGTAACCGTTGTGCGTATGTATGTCCGCACGCAGTTATCCGTCCGGTAGCTCTGACAGAGGAAGAAGCTGCAAACGCACCGGAAGGAATTCAGACAATTCCGATGATCGGTATGCCGGATATGAAGTTTACCATGACAGTCTCCGCTTACGACTGTACAGGATGCGGCTCCTGCGCAAATGTATGTCCTGGAAAGAAGGGCGAGAAGGCTCTCGTTATGGGCAACATGGAAGCAAATGCGGGCGAGCAGGTATACTTCGATTTCGGAAGAGAAATTCCGGTAAAACCAGAAGTAGTAGCAAAATTCAAAGAAAATACTGTAAAGGGAAGCCAGTTCAAACAGCCGCTGCTTGAGTTCTCAGGCGCATGTGCAGGATGTGGTGAGACACCTTACGCAAAACTTGTTACACAGTTATTCGGTGACAGAATGTACATCGCAAACGCAACAGGATGTTCTTCTATCTGGGGTAACTCCTCACCGTCCACACCATACACAGTAAACGCAGAAGGCAAGGGACCAGCATGGTCTAACTCCCTCTTCGAAGACAACGCTGAGTTTGGATATGGTATGCTTCTTGCAAACAAGGCAATCAGAAATGGATTAAAGACAAAAGTAGAGTCTGTTGCAGCATCTGAAAACGCTTCTGAAGAAGTAAAAGCAGCATGTCAGGAATGGCTTGATACATTCTCCTGCGGCGCAACAAACGGAACAGCTACAGACAAACTGGTAGAAGTTCTTTCAGGATGCGACTGCGAAGTATGCAAAGACATCGTAAACAATAAAGATTTCCTCGCTAAGAAGTCACAGTGGATCTTCGGCGGAGACGGATGGGCATATGACATCGGATTCGGCGGACTTGACCACGTACTTGCAAGCGGACAGGATATCAACATCATGGTATTCGATACAGAGGTTTACTCCAACACAGGCGGACAGTCCTCCAAGGCTACAAAGACAGGTGCGGTAGCACAGTTTGCAGCAGGCGGAAAAGAAACCAAGAAGAAAGACCTTGCAGGTATCGCGATGAGCTACGGCTATGTATACGTTGCTCAGATCGCAATGGGAGCTGACTTCAATCAGACAGTAAAAGCGATCTCCGAGGCTGAGGCTTATCCGGGACCGTCACTGATCATTGCTTACGCTCCATGTATCAACCATGGTATCAAGAAGGGTATGAGCAAAGCTCAGACAGAAGAACAGCTCGCAGTAGAGTGCGGATACTGGAACAACTTCCGCTTCAACCCGGCTGCAGAGAACAAGTTCACACTTGACAGCAAGGCTCCGACAGGAGACTACCAGGAATTCCTCAACGGAGAAGTTCGTTACAACTCTCTTGTAAGACAGGATCCGGAAAAAGCAAAAGTTTTATTTGCAAAGAACGAACAGGAAGCAAAGGAAAGATACGAATATCTGAACAAACTTGTTACACTGTACGGCAAAACAGAATAATTGAATGCCAGAAACTGACAGATGATTTACAATACAGGGACGTATTACGGTACGTCCCTGTATTTTTTTCGCCTATAAGAGGCTGTTCTGCATAAACTTTCTTTATAAGTGAAAAAATTGTATAAAACTGTCGGATATTCGTACAAGTAAAGAATAAAAATACGCTAAAAATGAATAAAAATACAGAAAGTGACAACTTTACTAAAAATTTAAGTTTTCAATTATGTGAAAAACTAAACAAAAACTGAACTGTATTCTAGTATATCTTGCACAAGTGTTTTTAGAAAGCGAACAAATTGAGCGACAATAGTAGAAAAGAGAAGAAAAATAATTGAAAATGATAAAAAGCTAACAAATAAAACAAAAAAATATCAAATAATATAAAAAAACATGACAAAATGTTTGTTGTCAGGTTGACAATCATAAATGAATAGTGATAATATAAATATACATTTTAGATAGGGGGTACAATCAGATGGATACTATCCAGAAGCTGAGAATATATATGGAAGAGAAGAAGGTAGATTCTTTCTTTATTGCCAAGCCAGCTAATGTCCGTTACATCAGTTCCTATACCGGTGAAGATTCTTATCTGTTCATTACACAGAAGAAGCAGTTCTTCATCACTGATCCACGTTATACAGAACAGGCATCTTATGAATGTCCTGATTACGAAGTGGTCAACTGGAGGACGCCGAACAATACGATCGGAATGACGGTACAGAAACTGGCGTCAGAAGAAGGGGCAAAAACAATTGCTTTTGAGGAAGATTATCTCACCTTCTCTTTTTATGAATCTATCCGGAGCCAGGGCGCGACAGAGATGGTACCGACGGTTAATGTGATCGAAGAGTTCCGTTCTGTTAAGACCAGCGAAGAAGAAGGATATCTAAGAGCAGCATGTGAGATTGCATCCAGAGCATTTGATAAGATTATTAAAGATATCCGTGTCGGAATGACAGAAAAGGAGCTGGCATCCAGACTTTCCCATTACATGGTAATGGAAGGGGCGGACACCAAGCCGTACGGCGGGATTTTGATATCAGGAGCAAGGACATCACTTCTTCACGGCATTCCGTCCAGCAAAGCCATCGAATACGGTGACTTCGTCCTGATGGATTACGGATGTCAGTTCAATGGTTATCTTTCTGACATGACAAGAACTGTTGTAGTCGGAAAGGCGACAGAGAAGCAGAAAGAAGTCTACAATCTCTGCCGTCAGATGACCGAAGATGTAGAGGCGGCGATTAAGCCGGGAGTGACAGGTACCGAGTGTTATGAGGCATCACTGAAAGCGATCAAGGACACAGAGTATCTGCAATACAATTACGGAGGGATCGGCCATGGCGTCGGCCTGTTCGTACATGAGCTTCCATTTATCGGAAGCAACAGCAAAGATGTTCTCCAAGAGGGGAACATTATGACGGTAGAACCGGGGATTTATATACCGGGATGGGGCGGTGTCCGGGTCGAAGATCAGGGACTTGTCACAGCAAAGGGATATGAAAACCTGATAAGTGCTACACATGAGTTAATAGAGCTTTAAAAAAGGAGGACACATTATGAAGAGAAAAGTATTTGCAGCGCTGCTTGCAACAGCGATGGTAGGAACCATGCTTGCCGGATGCGGCACACCTGGAAGCGGCGGAAGCGACGGCGGCGGGACCAGTGATGAAAAAGTGTTCCGTTATTCCACATCCACAGAGCCGACTACACTGGACCCGACAAAAGGTAACTGTATCCCTGACAACGAGATTGCACATGCTCTGACAGAGAGTCTTGTTCGTAATACAGGCGGAGAGATTGAACCGGGTGTTGCTGAGAGCTGGGAAGTTTCCGAAGACGGACTGACTTATACATTCCATCTGAATCCGGATGCAAAATGGAGTGATGGAGAACAGATTAAAGCACAGGATTTTGTTTACAGCTGGCAGAGGCTGATGAATCCGGATACAGCGGCACCGTACGCATTCATCGGTGAATACCTGAAAAACGGTCTTGCTGTAGAAAAAGGTCAGATGGATCCATCTCAGCTTGGCGTAGTGGCACAGGACGATACGACACTTGTTGTTACTCTGGAGCGCCCGACGGCTTACTTTTTAAGTCTGATTGGTTCTTCTGCACAGTATGCACCGCTCCGTCAGGATATCGTAGAACAGTACGGCAGTGATTTCGCAGCTGACTACGAGAAGAATGTATACTCCGGACCATTTGTTCTGACAAAATCTTCTGACAACCAGTGGTTCTTCGAGCCAAACGAAGAGTACTGGAACAGAGATGCAATTAAACTGGATCGCGTAGAATTAAACTATGTACAGAATCCAGATACCGCTCTTGCAATGTATGAAGATGGTGAACTGGATTATGTTTCCATCCCGACAGCGGCAATTTCTACATATGAAGGAAAAGACAATACTTTCCTTAATGGTAACGTAGACTACTTCTACTTCAACATGGACGGAAGCTGTCCGGAACTTGCTAATAAAAATATGCGTCTCGCATTAAACTATGCACTGAATAGAAATGAATACAATGAGCTTGTAAACTATGGATACTATAAACCAAGCAACGGTCTTGTATTCAGCGGACTTACCGGAGTGGAATCCACATATGGTGAAGAGTCCAATCTGAACTCTTATCCGCTTGACGGCGATGATGCAAAGGCAAAAGAATATCTGAATGCAGCATTATCTGAACTTGGATATTCTGATCCTTCTGAAGTGACGCTGACACTGACCACATCTGACAATGAAAGCTCCAAGAAACAGGCTGAGGTTTGTCAGGAAATGTGGAACAGTACACTTGGCATCAACGTTGAAATTGAACAGGTTACATACAATGAAGTACTGACACGTCAGGCAGATGGCGAATATGAAATTATCTGGGCAGGCTGGGGATCTGACTATGATGACCCGTACAGCTATCTGGAGCTCTTTATGTCCAGCAGTGCTTATAACTACAGTGGATTTAAAAATGACCAGTATGATCAGCTGATGACAGCTACTCAGACAGAAGTTGATACAGCAAAACGTATGGACATGATGCATCAGGCAGAGCAGATCCTGATTGATGAAGGAGCATTCCTTCCGCAGGCAGAACGTGAAATTCATTATCTGATCGATGATGATGTGAAAGATGTAACATTCTTCTATTGTGCAATTAATATCGACTGGGTATATGCAGATATTGCAGCCGAATAATTCTGATCAATATCAATAATTAAGACAAATTCCGCTGCCCGGAAAAACCGGGCAGCGGATTCTTGAAAAGACAGGGATGACCCAGGAAAGCCCAAAGGTGGGGATCTGATCTTTCCTGGGCCATCTCGCTAACAACAGGAGGAAGAAGGATGGCAAAATATATTTTAAAACGAGTGGTGGCAGCCATTCTGACGATCTGGGTACTGATCACCATCGTATTTTTCCTTGTACGTCTGATGCCGGGTGAACCGTTTACGAGCGCGAAACTGACACCGGAAGTAAAGGCAAACATGGAAGCATACTACGGATTTGACAAGCCGATGATCGTACAGTATGGAACCTATATGGCAAATCTGCTTCAAGGAGATTTTGGATACTCTATGAAGTACACAAACAGAACAGTAAACGACCTGATCGGTGAGACGTTCCCGTACTCTGCAGATCTTGGTATCCGCGGTCTTGTGATGGCGGTTTCGATCGGTTTGATTCTGGGAATTATTTCGGCAAGAAACAGAGGAAAGAAAATCGACTTCTTCTGTGTTATTGTCGCCGTGCTGGGAACCAGTATCCCCGATTTTATCATGGGAGCTGTACTCCAGTATTTCTTCGGAATCAAATGGGGACTGTTCCCGGTGGCGAGATATGAAGGAATCGAGTATACGATTCTCCCGGCGTTCGCGCTTTCGTTCTACACGCTGGCATCTGTCTCACGTATCATGCGTGCAAGTATGCTGGAGGTAACATCACAGGATTATATTAAGACAGCACGTTCCAAAGGAGTATCGGAGCTTCGGATTACATGCAAACATCAGATCCGGAATGCAATCATGCCGGTTATGACTGTTATGGGTCCGACAGTTGCATCTGTGCTGACCGGTACATTCGTAATCGAATCTATTTTCGCAATTCCTGGAATGGGACGTCACTATGTACAGAGTGTATCCAACAACGACTATTCCATGGTGCTTGGAATGACTGTGTTCTATGGTATCTTCCTTGTATTGTGTAACCTGATTGTCGATGTATTATACGGCGTTGCTGACCCACGTGTACGTATCGGAAAGAAATAAGGTAGGTGAGAGACATGGCAGAATTAAAAAAAGATCAATTTATAATTAAAGGAAAAGATACGGTCCGTATGGAAAGTATCAGCCGCCCGTCTCTTTCCTTCTGGCAGGATGCGTGGAGACGGCTTCGGAAAAATAAAAGTGCGGTTGTCGGGCTTTGTATCGTAGTGTTGTATGCACTGCTTGCGATTTTTGCTCCGATTTTCAGCCCGTATACACAGTCTGAGATGGACGTGAGTTCGCAGAATGCATTTATTTCGGCAGCACACTGGCTGGGATGTGATTCCACCGGACGTGACCTCTGGACACGTATCTGGATGGGAGCCCGTGTATCCCTTTCCATCGGTCTGATTTCCGCAGTACTGAATATGTGTGTGGGAGCAGTCATCGGAGGGCTCTGCGGTTTCTACGGCGGCAAGCTTGATATGATCGTCATGCGTATTGTCGATCTTCTCTATGGTATTCCGAGTCTTATCATTACCATCCTTGTCATGATGGTACTTGGTAAAGGAATCACTCCATTGATCGTGGCAATGTGTGTTGTTGGATGGATCGGCACATGCCGTTTCGTTCGTGGTGAAGTTTACCGGATCAAAGAGCAGGATTTCGTTATGGCAGCGAAAGTGCTTGGAGTACCGGATTTTACAATTATTATCAGACATATTATTCCGAATATCCTTGGTATGCTGATTACCAACCTTTGTATGGCAATCCCGGGAGCAATTTTCCAGGAAGCGTTCCTTTCCTATATCGGACTTGGTATTACGCCTCCGGACTGCAGCTGGGGTGTTATCTGTAAAGAGGGAATTCAGTTCCTGCGCTATTATCCGCATCAGATCCTGATTCCGGCATTCTTTGTCTGCACGACAATGCTGGCGCTGAACCTTCTTGGCAACGGACTTAGAGACGCGGTTGACCCGAAACTGCGTGGAACGGAATAGGAGGAACAGATAAATGGCAGAAAAAGAGAAACTTCTTGAATTAAAAAATGTCGTGTACTCTTTCCATACCTATGGTGGGGAAGTAAAGGCTGTCCGTGACGTCAGCTTTGAAGTACGCAAAGGGGAGATCCTCGGAATCGTAGGAGAGTCCGGATGCGGAAAATCCGTTACGGCGCAGTGTATCATGCGTCTGAATCCGGAACCGCCTGGATTCTTTGAAGGCGGGGAAATCCTGTTTAATGGAAAAGACGTCCTTAAAATGGACAAAAAAGAGCTGAGACAGCTCCGTGGAGGAGATATCGGATTTGTATTTCAGGATCCGATGACATCCCTGAACCCGACCATGAGAGTCGGGGCACAGATTGAAGAGGTCTTTATCGGACGCGCGGGTGTTTCCAAAAAGGAAGTTAAAGAAAAAGCGCTGGAGATCATGAAACTGGTAGGAATTTCTGACGTAGAAAAGCGTTATCGCCAGTATCCGCATGAGCTTTCCGGTGGTATGAAACAGCGTGTTATGATCGCCATCGCTCTTGTAAGCAGACCGAGCCTTGTTATCTGTGATGAACCGACGACGTCCCTGGACGTTACAATCGAGGCACAGATCCTGGATCTTCTCCTTGAACTGAGAGAAAAGCTTGGAACGTCCATTATCATGATTACCCATGACCTTGGTGTTATTGCCCGTATGTGCGACCGTGTCGTTGTTATGTATGGAGGAAAAGTGGTAGAGCAGGGAACTGCACAGGAAATTTTCTACAATACAGCGCACCCGTACACAAAGGGACTGATGGACTCTATCGCAAAACTGGATACGAAGAAAGGACAGAGACTCAAACCGATTGAGGGTACTCCTCCGGATCTGTTCTTCCCGCCAAAGGGATGTCCGTTTGCGGCAAGATGTGAATACGCGATGGATGTATGTAAAGAAAATCCGCCGTATACATATCGGTTATCAGATGAACATATTACAAACTGCTGGCTGCAGCATGAATTTGCTCCGGATACGGAATTCAAGAAAGAAGGAGCCGCAGCAGTAGAGAAAGGAGAGGTGGCAGAAGATGGAAAATAAGGAAAAACAGCCTCTCGTTCAGGTAAAACATTTATGTAAATATTTCAAAGTAGGAAGACATGCGGATCTTAAAGCAGTAGATGACGTTTCTTTTGATATTTACAAAGGAGAAACGGTCGGACTGGTAGGAGAATCCGGATGTGGAAAATCTACAACAGGACGCTGCATGATCCGTCTTTATGAACCGACGAAAGGTGAAGTTATCTACGACGGAAAGGATATTACCAAGCTTTCCAAAGCAGAGCAGAAAGAGTTCTGTCGGAAAGTGCAGATGATTTTCCAGAATCCGTATGCATCTTTGAATTCCCGTATGACAGTCAAGGAGATTGTCGGAGAAGGGTTAAAGCAGCATGGCGTTCCGAAAAATGAGATTGATAAAAGAGTGCAGGCTCTTCTGGAAACAGTTGGTTTAAACAAAGACCATATGTCCCGTTTCCCGCACGAGTTTTCCGGTGGACAGAGACAGCGTATCGGTATCGCAAGAGCTCTTTCGGTAGATCCGGAGTTCATCATCTGTGATGAACCGATCTCCGCGCTGGATGTATCGATTCAGGCTCAGGTTATCAATATGCTGAAAGACCTTCAGGAAGAGCGGGGACTGACGTATCTGTTTGTTGCCCATGACTTAAGTGTCGTAAAATATATTTCCGACCGTGTGGTAGTTATGTACCTTGGAATGGTTGTGGAACAGGCGGAGACAGAAGAACTTTACAGCAATCCGCAGCACCCGTACACAAAAGCACTGCTTTCCGCGATTCCGGAGGCAGATCCGGATAAGGCAAAGGCAAACCGCCGTATCCCGATCAAAGGAGAGATCCCAAGTCCGATCAATCCGAAACAGTGCTGCCGTTTCGCAGAACGTTGTGAATATGCAACTGACCGCTGCTTTAATGAAGTACCGGAATTAAGAGAAGTATGTCCGGGACACAAGGTAGCGTGCCATCTGATGGATGAAAAATAAAATCAGAATAATGAAGAATTAAAAGCCGGGAGAAATCCGCAGTATATGTGGATTTCTCCCGGTTTTTTGATGCAAAGGCGTCTGCACCCGTGTAAGAGTTTGGTTATTGGAATGCTGTGTTCCGGTCTAATATTCCGGATAATCGGCTGCTGTCTGGTACTGCCGCAGAAAATCCGGGGTCTGCCCATGTGGATCATCCGGCATAATATGTCCGCTTTCGGCATGACGAAATGGATTGGGTACGTTGACAGTAAGAAGCCGAACGACCTTGTTTGTGTGATTCATCCAGTTATGACTTTCGTTGGAATGAATCTGGATACTGTCACCCGGATACAGCGTATATTGGGAAGAACCCACCTGAATGGTGGCAATGCCTTCCAGAATATAGATGAATTCCTCGCCGTTATGCGTATACATTTCCAGATTTTCTTCTGCTGTGTTGGCAAGTGGAAGCAGGGTAAAAATTCTTGGAAGAAAATCGAAGGAAGAAACATCGTGGCTTAAAATATGCTGGATGATCTGAGGCCCGACCTGTACTGCCGGAAGGCCAAAACTGTGTACAACAGGATCTGAAATATCCTTTACCGGTTCCTCGTCGAAAAAGCTGGTAAGACTTACGCCGAGAACTCCGGCTATATTTTCCAGTGTGTCGATTGCTATAGATGACATGCCCCGTTCCATCTGGGAGAGAAATCCAGTGGACAGGTTCGTCTTTTCGCTGAGCTGCTTCAGCGTCATATTCTGTGAGGTACGTAATGCTTTGATTTTTTCTCCGATACTTGCGTTCTGGTTCATAATATAACCCCCATTCTTTGGTAATAACAGTATATTGACTTTTTTTTGTCAAGTCAACCTTTTTCACGCCGCCCGTCTATTCATAAAAATGAAACATTAAATGTAAAATATTTCACAAAGTTCACAAATGATAAAAATGTGACAATAATTTCTGATAAAAGCTTCACAATCGAATAAAAATATTCATAAATATGAACAAAAGGATTGACGAAAATGAAAACTATGCTATAATAAAAGCATAAACTAGAACGCGGTCTAACAAGCAAACAGAAAAAGTGCACAAGAACAAGAAGGAGGATACTGGGGTGAAAATCAGAAAAACATTTCATACGATAGACACACATACCTGTGGTGAGCCAACGAGAAATGTGATTGGTGGAATCCCGAACATACCGGGTAAGACGATGCAGGAAAAGCTGGAGTATATGTCCACAGAAGGAGACTGGCTCAGAAAGCTTCTGACATTTGAACCAAGAGGAAATGAAGTAATGTCAGGAACACTGATCATGGAGCCGTGCAATCCGGAGGCGGATTTCGGAGTGCTGTATTTTGAGGTCGGCGGATGGATGCCGATGTGCGGACACGATACGATTGGAGTCGGAACCGCACTTGTGGAAGCCGGCATGGTTGATGTGCAGGAGCCTTACACCTATGTAACTCTTGATACCGCGGCAGGTCTTGTAAAGCTTCAGATTGAAGTGCGCGACTGCTCGGCTGTAAACGTTACTTTCGTGAATGCACCGGCATTTGTTATGGTTCGGGATGCGGAAATCACAACAAGCAAGTACGGAACAGTAAAAGCGGATATCGCATACGGCGGAAATATTTACGCGATTCTTCCGGCTGCATCCGTAGGACTTCACATCAATCCGCAAAGTTCTTCACTTTTGATTCAGGCGGGCAATTACCTAAAGCAGCGGATCAATGAACAGATTGCTGTGCAGCATCCTACGATTCCGTTTGAGCATCATGTGACACATGTTGAGTTTTATGAGCCGACAGATCAGGAAGACGGAGCAATCAAAAATGCAGTTATTATCCCGCCGGGAGCGATTGACCGTTCACCGTGCGGAACCGGAACATCGGCCAAGCTTTCTGTCCTGGCGGCAAAGGGAGAAATCAAAAAGGGCGAGAGCTTCATTCACCAGAGCATCATCGGCAGCCAGTTCAAATGTAAATACCTGGATGATGCAGAGGTGGCCGGCATACCGGCGGTGATTCCGCAGGTGACAGGAAGAGCCTGGGTGACAGGAATCCATACATTCCTTCTGGATCCGGAAGACATTTTCCAGGAGGGTTATCAGCTGGCATAAGGGCGGAAAGGAGACAAAAAGATGGAAACAGATACAATGAGAGTATTACATCATCCGATCCTGGGAGAACTCGGTCAGGATGACTATGTGGAGATTATCGTGGATGGAAAAAAGCTTCAGGCAAAGAGCGGCGAAACGATCGCGGCGGCGCTGATGGCAAACGGAATCCACATTCACAGATATACAACGAAAAAGCATGAGCCGAGAGGTGTGTTCTGCGGCATCGGACAGTGTACGGACTGCGTCATGACAGTGAACGGGAAACCGAATGTCCGTACCTGCATCACTCCGGTGGAAGACGGTATGGTAATTGAGACACAACAGGGATTCGGAAAGAGAGGCACGAAAGAATGAAAAGAGAAGTAGTAATCATCGGCGGCGGCCCGGCAGGGCTTGCGGCGGCAATCGAAGCAAAAAAAGACGGCTGTGACGTGCTTCTCGTAGATGAGAACAGACGTGCCGGCGGCCAGCTTTTCAAACAGCTTCATAAATTCTTTGGTTCCAGGGCACACCGTGCCGGCGTCAGAGGAATCGATATCGGAAAACAGCTCCTTCAGGAGACGGAAGAACTCGGAATTGACTTCTGGCTGAACAGCGCCTGCATCGGAATTTTCCCGGACAAGAGAGCAGCAGTATTGAGAGATGGAAAAACAGAAATCATAGAGGCGGAGAAACTTCTTCTTTGCACAGGCGGCGCGGAGAATCCGCTCCGGTTCCCGGGATGGACTCTTCCGGGTGTCATGGGAGCAGGTGCGGCACAGACGATGGCAAACGTACAGAGAGTGCTTCCGGGCAAGAGGATTCTGATGATCGGATCCGGAAATGTAGGTGTGATCGTTGCCTACCAGCTCCTTCAGGCAGGGGCGGACGTAGTCGGAATCGTGGAAGGAATGCCGAAGATCGGTGCTTACGGTGTGCACGCGGCGAAAATCCGCCGTGCGGGAATTCCGTTCTATCTTGGCAGCACCATTGCAGAGGCTAAGGGAACAGACCATGTAGAAAAAGCAGTGATCGCAAAATTTGAAAACGGACAGATTGTAAAGGGCACGGAGATGGAAACCGATGTGGACGTCATCTGTGTGGCAGTCGGACTCCGTCCGCTTTCCGAACTGGCACAGATGGCAGGAGTACAGCATGATTTCATTCCGGAAATGGGCGGATGGATGCCGCTTCACAACGCGGATATGGAGACGAGCGTGCCGGGAATCTACGTTGCCGGAGATACGGCGGGAGTGGAAGAGGCCAGCACAGCGATGGATGAAGGAAGACTTGCGGCGGCAGCAGCTGCGGAAGCACTTGGACATCTGACGAAAGAACAGGCAGAAGAGAAAAAGGCCGAAATCAGAGAGAGGCTGGATTCCCTGAGGCAGGGACCGTTCGGAGACCGGAGAATGGCGGCAAAAGAACGGATCATCAAGAAGGGGGTTTAATAGAGATGGCAACAGGAATCATTTATGATGGATACCCGTCTATGGACGAAATCAAAGAGGCAAATGGATGGCCGGACGAAGAACGCTTCGCGAAAGGCCCGGTGGCAGTGGTTGAGTGTGTACAGCAGATTCCGTGTAATCCTTGCGAATCCGCATGCCCGCTTCATGCAATTCATATCGGGGAACCGATTACCAATACACCTCAGGTAGACAGAGAAAAATGTATCGGATGCGGCATGTGCGTTGCAGCCTGTCCGGGACTTGCGATTTTCCTTGTAGATAAGAGCTATTCCGAGACAGAAGCCACAGTCAGCTTCCCGTTTGAATACGATCCGCTTCCGGAAAAAGGAGCAGAAATAGACGCCCTTTCCCGTGCGGGAGAGTATGTTTGCAAAGGACGTGTGATCAAGGTAATGAATCCGAAAAAGAACGACCACACACCGGTTGTAACCATTGCGATCCCGAAAGAACATGCGGACACTGTCCGGACAATGAGAAGACTGAAGCTTCCGGAAGCACACGAAGGATTCCGCCCGGTAGAACCGGAAGGACCGCTGGATGACGATGTGATCGTATGCCGCTGTGAGGAAATTACAGCAGGAGAAATCAGAAAAGCGATCCGGGAATACCATGCAACAACTGTGACGGAAGTCAAGAGAAGAGTCCGTGCCGGAATGGGACTCTGCCAGGGCAGAACATGCGGCAAACTGGTGAGCCGGATTATCGCAGAAGAAACAGGCAAAAAGATGAATGAAATTCAGGGAAGCACGGACCGGCCTCCGGTACGCCCTGTAACATTTGGAGAACTTGCAGAAGATGGAGAAGATCAGGAGGGATAAAAACATGGGCAAAGCATATGATGTAGCGGTCATCGGGGCCGGTGCCATCGGATCATCCGTGGCATACTTTAACGCAAAAAAGGGAGCCTCTGTCGTCCTGATTGACGCCGGGGACATTGCACAGTCCACAAGCAGCAGAAGTGATGGAAATGTTCTTGTCTGTGACAAACAGCCGGGATTTGACGCTCTGTTTGCAAAGGCCAGCCAGGATATGTTCGAAGGCTTAAGCAAAGAGCTGGATTATGATTTTGAGTGGAGACAAAGGGGAAGTCTCTTTCTCACAGAGACAGAAGAAGAATTTCAGATGGCGTCCGAGTTCTGTGAATCTATGAAGAAATGCGGAATTCCGATGCGGATGATGGACAGACAGGAAGTTCAGGATGATGAACCGTATCTTGCAAAAGATGTCTATGGGGGACTGGAAACCATGTCGGACGGCTCGGTTTATCCGATTGGACTGACTTATGGTATGGCATTGGGAGCAGAGAAAAAAGGCGCGGTGCTTTCTTTACATAACCGTGTCAAAGGAATCCGCCGGGACGGAAACGCATTTGTCATTGAAACAGAAAACGGGGAAATCGCAGCGAAGAATATTGTGGACGCCTGCGGAGTATGGGCCCCGGTGATCGGAAAGATGGTAGGACTTGACATTCCGATTCAGGCCCGCCAGGGACAGATCCTGGTTTCCGAGCAGACCTTCCAGGTGGCAAGAAGAAAAGTACATGAATTCGGATATATGTCCACAAAGTTCCAGAGCGACGGATACAAGCGTCCGGTATCGGAACGGGTGGAAAAATACGGAGTTGCTTTCGTATTTGAGCCGACAGCATCCAACAACTTCCTCATCGGTTCTTCCAGAACCTTTGCAGGAGAAGATACAAGAAGCAGCATTGAAGTCATGAAGGCAATGGCAGAGCGTGCGATCCGTTTCTTCCCTGTAATCGCAGATATCAAAGTGATCCGTTCCTACAGTGGACTTAGACCTTACACGCCGGACCACATGCCGATCGTATCCGGCACTCCGGTAGAAGGCTTCTACATTGCGGCCGGACACGAAGGAGACGGAATCGGACTTTCCCCGATCACAGGAAAAGTCATGGCAGATATGATTGCGGGAGAAGAACCGTTTATGGATTTAAGCCCGCTGAAATTTGACCGGTTTGCAGCCGGACAGGCATAGAGAGACGACAAAGTCAAGGAGGTAAAACATGAACACACAGTTTCAGGGCATTTATGCCGTAGTAGTCACACCATTCCACGAGGACGGAACATTTGATTTCGAGTCAGCAAAGAAAAATCTGGACTGGCTGATCGAACAGGGCGTGCAGGGAGTCTGCATCCTTGGAGCAACAGGTGAATATCAGAGTATTTCCGATGAAGAACATATGGCATATGTAAAAGAGATCGTTCCATATGTAAAGGACCGTGTCAGCGTTATTGTAGGGGCTTCCAGAGAACGCCCGGAAGACGTGGTCAAACTTGTCAACAACATCAAGGAATGCGGCGCTCATGCGGCAATGGTGCTTCCATCCTTCTACTGCCATCCGGCACAGGACGAGATCGTTGAGCACTACCGTTATATTGAAGAGCAGACTCAGTTCCCGATCGTGGCATATAACAATCCGGGATCTGCCGGAATCGAAATTGGTCAGGAAGCATTCCGGGAGATCATGGCACTTCCATACACAGCGATCGTAAAAGAGTCCAGCGGAAGCATGCAGAAGCTGACAGAAGTCCTGATGGATGCTCCGGAAAAGGTATCTGTATTCTGCGGATGCGACAATCTTGCATATGAAAGCTTTGCCGACGGTGCCTGCGGATGGATCTGCATGCTTGCAAATGTAGCTCCGAAACAGTGCGTGGAACTTTACGAGGCGGTTTATGTAGAAGGAGATCTGAAAAAAGGAAAAGAAATCTACAAAGAGATTCTGCCGGCGCTGAATGTGCTGGAGTCTTTCCCGAAGCCGGTGCAGGCGTTAAAATACGGCCTTGGCAAAAAGGGATTAAACGGTGGATATGTTAGAAGACCGCGTATGGAATTAAATGATGAAGAAAAAGCATATCTTTCCGAAGCAATGAAATTTGAAACACTTCGATAGGTTATAGAACAGGCATAAAATTTCAGAAAGAGAGGTAAGAGCAGTATGGAAATCCGTAAACTGTACATCAATGGAGAATGGGTAGATTCATCACAGGACGAGTGGATTGAGATCGAGAATCCGGCTACGCACGAAATCATCGCCAAAGTACCAAGAGGAAACAAAGACGATGTAGACAGGGCAGTAAAGGCTGCAAGAGCAGCATTTGAAACATGGCAGTACACTCCTCTGGAAGAAAGAGTGGAGCTGATGAAAAAAGTTGTGGCCGGTCTGGAAGAAAGACGCCAGGAACTGATCGAGACCATCACCAAAGAACTTGGTTCTCCGTACAAGGTTTCCGCGGAAGTGCATACGGATCCGTTTATTCTGGAAGCAAAACATTATATCAAGACCGCTTCTGAATTCCCGTATGAGCAGAGAAGACTGACTTCTGTCGTAAGAAGAGAACCGGTGGGCGTTGTCGGAGGACTGACTCCGTGGAATTTCCCTCTGGAGCAGATTGAAAAGAAAGTTGTGCCGGCGCTTCTGGCAGGAAACTGTGTTGTATTAAAACCAAGCCAGTACACTCCGTTGACCGCATACATTCTCGCAGAAGAAATTGACAAGGCAGGATATCCGGCAGGTGTCTTCAACCTGGTAACAGGACGGGGCGGAGAAGTCGGAAATGCCCTTTCCACACATGAAGACGTGGACATGATTTCCTTTACAGGATCTACAGGAGCAGGCCGGGAAGTGGCCAGAATGGCTCTTGGCAATATCAAAAAGATTGCTCTGGAACTGGGCGGAAAATCCGCTGCCATTCTTCTGGACGGTGGAGACTGGGAAAATGGAATTCATTCTGTACTGGAGACTGTCGTACCGAACGCAGGACAGACATGCAACGCGCTGACAAGACTTCTGGTGCCGAAGGACGGACTTGCACGCGCAGAGGAAATCATCAAAAAACAGCTGGAAGAATACAAATACGGACCGGCCGATGATCCGACGGTAACACAGGGACCGCTTTCATCCAAAAAGCAGTTTGACCGTGTCAAAGGCTACATTGAACTTGGATTACAGGAAGGTGCCAGAATGGTAGCCGGAGAAGTGCCGGAAGATAACGGAAGCTATTATGTAAAACCGGTGATCTTCAGTGATGTAAAACCGGATATGAGAATCGCACAGGAAGAGATCTTCGGACCGGTACTGGTAGTGATCCCTTACGAAACACAGGAAGAAGCGGTTCAGATTGCAAACGACAGCATCTACGGACTGGCAGGCGCTGTATTTGGCCCGGAAGAAGAGGCAAACAAAGTTGCACGTCAGATGAAGACAGGAACTGTTTACGTAAACGAAGGACAGTGGGACCCGACATCCCCGTTCGGCGGATACAAACAGTCCGGACTTGGAAGAGAAGGCGGTGTAGAGGGATACGAAGAATTCCTCGAAATCAAGACAATCTACGACAAGTAGGATAAAACATGCCATAATAACCTCACGAAGCACGGGGCAGCGGCTCGTAAAGAGCTGCTGCCTCTTGTGCTTTTTAGAATATTCTGCTATGATGAAGAAGACTTCTCTTTTTCTGTGTTTATTCTGAAAATGCAGTCTGATTTCATATCCGTGTTCTAATCTTTTGTCAAATTTATCATCAAATCTATCATCAAATCAAAGGAGGCTTCTGCCTATGAGTAAAAAACAAAGAAAACCAATATCCAAAAAGAAAAACACATCTTCGAATCATCATGTCAATTCTAAATATAAAGATACACTTTTCCGAATGATATTCCGTGACAAGAAAAATCTGCTCTCTCTTTATAATGCTTTAAACAAAACATCTTATACAAATCCCGATGATATGAAAATTACAACACTGGAAGATGTGATTTATGTGGGAATGAAAAACGATGTGTCCTTTTTATTCTCAAGTATCATGAATCTCTTCGAGCATCAAAGCACATTCAATCCGAATATGCCAGTTCGCGGACTGCTTTATCTGGCGCGGATTTATCAGAATTACATCCGGGAGAATGGGCTGAATATATACAGTTCTACCCAGATTTCTTTACCAGTACCGGTATATGTGGTATTCTATAATTCATCAGGAAAGTATCAGATTCAGAGCGGAAAAAGAGCAGTCCTGAGTAAAGCGGAACTGCTCTGAATGTGATTCTTTCCAATTGTACCAATTCGCGGACGGTCAGCCAGATCACTTATGGGGATTGGATCTTTCCGGAGAGCCGAAAAAGTTCGTATTCCATATGAAAAACGGGAAAATCCGATGAATTCCTGGCGGCAATCGGATTTCCGGGCATGTTTCGCAGACCTTCCAGTGGGAGGCCTAAAAAGCGATATGAAAAGAACGTTCGTTTATGGGGAAGGAGCATAACTCCTCCCCAGCTGCTGCATGGAAGCGCAGCCGCATTCCGGACAGATTGACAGGTCGATGTTCCAGACTGCTTTCAGCAGTTCCGCCATGGACATCCCGGCATAGCGCTGGCGAAACCTCTGCCTCCCCTGAATCCGAAAGATCAGTTTGAGGTTTCTGGATTTCATCCGGTTGTTCAGAAATCCATAATAACGGATCTTTTGAAAACCGGAAGGGAGCACATGCATGAGGAAACGGCGGATAAACTCTTTGTGGCTGAGAGTGATCTGCCGTTTGGGCTCTCCCGGTTTTTTTCCCCGTGCTGAGAAAGTCACTTCGGTTTCCGAAACAGAAAGGATGCGGTTGTTCGAAATGGCAATCCGGTGCGTGTAACGCCCAAGATATTCGATGGCATTGCCAAACCCGTTAAACGTCTCTTTGATATAAGGGCACCAGTCTTTGTTATACAAGCTGTTTTTGAAACGCTTCCATTCCCGGGGATCCTGCAGGGAATGACAGGAAGAAGAGAAAACAAGCTTTTCCTGCTGGTAGAGGGAATCCAGGAGGGCGAGATATTTTCCTTTGAATTTATCCCGAAGGACATAGACCGGAATAAAAAAGGCAGAGGAAGCCTTCCGGATTTTCCGGTCAGGGGTCAGTCCGCCGCCGGAGATAATACAATGCATGTGGACATGGTAGTCTAGTTCTTGATTCCAGGTGTGGAGCACCTGGATGATTCCAGGCTTAGCCCCGAGATAGTGCCGGTCAGCAGAGAGTTCCAGAAGGGTTTGGGCACAGCACTGATGGAGCAGACCGTAAAGGAGTCTCTGGTTGCAGTAGATCAGGGGATTGAGCTCATGAGGAAGCGTAAACACCACATGGAAGTAAGGGGAATCGATGACTTCCGCCCTGCGCTGATCGACCCAGAGTTCTTTGAATACACCCTGACAGTTTGGACAGCTGCGGCTGCGGCAGGAATTATTATGGAACTCCATATGACCGCACTCAGAACACCTGCTGACATTGACACCAAGCCCGCCGGACTTGCAGGCAAGGATTGCACGGGAGGCTTTCCGCTGTTCCGGAGACTGAACCTGTTGGGAGAGACAGTAATCGTCATAGGAATCCAGCCAGACTTTTTGAATCGGAAGGTTACTCAACGGAATCACCTCCCGTCCAGTCAAAAGGAGAGGAGACATGCCTGTCCTGGAAGGAAGCAAGATGGATATAGATCAGGGTCGACTTCAAGGACTTGTGTCCCATGAGATTTTTGATGGTAAGCAGGTCGGCCCCGTTTTCATAAAGGTGAGTTCCAAAGGCATGCCGGAAAGAATGGCAGGTGAACCGGTGTTCCCAGCCGAGAAATTCTTCATGGGCACGCAGATGTCTTGTAACGTAAAAGGTATCGATGGGACGGGAAGGGTCCGTCTGTTTCGGGAAAAGCCAGCCGCAGGGACGGCCGCATGCAAACCAGTAGCGGGTGAGAAGATCAAGAGCTTTTTGGGAAAGGATTGCATAGCGGTCGGAGCGGCTTTTGGAGCGCGCAACATGGATCCGCATCGTTTTGCGCTCAATATCACAGTAACGGAGATTACAGACTTCGCTGACCCTGAGGCCGGCAGAATACATGAGTGCAACCATCGCTTTGGGTTTTGGATCCGACAGGGTGGAGATAAAAGTATGGACTTCCTTTTTGGTCGGGACAAAGGGAAGATAGGAATCGAATTTCCTGATAGGAAGCTGTGTTGGATCCCATGGTTTATGAAGCACGTAGATGGTGAAGAACCGGAGCTGGGAGATACAGGCATTGATGGTACGGTCGGAAAGGGACCGATTCTTCTGAAGCCAGCGGATAAAATCCCGGAGTTCATCCCAGGAGACCTCCTCAGGCAGCTTGTGAAGAACAGAGTGAAGGTAATCCAGATAAGAACGGATATAAGTAGAATAAGAAGTTAAAGTATGGTCAGTAAGACCCCGGAGGGAGATCATCTCCCGGTAAATATTGAAATAGTCCATGACGGAACCTCCTTGAAAAAAATAATAAAAGACCGGCAGTGAAAGGACCTGTCAAGGAGGAGGTCTTGGGAAAAAAAGAGATATGTAGTTGTAGAGGATAAAAAAACATGTTAAACTAATCATAGCAGTTGGCGGTTTATGAAGATTGGTGTGTGTGGTAACTCAACAATACAACATAAATACAAAAACTGCTACTTTTTTTGGAAAAAAGTGATGGAAATGCGTACCTTGCACTAGCCGTCGCGCTAGCGACTTGGTACAATGGACGAAAAGAAGAAGCTGAATACCAGGAATTAAAACTTTCGGATGCTTTTAAAAAGTCAGAATTTTCCGGACAGGCGGCTCTGGAATGTCGCGTCATCATGCTGAATATCAATCTTGGACACAACAAAGAACTGTTCGAGAATTGTAGAATCCTCTGGGAATATGCATATTTTATCAATGAAGTCAGAGAGAATCAGAAAAAAGGCAGTTCCATAGAAGTAGCAGTCCGGCAGGCACAGAAGAGCTGTATCGAACAGGACATTCTGAAAGAATTTCTGGAGAAGAACAGTGCGGAGGTGAGCGATGTGATTCTGGAAGAATTTAATGAGGAACAATACGCCGAAGGGCTTAGGGAAGAGGGACGCCAAAAAGGACAGGAAGAAGGAAAAGCGAAAACATTAATCAGCCTTTATCAGAAAAATCTGTTGACACTTGAGCAGGCAGCGGAAGAGTATGGAACGACAGTAGAGGAATTCCAGAAGCTTTTAGCTAGGAAAGTCTGAAAAGAAGATGGAAAATAAAGTACGGGGCAGCAGTTCTTTACGAGCCGATGCCCCGTTTTGTACAGATCAGGAGCAATTCCGGATATCCGATTCTTCCGGAAGAAAGCCCTCGAAAATAAAGTAGTCAAAAACATGCTCGCAGGCATAATATTCCCGCGGGGATTTTACTGTCCAGGCGAAACATGGAATGCCAAAAACCACCCGGCAGATCGTCAGGGAAAGGGCGCTTCTTGCATGGTGGTCGTAGGCGATGAAGTCTGGCTTTGTCAGAAAGTTGGTCAGCAGATGCCGCGGGAAATAATAGACAGGGTGCACCCGTCCGTCATCCTTGTGAAAATTCATTCCCAGCTGGCCTCTGACGGTATACGGCCGGTATTTCCGAAACCACATCAAAGCCACCGGATGGAAAGATTCGATGCAGTAAGAACCACTGTAATGATCCAGAAGCTCTGCGGCCTTCCGGCAGATGGAACTTCCCACATGTTTATATTTAATCTCCACAAGGAGCGGCACTTTGCCATCTACCAGATCCAGCACATCCTGAAACAGCGGAATGTGCTCAGCCGTACCAAGAACAGGAAGAGCTTTCAGCTCTTCATAAGTCAGCTCATCCACATTTTTTTCAACTCCGCAGATGCGCTTCAGATCAAAATCGTGTGCGGCAACAACCTGACCGTCTTTTGTCAGCTGGACATCCAGTTCGATTCCGTATCCGTGCTCTACAGCGCGCCGGAAAGCGGCCATGGTATTTTCCGGAATTCCGAGACTTAAGTCATGAAGCCCACGGTGGGCATAAAATTTCCCGGGCATCCGCTTCGGACGTCCGATCAATCTTGGCGCGATGGAAAGCAGGTAAAAAAGCCCTGCGGTCAGTCCTCTTTTTATCCATGAATGTCTATTATCTGTCATGATACACTCCTCCTCGACAAAACCATTGCTTTCTTTTATGATAGCACAAATCCGGCAAAGGGGCAGAAAAATGTTTATAGTTTTTTCATTGGAGTTTCCATGTGCGCTTTGTTATACTATAGTGAGGAATCAATGTTCCATATTGATACAAGAAGAGGTGCGACTAATGAAAGAAAACTTGAAAGAGGTCTATACACAGCGTACGGACAGCTGTGATATGGCAAACAGCGTGGAATTCACAGCACTGATGAATAAATATAAATGTGCGATCATGGAAGTTGAGACAAAACTGAACGTACTGGATGCCGAGTTCTCGCTGAATTATGATCGAAATCCGTTTGAATCCATAGAGACGAGGCTGAAGTCTCCGGCCAGTATCATGGAGAAGCTGAAAAGAAAAGGGTTTGAGCCGACTTTGGAAAATATCGAGAAGAATCTTTTTGACGTGGCGGGCGTCCGTGTTGTCTGTGCGTTTCAGGAGGATATTTACAAGCTGGCGGAGCTTCTCACAGGGCAGGATGACATCCGGCTTCTGCGGACAAAAGATTACATACAGCATCCAAAGGAGAATGGATACCGGAGCCTGCATCTGATTCTGGAGGTCCCGATCTTTCTGGCAGACGGAAAGGAATATATGAAAGTGGAGGTGCAGTTCCGTACGATCGCCATGGATTTCTGGGCAAGCGTGGATCACCGTCTCCGTTACAAAAAGGAGATCGATGATGAGGGAGAGATCCAGAAGAAGCTGAAACGGTGCGCTACAGTGATCTCCGAGCTGGATCAGGAAATGCAGGATATCCGGAACATGATCGAAAAGAGCAACGGACAGAAACAAAAGCCAAGATATACCTGATTTGCGGTCGGAATGTTTTACGAACCCGGAAAACATGGTATACTATAGAACAGGAAAATTTGAATCGAAATGAGGAGATTGGAATGGACAGTAAGAAATTACAGGCATATGAGCTGATACAGGAGAGAGACCTGAGCGGGATCAAGGCAAAAGGGACGCTTCTCCGTCATAAAAAAAGCGGGGCAAGGATTGCCCTGATCGAAAACGATGATGATAACAAAGTGTTTTCCATCGCATTCCGTACGCCTCCTGAGGACAGTACGGGACTGCCGCATATTCTGGAGCATTCGGTACTCTGCGGATCAAAGGAGTTTCCGGCAAAGGACCCGTTCGTGGAGCTGGTGAAAGGATCGTTAAATACATTCTTAAATGCGATGACTTATCCGGACAAGACCGTATATCCGATCGCAAGCTGCAATGACCAGGATTTCCAGAACCTGATGCATGTTTACATGGATGCGGTATTCTATCCGAATATTTATGAGAGTGACAAGACATTCCGTCAGGAGGGATGGAGCTACGAGCTGGAAGATCCGGACGGAGAGCTGAAATACAACGGCGTTGTCTACAATGAGATGAAGGGAGCGTTTTCCTCCCCGGACGGCGTACTGGACCGGATGATTTTAAATTCGCTTTTCCCGGACACTTCCTATTCCAATGAGTCAGGTGGAGATCCGGATGCGATCCCGTCACTGACATACGAAGACTTCCTGAATTTCCACCGGAAATATTACCATCCGTCCAACAGTTATATTTATCTGTACGGCGATATGGATATGGAAGAAAAGCTCCAGTGGCTGGATGAGAAATATCTGAGCAGATTTGAAAAAGCCGAAATCGATTCGGAGATCCGCCTGCAGAAGCCGTTTGATGAGCCGGTAGAGTGGAAGCGGTATTATTCCATCGCAGCAAACGAGTCTGAGGAGATGAATACCTATCTGTCCTACAACAAGGTAATCGGCACCAGTCTGGACGAGAAGCTTTACCTTGCATTTTCCATTCTGGACTATGCATTGTTGTCCGCACCGGGTGCGCCGTTAAAGAAAGCGCTGACAGATGCAGGAATCGGACATGATATTCTGGGATCCTATGATAACGGAATTTACCAGCCGACATTCTCCGTGATTGCAAAGAATGCCGAAGAGTCACAGAAAGAAGAATTTGTCCGTGTGATTGAATCCACTCTGGAAAAGATTGTCAAAGAGGGAATAGATCCGGACGCTTTGACAGCAGGCATCAATTATCATGAGTTCCGCTACCGGGAGGCGGATTTTGGCAGCTACCCGAAGGGGCTGATGTACGGACTTCAGATGTTCGACAGCTGGCTGTATGATGAAGAAAGTCCGTTCCTTCACATCGAGGCACTGGACACGTTTGCATTTTTGAAAGAGCAGATCAGTACTTCCTACTATGAAGATCTGATTCAGAAGTACCTTCTTGATAACACCCATGCTTCCATTGTCATGATCTGTCCGAAGAAAGGACTGACAGCGGAAGCAGACCAGAAGCTCCATCAGAAGCTTCAGGACTATAAGGCGGGTCTCTCCAGAGAAGAAGTGGAGAAGCTTGTGCAGGATACGAAAGATCTGAGAGCGTACCAGGAGGAGCCGACTCCGCCGGAAATTCTGGAGAAGATTCCGGTGCTGAAAGTCAGTGATATTTCCGAAGACATTGCTCCGATTTATAACGAAGAGCAAAAAGCCGGGGATGTTCCATGTATCTGTCATCCGATCGATACAAACGGAATCGGCTATCTGACACTGATCTTTGATCTTCGGACATTAAGCGAGAAAGAGATCCCGTATGCAGGACTTCTGCAGGCAGTGCTCGGCATTATCGATACCGAACATTACGAGTACGGCAAACTGTTCAATGAGATCAACCGGCGCACGGGAGGCATTGAGACATCCCTTGAAATGTACACCGACGTCACAAAAGTGAAGGAGAAAGAATTCCGCCCGACGTTTGAGATCAAGACGAAAGCGATGTACGGCCAGCTTCCGTTTGCCCTCTCTATGATGGAGGAAATTCTGATGCGGTCGGTGCTTACAGATGAGAAGAGGATCAAAGAGATTCTGGACATGCTGAAATCCAGACTTCAGATGAAGTTCCTCTCTGCGGGACACAGTTCCGCCGTGCTGCGTGCCATGTCGTACAGTTCGCCGCTTGCGCGCTTTAAAGACATGACAAACGGAATTGAGTACTACGAGACCGTCAGCCGGATCGCAGACCATTTTGAGGAAGAAAAGGATCGTCTCATGGAGATGCTGCAGACGATCAGCCGCAAGGTATTCCGGAAAGATCGGATGATCGTAAGCTATACGGGAGAACCGGAAAGCAAAGAACCGGTACTTCAGGAGATCGAGAAGTTCTCAGGATGTCTGCACACGGAAGAAGTGGAAGAGTCCGGTTTCCAGCTCACATGCGCGAAGAAAAACGAAGGATTCCAGACTTCCTCCAAGGTACAGTATGTGGCAATGGCAGGAAACTTTATCGATGCCGGAGCAGAGTACCACGGGGCGCTTCAGATTCTGAAAGTTATCATGGGATACGAATACCTCTGGCAGAATATTCGTGTCAAAGGCGGCGCCTATGGATGCATGAGCAGCTTTAACAAGCTGGGAGAAGGCTATTTTGTCTCCTACCGGGATCCGCACCTGAAAAATACGCTGGAAATTTACCAGGGTGTGACCGAATATCTGAGAAACTTTGATGTCAGTGACCGGGATATGACAAAATTCATCATCGGTACCATCAGCAATATGGATCAGCCGATGACTCCGGCTACCAAGGGCGACCGTTCCATGAATCTTTACATGAATCATGTGACGGAAGAGATGATCAGAAAAGAAAGGCTGGAAGTTCTCCGTGCAACGCAGCAGGATATCCGGAATCTGGCGGATATCGTGGAGAAAGTATTACAGGCAGACCAGATCTGTGTCATCGGAAATGAAGACAAGATTGAGCAGGAAAAAGAAATCTTTACCGAGGTGAAGGCGCTGTTTTAGGTGCCGGGTCCTCCGGTTCGGAGAGTTTACAAAGGAAAGAGGAACGGGATTTTGACAGAGAATAAGCAGTATAAATCAGGATTTGTGACACTGATCGGGCGGCCGAATGTGGGAAAATCCACGCTGATGAATCAGCTGATCGGGCAGAAGATCGCCATCACATCCAATAAACCACAGACAACGAGAAACCGGATTCAGACCGTACTCACAACGGACGAGGGACAGATCGTCTTTGTGGACACGCCGGGAATCCACAAGGCAAAAAACAAGCTTGGCACCTATATGGTGAATGTGGCGGAGCGGACACTCAATGAGGTGGATGTCGTACTCTGGCTTGTGGAGCCGTCCACTTTTATCGGTGCGGGAGAGCAGCACATTGCAGAGCAGCTGAAGAAAGTACACACACCGGTGATTCTTGTTATCAACAAGGTGGATAAAGTAAAGCGGGAAGAGCTTCTTCCGTGCATCGCAAAGTATAAAGATATCTACGATTTTGCGGAGATTGTTCCGGTCTGCGCAAGAAACGGAGAGAATACAGACGAACTGGTAAAGGTGATTCTGCAGTATCTGCCGTACGGACCACAGTTTTACGATGAGGATACGGTGACGGACCAGCCGGAGCGCCAGATTGTGGCGGAACTGATCCGGGAGAAGGCACTGCACAGCTTAAACGAGGAGATTCCGCATGGAATCGCGGTAGTGATCGACCAGATGAAATTCCGCAGGGGACAAAAAGGAACCATTGCGGATATTGATGCGACGATCATCTGTGAGCGGGATTCCCACAAAGGAATTATCATCGGAAAACAGGGCAGCATGCTTAAAAAGATCGGCAGTACCGCCAGATTCGAGATTGAGCGGATGCTGGACTGCAAGGTCAATTTAAAGCTGTGGGTGAAGGTGAAAAAAGACTGGAGAGACAGCGAATTTCTGATGAGAAATTTTGGATACCGGGAAGAAGAATAACAAAAGAAAAATCGGAGAACCTAATTTTATTCCAAAAGATGAAGAGGTGATCCGATGAATGAAGACTACTGGGCACGGTTTGAGATGACCGGAAAAGTAGAAGACTATCTGACCTACAAAGGGATAACGGCTCATAAGGCCGAAAAAGACCGGGATCAGAACGAAAGCCGGAAGGATGAAGAAAGTGAGCCAGACGATTACCGTGACAGGAATGATTCTGTCAGCGCTTCCGATTGGAGAATACGATAAAAGAGTGGTGATCCTCTCCCGTGAGCGGGGGAAGATCTCCGCTTTTGCCAGAGGTGCAAGGCGGCCGAACAGTATGCTTGTCGGGACGACGGGCCCGTTTCTGTTCGGCACCTTTACGCTTTACGAAGGAAGATCTTCGTATACGCTGCAGCAGGCGGAGATTCAGAATTATTTCGGAGAGCTTAGAACTGATATCGAAGCCGTGACATACGGGTTTTATTTCCTGGAATTTGCCGAATACTGTACAAGAGAGAATAATGACGAGACGGAAATTTTAAAGCTTCTCTATCAGACGATGCGGATTGTCGTAAAGAGAAGCATTTCTCTTCCCCTGATCCGGTGCATCTTTGAACTGAAGATGATCTGCCTCGAAGGGGAGGCGCCGCAGGCCTTTGCCTGCGCCGGATGCGGCAGGACGGAGGAGCTTTCCCGGTTCAGCGCGTCGAGGGGCGGCATGCTCTGCCCGGACTGTGCCGGACAGGCGGCGGATGTACTTCCGTTTGGACAGTCTGCGCTTTACGCCCTGCAATTTATTGAGGGGACGCCGGTGGAGAAACTTTACACTTTTACGGTGAGTGATGATGTGCTGGCGCAGCTGAAAAAGGCAGCAAAGCGGTGCGTAGATGTGTACATAGGACATACGTTCCGGTCGCTGGAGATGCTGGAAATGATTTAAGCAGGGCTCCGGTCCGGAAGAACGGCCGAATTGTCAGGAAAACAGGACGCAAAAACGGGGGATGTGCTTGCAAAAGCGGGCAAATTACCGTATAATGGAAACAATTTTAGAAGAATGTGAGGTAAAAGACGATGGTAGAAAAAACAATGGACAAAATCGTAGCTCTTGCCAAAACCAGGGGGTTTGTATATCCGGGATCCGAAATCTATGGTGGACTTGCTAATACATGGGATTACGGAAATCTCGGCGTAGAACTGAAAAACAATGTGAAGAAAGCATGGTGGAAGAAATTTATTCAGGAAAATCCTTACAATGTAGGCGTAGACTGTGCGATTCTGATGAATCCGCAGACATGGGTTGCTTCCGGACATCTCGGAAACTTCAGTGACCCGCTGATGGACTGTAAAGAGTGTAAGGAGCGTTTCCGTGCAGATAAACTGATTGAAGATTATGCGGCAGAACACGGGATTGAGCTGAAAGAAAGCGTAGACGCATGGTCTCATGAGAAGATGATGGATTTCATCAATGAGCATCAGGTTCCGTGTCCGAGCTGCGGCAAGCACAATTTCACGGACATCCGGGAATTCAATCTGATGTTCAAGACATTCCAGGGAGTTACAGAGGATGCAAAAAACGTCGTTTACCTCCGTCCGGAGACTGCTCAGGGTATTTTCGTCAACTTTAAGAATGTACAGCGTACTTCCAGAAAGAAGATCCCGTTTGGAATCGGACAGATCGGAAAATCTTTCCGTAACGAAATTACACCGGGTAACTTTACCTTCCGTACAAGAGAGTTCGAGCAGATGGAGCTGGAATTCTTCTGTGAGCCGGGAACAGACCTGGAGTGGTTTAAATACTGGAAAGATTTCTGCTACAACTGGCTGAGAGATCTTGGTATGACAGAAGACGAGTTGCGCGCACGTGACCATGAGCCGGAAGAGCTTTCCCACTACAGCCGTGCGACAACAGACCTCGAGTTCTTATTCCCGTTCGGATGGGGCGAGCTTTGGGGTATTGCAGACCGTACCGATTACGACCTGACACAGCATCAGGAAGTATCCAAGCAGGATATGACATACTTTGACGATGAGAAGAAGGAAAAATACCTGCCATATGTCATCGAGCCGTCACTTGGAGCAGACCGTGTCGTACTTGCGTTCCTCTGCGCAGCATACGATGAGGAAGAACTGGAAGGAGGAGATACAAGAACAGTCCTTCACTTCCATCCGGCTTTAGCTCCGGTGAAGATCGGTATCCTTCCGCTCTCCAAAAAGTTAAACGAGGGTGCGGAGAAGATTTATGCCGAGCTCAGCAAATATTACAACTGTGAGTACGACGACCGTGGAAACATCGGAAAACGGTACCGCCGTCAGGATGAGATCGGTACACCATTCTGTGTGACCTATGATTTTGAATCCGAGGAAGATGGCGCAGTAACTGTACGTGACCGTGACACGATGGAGCAGGAGCGTGTAAAGATCGAAGATCTGAAAGCTTATTTTGAAAAGAAGTTTGAATATTAAAAAACGAGGCCGGGAGCAGTTGTCTTCCGGCCGCTGTTATGCAGTGATTTATTCTGGCAGGAGGGAGTCATGTATCCGGAAATACATTATAAAACAGAATCAAAAGAATTTAAGACCGTCACCATCTTCGGATGCTACGGAGAGAGTCCGGAGGTCTTCCTTCCGGATACCATTGATGGCCTTCCGGTAACAAGAATTGCAGACTATGGATTTGCGCAGACAGAGGAAGAGGAAGGCATGGCAGTCTTTTTGCCGGACGGGGAGCGAAAATCAGAAGCGCGGAAGCGGCTCTGCGGCGGACAGGTGGAGGAGATCCATCTGCCAGAGGAGCTTGGTGAAGTAGGGCGCTACGCCTTTTACCGCTGCTTTCGTTTAAAACGACTGTCCTTTACGGACAGCCTGACCAGTATCGGCGGAGGTGCCTTTACCGGATGCCAGTTAAGCCATGTGGAAATCCGCTGCAGAAAGTCGCGCCAGACCTGTCTGAGACAGATTCTGGAGGAACAACGGTTTGAACTTGCGGTCCATATCTCCTATGAGGATCAGGAACAGATCGAGACAGCCAGTCTGATCTTTCCGGAGCACTACGAAGAGGCGGTGGAGAATACGCCGGCCCGGATCGTGGAGACGCACTACCACGGATCCGGCGGAGACTACCGGCAGTGTGTCTATCATAAGGAGATCGATTATGAGGAGTACGATTCCCTTTTTGTAAAGGCAAGAGCAAGGGAAGATGTCCGCACTTTGATCCGGATTGCGCTGGCCAGACTTCGGGAGCCGTACCGGCTTACCGGACAGGCAGAAGAAGAGTACGCAGATTTCCTGAGGGGCTGTGCCGGGGAGACCGCCGGATTTCTGCTTGAGGCGGATGACATGAAGACGGTACGATTTCTTCTGGATCAGAAGATCTGGGAAGGTGAGGCACTGGAGACGGCGCTTACTGTTGCGGAGAAAAAAGGACATGCTGAAATGTCAGCCCTTCTCCTGCAGGCCGGAAGGAAACGGAGCGGAAAGAAAACGTTTGATCTGTAATCAGAAAAATGTATGAAGATGGATAAGGAGGAAGAGATGGCAGAGACGATCAGCGAAGAGCAGGCCGCGCGCATGAATGCCCTGGGAAAGGAAATTCTGCGGACAGCGAGAAATGAGTTATATTTGAAAATGCGGTACCTGGACGTGGCGCTTTCCAGCCTGCGGTTTCAGATGGACGGGGAGATCGGCTCCATCGGAACAGACGGGCAGGGGCTTTACTTTCATCCGGGATGGCTCGGCGGAGCTTACCGGGAAGACCGGAAGAATGTTAACCGGGCCTATCTCCATATCGTCCTGCACTGCCTGTTCGGGCATCTTTACCTGAGAGGAAAACGGGATCCCCTCTTCTGGGATCTGGCCTGCAACATCGCAGTGGAGTCCATTATCGACAGCCTTTCTTATCCTTGTGTCAGACGGGCACCATCCTGGCTGAGAAAGGATGTATACCGCAGACTGAAAAGCAGCACAAAGGTGCTGACAGCCCAGAAGATATACAAAAGCCTGACAGCATGGGGAATGAGTGAGAAGAAGCGGATGGAACTGGAAGCCGAGTTCGGGGCGGACAGCCATCTTTACTGGCCGGACCCGGAGAAAAATAAAAAACGGCCGCCAAATGAGACGGAGAATAACTGGAAACAGATCAGCGAGCAGATGGAGCTCAATCTGGATACTTTCGCACAGGAAGAGGCAAGTGCCTCCGGCGATCTTCTGGAAGAGCTTCGGGTCGCCAATAAGAAGCGCTACGACTATCGGGAATTTCTGAGAAAGTTTTCCGTGTGGCGGGAAGAGATCGGTGTGGATGACGACAGCTTTGACTACGCCTTTTATCATTACGGACTGTCCATGTACGGCAATATGCCGTTGATCGAGCCGCAGGAGACAAAGGAAGTCAAAAAGATTGAAGAATTTGTCATTGTGGTGGATACGTCCATGTCCTGTTCCGGAGACCTGGTGCGGAAATTTCTGGAAGAAACGTATGATGTCCTGAGCGAAAATGAGAGCTTCTTCCGAAAAGTTCATATCCGGATTCTTCAGTGCGATGAACAGGTGCAGGAGGATGTGAGGATCGAGAGACAGGAAGACTGGGAACGCTATATGCAGGAGCTGAAACTCTATGGCGGCGGCGGAACCGATTTCCGTCCGGCTTTTGCCTATATTGACAGCCTGATTGAACAGGGAGCGTTCCAGAATCTGCGGGGCGTGATTTATTTTACAGACGGATACGGCACCTATCCGTCCCGGATGCCATCCTACGAGACGGCATTCGTCTTTATCGACGACGGATCGAGGGACATCCGGACACCGGCATGGGCAATCCGGCTTGTGCTGGATGAAGCGATATTTATGGAAAGCGAGGAAGAATAGAGGATGCATATCAAACGAGCAAAGCAGGAAATCAGGGATTCCATCGAGGCTTATCTGCAAAAAGACGCGGACGGACATTACCTGATCCCGTCGATCCGGCAGCGGCCGATCCTTCTCATGGGGCCTCCGGGAATCGGGAAGACCCAGATCATGGAACAGGTCGCAAGAGAATGTGGAATCGGCCTGGTTTCCTATACGATTACACACCATACCCGGCAGAGTGCGGTAGGACTTCCGTTTATCCGGGAGCGCAGCTATGGCGGGGAAGTCTGTTCCGTCACGGAGTATACGATGAGCGAGATTATTGCGTCAGTTTACGAGAAGATGGAGGAGACCGGGGTAAAAGAAGGCATCCTCTTTCTGGACGAGATCAACTGCGTCTCGGAGACACTGGCGCCGACCATGCTGCAGTTCCTTCAGTGCAAGATGTTCGGAAACCACAAAGTACCGGAAGGATGGATCATTGTGGCGGCAGGCAACCCGCCGGAATACAATAAGTCCGTGCGGGAATTCGACATTGTGACACTGGACCGGCTGAAACGGATTGACATCGAGGAAAATTATGACGTATGGCGGGAGTACGCCTACGAGGCACAGATCGATCCGGCGATTCTTGCTTATCTGGAAATCCGGAAGGATCATTTCTACAGGGTAGAAAATACGGTGGATGGAAAGCAGTTTGTGACGGCCAGAGGATGGGAGGATCTCTCAGAACTTCTCCGCGTATACCGGATGCTTGGTAAGAAAGTGGACCGGGAAGTAGCGCACCAGTATTTACAGAACTGGGAAATAGCAAAGGAATTTGCCAATTATCTGGAACTGTACGAGAAATACAAGAAAGACTACGGTCTGGAAAAGATTGTACAGGGCATTTACGGGGAGGATGTTCTCGAAAAGCTGAAATTCGCCGCCTTTGATGAACGGTTCAGCATTGTAGGCATGTTAAACGGAAAGCTTGCCGAGTATTTCCGGGCGTACCAAGAGGAAGATGCCAGAACAGAACGGCTGTTTGCGGAATTAAAAGTATACAAAGAGGAGCACAGCCTGTCAGCAGTGATTGAACGACTTCGGGCAGAACTGGCGTCGAAAAAGAAGGCAGGGCTTCTGACCGGAGCCATGGAAAAACTGGAAACTTCGGTGATTACAGAGCTGGAATCCTATGAGCAGCGGTGGAAGCTGACCGAAGCGGCGGCAAAAGGCGCCGGATGGGACGAGGAGTTTGCTTTTGTCAAGGAAGCATTTTCCGGACAGGTGGAGAAGCGGCAGACAGTTACGGATCAGGCGATGGAAGCACTGGAAAACACATTCCGGTTTCTGGAGGACGCCTTTGGCGAAAGTCAGGAGATGGCGGCCTTTCTGGCAGAACTCAACACCAACGGGGACAGTATCCGGTTCCTGAGGGATAATGACTGCCCGTATTTCTACAAGTACAATAAAGGACTTTTGTTTGATGAGAGACAGAAGGAGATTCTGACAGAGATGGAAAATCTTGAAAAAAGTATTGACACATCTGCGCTTTCATCCTATAATGAGTAAAAATTGAATTTAGCCAGATAAACCGTTGAAGTGGAGATCAAAGTTGCCGTGCACCCACAGAGAGTCCGGGAAGGTGAGAGCCGGATGGAACGCAGTCAGCCAAATGGACCACGGAGGGCGCAGTCAAAAGCAGGAATTCCTGCCCAGTACTCTGCGACGTAGGGCATACGTCAGTTGCCGGAGATATGTTGGTATCTCGCTAAGCGCATGGAAGATTTTTTCCGTGAATCAAGGTGGCACCGCGGTATGTAGATATCGTCCTTGATACAGATGTTAGGGATTGTCTGTATCAGGGGCGTTTTTTTGTTGTCGGAATGCTGATCCGGCTGATAGTACACAATGCTCTTTGATCAGACCGGAAGGGAAAAAGATGATTCAGAATTTTGTGGAGGTTTACAGACATGATTAAAGAAGCAATATTAAAACTGGCACAAAGAAACGATCTGACAGCAGAAGAAGCACTGGAAGTCATGAATGAGATCATGGACGGCAAGGCAAGCCCGGTTCAGATGAGCTCTTATCTGACCGCTCTTTCCCTGAAAGGGGAGAACATCGAAGAGATTACCGGTTCAGCCAAAGGAATGCGGGATCACTGTATCCGTCTCCTTCATGAGATGGACGTACTGGAGATTGTCGGAACAGGAGGAGACGGAGCAAATTCGTTTAATATTTCCACCACATCTTCTCTGGTCATCGCGGCGGGCGGCGTTCCGATTGCAAAACACGGGAACCGGGCGGCATCCAGCAAAAGCGGGGCGGCCGATGTTCTGGAAGCGCTGGGAGTCCGGATTACGGCCTCGCCGGAAGAAAGTGCGGCCATGTTAAAGAAGATCGGCATCTGCTTTCTGTTTGCACAGAACTATCACATTGCCATGAAGTATGTGGCGCCGATCCGGAAGGAACTGGGGATCCGTACTGTATTCAATATTTTAGGGCCGCTCTCCAATCCTGCAGGAGCAAACATGGAGCTGATGGGGGTCTATGAAGAGTCACTGGTAGAACCGCTTGCCAGAGTTATGAGCAATCTTGGAGTCAAGCGCGGGATGGTGGTTTATGGGATGGACCGGCTGGATGAGATTTCCATGAGTGCGCCGACAAAGGTCTGTGAGATCAAAGGCGGAACCTATCATACTTACGAGATTACTCCGGAAGATTTCGGATTTATCCGGTGCGAAAAAGAGGAACTGACAGGAGGAACACCGGAGGAAAATGCACAGATCACACTGGAGATTTTAAATGGAAAGAAAGGACCAAAACGGGATGCTGTGGCACTGAATTCCGGAGCTGCCCTTTATCTGGCCGGAAAGGCACCGAATCTGGAGGCCGGCGTACGGATGGCGGAAGGAATCATCGACAGCGGGGCAGCCAGAAAGAAACTGGAAGAATTCATTCGGGAATCGAACGGCTGGAAACCGGAAGTACAGGAGGAACGGGTATGAAAACCATACTGGATGAAATCGCTGAAAAGACAAGGAAGCGGATTGCAAAGAAAAAGAGGGAGATTCCGACAGGCCGGCTTCTGGAGAGAATCGAAAGCCGGAAGGAGCAAAAAGAACCGTTTCTTTTTCAGAAGAGCCTTTCCAGGGAAGGACTTTCGTTCATCTGCGAGGTGAAGAAAGCTTCCCCGTCCAAAGGGGTGATTGCGGAAACATTTCCATATCTGGACATTGCAAAAGACTATGAAAAGGCTGGAGCGGCAGCCATCTCCTGTCTGACCGAACCATTCTATTTTCAGGGGAGCGATGCTTATCTGGAAGCAATTGCCAGGGAAGTGCAGATCCCTGTTTTGAGGAAAGATTTTACTGTGGATCCGTACATGATCTACGAGGCAAAAGCCATGGGAGCCGATGCAGTGCTTCTTATCTGTGCGATTTTGACGGAAGAGGAATTACGGTCTGATCTGGAACTTGCAGAGCGTCTTGGACTTTCCGCTTTGGTGGAAACACATTCTGAGGAAGAGATAGAGATGGCAAAGCGGTGCCGGGCAAAGATCATCGGTGTCAACAACCGGGATCTTCATACGTTTCAGGTAGATCTTCAGACAAGCGCCAGTCTGCGCAGACTGGTGCCGCCGGAAATCATCTTTGTATCAGAGAGCGGCATCCGCACTCCGGAGGACATACGGCTTTTAAAAGAAAACGGAACGGACGCGGTGCTGATCGGCGAAACACTGATGCGGGAACCGGACAAAAGGAAAGCGCTTACCTGTCTTGGGGGAATGGACCAATGAAAACGAAAATCAAAATCTGCGGATTGAGGCGAAAAGAAGACATTGTATATGTGAACGCGGCAAGGCCGGACTACTGTGGATTTATTCTAAACGTGCCGCAAAGCCGGAGAAATATGGATCCGGAAGGACTGAAAGGGCTTTTGGAAGAGCTGGATCCGGGGATTGTGCCTGTAGGAGTCTTTGTCAATGAGGATACAAATACGATTCTACGCATTGTGAGGGAAAGCGGGCTTAAAATGATTCAGCTCCACGGACAGGAAGGAGAAGAGATGGTCCGGACGATTCGGGAGACAGCCGGCGTGCCGGTGATCAAAGCTGTTTCCGTAAAGAGCAGAGAAGATGTAGAAAGAGCAGCGGGATTTCCGGCAAACTATCTGCTGTTTGACTGTGGAACCGGCGGAACAGGAAGAAGTTTCGACTGGTCATGCCTGGAGGAAGCAAAACAGCCGTACTTTCTTGCCGGAGGAATCGGCATTCATAATATGAAAGAAGCCGTGGAAAGGTTTCATCCGTTTGCTGTCGACTTGAGCAGCAGCGTTGAGACAGACGGAGTGAAAGACGAAAAAAAGATCGCGGACGCAGTACACATGCTGCGGTCGCTGACTTGAGATATCAGATAAGAGAAAGAAAGGAAGGAATCAGATGTCAAAGGGAAGATTCGGCGCCCATGGAGGGCAGTATATACCGGAAACGTTGATGAATGCGGTTATTGAACTGGAAGAGGCCTACAATCATTATAAGAACGATCCGGAATTTCAGAAGGAACTTACAACACTATTAAATGATTATGCAGGGAGACCATCCAGACTCTACTATGCGGAGCATATGACGAAGGATCTGGGCGGGGCTAAAATTTATCTGAAAAGAGAAGACTTAAATCACACCGGCGCTCATAAAATCAACAATGTTCTTGGTCAGGTTCTGCTTGCAAAAAAGATGGGAAAGACCCGTGTGATTGCGGAGACCGGAGCAGGGCAGCACGGAGTTGCAACCGCAACTGCAGCCGCTCTGATGGGGATGGAGTGTGAAGTGTTCATGGGAGAGGAGGACACAAAACGTCAGGCACTGAACGTGTATAAGATGCGCCTTCTCGGAGCCAGGGTACATCCGGTCACTACCGGAACGGCAACTTTAAAAGACGCGGTGTCCGAAACCATGAGGGAGTGGACGAACCGGATCGATGATACCCACTACGTCCTTGGATCTGTCATGGGGCCCCACCCGTTCCCAACCATCGTACGGGATTTCCAGGCAGTGATTTCCAAAGAAATCAAAGAGCAGATCCTGGAGGCGGAAGGAAAACTTCCGGACGCGGTGCTGGCCTGTGTCGGCGGCGGCTCCAATGCGATCGGAGCGTTTTACCATTTTATCGAAGAGAAAGACGTCCGGCTTATCGGATGTGAAGCGGCAGGCCGCGGCATCCATACGAAAGAGACGGCAGCAACCATTGCTACAGGAAAGCCCGGTATCTTCCACGGAATGAAATCCTATTTCTGCCAGGATGAGTACGGACAGATTGCTCCGGTATACTCCATCTCAGCTGGACTGGACTATCCGGGAATCGGTCCGGAACACGCGGATCTTTATGATAAGAAACGGGCCGAATATGTGGCGGTGACAGATGACGAGGCAGTGGACGCCTTTGAATATCTGTCCAGGACGGAAGGAATTATTCCGGCCATCGAAAGCGCCCATGCCGTAGCCTATGCCATGAAACTTGCAAAAGAGATGAGACCGGACCAGTGTATCGTCGTCAATCTGTCAGGAAGAGGCGACAAGGACTGCGCGGCCATCGCCAGGTACAGAGGGGAGGATATTTATGAGTAGGATCAGAGAAGCATTTGCACATGGAAAAGCTTTTATTCCATTTATCACCTGCGGTGATCCGTCCATCGAGGTGACAGAGAAGATCGTCTATGCCATGGAGGAGGCGGGAGCAGACCTGATTGAGCTTGGAATTCCGTTTTCCGATCCAACGGCGGAAGGACCGGTGATTCAGGATGCGAATTTACGTGCTCTCTCCGGAGGAATTACGACGGATGCGGTCTTTGAGATGGTCCGGCGGATCCGAAGAAACACCAGTATTCCTATGGCCTTTATGACTTATGCCAATGTGGTATTCTCCTACGGGACGGAACGTTTTATACGGACTGCATCGGAAATCGGCATGGACGGGCTGATTCTTCCGGATGTTCCGTTTGAAGAGAAGGAAGAGTTTGACAGCGTGTGCAGGAAGTATGGGCTGGACTTTATTTCGCTGATCGCACCGACATCCAGAGACCGGATCCAGATGATTGCAAAAGAGGCAGCCGGTTTTGTCTACTGCGTCTCTTCGCTCGGGGTAACGGGTGTACGTTCAGAGATCACAACGGATGTGGGAAAAATGGTGCAGCTGGTGAAAGAAGAACAAGATATCCCGTGTGCGGTCGGATTCGGAATATCGACAGAA
Organism: Drancourtella massiliensis; assembly: GCF_016900655.1. GTDB lineage: Bacteria > Bacillota > Clostridia > Lachnospirales > Lachnospiraceae > Sellimonas > Sellimonas catena. The sequence continues at coordinate 91,297 of NZ_JACJKH010000008.1, forward strand.
GAACAGGCAGGGAAGATGGCGGAAGTTTCGGACGGCGTGATCGTAGGTTCGGCCATTGTGAAGCTCTGCGGGCGGTACAAAGAGCAGTGTGTGCCGTATATAAAAGAATATGTAAAGAAAATGAAAGAAGCACTGTGACTTTTGGCAAAAGTGATGTATAATAAGAGTACTTGAGGGCATTTGAGCCTGAAAATATCTCATGTCAGAAGGAGGAACAAAACAGTGGACAGAAGAAATGTATGGAAGACCTACACACAGGCAGAATTAAAAGAGATGGAAGACATCAGCGCACGCTATAAACGCTGCCTGGATGAAGGAAAGACAGAAAGAGAATGCGTAGAGGTCGCAGAGCGCCTGGCAAAAGAAGCAGGATACCGCTGCCTGTGCTCTTACAAAGAGGCAGGAGAACCATTAAAGGAAGGCGACAAGGTTTACGCCTCTTTCATGGGCAAGATGATTCTTCTTTTCCAGATCGGTAAAGAGCCGCTGGAAAACGGAATGAATATCCTTGGAGCTCACATTGATTCTCCACGAATCGATATCAAACAGAATCCGCTCTATGAGACGGATGAGATGGCATATCTCGATACTCATTACTATGGAGGCATCAAGAAATATCAGTGGCTTGCTTCCCCGCTCTCTCTTCACGGAGTGATCGTAAAGAAAGACGGAACCAAAGTCCGTGTTAATATCGGAGAAAATGAAAATGATCCGGTATTTGTAATCACAGACCTGCTTGTACATCTGGCTGGAAAACAGATGTCACAGAAAGCATCTGAAGTGATTGAAGGCGACAATCTGGATCTTCTGATCGGAAGCCGTCCGCTCACAGAAGCAGAGGGACTCAAAGAAGACGAAAAAGAAGCAGTAAAAGCAGGTGTTCTTCGTCTTATGGAAGAAACATACGGAATCGGAGAAGAAGATTTCGTATCTGCAGAGCTTGAAATCGTTCCGGCAGGAAAAGCAAGAGACTGCGGTATTGACAGAAGCATGATCTTATCCTACGGACAGGACGACAGAGTCTGCGCATTCACATCTCTGTTTGCAATGCTGGACAACCCGCAGATCAGCCGTACCGCATGCTGCATCCTGGTAGATAAAGAAGAAATCGGAAGCGTCGGAGCAACCGGCATGCACTCCAGATTCTTTGAAAATACGATAGCAGAGCTCATTGCACTGACAGGTGAAGAGTCCGAATTAAAAGTAAGACGCGCCCTTCAGAACTCCAAGATGCTTTCCTCAGATGTAAGCGCTGCTTATGATCCGATGTTTGCTGCTGCATTTGAAAAGAGAAGTTCTGCATTCTTCGGAAAAGGACTTGTATTCAACAAGTTCACAGGAAGCCGTGGAAAGAACGGCTCCAACGATGCGAACGCAGAGTATCTCGCAGAAATCCGCAGCGTCATGGATGAGGCAGGAGTCGGATATCAGTATGCAGAACTTGGTAAAGTAGATGTCGGCGGCGGCGGAACGATCGCATACATCATGGCACAGTACGGCATGGAAGTGATCGACAGCGGTGTTGCAGTTCTCTGTATGCATGCAATGTATGAGATCTCCAGTAAGGCAGATGTATACGAAGCTGTGAAAGGCTATAAAGCATTTATTGAAAAAATCGGACAGAAATAAAACGAGAGTGACAATCCGGCCATAAGACATGACCGGATTGTCGCATAAACTGTGACATAATTGCCATACGAGGCATGACAGAATTGTTGCAGAAAATACGATAAATTTCTTGACGAACTATGTTAAAACATTTACAATATTACCAGCGGGAAACTGCAAAAGAACGTAATATTCCGGGCACAGAAGTACGACTTTACATAAGAGAAACGCAAAGTCGTGTTTTTCGTGTCAAATATTACAAATATATTATTAGGAGGACATTGAAACATGGCTACGAAATGGGTGTATATGTTTACAGAAGGTAACGCTACAATGAGAAACCTTCTGGGTGGTAAAGGTGCGAACCTTGCTGAAATGACAGGCCTTGGACTCCCGGTACCTCAGGGATTCACTGTAACAACAGAGGCTTGTACCCAGTATTATGAGGACGGCAGACAGATCAATGACGAAATCATGAGTCAGATCATGGAAGCTATGACAAAACTGGAAGAGATCACAGGAAAGAAATTCGGAGATAAAGAGAATCCGCTTCTCGTTTCCGTTCGTTCCGGTGCAAGAGCTTCCATGCCGGGTATGATGGATACTATCCTGAACCTTGGTCTGAATGAAGAAGTTGTTGAAACTCTGGCAGAAGCTTCCGGAAACCCGCGTTGGGCATGGGACTGCTACAGAAGATTTATCCAGATGTATTCCGACGTTGTTATGGAAGTCGGCAAAAAATATTTTGAAGAACTCATCGACAAGATGAAAGAAGAAAAAGGCGTGAAGCTGGACGTTGAACTGACAGCAGAAGACCTCAAGGCTCTTGCAGGACAGTTCAAAGCTGAATACAAAGAGAAGATCGGATCCGACTTCCCGGCTGACGCAAAAGAACAGCTCATCGGCGCTGTAAAGGCTGTATTCCGTTCATGGGACAACCCGCGTGCCAATGTATACCGTCGTGACAACGATATCCCGTATTCATGGGGAACAGCTGTCAACGTACAGATGATGGCATTCGGTAACATGGGAGATGACTGTGGTACAGGTGTTGCATTTACACGTGACCCGGCTACAGGAGAAAACGGTCTGTTCGGAGAATTCCTTACAAACGCACAGGGCGAAGACGTTGTTGCCGGTGTTCGTACTCCAATGCACATTTCCGAAATGGAAGACAAATTCCCGGAAGCATTCAAACAGTTCAAAGAAGTATGCAGCACTCTGGAAAACCACTACAGAGATATGCAGGACATGGAGTTTACTGTAGAACATGGTAAACTGTACATGCTTCAGACACGTAACGGAAAGAGAACAGCACAGGCTGCTCTGAAGATCGCATGCGACCTTGTTGACGAAGGCATGAGAACAGAAGAAGAAGCAGTTGCTATGATCGATCCTCGTAACCTTGATACATTACTTCACCCACAGTTCGACGCTGCTGCACTGAAAGCAGCTACACCGATGGGCAAAGGTCTTGGAGCATCTCCGGGAGCTGCCTGCGGTAAAGTTGTATTCACAGCTGATGACGCTGTAGAGTGGGCTGAAAGAGGAGAAAAAGTCGTTCTGGTTCGTCTTGAAACATCACCGGAAGATATCACAGGTATGAAGAGCGCTCAGGGTATCCTGACAGTTCGCGGTGGTATGACATCTCACGCAGCAGTTGTTGCTCGTGGTATGGGTGAATGCTGTGTATCCGGATGCGGCGACATCGTAATGGATGAAGCAAACAAGAAATTCACACTTGGCGGAAAAGAATTCCACGAAGGAGACTTCATCTCCATCGATGGTACAACAGGTAACATCTACGACGGAGTAATCCCGACAGTAGACGCTACAATCGCTGGTGAGTTCGAACGTATCATGAACTGGGCTGACAAATACAGAACATTAAAAGTTCGTACAAACGCAGATACACCGGAAGACGCTAAGAAAGCTGTAGAACTTGGCGCAGAAGGTATCGGACTTTGCCGTACAGAGCATATGTTCTTCGGTGAAGGAAGAATCGACGCGTTCCGTGAAATGATCTGTTCTGAAACAGAAGAAGAAAGAGAAACAGCTCTTGAAAAAGTTCTTCCATATCAGCAGGGAGACTTCGAAGCTCTCTACGAAGCTCTGGAAGGTAACCCGGTAACAATCCGTTTCCTGGATCCGCCGCTTCATGAGTTCGTTCCAACAGAGGAAGAAGATATCAAGAAACTTGCAGAAGCTCAGGGCAAGACTGTAGAGCAGATCAAAGCAATCATCGACAGCCTGCACGAGTTCAACCCGATGATGGGTCATCGTGGATGCCGTCTTGCAGTTACTTATCCGGAAATTGCAAAGATGCAGACAAAAGCTGTTATCCGTGCAGCTATCAACGTAAAGAAAGCTCATCCGGACTGGAACATCAAACCGGAAATCATGATTCCGCTTGTTGGAGAAGTAAAAGAGCTTAAATACGTGAAGAACTTCGTTGTTGAAACAGCTGACGCTGAAATCGCAGCAGCTGGTATCGACCTTGAATACGAAGTTGGTACAATGATCGAGATCCCGAGAGCTGCTCTTACAGCTGACGAGATCGCAAAAGAAGCTGACTTCTTCTGCTTCGGTACAAACGACCTGACACAGATGACATTCGGATTCTCCCGTGACGACGCTGGTAAGTTCCTCAACGCTTACTATGACGCTAAGATCTACGAGAACGATCCATTTGCAAAACTTGACCAGGTTGGTGTCGGCAAACTGATGAAGATGGCTATCGATTTAGGAAAACCGGCTAACCCGAACCTGCATGTAGGAATCTGTGGAGAGCACGGTGGAGATCCAAGCTCCGTAGAATTCTGCCATAAACTTGGCCTGAACTACGTATCCTGCTCACCATTCCGTGTACCGATCGCCAGACTTGCAGCAGCACAGGCAGCAATCAACAACAAATAATAAATAAAGATTTTAATCTATATTTATGATAAAAAGGGAAGCGTATGCTTCCCTTTTTTCCTTAACCTTATGTTTGTTTTACCAGCCCATCATGAAGGCCCCTCTTAAAGAACCCTCACGAAGAAAGGTCCTCTTTAAATTTAGATACCCGAATTCTTCTCCATTTATGGTTTTAAAACTTTCATGGATTGTTCTATTCTTTTCAATTAATCACAGCCAAAATCTTGGAGTCTGCTTTGCGATATAGATCCAAATAAGAGCTTGTAAAAATGAAGTTTTTTGCATTCCCATTTTCGTCCGTAAGTGAATTCTTAAGATCTTCAATTATTTTGTAATAAGATTCCACCTTTTCTTGGTCCTTTAAAATGATTATGAAGTAGATCTAATGCAAAATGTGGATTTAACTAATCCGGATATTGAAAACGTCCTCTGGAATGTCTATCCCTACCTTCGGATTCGATGAATAAGAACATACAATCCAAACAGGGCGAATACTGCCATTGCCAGTTTCAGACCGGCCAAGACAATCCAGACCCCTGCAATCAAAAGCCCGATTAGAAGCACGCAGATCCGTCCCATAATCCGGTTCCTGGTGTCCTGATTATGGACCAACAGTTTCAGGGCGAAGAAAATAAGAACAAGAATAGATACCGTGAAACCAAACAGAAAAAATCCGAATCCCATTTTGAAACCGACGGATAAACCGTTGCCTTCTATAGAGACGATATCGGTCTGATCCGGGTTGTAGCGGATGGTAATCTGTTCTCCGATTTCAAAGGAGCGTCTGGAGCTCCAGACATTTCCTGTACCCATGCAGATCCCGTTTCCTTCTGCCTGATAGCGGACTACAGGGGCGTAGAGATAGCCGGAAGTTTCGCCTGTAGTATCCCATTTCCGGGTATATTCTACTACAGTTCCATTCGCTTCGCCGGAATATCTCAGATCTTCCTGACAGGAAGAATATAGGAAATAAACGCCGACTGACATAAATCCAACTGTGAAAACAAGAAGAAACAGTGCTGTCCCAAGTCTGGTAAAAATGGATATGTGCGCCGGAACAGTTGTATTTTCTGTATTGATATCTTCTGGAACATTTCGATTCTGTCTCCACCGGAAAAAGAAAAATACAGTTATGCCTGCGCTAAGTATGCCTAGAATAAGAATCATGATCGTATAGAAAAGCATAAGACAGCCCTCCAATCTTTACTGTCATTATAAAAGAAAGAACCGGTATGAACTACTGGCTTTCTGTCAAGTCTAAGTAAAATCCTGATAAAAAGGAAATGGCAATGTTTATCTGCATGCCTGCTTTAACCCAAATTTAACCAAAATCTGAGCAAAGTTAAAATACAGGAAAGCTATAATTTCCATAAAGGGGAAGAACAGCTTTCCTTTTGTGTTTTATGAAAAGTCTATATGGTAAAGGAGACCTGCATATGGTAAAAATCTATGTCATCGACACCAACATTCTCATTCAGAATCCACAGGCACTGCTCAGTTTTGAGGATAATCAGGTGATTCTGCCTGTTGTTGTACTGGAAGAGCTGGATAATCTAAAGAAGGCAGATGGCGAGAAGGGAAGAAATGCAAGGGCGGCAATCCGGATTCTGGAAGAACTCCGGAAAAAAGGAGATCTGCTGGAAGGAATTGAACTGGCATCAGGAGGTATACTCCGGGTGGAGAAAAATTTTGTAAACGTGCAGCTTCCGGAGGATCTGCCGGAAGAGAAGATGGATAACCGGATTTTGAAAGTCTGCAAGGGATTGGCGGAGTCCTGTGAGGAACAGGTGGTTCTTGTGACAAAAGACATTTTGCTCAGAATTAAGGCACAGATCATCGGAATCCGGGCGGAAGATTATACGACAGAGCAGGTTGTAGAGTATGAAGGGCAGTACAGGGGAAGGATAGAAGTGTATGTGCCGGAAGAAAAGTTCAAAGAGTTTAAGAAAAAGGGTGTTCCGGTGGAGGATGTCTACCTTTCGGACGAACAGGGAAACCGGATCGTGCCAAAGCTGGAAGAAAATGAATTTGTGATTTTAAAGGCGGATCAGTCTGCAAAGAAAACCCAGCTCGGTCGGGTGGAAAAGGGAGTGATTAAAAAGCTGGAATACCGGAAAACCCAGCCTTACGGTGTTTCTCCAAGAAATGCAGGACAATATTTCGTACAGGAAGCATTGATGCAGCCGGCCGAAAAGGCACCGCTTGTTATTATCAAAGGCAGGGCAGGGACCAGTAAGACTTTCTATACGCTGGCGGTCGGCCTGGAAAAAATCCTGAATCATCCAACGGGAGAATACCGGAGAATTCTGATTTCCAGGCCAAACGCACAGTTTGACTCGGACATCGGTTTTCTCCCGGGAGACGAACAGGAGAAGATTTCTCCGCTGATGCGTCCTGTCATTGACAATCTGGAACAGCTGATCGATTCCAACGAGGAAGAACGCTATAAGGACGAACGGGAATTACAGGGGAAGATCGATGAAATCTTCGACCGCGGGCTGATTCAGACGGAAGCGTTAAATTATATTCGCGGGCGTTCCATTATGAAGACTTATCTGATTATCGATGAAGCACAGAACATGACGCCGAATCAGGTAAAAGGAATCATTACAAGAGCCGGAAAAGGCACCAAAATCATTCTGCTTGGTGATACGAACCAGATTGACCGCCCGATGCTGGATGAACGGACGAATGGTCTCAGTTATGCTTCCGAATATATGAAAGGAAGCCCGCTCTGCTGGCAGGTGACTTTCGCACCGGAGGAATGTGAGCGTTCCGCCCTTGCCATGGACGCAATTACAAGATTATAAGAAGAGGAGTTACGACAGAATATATGGCAGAAAAGAAACAAGACATCATTACTTACAGAAAGGTAAAGGAAAATGAAGAGATAAATCTTTTGATAGAGAAAGGAAATGAGGTGCTGGATGTTCTTGGATTTACGGAACATTCCCGAAAACATGCCGCCAAGGTGGCAGAAACCGCCGGAAAGATTCTCAAAGACCTTGGATATGGGCCAAAAGAAATCAGGCTCAGCAAAATTGCCGGGTACATGCATGATATCGGCAACAGCATCAACCGGCACGACCACGCCCATACCGGAGCACTGTTGGCTTATGGAATTTTAAAAGAAATGGGGATGCCTCTCCGGGATGTGATGACTGTGACGACCGCGATTGGAAACCATGATGAATCCACGGGCACTGCCGTGGACATCGTCTCTGCGGCGCTGATTCTGGCGGATAAAACCGATGTGCGAAGAAACCGGGTGCAGAATCCGACCATTGCCAATTTTGATATCCACGACCGGGTCAACTATGCGGTGCTGGCCTCCAGCCTGGAAGTCAAAAAAGAGAAGAGAGTGATTCAGATGAATCTGGAGCTGGATGACGAGATGTGTACGGTGATGGATTATTTTGAAATCTTTCTGGAACGGATGATCATGTGCCGGAGAGCTGCAGAGGTTCTGGGATGCAAGTTCAAGCTTGTGGCAAACGGCAACAAGATTTGTTAAATATTGAAAGAAAAGAGGGGAGAGACGAAATGCTCTCCCCGTTATACGTTAGAAGGTTACTGTAGAATCGCAGCAGCGGAAGTCGGTATCGATATAATGCGCGATAATCCGCACTTTCAGATGCCGTTCACAGCACAGCGACTGGCACGGACAGCCGGATACATTCAGGTCTTCCGGAAGAACAAACTTGATGCATTTTACTTCTACATCCTGACAGTTCTTCTGATTATGGGCCGGTACGGTGATGGCCTTCATGCCACGCTGATATTCGCTTCCGTAGTTATCGGTTTCGGTCAGAATAATTCCGAGAGCAACCCGTTTGTGAGGGCAGACATTTTTCAGTTTGACATTGAGCTGTACGATCCGGCCGGAAGATTCCAGATACGCATCTCCCAGATCAACGACCAGAGAGTCCTGGCATTTTCCGATTGTAAAATCGACCGGAACCGGACAAGGCTCTGGGTCTACCGAAACGCCGCATTCAACCTGAACGGAAGGTTCAGGGAAGGATACGGTATTACCTTCCGTATCCGAGTAGAAAATGGACTGGTTGATAGGAAGATTTCCGGAAGTCTGGCCGGTGTGCTGCACATAGAATTCCAAAGACGCGCCCTCGTTTCCAGAGACTCCGAGTGATGGAATTTTCCATTGCAGAGACTGAGAGTCAATGGCAGCGGCAGTACCGGAAGATGGCATGTCAATGCTTACAATAGTGAAATCCGGATTGAGAGTTTCATTAATGACAATATTTGTCGCTCCCGGTTTGGAAATGTTGGCCGCCAGATCCGCAAACAAGTCCTCCAGTTCAGAATCATCCGGGGTGACAGCAACATGAGATGCATCCGGATCTGTTGCCCAGTCATTGAGTACATCCACATCAATTCCTGTGTCTCCAATCAGACCGATACAGTAAATAATGATCCCCGAATCACGGATCGTCTCCGCGACCGGTGCAGGAGGAATTCCGGAAGTCGTTTTCCCGTCTGTAAACATGACAATGACCTTTTCGTTGGAAGAAGAAGGGTCAAAGAGGGATGCTGCAGTGGAAAATGCGTCTGCATGGTTGGTGGATCCACCTGCAGAAAGCGCAGCTACCGCCGCCTTTAAGTCAGCAACCGAAGTAATCAGCTGTGTGTCTGCTGATGCGTTGCTGGAAAAGCTGACGATACCGATATGGCTTCCCGAGCCGATCTGTCCATCCTGAGTACTGTCGGTAGTTTCATCGATAATGTCAATAAAGGTGTCCGCCCCAAGCTTCAGATTTTCGAGCGGGCTTCCGGCCATACTGCCGGAGCGGTCGAGAACAAGAACAATATCCACCGGATTTTCCGAAATATCCGGAGCTGCCGAAAGACCAAGTGTTACCTGGAAGGTTCCGCCGCAGGTGATCTGTGAGACATTGACCTCTTTGTTAGAGTTTGTAATACCCATGAAAGTGCCTCCTGTTTTTTATTTTGGAGGAAATAAATCCTTCACTATCAGGGTATGAAAAGGGAGAGAAATGGTTCCTTTTGTCGAATAGGAAACCAGTTCTCTCCCGGAGAAAGAAGGGTCTGCAAAAACAGTACATCAGTATAAAAGAAGATTGCCTTTTTTCTTGGCCTGTTTCATAAAACAGTCAAAGACTATATATCCAGCCGCAAACCAGAGAAGGCTGACGACGCACAGCAAAAGGAACGTCATTCCCAGATCTTTGTGAACAAAGCTGTTCCGGATCACGGTATTACACATCGTAAGCGGAAGCACGCTGGAAACTTCTGTGATGACGGGCGACGTCGGAATGGTATCCGTAACAAAAAGAAGAAATAACTGCACCAGAAGCACAACAGCGCCGATCCGTTTGTAATACAGAGAAAGCCCTGCGATCATCAGTCCGATTCCGTACATGCCGAGGATGGAAATCAAAAAGGCGGCCACGATCGGAAGTGTTACTATATACCGTACCCCGAAAAAGAAATATGTTACAACAGAATAAATGATCACAACAATAGTCTGGACGAGCACCGAGGAAAGCAGGTCTCCCAGATAGAGAATCTGAAGCGGAAGACGGGAGTGAAGCTTGAAAAAGAGGGTGCCGCGCTGAAGCTCTGCCAGAAGCTGGGAAGCAATAGTGGAAATTGCTGTGACAGAAAAGGTCCATGCCACGTAGCCCAGAAGAAGCAGTGCCTGATAATTTTCTACGCCATACAGTTCTTGAAAGGACTGCCCTGTATTAGACCAAAAGAAAAAACAGAGAAGTAATGTATAAATCACCAGGTCAGAAACCAGTCCCATCTTATAGCGGAACGTCCTTAACACATCCATTTTACATTCATACCAGATTATTCTCATAACGATTCCCCCTGTAAATATAATGCTTCATAAATTTCCAGAAATTCCTTTGTATCAAGATGTTCTTTTTCGACTGCGATCTGCCCGTCTTTCAGAAACAGAAATCGTTCGGCGGCCGACGTAATAAAGTCCGAATCATGGGACGTGATCAAAATGGTCTTCGTATTTCGGATGGAAGTAACAGCGTGAAGCAGTGCCCGTTTGTGATCCAGATCCAGTCCTTCGGTCGGTTCGTCTAAAATCAGATACCGGGAATTCGTCACCAGAGCCGCAAGCAGAATCATCAGCTGTTTCTGACCGGTAGAGAGCTCCTCAAACAGTTTGTTTTTCACAGAGTCATACAGCGGGAAAGAAGGAAGGTACCGGTCCAGGTTCTGCCGGATATCCGAGTTGGAAAGGCCCCGCAGCACCGCAAGGAATTCGATGTTTTCTTTCACTGTATTTTTTGCATACAGCTGATGGGAACCCGACAGAACGGTAAAAATTTCTCTTTGAAAATCAGGAGTTTCGGAGGTGACTTCGCCAGAATCCGGTACCAGAGATCCGCACAGAATATTCAAAAGCGTTGTTTTTCCGATTCCATTTGGTCCGATCAGCGCCGTGGCTGTCTGATCCGGGATTTCAAAGCTGATGTGATCCAGAACACAATTACCATGAAAAGATTTACTAACTTGTTTTACAGATATCATACCTTTGCCCTCACATAAATTGTATTTCCCTTATTATATCAACAAATAAAATATGTGTCAATTTAATGGGGGGGGGTAAAATTTTGGAATATTTTATATAAAAGAAAATAATCAGAATAAATATTAAGGGAAGATTAAAGAATATTCTAGATGAAAATATTGACAAATAATGTTGATGATTAAATATTATCACAAAAAAATGAATTTAAATCTATAATGATAGACAAGTATTTTTGACAATGATATAATTTAGACAATAATAGCCGGATAATTGAACAGGAGAGGAGGGGGAAAAAGTATGAGAAAGCAAAGCATGATTCAGAAGGGAATGTCAGTGTTATGTGTATGCGCTCTGGCAGCAGGACTTTGCAGCTGCGGGACTGAAGAGAAAAGTGAAGAAGAGAAAATCCTGCGGGTCGTGACGGATGGAAGCTTGCACGATCAGGCAGAGGCTGCGGCAACTTTTACAGAAGGAACGAATAGCGAGGTAGAGGTGGAAATTCAGCAACTTCCAGAAAAGAAAGAGGAGCGGGAGAATGAGATTCAGAAACTGAGGACAGAGATTATGGCGGGAAAGGGACCGGATGTGTATTTGCTGGATGGAAACCAGGAAAATGGAGAAGAGTTTCTTCCACTGTTGGAAAATCCATATCAGACGATGCAGAGCGGGGCCTTGGCATCTTTGGATGAGTTCATGGAGAAGGATTCTTATTGGGAGGACAATACCTATCATGAAGCAATTTTGAAAGAGGGACAGTATGATGGGCGGCAGTACATCATTCCGATGTCTGTGATGTATTATGTACTGCCAAGAACAGAGGATATGGAAGAAATGACCGGAGATACCTTGGGAGAATGGGTAGAGCAGGTAGCAAATTCGGAGGATGTAAGGTTAAAAAAATATTTTATCACATTAATGAGTCAGGGAGCACGGTGGATACAGCCTGCAGCAGATTATGAATCCGGAGAAGTCCTTTTCGATCAGAAAAAATGGTGCGAATTTGCTGACAAGTTCATTCGGTTTGGGAAAGCAGCCCAAGAAGAGCTTGCTTTGGTGGAAGAACACTATTTTTTTGAAAATGGGAGAGCTGCTGATAAGAATGAGAAAGTAGACTTGCAGATTGTTCCGGATATTGATGGCAGGAAGATGGCATCGATTATGTCTTACGCAGCAGTAGGAATGTCCAGTGATCTGAAGCAGGAAGCGTACGATTATCTGATGCTGTTTTTGAATGATCAAACAAAACAATATAATAAAGAACATCCGGATATAAGGCTTCCAGAGTTTTATGGATATCTAAGCCATATAGGAAATGTTCCGGTACAGGAAAGTGCTTTTGAAGTCTGGATGGGATATCCTGATGATGAAGTGCTTCAGGAAACCATAAATACTTTCCGTGAACTAGACGGTACATATTTCCTGACCAGTGCAGAAAGAACCCTTTTTACAGAAGCAAGCGACATTTGCTCTGAAGCCATCTATTCGGACTACGACTGGACTCAGGCTCTTCCAAAGGCTGCTGACAGCGCATGGAATACTTATAAGATGATGGTGTCGGAATAAAGTTGAAAGCGCAGAGAGGAGGGGAAAGGATTATGAGAAAACAAAATATGATTCGGAAAGGAATGTCAGTGTTATGTGTATGCGCTCTGGCAGCAGGACTTTGCAGCTGCGGGACTGAAGAGAAAAGTGAAGAAGAGAAAATCCTGCGGGTCGTGACGGATGGAACACTGTATACAGATGTAGAATTCGCTGCTAGATTTTTGGAAGGTGTGGATGGCGAAATAGAGGTGAGAATCCAAAGGCTCCCGGATGACAAGGAGAAACGGGAGATAGAAATTCAGAAACTGAGGACAAAGATTATGGCAGGGAAAGGACCGGATGTCTATTTACTGGAGAGCGTTCGGGAAAATGCAGCAGAAGCTGTTATGCCACTGTTAGAAAACCCATATCAAACAATGCAGAGTGGGGCATTAGCGTCTTTGGATGAATTCATGGAGAAGGATTCTTATTGGGAGGACAATACCTATCATGAAGCAATTTTGAAAGCAGGACAGTATGATGGACGCCAGTATATCATTCCGATGTCTGTGCTGTATTATGTACTGCCAAGACCGGATGATATGGAAAAAATGAAAGGAGACACATTGCAGGAATGGATGCAGCAGGCTGTTTCCTCTGACGATTTTCGCTTGAAACAGGCTTTTTATGGATTGGCATTGCAAACAGCGAGGTGGATACAGCCAGCAGCAGATTATGAAAAAGCAGAAGTAAAATTTGATAAAGAAAGATGGAAAGAACTGGCTCGGGACTGCATTCAGTTTGATATTGACGTGCAGGATGAAGTCATAAACTCAGACATAGACAGCCGATTCGTATTTAAAGATTCAATGGAAGTGTTGTACTATAACGAGCAATCCCCATTAGGTCTACAAGTGGTTCCTGATATCGAAGGAAGGAAAATGGCATCGATCATGTCTTATGGAACTGTCGGAATGTCCAGTGATCTGAAACAGGAGGCTTACGATTTCCTGATGCTGTTTTTAAATGACAGGACTCAAAAGTATCAAAAAGAACATTCGGAAGATTCCATGAAATTACCAGCTTTTTATGGGTATCTTGATAAGAGTTTTACCCCGGTACAGGAGAACGCATTTGAAGTATGGATGAATTATCCATCTGAGGAAGTTCTACAAGAAATGCAGCAATCTTTCCGTGAACTTGACGGAGCCTATTTTCTGACCGGAGCAGAAAGGGAACTGTTTGAAGGATTGGATCAGATAGCCTGGAATTGTTCACGCCCGGGTTATGACTGGAGTGCAGAAATTGACAAGCTTGCCGACAGCGTATGGAACACTTATAAGATGATGGTGTCAGAATAAAGCCGGAAGCGCAGAGAGGCGGGGAAGGATTATGAAAAAACAAGATGTGATCCGGAAAGGAATAGCAGTTTTATGTATATGTACCCTGACGGCAGGACTTTGGGGCTGCGGAACGGAAGAAAAAAGCGAAGAAGAGAAAATCCTGCGGGTCGTGGCAGATGGAAGATTGTATAAGAAAGCAGAGGCTGCAGCAGGTTTTACAGAAGGAACGAATAGCGAGATAGAGGTGAGAATCCAAAGACTTCCGGATGAAAAAGAAACACGGGAAAACGAGATTCAAAAACTACGGACGGAGATTATGGCAGGAAAGGGACCGGATGTCTACCTACTCGAAAAAAAAGAAGAAAATGTGATAGAGGAAGCGATTCCACTATTGGAAAACCCATACAAAACCATGCAGAGCGGTGCATTAGCACCATTGGATGAGTTCATGGAGAAGGATTCTTATTGGGAGGATAGTACTTATAATGAAGTGATTTTAAAAGCCGGACAGTATGATGAAACCCAGTATATCCTTCCGATGTCTGTGAGGTATGATGTACTGCCAAGGACAACTGATATGGAAGAAATGACTGGAGATACTCTGGGGGAATGGCTGGAACAGGCAAAAAATTCTGGGGATATCAGGATAAAGCAGGCAATGAATATGGCGCTTCGATGTGCACGGTGGATTCAACCGGCAGTAGATTATGAATCCGGAGAAATCTTTTTTGACCAAAAGAAGTGGAGCGAGTTTGCCGATGAAATCTTTCAATTTAAGACAGATGAACAGGAGAGCCTTTTGCAAGGACAGCATTATCAAGTAGATATGCCGGGACCAAATCTTTGGCAGGAGGGAATAGACTGGCAGGTTGTTCCGGATCTAGATGGAAACAAGATGGCTTCCATTATGACATATGGAGCAGTAGGTATGTCTAGTGATTGCAAGAAAGAAGCCTATGAATTCTTGATGTTGTTTTTAAATGATCGGACAAAGGATTATGAGAACGAAAACCCGGACGCCCCTTTACCACGCTTGTATGGCTATATAGATCGAGGAGATATTCCGGTACAGGAAAAGGTTTTTGAAGAATGGATGGGAAACCTACCTGATGAAGCAGTGCAGGAAATGGAAGAGACTTTCCATGAGTTGGATGGTGCTTATTTTCTGACAAAAGCAGAAAGGGAATTGTATGAAGGAATAGATGAAATATTTATGAAAAATCGCTCTGAAGGCTATGACTGGAGTGCAGATATTCCTAAGGTTGCTGAGCGCGCATGGAATACCTATAAAATGATGGTGTCAGAGTAAAGCCGAAAGCGCAGAGAGGAGGGGAAGGATTATGAGAAAACAAAACAGGGTTCGGAAAGGAGTTGCGGTTTTATCTGTGTGCGCTCTGGCAGCAGGACTTTGCAGCTGCGGAATAGACGAGAAAAGCGAAGAAAAGAAAATCCTGTGGGTTGTGACGGAGAAAAGATTATATGATAATGTAAACCTTGCGGCAGAATTTATCGAAGGTACAAACAGTGAAATACAGGTGGATATTCAAACACTTGCGGAATACAAAGAGGAACGGGAGCCCCAGATTCAGAAACTTAAGACAGAGATTATGGCGGGAAAGGGACCGGATCTTTTTTTACTGGATAGTATTCCGGAGAATGCGGAAAGAGAAGGGGGATTTCTGATAGATAACCCGTACAAAACGATGCAGAGCGGAGCATTAGCGTCTCTGGATACATTCATGGAAAAAGATTCCTACTGGGAGGACGGCAATTATAATAAAACATTTCTGAAAGCAGGACAGTATGACGGACGTCAGTATATTATTCCAATGTCAGTATGTTACTATGTACTGCCAAGATCAGAGGACATAGAAGAGATGACGGGAGATACTTTGGAAGAATGGCTGGAACAGATTCGTGCTTCTGACGACATCCGTTTGAAACAGGCACTGTATATGTTTAGTGCTCATGGTGCGCGGTGGATGCAGCCGGCGGCAGATTATGAGACGAAAGAAGTACTGCTTGATAAAGATAAGTGGGTTGAATTTTCAGAGAAGTATTTCCAATTTAGGAAAGAAGCATATGAAGAAATAAGCGGAAAAGAAAATGAACTATACTTTAGACCGTTGAACAAAACACTGCTCGCATTTTATGAATCTCAAATAGATCTGCAGGTTGTTCCTGATATCGAAGGAAGGAAAATGGCATCGATCATGTCTTATGGGGCAGTATCTATGTCCAGCGATCGAAAGAAAGAAGCTTATGATTTTCTCATGTTGTTCTTAAATGACCGGACGGAACAGTACAGAAAAAAACATGCAGATGATTCCAGCATGGGATTGCCGAGTTTATATGGATATCTGGACGGTAATTATATGCCGGTTCAGAAGACCGCTTTTGAGCAATGGGGAGAATTCCCGTCGGAAGAAATGATTCAGGAAATGCAGGAGAGTTTTCGTGAGATTGACGGTGCTTATTTCCTGACAGAAGGAGAAAGGGCACTGAATTTCGATGTTATGGCGGGGAATTCCAGGGTTACGAATCTAAATTGTGATATAGAAACGGAGTTTTCCAAGATTGCCGACACCGCTATTGATACTTACAAAATGTTGGTGGAGGAGTAAGTGAACAGGAGCTGAAAGAAGAGAGGAGGGAGAAGTGATGAGAAAGAGAAACAGCGGTCTTCTGCTTGCGCTTCCGGCGCTGGCAGGCTTCCTTGTATTTTATTTCGTCCCGTTTCTGATTACGGGATGGTATTCGGTTTCTTTTGGGATTGGGAAACGGGAATTCGTCGGAATGGCCAATTTTCAGGATCTGTTTGAAAACGAGATGTTTCTGCTGGCGGTAAAAAATACACTTCGTTATATGATTGTGACTGTTCCGGTGACACTTTTTGGGGCCATAGTGCTTTCGATACTGCTTCAGAATACGGTAAGAGGAGTGCGGTTTTTCCAGCTTTCCTTCCTTTACCCGATGATTCTGCCGATTGCATCGGTGGTACTTGGGGTACAGTTTCTCTGGGGCGAGTCCGGCATCTGGAATAAGGTGATGGAACTGCTTGGAGGAGAGGCAAAAGACTGGCTGAACTCTTCGGCGGCGTTCTGGGTGCTCTGCATTTTGTACTGCTGGCGATTTACCGGTTACTATGTGCTCATTTATTTCGCAAGGCTTCAGATGATCCCAAAAGAGTACTATGAGTATGCAATGCTGTTTGGAGCCGGGAAGTTTCAGTCCTTCCGGCACATCACCTGGCCGATGCTGATTCCGACCTTTATGTTTACAATCGTTCTTTCCGTGATGAACGCGTTCAAGTGCTACAGGGAAGCATTCCTCCTTGGAGGCAATTATCCGGATGACAGTATTTATTTGCTGCAGCATTTTATGAATAACAATTTTCAGAACCTGAATTATCAGAAGATCTCCGCGGCTGCAGTCAGTATTGTCGCGGCGCTGCTTCTGGCTGCCGGAGTTGTGTATGTGCTGTATCTGATTATGAGGAGGGGGAAGAAGTATGGCTAAAAAGAAACAAAAACGGATTCTTTTTCTGGGAATTCTCTCTCTGGTCTTTCTCTATCCGGTGATCTATATGCTGGTCTGCTCGGTCTGGGAAGGAAGAAATGCGGGGATTTCCCTGATGGGCTATTATGAGGTACTGCTGGAAAGTCCGGGATATCTGATCAAATTCTGGAGAAGTCTTGGCATGTGCCTTTTGATTGCGGGAGGACAGACGGTGCTTGCGTGCATGGCAGGTACGGCGTTTGCAAAATACCGGTTTATCGGGAAGAAGTTCTGGCTGTTTGTCATGGCGCTTTTTATGATTCTTCCAGTACAGGTGACCCTGCTTCCAAATTATATTCTGATGGAGAAACTGGGCTTTTTGAACAGCTGGAAGTCTCTGATTATTCCGGGAATCTTTTCGCCGTTCGGAACAGTGTGGCTGACATTTATCTTTCAATCGATTCCGGATGAATGGCTGGAGGCGGCGAGGCTGGACCGTGCAAATCAGCTTCAGATTGTCCGCTATATTGTAGTGCCGGCCTCAAAGCCTGCTGTGGTGACTTTGTTTGTGCTCACCTTTGTGGAGAGCTGGAACATGGTGGAACAGCCGATCATTTTCCTGGAAGGAGAACTGGATTATCCGCTTTCGGTATTTCTCGCAAGCGTGATGGAAAACAGCATGGCAGTACAGTCGGTATGCGGACTGCTGTGTCTGATCCCGGTTACATTCTTCTTCCTGTATTATCATAAAGAGTTGACAGATGGTTTAAGAGATATTCTATGGAGTTGATGAGTATGAGGAAAAAGAAAGTTTGGATTGCCGGATGTACGGTGTTTCTTCTGCTTCTGATCTGCACAGTACTGTCTCTTAGGGTGGAGAAGATGATGCGGATCGAAGTGGAAACAGTCAGTCCGATCCAATGTACCGAGGAAGAACTGATAGACATGTTTACCCTTCCGGTGTCCTGTTTTAAAGAAGATGAGTTCGGGACAGCTCTTTACTATGTGGAAGAGCGGGAAGGGCTGTTTGGAAAGGAACTGTATGTTGTAAAGGACGAGAATGCTGCTGTAATGTGGGAAGAGGGAAATAAGGCGTATATCCTTTCTCAGTCGGCGAGGAATGATCAGGGAAAACTGAGAAAAATTGTGGATTATTCCGCGTGGCCGCTGGAAGACGGTGACGCAGTGGTGATTGCGGGGGAAGAATGATGGAAAAGGAGAGAAAAAAGAGTAGTAGAGGAATTGTTCTGTTTCTTACAGCATTGATTCTGCTTGCAGGATTGTTGGCTTTTCATATGTTGATTGGACGGGGTATGGAAAAGCAGATCGAAAAGCTCCCGGAAGGAATCCTGCTGAAACTTGCGGAGCCTTTGGAGGCCGGGGAGATTACGAAGGCAGAAACTGCCGGATATGAGATAGAAAACATAGAAGAGGGATCGGGCAGCGTTTCGGTTTATACTGTCAGAAAGACGAATGAGAAGCCGCTCCATGTCAATCAGGTGTCTGACTTTACATGGAATGTTTTTGGCAGACAGATCGAAGGAGAGAGTCTGAATCTGTCCTCACACAGAACAATGGCTTCGCAGGCAGTGTATCTGTCATGGCTGATTGCATTGCTTCCGATGAGCGTGATCCTTCTGATTGTCGGTATCCGAAAACTCGGGGCATTGCAGGAGAAGCAGTGGAGACAGGGAGTCGAAGGCGTACTGATGATTGGAGCATGGCTTGTGGTGATCTATTTTCTGACAGGAAAACTTGAGATACCGAGAGAATTTCTGCCGCCGGAGCAGATCCTGGATATCCGGTTTTATGTGGATGGAATCCGGGGATTCTTTGCGGATGATAGATGGACCGATCTGGAACTGTACCAGACGCTCCGGGCATGTTATAATCAGGAGGTGGAAATTTATGGAGCCTGGGTTATATGCGGATGGATCGGTACACTGATTTTCTGGATAGCCGCAGGTGTGGAAAGCCGTAATCAAAAGAAAAGAGAAAGAAGACGGCAATACGGATAGACAAAGGAGAAACGATCGGCATGCACAACGAAGAGCAGTCAGTTCAGTCAGAAGAATATAGAAAAAGTCTGATATCATTACATATTGCAGTCATGCTGTTTGGGCTGTCTGCTGTCCTTGGACAGTTTGTGACAGCTCCGGCAGTGATTGTAGCAGGAGGGCGGGTCATCTGTTCCTCCCTTTTGCTTTTCCTGCTTTCTATAGCAGGTCGAGCCTCCCTGAAACTCAAATCGAGGAAAGACTATGGCATCGCGGTGTTTGCAGGGATCGTTCTGGCAGCCCACTGGACGACCTTTTTCCAGGCGATTCAAAGTTCCTCTGTGGCGATCGGGACCATTACCTTTTCTACGTTCCCGCTGTTTTTGACATTTCTGGAACCACTTTTGTTCCGGGAAAAATTGAAGGTGACAAGTGTGTTGAGCGCGGCGGTCCTGCTTCTTGGCGTCTTTATTACGATACCGGAATTTTCACTGGAGAATCAGATTACCATCGGGATCCTTTGGGGAATGGTGTCCAGTCTGTCGTATGCGGTTCTGTCTCTGGCAAACCGGTATCTATCCCGCAGTTATGCGGCAAGAACAGTCTGCCTGTACGAACAGGGAACGGCAGCGGTTGTCCTGCTTCCGGCAATATTTTTTGTCAAAACAAACTGGACAACACAGAATATTCTCGGTATTGCCGCAATCGGTTTTATCTGTACCGCATTCGCCCATTCCCTTTATGTGGCCGCACAGCGGAAAGTAAAAGCTCAGACGGCCGGCATTGTCTCCGGTATGGAAACAGTTTACGGAATCGTGTATGCACTTCTCTTTCTCGGTGAGGTGCCGGGAATCCGGGAACTGATCGGAGGAGCGGTGATTCTTGGAGTGGCGCTGGTAATTTCCTTGAGAAAAGAATAGTATCTTTTGTGTCGGTGATATAATCGAAACAATATATTTCTAAAATGGAAATGGGATGAAGGGTATGAGAAAAGGAAGCATGATTGACGCTTCGGAAAGCATAAGAAGGAAGAAAGTCAGAAGAACTTTTCTGTTATTGAATTGTCTGTTTGAGTTTTATGCGGGAATTACAGGGGCGACATTTGTTCTGTTTCTGTACAGCAAGGGACTGAATACGATGGAGGCAAATCTTGTCATCGCCATGTCCCTGATTGTTTCGTTTTTTATGGAGATCCCGACTGGCGCGCTGGCGGATTCAATTGGATATGTCGGGACGACTGTACTCAGCGGAATTCTGATGGCTGTGACCAATGTGTTGTTTTTCTTCTGTGATACAATGCCGGTATTTCTGGCAGCACAGATTTCCCTTGGTATTGCCTGTGCTTTTGAGTCCGGGACGCTGGATGCATGGGTTATCGACAATACGTCGACAGAAGAAAGCAGAACGGTCTTTATTTTGAAAAACAAAGGGATTTCTGTCATGATGATCCTGTCCGGCCTGCTGGGAGGTCTGGTTGCGGATTTTTATCTTGAAGGAATATTCTTGCTTGCGTTTGTGGCAGCGGTGATTTACATAGGAATCAGTCTCGTAGTGATGCCAAAGGTGGAGACGGTCAGAAAGACGAGAACACAAAGGCAGATTTCAGAAGCAGCGTCTGGTGTAAAAAAAGTCATAAAAGAGAGCGTGCAGTATTGTATGAAAGACAAAAATGTCTGGAATGTGATTTTGTTTAACAGTATTCTGACTTTTGCTTTTTCACCGGTATTTGTATTCTGGTCGCCGATGCTGCACAGTTTTGAACGCGTTAATTATACGGTGATCGGACTGGCGTGGGTACTGATGCGGGCCGCGATGCTGGCGGGAAATGCGGTACTGGAACGAAGAAAAGAACGGTCGTTTTCGGCACTTGCAGTGATTAGTGCAGTATGCGGAATCAGTGTGTTTGCACTGGCATATCTGCATACATTCTGGAGCCTGCTGTTTGGAATCCTTCTGTTTGAGTTTTTCCTGGGGATCATATATCCGCTCAAGGAGACCGTATTAAATGCAGGAATCAGCCATGAAAACAGGGCCACAGTCCTGTCCTTTCACTCAATGATTGTGAGTATTTTTAATTATGTTTCCATGCTGGTCATGGGAAAGATTGCGGAGATCTGGTCGATCGAAACGACATGGAAGATGAGCGGCCTGCTTTTGGTGATTGCAGGGATAGTTACCGTTATAAAGAAAAGAGAGAAACTCCTTTCCTGAAATCAGATTTCGGGAAAAGAGAGTTCTCTCTTTTTTGTTTATGTGGCTTTAGCTGGTTAAGTGATTCGTTATATACAACATCATAATATACGGTTAACAACCTGAAAAGTAAGGGCCTTAACCGCAAACTTTAGTCGTTTTGTACGGTTAATATCTTGGCAATGAGAATTTTAACCGTAAAATTTTGGCATATTGCACGGTTAAAAGATCCGAAATAAGAATCTTAACCGTAGAGTTTTGGCGTGTTGTACGGTTAATATCACGGAAATAAGATTCATAACCGTAACTTTTCGGTATTCTGTACGGTTAATATCTTAGTAATGGAAATTCTAACCGCAAAATTCGGGCATGTTGTACGGTTAAGATCACGGTAGGGAGAGTCTCAACCGTAAACCTCCATTTGTTGCAACATTATAATGCTAAAACATAAAGAAATAGGAATAAGATTCTTTTTAATTTATGATGCTGCGTTAGATGGTTTACACCGAGGTCAGATTTTAACAGCAACCATGTTCCAGGGATGCTTCAAAGACAGACAGATCCAGTCCAAAGTCTCCATAGCCTTCCCGGATTGTCTGGATGTAGGTGTCTGACGGGCGGCCCGGTTTTGCTTCTTCGGCCATGATATAGACCATGGCTGTGATTGTCTGTCCGTCCTGAAGCGTAACCGGAACATCCTCTTTGTAGTAAAGGGTCGGGTACACTTCGTACTCGTCAAGGCTTTTTTCATTTTCCGGAGTAATATCCCACAGTGCGACCGGGGTGACAGCACCTTCTTTTTTCTGGATGGTTGCATAGATTTTTTCCGGTTCAAGTCCACGGTAAATCAGTTCCCATCCTTCCAGCGTTCCGACTGCGTAAGGAACTGCGCCCGGGCACCGTTCTTCCATCTGTTTTTTGTGAAGATTACTTCCATAAGCTACATATAATCTCATATTTTCTCTCCTATTGTGTAATTTCTTGTATCTGTTTTCATTTTGTACTATTTTTGCGTTTTTATCAATAGAATCCTGAAAAAAAGAAGAAGTGATATGATTTAAAAACCGAGTGGATTAATATTTGCAAGTGGGAAAATTCTGAAAATAATAAAAAAATAATGAGAAAGACTGGTTAATTTGTTCGAGATTTGATAAAATAATAATAAATTAGCGGGATACAAAGACCGGAGAAAGATGGGGGATGATAAGAATGCCGGGGAAAAAGAAGAATCCGCTGTGGAGGAGTTTTGGATATGCTTTTGCCGGAATCTGGACAGGAATCCGGAAAGAGAGGAATATGAAAATTCACTGCACGGCACTTCTGATGGTTGTGATTGCGGGGATTGCCTTCCGGATTACCGTTTCAGAATGGTGTATCTGCATTGTCCTTTGTGCGCTTGTCATGTCGCTGGAGCTTGTCAATACAGCATTGGAAGCGGTAGTGGATCTGGTGACGGAGGAGAAAAAGCCCCTGGCAAAAATTGCAAAAGATACGGCGGCAGGCGCGGTTCTGATCGCAGCGATTGCTTCTGTCATAATAGGACTTCTGATTTTTGTCCCGCATATAGCCGGATGGTTCATACAGTCGTAAAAAGAGAGGAGAATACATATGGATGGATTAGGTGAAAATTTAAAGAAAGTACTTCTTGCCGGGGTAGGGGCCGTAGCGGTTACGGCAGAAAAGTCAAAAGATCTTCTTGATGAGATGGTAAAAAAAGGCGAGATCACGGTAGAACAGGGAAAGGTACTCAACGAAGAATTGAAACATAATATCAGGAAGACTATGAAGGAAAAGGTCAATGTATCCATCAAACCGTCGTCTCCGGAGGAACTTCAGGAACTGATAGGGAAGATGACGCCGGAACAGCTTGCTGATTTAAAAGCGGCGATCCAGAAGATGGAAGAAGAGCCGAAGGCACAGGAGGAATCCGGGACAGATCCGGAGGGAAAAGCAGAAGAACCGGAAGAGACATCAGAAGAGGATAAAGGAGAGACAGAATAGTTTTAATGAGCGAGCAATCATCGGAAAAATATGGAAAACGTTTAAAAGAAATAACCTCAGTGCTCCATAAACATGCAATTTCACGTGGGGTGACACCGGAAAAACTCCGCCTGATTCTGGAGGAACTTGGTCCTACCTATATCAAACTGGGGCAGATTGCCTCCATGCATTCCGATATTCTTCCGAAAAAATACTGTGACGAGTTGATGCGGCTCCGTTCTGACGTGGCTCCGATGCCTTTTGAACAGGTACAGGAAGTACTGGAAGAAGCCTACGGATGTCCGTATACGGAGGTTTTTGCAGAGGTGGATCCGGTTCCCCTGGGGTCTGCATCCATTGCACAGGTACATAAGGCGGTACTGAAGACCGGGGAAAAAGTAGTGGTAAAAGTACAGCGGAAGGGAATTTATGATATTATGTCCCGCGACATCGGACTTCTTCACAAGGCAGTCCGGCTGCTTCCTCCCATCAGCATGAAAGGTCTGGTGGATCTGGATATGGTGCTGGACGAGCTCTGGGCAGTCACTCAGGAAGAAATGAACTTTCTGATTGAAGCGTCCAACATGGAAGAATTTGCCAAAAAAAATGAAGATGTGGCTTTTGTGGGAACTCCGGCGCTTTTCAAGGAATATACGACAACCCATGTTCTTGTAATGGAGTATATTGACGGACTTGGAATTGATGAAAAGGAAAAACTGCTGGAAAACGGGTACGATCTGAAAGAGATCGGGACCAAGCTTGTGGATAACTATATTAAACAGGTTATGGATGACGGCTTTTTCCATGCAGATCCGCATCCGGGGAATGTAAGAATCCGGGGTGGCAAAATCATCTGGATTGATATGGGAATGATGGGCAGGCTGACAGAAAGAGATAAAGATCTGATTGCTGAAGCAGTAAAAGGGGTGGCCGCCAATGATGTGGCGCTGATTCTGGAAGTGGTCATGGCTCTTGGAGAATTTCAGGGACATCCGGATCAGAGCGAGCTGTACAGAGATATCGGGGATCTGCTTTCTAAATATGGAACTGTTGATATGGGGGATATCGATCTGGCCGAAGTGATCCAGGATCTGATGGAAGTGATGAAGAAAAATAAAATCCGGATGCCGCACGGATTGACAATGCTGGCAAGGGGACTGACACATATGGAAGGGGTTCTTGCAGATCTGGCTCCTGAGATTAATATGGTCGGCATAGCAGCAGCGAGAATGTCTGGAAGCATTTTCCTGGAAAAAGACTGGAAGAATGCGTTAAAACATAATGCAAGAAGCGTGTACCGGTCTTTGCATAAGGCACTTGACATACCTGCTTTGACGGCAGATATTCTTCATGGTTTTCTGAAAGGACAGAACCGGATCAATCTGGATCTGCATTCTACAGATGACCTGAATGAAATGCTGACCAGACTTGTGAAGCGGATTATCATGGGATTTCTGGCGATGGCTCTTCTGATCAGCTCAAGTATCATTTGTACGACGGATATGAAACCCCAAATTTGGGGAATTCCGGCGCTTGGGGCAATCGGATATATTCTGGCTCTTTGCATGGCTCTTTATATTTTTTTAAGTCATATCCATATCCGAAAATAAAGGAAAAGAAATAAATTGTAGGTTTTGGAGAAATCGTATATACTATATCTATGCAGGAATGACACAGAAAGGAAAGATATAGATTATGAGTGACGAAAAGAAGAATGAGACACTGACAGACAGAAAAAAAGAAGTAATTCAGTCAATCCAGAGGGCGGCAGAGATCTATACCATTGCATCCGTATGTACAAAGATGCCATATGTTTTCTGCGATCCGGAGACATTTGACGATGAAGTTTTTGTATTTTTGAAGTTTGAGGATGCACAGACAGCGGCGAAAGCACTTGCTGAGGAAAAGGAGCCGGTAAGTCTTGTAAAAGTAGAGAACAAGCAGCTTCTGCATTTTTTTTCCAATCTTTACACAATTGGAGTCAACTGTGTTGTTGTGGATCAGAATTCCGGCAAGGAAGAGCGCCTTCAGCTTCAGGAGATTGTACATAGGGCAGAGGTAAAAGAATTACCGGATGGAAAGGTACGGGTGGAAAATCCGGAACTGGTTCTTACGGCATTATATCTGATGCAGAAAACCCAGAGACTCCGGTTAAGAGAAGGTGAGCAGGAGATCAAAGATCTTCAGGATGAAGTAATGGCGCATTTTTCCAGAGGACGTTATATCGTAGCTTTTGAGGCGGATAAGGGAATTCCTCTTTTAAAAGACAAGAAAGATGACACATATCAGCCGGTATTTACGGATATTATGGAATTTCAGAAATTCAACAGAGAAAATCGTTTCCGGACAGCCGTAATTCCGGCGGAAAAGATTCCGGATCTTCTTGCACCGGAGACAAAGGGTGTGACTATCAACCCGATGACGGTCAATCTACAGCTCCAGATCCGGAAAAAGAAAAACTGATTCCATGTTTCACTTATAAACGAAAAGGAGTGTGTGCATATGACGAATCATACTATTATTACCATTGGCAGACAGTTTGGAAGCGGAGGGCATGAGGTAGGAAACCGTCTTTCCGAGAGATTGAACATTCCGCTGTATGATAACAATCTGATTTCAATGGCAGCGCATGAACTGTCGATCAGTCAGGAGGCGGCAGAGAAGGTGGATGAGACAATCCTTGGAAAGTTTCTCTCGGCCTATGTAGTAAATATGCGTGATTATACAGTCTTTATCAATGACAGCAATGAATCTGTGCCGCTAAGCGACAAGGTTTATGAAGTCCAGACGAGTATTATCAACCGCCTTTCCGAGAGAGGACCATGCATTTTCGTCGGAAGATGCGCTGACTATATTCTGGGAGATTACAGCAACTGCATTCACACTTTTATCTATGCCTACAAGGAGGATCGGATCCGCCGTATCATGAAGATTTATGGACTGGATTCCAAACAGGCATGGGAGAGAATTAAGAAGATGGACCGGGAGAGAAAGACTTATTACGAAGCTCATACCGGAAGAGAATGGGGAAGTATTGAGGCGCATGGAATGCTTTTTAATGTAAGCCTTCTGGGGATTGAAGGAGTGACAGATGCGCTTGAAGCGATTTACAGAAAGTGGGAATCCAATGTCAAGCAGGGATAAAAACCTGACAGATTTCTTAATTTTTTGTGAAAACCAAAATCATAAAGAGCCGGGAACCTGCGCAAATACGGGATTTGTCGGGGGTCCGGCTCTGTTTTGATGTCTTTTTTCCAAGGGTCCTGCTTGACTTCCTTTTGGAATACGGGATATAATCTAACGAGGGAATGAATGGGAATAAATAAGAGAAAAGGGAAGATGAACTATGTCGAAAATGAGTCGTCAGGACAGGCAGGCCTATGAGCAGGCATTGAAGAGACGAAAAAAGCAGAGCAGTCCGGGGAAAAGACAGCGGACGGCTTACTCCAGAACTTCCAAAAGCAGTACCGCAGGGCGATCCAGAAGCCGCTATACGGACTATGATGGAAATGAGATTGACGAAAGTTACATTAATAATAGAAGAAACAGCAGATACACAGGCTATGATACATATGATCGTTATAGCGGGTATGATGACTATGATTACGATGACTATGACGACTATGATGATGATTATGATTACGAGGAAAGACCGGGGAGAATCCGGATGCCGGAAGATCTTGGGTTTGGATACCGGAGAGAGAAAAGCTCCTCAAAAAGGAGAAGGCCGGAAGACTCCTATCCTGTGTCAGGCAAAAGGAG
Organism: Drancourtella massiliensis; assembly: GCF_016900655.1. Classification (GTDB taxonomy): domain Bacteria; phylum Bacillota; class Clostridia; order Lachnospirales; family Lachnospiraceae; genus Sellimonas; species Sellimonas catena. Next base: position 118,647 of record NZ_JACJKH010000008.1, read on the forward strand.
CCGGAAGCAAAATGGGAAGCTGATCCTTTTGATTCAGCTGATTGCTACGGCGTTGTTTCTGGCATCAGCAGTTTATCTGGGAATGATTCCGTGGCTTTATCTTGGTGCAGCAGCAATTGTCCTTTTGATTCTCGTTCTTCTGGTTTACCGGATGCAGAACGGATTCCGGAAGAAGCGTTTTCTGGGAGCGCTGCTTGGACTCCTGATCAGTGCAGTACTTCTCGTGGCGGCATTCTATATGTTTGAAGTGCGTTCCGCATTAAATGATATTACGGACGGCAATGAAGCACCGGAGTTAAGTGAAGCCGCCGCGGGTGTCAATGTTTCCGAAGATCCGTTCAGCGTTTATATCAGCGGAATTGATGTGTATGGAGACATTACGCAGCAGAGTAGAAGTGATGTCAACATCATCGCAACTGTGAATCCGAAGACAAAGCAGATTTTACTTGTTACGACACCGAGGGACTATTACGTACCGATCCCCGGTGTGTCGGAAGGTTACCCGGACAAGCTGACTCATGCAGGTACTTATGGAATCGCGACTTCCATGGCAACTCTGGAAGAGCTGTATGATGTGGATATCCCATTCTATGTAAGAGTAAACTTTACATCTCTGATAGAGATGGTGGATACTCTTGGAGGCATTGATGTTGAGTCGGACATTGCGTTTACGACGGGAGAGGAGTCAGGACTTGTCGTTGAGGTCAAAGAAGGAACCAATCATTTCAACGGCCAGGAAGCACTGGCATTCTGCCGTGAACGTCACGCGCTTGCGGAGGGAGATAATCAGAGAGGGAAGAACCAGCAGGCTGTCATTGAGGCCATGCTGAAAAAGGCAATGTCTCCATCGATCCTGATTAAAGGACCTCGTCTGATTGATCAGGTCAGCGGAAATACCGAGACCAATATGTCTACAAGCCAGCTCCAGGAGCTTGTCAGAGTCCAGCTGGCAGGGATGAATGGCTGGGATGTCGTATCTGTCGCAGCAGAAGGAACTTCTTCCACGGAGTACTGCTATTCCTATTCAGGAGGACCGCTTTCGGTTATTGTGCCGGATGATTCTTCCGTAGCTTCGATTCAGGAAAAGATCAATGCAGTAGAGGCAGGAGAAACGGTTTCCGAATAAAAGAAAAAGACGTATAAATAAAAGCCGGACAGAAAGGGAAGAAAAACTTTCCAATCTGTCCGGTTTTTTGCACGGAAAATGGATTATGACTGGAAGCATGAGAGCGATCCTGTTACAATAATTCTAAAAGGAAGGAAAGAAGGTGTTTCCATGCGTATCAAGGATATCCGTATCCGAAATTTCAAGTCGATCCGGGAGATTCATATCCCGGATATTGAGCAGGCATTGATCCTGGTCGGACAGAACAGTACGGGAAAGACGGCCATTCTGGATGCGCTCCGGACCGCGGGAGGAATCTATCAGGTTCAGCCAGAGGATTTTCGGGAAGATTTTCCCAATATTGAAATCATGCTGACATTGTCGGTAGAAGAGGAAGACTTAAAAAGACTGCATCAGTGCGGGATTGTCAGTTCCTACAGACGGTACGAATCCTGGTACCGGGACTTCTGCAGAAAGATTCCGTCATTTCATGACGGAGAGGTGGCATTTGAATGTACAGTGAACAAAGACGGGAAAGTGCGCTACGGTGATGGTTTCACAAAAAACAACCGCCATATTCCGATGCTCTTTCCGAAAATATATTATATTGACGCGCAAAGAGATCTGGAAAATTTTGAGGAAGATCTCTGGATGATGCAGGAGGATGATCTGGTAAAAAGGATGAGATCCGGAAGCTGCATGTTTGATATGGCCAAAATGTGTAATCACTGTTTTTCCTGTATCGGACTGATTCATAAAAAGACAACAGCCGAACTGAATGCGTTTGAGGCCGCAAAACTGTTGGAATATAAGCTGTATCATCTGAATCTTGACAGCTTTTCCCAGCGTGTCAATGCAAATTTCCGTAAAAACGGAGGGAAAGAGACAATCCGTTATTCGATGAACCGGGATATGGAGAAGATGCTTTCGGTTACAACGGAAATCAGCAGGGATGATCAAAATGGCATCCGAAGTATCGACAGCATGGGAAAGGGCATGCGGAGTATTTACATGCTTTCCCTTCTGGAGACCTGTGAGGAGACAAAAGTAGCGGGGACAGATCTGATCCTCGTGGAAGATCCGGAGATTTTCCTTCATCCAAAGCTGCAGAAGGTGACAGGAGATATCCTTTACCGGCTTTCCAGAAAGAGTCAGGTGATCTTTTCCACCCATGCGCCTAATCTCTTGGCAAACTTTAACAGCAGACAGATCCGCCAGGTGCTGACCGGAAAGGACGGCTCCTCCGAAGTCCGGGAAAAGACGGATATCAGTGAAGTGCTGGATGATCTCGGATATTCCGCCAATGATCTTATGAATGTAAATTTTGTTTTCATCGTGGAAGGGAAGCAGGATAAAAACAGGCTGCCGCTTCTGATCCGGAAGTATTATGACGAAACCTATGAAGAGGACGGGACACTTTCCAGGATTGCTATTATTACGACCAACAGCTGCACGAACATCAAAACCTATGCGAACCTGAAATACATGAACCAGATCTATCTCAGGGATAATTTTCTGATGATCCGGGATGGGGACGGGAAAGATCCGGGGGAACTGAAACGGCAGCTCTGCCGGTACTATGAAGAGCGAAATCTGGAAGACGTGGATAAACTTCCGCGGGTGACGGAGAAAAATGTACTGATTTTGAAGTATTATTCGTTTGAAAATTATTTTTTGAACCCGAAGATTATGGCTCAGCTTGGAGTCGTACCGTCCGAAGAAGCGTTTTATGAGATTTTTCTGGAAAAATGGAAGGAGTATCTGCATAAAATCCGAAGTGGGAGAAAGCTTCTGGAGGTACTAGGGAAAGATCTGGAGACAACAGAGGATGTGAAGACCCATATGGAGGAGATCCGGATTCACCTCCGGGGCCACAACCTGTTTGATATCTTCTATGGAAGATACAAAAAGCAGGAAACCGAGCTTTTGAAGCAATATATTGACCTGGCGCCAAGGGAGGATTTCAAGGATATTCTCGATTCCATTGACCGGTTTATTTATTTTGAAAGCAGAGCAAGGAAGAACTAAAGGATTAAAGGAGAAAAAAAGGATGCGAATTGTAAACATACTGTTCAGCCCGACAGGCGGAACGAGAAAGGCAGCAGAAAAACTGACGGAGACTTGGGGAACAGAAACGGAAACGATGGATCTGATGACGTACGGGGCTGACTTTTCTGAAGAGAGGTTTACAGAAGAGGATGTGGTGGTATTTGCTGTGCCATCTTTCGGGGGCCGTGTTCCGTCGGCAGCCGCAGAACGGTTTTCCAGAATCAAGGGAAATGGAGCAGCATGTATTCTGCTCTGTGTTTACGGCAACCGTGCCTACGATGATACACTGGCAGAAATGGAAGATCTGGCAAAGGACTGCGGCTTTCAGGTGACTGCGGCTGTGGCTGCGATTGCGGAACATTCGATCGCACATCAATATGCGGCCGGACGCCCGGATGAAACGGATACGGAGAATCTGCATGCTTTCGGAGAACAGATCTGGCAGAAGATTCAGAGAGGAGAACGGGCTTTAACGGAAACGATTCCGGGGAACCGCCCGTACCGGGAAGCCGGAGGCGGCGGAATGATCCCTCGCCCATCAGACACCTGTGTGAAGTGTGGAATCTGTGCGGCAAAATGTCCGGTGCATGCGATTGATCCGGAGGATCCGGCAGACATCCAGGAGGAAGTATGTATTTCCTGTATGGGATGTACGGCGGTATGCCCGCATGGGGCACGGGCACTGCACCCGGATGCTGTGGCCGAGGTCAGTGAAAAGTTAAAAGAAGTATGCTCTGTCAGAAAGGAATGTGAACTGTATCTCTAATTGCCGGGTGTGGAAGAAAGGGGCGGAAAAGATGGAGAAAACAATGCTGGAAAAGCAAATCGAGCAGTTTGTCATGGAGAGCAGACTGAATTACGTGTCTGAGGAGGAAGCAATTGCGCCTGAATATGCAGGACTTCGTATGTACGATCCTCCTATCTGGGGATATGGGGATGCAAATGATCCGATGTTTGAGGAACTGAAAAAGAAAGAGGCGGTGGGAGAACAGTTTCTCCTGCCGGATGCATGGCTCCCGGACGCCAAAAGTGTCATCAGTTTCTTTATTCCGTTTACGGATGAGGTCAAAAAAAGTAACTGGACTGATGCGGCGGAGCCGTCTGCCCAGTGGCTTCATGCCCGGATTGAAGGGCAGCGGTTTGTCATTGCAGTCTGTGATGAGATACAGAGAATTCTCAAGGAAGAGGGGATCATAAGTATGATTCCGGCATCAGACCCAAGGTTTGAAAGTGTGACAAAACCAGATCCAGAACGGGGAGAAAAATGGCAGGGTGCTTCTTATACAAGCAACTGGTCGGAACGTCATGTTGCCTTTGTGTGCGGACTCGGAACCTTTGGCCTGTCCAAAGGGCTGATTACAGAAAAAGGAATTGCGGGGAGACTCGGAAGTCTGATTGTCAGTGAAAGATTTGAACCGAGAAAACGGGAATATACAGACATTTATGAGTACTGTACCCGTTGCGGCGCATGTATCAGACGATGCCCGGCGGGAGCGATTTCGCTGGAAAACGGAAAAGAACATCTGCCGTGCGACCAGTTTCTGGAAGAGACAAAGAAAAAGTATGCACCCCGGTACGGATGCGGAAAATGCCAGACAAAAGTGCCGTGTGAGAGCAGAATACCGGGAAAAAGAGGATAAGAGAAAGACGGAAGTTTTTGAGCCGGATGGTTTTCAACAGTTGAATGCCATCCGGCTTTTACTGTTTAGAAATTGTTTAAGAAATGATAGAAGAATTTTTAGCCGTCCGTGGTACGCTTTAGGAAAGAAAACCAGACAGAAGAGGCTTGCAGAGACATCTGGAAAAAGCAGACGTCTGCGTTATGATTAAGATCAGAAAAAAGGAAAAGAGGAAAAACCATGTCATTAAAAAAGAGAGTGTTTCGTTCCAATATGATGATACTGTTTACAGCTTTGATTGAATAATTCGCAAACCCCCATCTGAGATGGGGGAATAGGCGAAGCCGTAGCGTTACATAAGGTACCATAGGAAAAACCTCCTATGTTATAATGTTGTGGGTTCGCAGC
>NZ_JACJKH010000071.1 GCF_016900655.1 Drancourtella massiliensis
TTTTCTTTTGTTGTTTCTCATAATTCGATCCTTTCCCGGCTTCTCATCCACTGGAAAAGGATATTTCTGTCTGCTGTAAGTGTAGCACATTTTCTTCATTGGAAAAAGTGGTTTGCCTGAGAAAGGAATATAGAAATGTAAGAAGCCATCCGATTGCCGGCCAATGTGTCTGCCGTATATAAATGTAGTGTTTGAAAATTTCGGCGAACGCCTTAGAAATACGAAAAGCGAGTGCTTTTCAGATATGGATAGAGTAACATATCAATAACGAAAAGGCAAGAAACCAGAGGCCACTATTACAACCAAATATCGAGAAATCCTTCGCCTGAAAAGTCTAAAATTCAGTGAACAGAACATCACACATAACTGCGACGTATCCCGTAACACAGTTGCCAAGGTTGTCAAGCGGGCGGCGGAAATGAATCTTTCCTGGCAAGTGAATCATAAGATGACCGACAACTCACTTGGGGAAAGGCATTTCCCCAAGGTAAAATCAGCAACCAATAGAAGGCTGCCTGATGATAAAGTTATGATCTTACAGGACACGCTGTCAGGTTCTCCGTTCGATGATCCAAAAATAGAACCTCTTTGCCAAGGAACAGTACAGTGCTCTGTTATTTTTCACATATTCTTTCTCTATATAGGAATATATAGATTGAAATACCTTCTCTACATATTCTTTCTCCTCATCCACCAACTCCTGATTTCTAGACAGCGGGCTAATCCTGCTTGAAAAATACATATCCAGCTCATATATTTTATTTTTGATTCGGGGATGAACCTTGTACCTGTTTGTGAGCAAAATTTCCATAATAGAATTCTGCATCTCCAGAGATAAATCAGTATAATACCATGCCATCGAATGGTGCTCATTATCATACAATTCTAAAAATGGCTTATAAAAGGTATCATTAATTTCCTTTCTTCCTTCCCGATAGTCCTCTCTATAACTTGTATATCTTCCAAGAAAAAATGTAAGGAGAGCCGTCATCATCGTAAGAACCGCTTCATTCTCCGTAACCCAATGCATTAACGCTTTCAATATCTTTTCCCCACACCTTATTCCATAGAATGTTCTGCCAATTCCACAAGCTTGCGAAACTCTTCTACTGTCATGTTTGCTTCTTCTGCAGCCTCCTCCAACGTCAGACGATTCTTCTGATAGAGCTGAATCAACATGACCTGACCACCCTGTATCATGCCTCGCTGAAAGCCCCTCTTCCTGGCTCCCTCCATGTTGGAACGATAGTCCAGGATCGCTTTCTCCCTGGCCTCATACTGTAAACGCTTCTTCTCATCCTGGCTCATCTTTACTAAATCCTCGTATGCTCCTTCCAGATATTCATTTCCCTTTGCCACTTCTTTCAGCTCCTCTTTATTCTGCCCTCGAAAGAAACGCATCCACTCCATCACATCTTCCGGTCCGCTGGCCTTT
>NZ_JACJKH010000073.1 GCF_016900655.1 Drancourtella massiliensis
TGATATTGTCAAGATTAGTTGACACATTTTTCTCAAGGATATCACTGACTATGCAGCCACCTCCAAAGCCTCATAGTACTGCCTGCGTTTTACCATGGGAGGAAGGCCGCCATTGGCAGAGCAGATCCTCCGGTTGTTCCAGTAGCTGAGGAAGTATCTCCAGATAAGTACCTTTAGTTCTTCTACTTCCATCTGCTTTGTGTCATAACGGTCATAAAGAAGCTCCGTCTTCATTCTGGCCCACATGCTCTCGCAGCGTGCATTATCATGGCAGCGCCCTCCGGCACTGTTCATGCTTTGATGGATATGATGCTCCCGGATGGTCTGACGGTAGGACTCGCTGGTATACTGTGTCCCGCGGTCACTGTGGATGACAGCGCCTTCCAACGCAGGATAGGCAGTCAGGGCGTTTTCCAATGTATGGATACATAGATCGGCTTTCATATTTGTTTCCATTGCCAGACCGAGGACACTAAGATCAAAGCAGTCAAAAATCGCAGATACATACAGTTTCCCATTGGATGTCGGAATCTCCGTGATATCCGTAATACATTTTTCTAATGGGGTATCAGAACGGAAATCCCGTTTTAGCAGATCATCCGATTTCATGGCTTCACGATCAGCCTTTGTGATCCCGTTGGGTTTTCTCTTAGGTCGATGGCTAAGGCCAATCTGATCCATAACTCGGTATACGGTTCTCTCACTGGGAATATGCACTCCTTCCGGCTGTTTCAGCAACAATGCCTGGTACATCCGGATTCGACCATAAGTATCGTTACATTCATCTTCACTGACGATTTCTTTCATGGCATCTGCCAAATCCTGGTACTTCCAGGGACGGTCTTTATTTGCGAGATATTTATAGAAGCCTTGGCGGCTGACCCCAAGCATTCTGCAGTAAAACGAGATTTTCCCGGTAATCCTGCCGTCTTCTGTCTTCAGGGCCAGAAAGATCATTCTCTGGTTTTTGCCGACTTCCGACGGCTGGCGGCGAAAAAAGCACTGGCTTCCTCCAGGAATTCGTTTTCTTCCTTCAGGCGACGGATTTCCTTATCCTGTTCCTTTACCCGTTTGCGCAGCATGGTAATTTCTTCTGCCAGGCTCATTGCGCTGGTGGGAGTATGGGAGCCTTCTCCGATATCCAGCTTACCGGCTCTAACAGCTTTCAGCCAGGTATGGATGGTTCCTTCTGGGATTCCTAATTCTTTAGCAGCCTTAGCGCCGCCGATTTCCTTGGCAAGTTTTACTGCCTGTACTTTGTATTCATGGTCATATTTACGTGCCACTTTGAATGCCTCCTTATTCTCTTGGTTTTATTATGAAATCCTTGAGAATAAGCTGTCAACTTTTTTTATACCACACCA
>NZ_JACJKH010000074.1 GCF_016900655.1 Drancourtella massiliensis
TTGCTGACTTTGCGGGTTAGTAAAAATCTTATGAAACAGAGAGGTATCTGAAATGAAGTATAACACACAAAACGCAAAAATTGCATCTATTAAGGAAGAAACTTTAGTCCTTGGGATTGATGTCGGAAGTGAAACTCATTACGTAAGGGCATTCGACTGGCGCAATTATGAATTTTCTGATAAACCGTTGGCGTTCAGTAATGATGAAGCCGGATTCCTGACATTCATGGCATGGGTTGAGGATATCAAGGAGAAAGCCGGTAAAACTGCTGTAATCCCCGGAATGGAACCAACAGGACATTACTGGTTCAATCTTGGGAAGTTCCTGCAGGACAGCGGAATGAGACCGGTTCATGTGAATCCGCACCATGTAAAAAAATCGAAGGAGATGGACGACAATAATCCCGACAAGAATGACCGCAAAGATCCGAAGACCATCGCTGCACTGGTAAATGAAGGGCGCTTTTCCTATCCCTATATTCCAACAGGAGTTTATGCAGAGATCCGGAGCCTTTCCAATCTGCGTTTTCAGACACAGGAAGAGATCACAAGGATCCGAAACCGGATCGCACGATGGATCAGCATCTATTTTCCGGAATATAAAGACGTTTATGGGGAACTGGATGCAGTAAGCGGGATGATGGTGCTTCAGGAGGCTCCGCTTCCGATGAAGATAAAAGAATTGGGAGCGGAAGGGATCAATCAGATCTGGCGGAACGCAAAGCTGAGGGGCGTCGGGATGAAGAGGGCAAAGACCCTGTTATCGGCAGCGGAGCACAGCGTTGGGAGCCAGGAGGCACCAGAAGCGGCAAGCATGGAGATCCGGAATCTGTTGGAAGACTATGAGAAGTACAGCAGACGCATGGATGACCTGATGGTTAAGATAGAAGAAAAAATCAAAGAAATCCCCTATGTAGATAAACTTCTTGAGATCAAAGGGATCGGGCTGAAAACGGTATGCGGATTTATCGCGGAGGTCGGCGACCTGAGCAGGTTTGATGACCCAAAGCAGGTACAGAAGCTGGCAGGATATGCGATTGTAAAGAACAGCTCCGGGAAACATGCAGGTGAAAGCCATATCAGTTACCGGGGGCGGAAAAGACTGAGATACGTGCTGTATGAAGCGGCGATATCCGTGATAGGGAAAAATAGTGAATTCAGGGAGATCCACCAGTATTATCAAACAAGAGAGAAAAATCCTCTGAAGAAGATGCAGTCGGTGGTAACGGTAGCATGT
>NZ_JACJKH010000075.1 GCF_016900655.1 Drancourtella massiliensis
CGAAGGATCTCCTTATTTGTCATCATCGCTTTTTCCTCTCTTTTTATCAAGTTATTTTCATTGCAACTGAAGCTGCCTGCAGCAATTACGGTTCTTTTTTATAAATGCTCTGTCTTAACCGTACGGATTTGAATCAAAATACGGTTAAAAATAGCGATTGCTCTATTTCAGAGGTATTTCTTCCGATTTGAATACGGTTATCTTATTCTGAATACACACTTTTAACCGTACCAGACCGTTTAAAACTACCGCTGTATTTTCAAAAAATTTTCTCATAACCGTATTCATCCGGTAAAACTACCGCTGTATCACCAACAAACTTGCTCACAACCGTATTCGGCACGAATGAACTACGGCTCTGAACTCAAGCATCTTATTTTCAACCGTAGCAAGGTGAAAATCGCAAGGCTGACTCTAACAATACGCCTGTTCCCGGACATTAATAGCCCAGTTCCTCATGAATCAGCAGGATTTCAAACTCGCTTCCTATCGGTTTTCCCCACAAAACAGACAGCCCCCGGCAGATCCGGTCCGGACTGCTGCAGTCATAACAGCGGTCCATGTTTACTGCACAAGGAGTATTGGCTCCGACTCTTCTTGCATTGCGCGGAGCCGCCACATTCCGTGCCCGGTACAGCGCGCTGTCATAGTCTTTCTCCAGCTTGTTTTCCCCGATCACCAGATACACCTTCTCATGACCGTAGAAAATGGACGCCACCCGGTTGCATCGTCCGTCAATGTTGATCATCTCGCCTGTCTCGGCAAGTCCGTTCACCGAAGAGAGGTAGATTTCCGCAGCATTTTCTTTTGCACGCACTTCCGCATCAGTCATGCCCTGCGGCATCCGCAGATGCCAGTACACTGTATTGTGTTTTTCCAGCATCGGATAAATTCCTATCTGATCCATTGTCACGGATCCCCCGATGCCAACTGTCCGGCCGTCAATCTGCTCATCCAGATACCGGGCTGCCTCCTGCGCCGTGTCAAAGCACCGTACCTGATATCCTCTCTCCTTCAAATTCTTTTCTACCTTGTCAAAGCTTTTGTTTCCCAAGTGTCTTCCCTCCTTCTGCTTTTGCTCCTGCTCTCATTATATCAGAATTCACCCCTTTTTTTCTCTTGTTATTTTCTCACTGAGGGTATATACTGGCCTTACATCAAATCGGGACAGCATTCTTTTGTCCCTTCGGGAATCTTTT
>NZ_JACJKH010000076.1 GCF_016900655.1 Drancourtella massiliensis
CGTTCGTATAGGAAGAGTGGTTTAATGCGTTATAGAGGGATAAAAGATTGTGTCTGTCCCGGAAAATCATACGGAAAAGAGTGTCTTTGTACTTTCGGTTGACAGGTTTTCCCAAGGACCGGTTCCGTTTTTTTGTTTTAGATGTGATTTTTCTTTGTTTTTTCTTCATAGGCAGAAGCCTCCTTTGATTTGAAAATAGAATGGAATCAATAGATAATGAGAAATGGCTCCCGCCTTGTAGGAAAAGGCGGGAAAGAACATGTTCACAGTATAGTAATAGAAGTGATATAAATCAACATATGCCAAATTGTTTCGGCATCACAATAAAAATTTTTGGAACTCTTCTGCTGTTGTACCATACTCCTCTGCGGCCTGTTCCAAAGTCAGCAAATGTTTACGGTACAAATTGACCAGCAGTTCTTTCTTTTCAAATGCCATACCGGCGATTTTGCCATCCTCCCAGCTTTCCCGCCGAAGATCTTCCTCATATTTTTCCTGATCAAATTCTTCCAGGATCACATCGCTCACCTCCGCACTGTTTTGCTCCAGGAATTCTTTCAGGATATCCTTTTCGATACAGCTTTTCTGCGCCTCCCGGACTGCTGTTTCTATGGCAAGCCCCTGTTTTTGGTTTTCTCGTACTTCATTTATAAAGTAGGAGTATTCCCATAGAACTTTACAGCTTTTGAGAAGTTCCTGATTGTGCCCAAGATTGATGTTGAGCATCAGTGCCCGGCATTCCAGTGCGGCCTGTCCCGCAAATGCAGATTTCATAAAGGAATCTGAAAGGTTTAATTCCCGGTATTCCGATTCTTCGCTTTGTCCATTATAGAATACCACATATACCGGTACGGGTAAAGGAATCTGTCGTGTGCTGTAAAGATTCAGCCCGTGTTTCTTGATATAGTTCTGGTAAATGCGTGCCATATAAAACAGGCCGCGGATCGGCATATTGGGATTTAAGGTGCTTTGATGTTCGTACAGATTGAGGGTACTGGAAAAGAGAAAAGATACGTCATTTTTCATTCCTACATAGATGACGTCTTCCAGAGTGGTGATTTCAAGATCTTCTTCGTTCGTATAGGAAGAGTGGTTTAATGCG
>NZ_JACJKH010000077.1 GCF_016900655.1 Drancourtella massiliensis
AAAAGATTCCCGAAGGGACAAAAGAATGCTGTCCCGATTTGATGTAAGGCCAGTATATACCCTCAGTGAGAAAATAACAAGAGAAAAAAAGGGGTGAATTCTGATATAATGAGATCAGGAGCAAAAGCAGAAGGAGGGAAGACACTTGGGAAACAAAAGTTTTGACAAGGTAGAAAAGAATTTGAAAGAGAGAGGATAAAGCACAACACGGTCTACTGGCATCTGCGGATGCCGCAGGGCATGACTGATGCGGAAGTGCGTGCAAAAGAAAATGCCGCGGAAATCTACCTCTCTTCGGTGAACGGACTTGCCGAGACAGGCGAGATGATCAACATTGACGGACGATGCAACCGGGTGGCGTCTATTTTCTACGGTCACGAGAAGGTGTATCTGGTGATTGGGGAAAACAAGCTGGAGAAAGACTATGACAGCGCGTTGTACCGGGCACGGAATGTGGCGGCTCCGCGCAATGCAAGAAGAGTCGGAGCCAATACTCCTTGTGCAGTAAACATGGACCGCTGTTATGACTGTAGCAGTCCGGACCGGATCTGCCGGGGTCTTTCTGTTTTGTGGGGAAAACCGACAGGAAGCGAGTTTGAAATCCTGTTGATTCACGAGGAACTGGGCTATTAATGTCCGGGGAACAGGCGTATTGTTAGAGTCAGCCTTGCGATTTTCACCTTGCTACGGTTGAAAATAAGATGCTTGGGTTCAGAGCCGTAGTTCATTCGTGCCGAATACGGTTATGAGCAAGTTTGTTGGTGATACAGCGGTAGTTTTAAACGGTCTGGTACGGTTACAAGTGTGTATTCAGAATAAGATAACCGTATTCAAATCGGAAGAAATACCTCTGAAATAGAGCAATCGCTATTTTTAACCGTATTTTGATTCAAATCCGTACGGTTAGGACAGAGCATTTATAAAAAAGAACCGTAATTGCTGCAGGCAGCTTCAGTTGCAATGAAAATAACTTGATAAAAAGAGAGGAAAAAGCGATGATGACAAATAAGGAGATCCTTCG
>NZ_JACJKH010000078.1 GCF_016900655.1 Drancourtella massiliensis
TGTCAGCAAGCTTCTTGCCAGATGTAATGGGATGAAAGAAAAAGGCGTTTCACCTGTTTCTCTCCTTCGTTACAAACTCAGCAACGTTTTTGTCGGAAGAAGTATGTATATGCAGCAGCGGACCGGTTCCTTTAAGGAAGGTTTTTCAAAGAACACTTTTTACCGGTTCCTTAATTCGGTAAAAACAAACTGGCTCCGTTTTACTTCTCTTCTTGCTGCGGATATCGTTAATAATGATCTCAAAGCTCTAACAGATGATAACAGGAAAAATGTGTTCATCATTGATGATAGCCTTTTTAGTCGAACCAGTTGTAAGAAAACAGAACTGGGATCAAAAGTATTTGACCATACCGATATGCATTTCAAAAAAGGTTTTCGGATGCTTACTTTAAGCTGGAGTGATGGAAACACATTGATTCCGGTAAACAGCTGCCTCTTAGCATCTGCAAAAGAAACAAATATTATCGGTCCGGTAAAGAACTTTGATAATAGGACTATTGCAGGAAAAAGGCGTAAGCTTGCTCAGACAAAAGCACCAGAAGCAATGATGACTTTGTTGGATACTGCCCTCAGTGCAGGACTAAAGGCTGATTATGTCCTTTTTGATTCCTGGTTTTCCAACCCGGCACAGATCACAGCCATCCATTCAAAAGATATGGATGTGATCGCTATGATTAAGAAAAGCAGCCGCATCAAGTATTCGTACTGTGGTGAACAGTTGAACATCAAAGAGGTCTATTCCAGGAACAAAAAACGCCGTGGCCGATCAAAGTATCTGCTTTCTGTTGACGTCATGGTAGGAAAAGAGAATCCTATTCCGGCGAAAATCGTTTGCGTAAGGAATAAAGCAAATCGCAAGGACTGGCTTGCTTTTATCT
>NZ_JACJKH010000079.1 GCF_016900655.1 Drancourtella massiliensis
ACTAAAACTTCCCACACCAATACGGTGTGTTGAACCTTGAAAATTCAATATTTCAGCCAATAAAAAAGGCATAAACCTGTCCCGTTTGGTATAATGGAATTGACGAAAAACCATCTATACAAAGGAGATTTATGCCATGTCCAGTATACCACAAAACTATTGCGATGAGAACGAGTTAATTGATTGTGTTCAGAGATTTTTTTCCAGGCATCATGTCGGCAAGCTTCTCGCCAAATGCAATGGGATGAAAGAAAAAGGTGTTTCACCTGTTTCTCTGCTCCGCTACAAGCTCAGCAACATTTTTGTCGGAAGAAGCATGTATATGCAGCAACGAACTGGCTCTTTTAAGGAAGATTTTTCAAAGAACACTTTTTATCGGTTCCTAAATTCGGCAAAAACAAACTGGCTCCGTTTTACTTCTCTTCTGGCTGCTGATATCGTCAATAATGATCTCAAAGATCTAACGGACGATAGCAGGAAAAATGTGTTCATTGTTGATGACAGCCTTTTTAGTCGAACCAGCTGCAAGAAAACAGAACTGGGATCAAAAGTATTCGACCACACCGATATGCATTTCAAAAAAGGGTTTCGGATGCTTACATTAAGCTGGAGTGACGGAAATACACTGATCCCGGTAAACAGCTGTCTGTTAGCATCTGCAAAAGAAGCAAATATTATCGGTCCGGTAAAGAACTTTGATAACAGAACCATTGCAGGAAAAAGGCGCAAGCTTGCCCAGACAAAAGCACCTGAAGCAATGATGGCCTTGTTGGATACTGCTCTCAGTGCAGGACTAAAGGCTGATTATGTCCTTTTTGATTCCTGGTTTTCCAACCCGGCACAGATCACAGCCATCCATTCAAAGGGGATGGATGTG
>NZ_JACJKH010000080.1 GCF_016900655.1 Drancourtella massiliensis
GTACTTTGTATTCATGGTCATATTTACGTGCCACTTTGAATGCCTCCTTATTCTCTTGGTTTTATTATGAAATCCTTGAGAATAAGCTGTCAACTTTTTTTATACCACACCAGAATGTCGATAGCCTTTTCCGCTTCGCCGCGCTGCGTCCCTTGATTGATGAAAGAGAGCTGCACCGAAACGGAAGCGTCAAAGTAATTCAGAAAGTCGCACCAATTTTCAAAGATAGCGGTCTTGTCGTCCGCCTGTGCAAGCTGATAGTTAATATCCTCAAACACAACGCTTTTGCTGTATTTCTTTTCCGTAATCCTGCAAATCCCGTCCGGGTACATCTGCAAGTAGGGAATGGTCTGCTGCGCGGTATGCGCTTTCCCGTCGCCCTTTGCCTGTCTTATAAGGGCGGCAATCTGTTTCTGTTCGGCGCGGGATAATTTACGCTTTGTTCCTGCGGCGGTTTCCCGCGCCTTTTGCGCCTGTGCCTTTGACAATAGCCGATACCTCCTTTTCAAGTTTTCGCTGCCGTTCCAAAACGGCATAGAAGTTTTCCGTCTGATAAGGGCGTTCCTTTGGACGGGTAAACTTTGTCTGAATGATGTTCTTTACCACGACTTCAAGGGGCTGCCCGTGTCGTTCATACATGGCAAAGAGGAAACAGGGCAGCATAACGACAATCATTGCCATAGCTGCAAGGGTCGTCCCCGCGCTGCCTTTGAGCAAAAAGAAAAGCGGCAATCCCACAAGGAGAGCCGCGCCCAGACAAATGGTGTGGTATAAAAAAAGTTGACAGCTTATTCTCAAGGATTTCATAATAAAACCAAGAGAATAAGGAGGCATTCAAAGTGGCACGTAAATATGACCATGAATACAAAGTA
>NZ_JACJKH010000009.1 GCF_016900655.1 Drancourtella massiliensis
TCTGAATAATTCTCATGAATTTTCAGGGATCGTTGTCTATTGTTCAGTTATCAAAGTTCTTTGTTTTCGTTGCCGCTCTCTCGCGACAGCTATATTAGATTATCACATCCGTTCGTTTCTGTCAAGCACTTTTTTTATTTTTCAACCGTGCTCGTCAGCAAGCTGTTGTGATTCCGCTTTTCTGCATCAGCAGTGTAAGCTTGTTTATTTTACCATCGCAGTTGCGTAATGTCAAGAGTTTTTTTGACATTTTTATTCCTGCGAAACGGAGAAAGAGGGATTTGAACCCTCGCGCCGCTATTAACGACCTACTCCCTTTCCAGGGGAGCCCCTTCAGCCTCTTGGGTATTTCTCCAGGACTGTCTGTATAAAGCGGAGAGGGTGGGATTCGAACCCACGCGCCCTTGCGGACAAACGGTTTTCAAGACCGCCTCGTTATGACCACTTCGATACCTCTCCATACTGCCGTATTTACAAACATTTTCTGTTCGCTCAGCGAACAATGATTATTCTATCAGAAGTGATTCTCCTTGTCAACAAATAATTTACATATTTTGCAACTTTCTTTTCCGGCCTGAAAATGTCTTTTTTCTCAGGGCGCAAACACGTTTTATTTTAAAAACACTTTCGCAATTTTCAGATCTTCCGGCGTTGTTATTTTAATATTTTTATAGGATCCTTCCACCATCTTTACAGGGTGCTTCATCACCATTTCCACAGCCATGGCATCATCTGTCACATGACTGTGCGGGACAGCCATCATCCTCCGATATGCTTCTATAATCAGCGGCGCCTTGAAAACCTGTGGTGTCTGTATCATCCACATCTTTTTTCTGTCAGGTGTTTCTTCTGTTTCCAGATTCTCATTAACAATTTTGATCGTGTCTTTTACCGGCATTCCCGCTACACATGCCCCGCTTCGTCTCACCTCTTCATAGGTACGTTTTAATATAGAATCGTCTACAAGAGGTCTGGCTCCGTCATGGATAAATACATAGCTCTCTTCCTTATCTTCCATCTTGTCAACTATCTGAAGCGCATTCCAGACAGAATCATACCGTTCTTTTCCGCCTTCTGTAATCTGAGTCACTTTCTGGAATCCATAAAAGTCTACAATTGATTCTCTTACCTGGTCTTTTTCTTCTTTTCCTAATACAAGTATGACCTGATCGATCACTTCTGATTCTTCAAACGCCTTCAATGTATAATAAAGTACAGGTTTCCCGCATAAATCCATATACTGCTTTTGAATGGTTCCGCCCATTCTTTTTCCCTGTCCTGCCGCAAGCACGACCGCAATCCCTTTTGCTTTCATGGCTCCTCCTGCTTTCTAACGCTCTCCCAGTTTCAGATTTGGCACTGCATTGAGATCCCATCCGCTTCGAATCCCGTTTTTATAGTCATAGTATCCTGCTGCCCCGATCATAGCCGCATTATCCGTGCAGAGAATCGGAGAAGGATGGTAAAATTCGATTCCTCTTTCCTGACATGCCTGGCCCATAGCTGCGCGCAGAGCAGAATTGGATGCGACGCCGCCTGCAATTGCCAGTTTCTTCAATCCATAGTTTTCGACTCCGATCATGGCATGGTCTACCAGCACATCGGTCACCGCTTTCTGGAAGGATGCCGCAATATCTGCCCGATTATATTCAATCTGTTTCATTTTACACCCATTGATATAATTAAGCACTGCAGATTTTACTCCGCTGAAACTGAAGTCGTATACCGAGTCTCCGACATGCGCTCTTGGAAATTCAATAGCATTCGGATCTCCCTCTTTTGCAAGCTTGTCGATTTTCGGGCCTCCCGGATAGCCAAGATCAATGGCACGGGCTACTTTGTCAAACGCTTCCCCTGCCGCATCATCCTTCGTTTTTCCGAGAATTTTATATTTTCCATAGTCTTCCACACATACAAGATGTGTATGCCCTCCGGATACCACCAGACACAGAAACGGTGGTTCCAATTCTTTATTCTCAATATAGTTTGCTGAGATATGCCCTTCAATATGGTGCACTCCGATCAGAGGAAGGTTTCTGGCGTAGGCAATCGCCTTCGCTTCAGCCACTCCCACAAGCAGTGCTCCGACAAGTCCCGGTCCGTATGTCACCGCTACCGCGTCAATATCATTCAGGGTACACTTTGCTTCAGAAAGTGCCTCTTCGATTACCTGGTTGATTTTCTCTATATGTTTTCTGGAAGCAATTTCCGGCACAACTCCTCCGTACAGCTTATGCAGGTCAATCTGAGAGGAAATGATGTTGGAAAGAACTTCTCTTCCATTTCGCACAACTGCCGCGGCTGTCTCATCACAGGAGCTTTCTATTGCAAGTATTGTAATATCTTTTTCTTCGCTCATCTTCCTACCTCCACTACGATTCCGGGAAATCCAGATCCACACTCATCCGGTCTTTTCCCGCCTTTGCGTAAGGAAAAATCTTCCGTACTTCGTCCATGTATTCTTCCGGTCTTGTCAGCGACGGGCTGTAATGCGTCAGCCACATCTCTTTTACATCTGCCTCCCTGGCAAGTTTCGCCGCCTCGTAAAAGGTCATATGCTTATATTCCACTGCCTTTTTCGCCTTCTCCGGCTCACCGTACATTCCCTCGCAGATAAACAGATCCGAGCCTTCGGCATTCTCCCGGATCGACTTTGTCGGCCGTGTATCGGTACAATATGTAAGTTTGATCCCTTTCCGCGGTGGTCCAAGCACCATGTCCGGTGTGTAAATCCGGTCTCCGTCCTCGATGGTCTCCCCCTTCTGGAGAAAACGCCAGAATTTCTGAGGAATCTCCTGACTCGTGGCACGTTCTACATCAAATCTTCCGGCCCTGTCAATCTCGATCGTATAGCCGTAACAGGTCACGTTATGATTCACCCGGAATGCACGGATCCGATATCCTTCCATCTCAAACGTCTGCTGCGCCTCTGTGATTTCCATAAAACGCAGCTCAAAAGGTAGTTCCGGTGCAATAATGCGCAGTGCATTCACTACCCGTTCCAGCCCTTTCGGCCCGATCAAGGTGAGGGGCTCCTGCCTGTCCGCATTCCCCATGGTAAGCAGAAGTCCGGGAAGCCCGCTGATGTGATCTCCATGAAAATGAGTAAAGCAGATCACATCAATCGGCTTAAAACTCCATCCTTTTTCTTTGATCGCTATCTGTGTTCCCTCTCCGCAGTCGATCAGAATACTGCTTCCATTATAGCGCATCATCAGTGACGTCAGCCAGCGATATGGGAGCGGCATCATGCCGCCGGTTCCCAACAAACAAACATCCAGCATTTTTTCTCTCCTAACTGTCCTATCATTGACTTTTCTTCCACAAAAAGAGCAAGTCTTTTATTCTCAGTAAAGAACAGCTGCATACCGAGAGGGGACTGTCTGGTCAGACTTCATTTTCCTTCTCCACCGGAATCACAAACTGCGAAACCATCCTGTCATAGCATTCCTCGCAAAGATCAAAACGGTGCACCTCGTTGTCCTTATTAGAAAAATATCCCCATCTTTTTTCTACAGAAATAAGCCCTTCCCGTATTACGCCATCCTTTATCTTGATTTCTTTTCCACACCCGTTGCAGAAAATCGTTTCTGTTTCTCTTCTTTCTTTCATCGTATAGCGGCGCATACAAATCCCTCCACTTTCGTTTCGCTTTTGTTACGCCTTTATTATAGTCTGTCCCGTTCTTCCTGTACACCGGAAACGGTTTCCAGACTTCTTGTCATCAGAACCGCATCCTCTTTCGGATTATCGTAAAATCCTTTTCGGATTCCGACATCCCGGAACCCCTTCTTTTGATAGAGGGCGCGTGCTGCCATATTACTTTTCCGGACTTCAAGATGCCATACGGCAGTTCCTTTCAATGCACCTTCTGAAATTACGGTGTCAAGAAGAAAGCCTCCTGTTCCTCTTTCCCTGAATCCGGCGTCAACGGCAATCCGAACAACTTCACTTTCATCAAGTACTGTATAAATCACAATGTACCCGACAATTGTTTTCCTATCCTCTGCCACGTAGATTTCCGCCGTTTTCTGGCACATCGTCTCCCGGACTGCATCTTCACTCCACGCATCAGAAAAAACAGCCCGTTCTATCTCTGCAATCCGGGCTGCATCTTCTTCATTGGCCTTACGGGCAATCATGTTGTTGTTCCTTTTCTCGTTCCAGTCTCTCCCTCTCCGCCTGGGACATCCTGAGATAGTCCGGTTTGTGATCCCGCGCATGCTCTGTCTTTCCCTCTTTCGCATAAACCAGTCCAAGCGCGCCGACTGCCGCCGCACTCTGCCTGCACATATGAGGCGGTGCAAAAACATACGGCACTTTTACTGTCTCCTCAATTTTCTCCCGGTATACAGGCACTCCGTCCCCGAGAAATACAACGCGTTCTCCAAGCTCATTGAGCATTCCGGCAAGGACGGTAATGTCCTCCGCCAACTGCTCTTTTACTGTTTCAAACTTCTCTTCAAACCGGTAGATTCCTGTGTACACCTGATTTCTTCTTGCATCCATGATCGGACAGATCAGCCCGCTGCATCCGAACATTCGGTATGCCATGGCATCGACCGTCGGCACATGGATGAGCGGCTTATCAAGTGCAAGTCCCAGTCCTTTCGCAGTCGCAGAACCGATCCGAAGTCCGGTAAAAGACCCCGGCCCTCCTGCCACAGCAATCGCATCCACCGACCCGAGAGAAAGTCCGGTCATCCGGACCGCCTCATCAAGCATCGGCAGCAATGTCTGAGAGTGTGTCTTTTTATAATTCATCGTATATTCAAACAGGATCTGTTCGTCTTCCACAACAGCCACACTTGCTGTCAGGCCCGAACTGTCCAGTGCCAGTATCCGCATAATAACGCCCCTTCTATTTCTGGAATCGCTCTGCCTGCTCTCTGATCAGCTCGGCATCATCGAAATAATTGATCTTCATGGCAGCCTTCACTTCAGAGAGTGTCTTTGCCGCTACTTCTTCCGCTTTCTCGCTTCCCTTTTTCAGGATCTCGTAGATTGCCGGAATGTCTTTTTCGTATTCTTTTCTCCGTTTTCTAATCGGCTCCAGTTCCTCCTGGATCACTTCATTGAGGAAGCGTTTTACCTTCACATCGCCAAGGCCACCGCGTGTATAGTGGGCTTTGAGTTCATCCAGATTTGCATATTCCGGAAGGAATTCTTCAAAATGACGGTCTTTACAGAATGCATCCAGATAGATAAATACCGGATTTCCTTCCACTTTTCCAGGGTCAGAAACCTTCAGGTGGTTCGGATCGGTAAACATATTCATAATCTTCTTTTTCACATCGTCCGCACTGTCGGAAAGGTAAATACAGTTATGCAAAGACTTGCTCATCTTTGCCTTTCCGTCTGTACCCGGAAGTCTCAGACATGCCTGATTGGATGGGAGCAGAACTTCCGGCTCTACCAGCGTCTCTCCGTAAACGGAATTAAACTTCCGCACGATCTCCTTTGTCTGCTCCAGCATTGGCAGCTGGTCTTCACCGACCGGAACGGTCGTTGCCTTAAATGCGGTGATATCCGCTGCCTGGCTGATCGGATAGGTGAAAAATCCGACCGGAATGCTCGCCTCAAAGTTTCTCATCTGAATTTCGGATTTTACCGTTGGATTTCTCTGGAGCCTTGATACGGTTACCAGATTCATATAATAAAAGGAAAGCTCACAAAGCTCCGGAATCTGTGACTGAATCAGAAGCGTTGCTTTTTCCGGATCCAGTCCGCAGGAAAGGTAATCAAGCGCAACCTCAATAATATTCTGGCGCACCTTCTCCGGATTGTCCGCATTGTCTGTCAGAGCCTGAGCATCCGCAATCATGATAAACACTTCATCATATTTTCCCGAATTCTGAAGCTCTACTCTCCCTTTCAGAGAACCGACGTAATGTCCGACATGAAGCTTTCCAGTCGGTCTGTCCCCTGTTAATATAATCTTTGACATTATTATCCCTCCAGTTTATTGATAGAAATTTTTCTGTAATCAAATCCTTTTTCCAGATCTTTTTCAATCACGATCCGGATTCTTGTTTCCGGTAGAATCTCCTCAATCAGATTCGCCCACTCAATCAGACATACGCCTTCACCGTGAATGTAATCTTCATATCCGATTTCATCCATCTCTTCCACGTCTCCAATCCGGTACACGTCAAAATGATAGAACGGAAGACGCCCGTCTTCGTATTCCTGCACGATCGTAAAGGTCGGACTTACAACATCCTCACATACTCCAAGTCCGTACGCAAGCCCTTTTGTAAAAATCGTCTTGCCGACGCCAAGATCCCCTTCCAGAGTAAAGACATCTCCGCTTTGGGCCGATTCGCCGATTTCTTTTCCGAGCTCAAACGTCTCCTGCTCTGAATATGTCTCTCTTACCATAGTGTCTCCTCCCTATTTTTTCTTTTTCTTCTTTCTTGAAAACAGAAACGGAAGGATCTTACCGGAATTATCCTCAATCAGCTCCTCCGGGAACAATGTCCGCAATGTCTTCTTCAGAGGATCCATCTGCGGTCCGATATCACTGTTCGGGAAAATAAATGCCGCATACGGTGTCTGATAAATCGCCACCAGATTCGGTGTCATCATAACGCGGTACATATCTTTCCACGGAGTGATTTTATTTTTTCCGGCACGCTCTACTCTGAGCCCGTCTTTTTCCAGCGTATAGCGGATCGGCGTGCTGTAGATTTTACTTTTCTTTAACTGACTGGCTGCACTGAACTTTAAGATCGATGGTACAACAAACAAAAGAGTTGCAAAAACAAACACAAGCCCCAGCCCCCAGGAAACCCTGCCCATCGCAAAACTTATAATCGCACCGATCCAGCAGGCAACTCCCACTACGAGGTATAAAATTCCCTTGATCCCGTGATATGTATGAAACATAAGAAATTCAAAAAGTGCTTCCTGTGTCATTTTCACTTCAAAACTTGGTTTCATCTGTATTCCTCCATATTTCCGAATATTGAAATTATAACGCATCCTGTCCGCGGTTACAACAGCAAGTTTGCGAAGAATCTCCTGATTTTTCCAGGATCAGAAAAACCTCTGCGCACAGCAGAGGTTTCGGTTTAGTAATTTTCTGTCATTTTTACTCATTTACTCTATGGAGGACCGGACTGACTTTCTTATAGATCAAAAGCAGAATTGCCGATACCAGAATACCCTTGATCAGATTAAACGGTGCCACTGCAAGGATCACAAAAGTTGCAACTCCGTCAATTGCCGGATTCAATGCATGCCCCATCTGAACAATCGTATCAAGCGGCATTCCAAATGCTGCAGCATAGGTCGGAAGCAGGATATAGGCATTGAGCACGCATCCGATCAGCGTCATGAATACTGTTCCTGCTGCAAGTCCGATCACCGCTCCCTTTTTTGTGTGCATCTTCTGATAAATCAGACCCGCCGGCACACAGAGACTGCATCCGATCAGGAAGTTTGCGATCTCTCCCACACCGCCTGTTGTAGTCCCATTAATCACGAAATTCAGAAGAATCTTGATACATTCTGTCATAACTCCCGCCACAGGACCCATCGCAAATGTTCCAAGAAGGACCGGAATTTCACTGATATCCAGTTTGTAAAAGCTCGGTACAAAAGGAAGCGGAAATTCAAAAAGCATCAGGACGGTAGCTACCGCTGCAAGCATGCCGACCTGGGCCATCGATCTGACTTTCGTACTGCTTCTTCTTCTTATTTGTGTGTTTTTCTGCGTGTTTTCCATGTTTCTTCTCTCCTTTTTTTGAATGATAGACTCAATTCAGAAAAGAAACTCTTCCTGCCATAAAGTTTCCCTTATGGAAATGGGAATGTACAAAAAAATCCCCGGAACCATATGTTCCGGGGTTTGATGCTCTGCTTCAGATACAGATATCTGACGATTCGTACATTTCTTCTCTCATCCAGACTGTACTGTCGGTTCCGGAATTGCACCGGATCAGCTGCCAATGGCAGGTCGCGGACTTTCACCGCCGGTTGGGACTTTCACCCGACCCCGAAGAATTTTTTCCTGTTAACATTTAGTATAGAACAGTCTTTTGGAAAATTCAATACCTTTTTGTCTTTTACATTCTGGGTAAGCAGCATTCTTTACCGGATTCCTTTCATAGTAAGCTGAATCCGTTTTTTCTTGAGGTCCACACTCAGTACTTTAACATCCACGATATCACCCACACTGACCGCTTCCAACGGATGTTTGATAAACTTTTTGTCGGTGATTTCGGAAATATGTACCAGACCATCCTGATGAACGCCGATATCCACAAACACCCCGAAGTCAATGACATTGCGAACCGTTCCTTTCAGAACCATCCCTTCTTTTAAGTCTTTCATTTCCAGAACGTCGGTCCTGAGAATCGGTTTCGGCATCTCTTCTCTTGGATCTCTGGCCGGCTTTTCCAGCTCTTTTACAATATCATGCAGAGTGATCTCACCGATTCCAAGCTCTTCTGCCAGTTTCCGGTAGTCGCGGATGGTGGCCGGAAGGGCTGCAAGATTTCCTGCTTTTAAATCCTCTGTTGTGAATCCCTGCTTTTTCAGAAGTTTTTCTGCCGCTTCGTAGGATTCCGGATGGACGCTTGTCCTGTCAAACGGATTATCCCCGCCTTCGATCCGCATAAATCCCGCACACTGCTCATATGCCTTCGGTCCAAGTTTCGGCACCTTTAAAAGCTGCTTTCTGTTTGTAAATCTTCCGTTTTCTTCTCTGTAAGCCACAATATTTTTTGCGATTGTGTTTGAGATACCGGAAATATAGGATAAAAGCGGAGCAGATGCCGTATTCAAATCTACACCGACCTTGTTGACACAGTCTTCCACCACGCCATTCAGCGCTTCCGTCAGCTTTTTCTGGTTCATATCATGCTGGTACTGGCCGACCCCGATGGATTTTGGATCAATCTTTACAAGTTCTGCAAGCGGATCCTGAAGCCTTCTTGCAATTGACGCGGCACTTCTCTGTCCCACATCAAAATTCGGAAATTCTTCCGATGCCAGCTTGCTTGCGGAGTACACTGATGCTCCCGCCTCATTTACAATCACATACTGTACGTGCTCTTCCGGGATTTCTTTTAACAGTTCCACAATAAACTGTTCCGATTCTCTGGATGCTGTTCCGTTTCCAAGAGAAATCAGGCTGATATGATACTTCGGAATAATCTTTTTGAGCAGGTCCTTGGATGCCTTGATTTTGGCAGGGGTAGTCGGCGCTGTCGGATAAATCACTGTCGTT
Source organism: Drancourtella massiliensis (assembly GCF_016900655.1). Classification (GTDB taxonomy): domain Bacteria; phylum Bacillota; class Clostridia; order Lachnospirales; family Lachnospiraceae; genus Sellimonas; species Sellimonas catena. The sequence goes on from NZ_JACJKH010000009.1 coordinate 9,236, forward strand.
CCGATCACTTTTCCGGTCGGATCCACAACCGCAAGTTTACATCCGGTCCGGAATGCCGGATCCCAGCCAAGCACAACCCGTCCTGTAATCGGAGGCTGCATAAGAAGCTGTGTCAGATTTTTCCCGAACACAGCAATGGCCCCGTCCTCCGCCTTTTCCGTAAGTTCATTGCGGATTTCCCTCTCAATGGCCGGCGCAATCAGACGACTGTAGCTGTCCTTGACCGCCTCTTTTAATACAGGTTCTGTATATGGATTATCCCCATGAATAATCTGTTTTTCCAGATAGCGGAGGATTTCTTCTTCCGGCGCTTCCATTCTGACCGTCAGAATTTTTTCTTTTTCTCCCCGGTTCAGAGCCAGAATTCTATGACCGGCAATCCTGGATGCTGCTTCCTCAAACTCATAGTACATCTCATAGACCGATTCCTGCTTTTCATCCTTTGCCTCTGAAACAATCTTTCCTTTCTGGAACGTCATCTTCCGGATTCTCGTCCGGTATTTTGCCTCATCGGAGATCATCTCAGCCAGAATGTCCTGTGCGCCGGCAAGTGCCTCTTCAGGGGAGGCAACATTCTTTTCCTCCGATACATAGGCTTTGGCCGCCTCAATCGCCGGCTCTTTCAACTTCTGTAAAAGGAGAAGCGCCGCAAGCGGCTCCAGTCCTTTTTCTTTTGCGATTGTCGCCCTCGTTCTTCTTTTCGGACGGTACGGACGGTACAGATCGTCCACCGCCACCTGGGTCTGCGCCTCCTGAATCTGAGCTTTCAGTTCTTCGGTAAGCTTTCCCTGCTCCTCGATACTTGAGAGCACCTGCGCTTTCTTCTCCTCCAGATTCCGAAGATAAGTAAGTCTCTCATGGAGTTTTCTGAGCTGCTCGTCATCCAGTGTTCCAGTTGCTTCTTTTCTGTATCTTGCAATAAACGGGATCGTGTTTCCTTCATCAATCAGTCCGACTGCCGCTTCGACCTGCCATTTTTTTACATTCAGTTCTGCCGTAATCTTCTGAATAATATCCATTTTTTGATTCCTTTCCAAAAAAGTACTTCCCTGTCATTATAGCGGAAGGTCTTTTTCTGCGCAACTTCATAAAAACAGAGTTTGCTCTGTTTTTCTTGAAATCTGACTCTTCCTATGTTATATTTTGGATGATAAGGAGGGCACTGATTATGAAAGAAACGAACGGACAGACTCTGTCAAAGCAGCAGCAAAAATCTCTTGAAACGAAAAACCGGATCTTTTCCGCCGCGAAGAGTATTCTTCAGAGGAAAGGGTACGATGCACTCTCCATCAAAAACATCTGTGAAGAAGCAGGCGTATCCAACGGAAGCTTTTATCATCACTTTAAAACAAAAGATGACCTGCTTTCCTATTATATAGAAGAACAGCCTACGATCGATCCGGACTGTCTGGAACTCCCGGAAAATGCCGCCGAGGCAAAAAGGGCAATCATTCTTGTCTATCTTAATTATGTCAGCTACTGCAAAGAGCTCGGTGTCGCTTTTATATCCAACTATTACACGCCAAAAAACCAGGCTCTAAATCCGGCCATCCGCACAAAGCGGCCTTATCCGATCGTAACAGTAACGGATTACCTGGCTCGTGCACTGGAAGCCGGCACTGTATCTGCCAGCCTGTCCCTGGATGAGATCTCCACCGATATCCGGATGATTGTCATCGGAAATGTCTTTGAATGGTGTCTGCGGGACGGAAATACAGACTTTGACGGAAATATGGAGCGTTCACTCGGGAAATATCTGGACAGTGTTCTGAAATAGTGTGGTTTCGCTTCCCGTCAGGGAACAAAACAGTTTAGAAATGGCAAAAACCTTTCAGATAAGCGTTTCTGAAAGGTCTTTTCATTTTAGAAGGGAATTTGTAATTCTTACTTTGGTAACTGTTTACCTTTGATGCTTTTATTATATCCCCGGCCCCCTGCAAAATCAAATCGGTTATCCTGATATATTTCTTCATTTATAGGCATTTTCTATGTTTTGTACATTCCTCCCAATTTCATTGTCTATTTTTTAACTTCTATTGTGTATTTTTCTGACATGTTGTAAAATAAAAGTATACGTGATTCGTAAAATGAAATTGTGAGGTGAAAAGATATGAGCAGACTAGAACTCCCTACCCCGAGCAAAGCGCAGCTGGTCGTTGAGGGATTATACAAAGATTTAGAGCGGCGGATTGAAGCAAGCCCGCCGGGACTCTGCCCTGTAGATATCTCGAGGGCGTTCCTCGAACTGTGCCATGCTCAGACATGCGGCAAATGTGTACCATGCCGTATTGGTCTTTTACAGTTGAAACATCTGATCACAGATGTTCTGAATGGAAAGGCTACAATGGAAACCCTTGACCTGATGGAGCGTACCGCCCGTTCAATTATGGAGACCGCGGACTGTGCCATCGGATATGAAGCTGCCAATATGGTTTATAAAGGCTTGATCGGTTATCGTGAAGACTATGAAGAGCATATCCGGAACGGACGTTGTACATGTACCTACAACCAGCCTGTTCCATGTGTTGCACTTTGTCCTGCCCACGTTGACATCCCGGGCTATATCGCTCTCGTACGCGAAGGACGCTACGCCGATGCTATCCGGCTGATCCGGAAAGACAATCCGTTCCCGACCACGTGCGGATTTATCTGCGAACATCCGTGTGAGGCAAGATGCCGCCGTAATATGGTCGATGATGCTGTCAATATTCGCGGTTTGAAGCGGATGGCTGCGGACTATTCCGGAAAGGTACCTCCGCCGGAATGCGCTCCTTCCACCGGAAAGACTGTCGCAGTCATCGGAGGCGGCCCTGGAGGATTAAGTGCCGCATACTATCTGCAGCTTATGGGACATCAGGTAACTGTATATGAGATGCTTCCGGAACTTGGCGGTATGCTCCGTTATGGTATTCCAAACTACCGTCTTCCGAAAGACCGTCTCAACGAAGACATTCAGGCAATTCTTGATACCGGCGTCGAAGTAAAATACGGTCTCCGTATCGGGCAGGACATCACCGTACAGGAACTGCGCGCTTCCTACGATGCAGTCCTGATCACTATCGGAGCCAGCACAGATAAAAAACTCGGCATCGAAGGCGAGGACGCCGAGGGCGTAATGTCCGCAGTCCGTTTCCTCCGTGATGTAGGAAAAGGTATTAACCCGGATCTTACCGGACAGGAAGTTGCCATTGTCGGAGGCGGAAATGTGTCCATGGACGCTGTTCGTTCTGCTGTCAGACTTGGTGCGAAAAAAGTCAGCATCCTGTACCGCCGCCGTACCGCAGACATGACTGCGCTTCCGGCCGAAATTGAAGGTGCCATTGCAGAAGGCGTGGAAATCCGCACATTACGCGCTCCTTCCCGCATCGAGACGGATGAAAACGGACATATCCGCGGTATCTATGTGACACCGCAGATGATCAGCCAGATCAAAGGAGGACGCGCAAGTGTCAAACCGTCCGGACTTCCGGATGAGTTTGTTCCATGTACAACCCTGATCGTTGCCATTGGGCAGAACATTGAAACAGAACATTTTGAAAAAGCCGGGCTTCCTGTAGAAAGAGGAAAAATCATGGCTGAAAAATTCGGCGGATTCAGCAATCTTCCTGGAGTTTTTGCCGGCGGAGACTGCGCTACCGGTCCTGCTACCGTAATCCGCGCGATCGCGGCCGCAAAGGTTGTTGCCGCAAATATTGATGAATATCTGGGATACCATCACGAAATCACTTGTGATGTCGAGATTCCGGAGCCGAATCTGGATGACCGTGTACCGTGCGGACGTGTTGAGCTTCCTGAGCGGGAAGCCTGTGAGCGTATCCACGACTTTGACGGTGTAGAACAATGCATGACCTGTCAGGAAGCACAGCAGGAGGCAAACCGCTGCCTGCGCTGCGACCACTTTGGTTTTGGAATATTTAAAGGAGGCCGCGAGAAAGTATGGTAAATCTTAAAATCGACAATAAAGAAATCTGTGTACCGGAAGGTACCACGATTATGGATGCGGCAGCTCAAAACGGAATCATCATTCCGAAACTCTGTTATCTGAAAGATATCAACGAAATCGCTGCCTGCCGTGTCTGCGTAGTAGAAATGGAAGGTAAGGACCGCCTGATCACCTCCTGTAACAACACTGTTCAGGAAGGCATGGTTCTTTATACAAACAGCCCGAAGGTACGTGCGGACCGCCGTAATACCGTGCAGCTCATTCTTTCCCAGCATGACTGCAAATGCGCGACCTGTGTCCGCAGCGGCAACTGTTCTCTTCAGAAGATTGCCAACGACCTGAATATTCTGGAGCTTCCATTCGGCGAGCGTATCGAACGCCAGCCATGGAACAAGGATTTCCCGCTGATTCGGGATTCCGCAAAATGTATCAAATGTATGCGCTGTATCCAGATCTGTGACAAGGTTCAGAGCCTGCACATCTGGGATCTGGAAGGAACCGGCTCCCGCTCTACAGTCAATGTATCAGGCGGCCGTAAGATTGAAGAAGCAGACTGTTCCCTCTGCGGACAGTGTATTACTCATTGTCCGGTTGGTGCTCTGCGCGAGCGCGACGATACAGAAAAAGTCTGGGATGCAATTGCAGATAAAGACACAATCACAGTAGCACAGATCGCTCCGGCTGTCCGTACTGCATGGGGCGAGGCTCTTGGTCTTTCACGTGAAGATGCTACAGTCAACAAAATCGCTGATGCTCTTCACAAGATCGGAGTTGACTATGTGTTTGACACCAGCTTCTCCGCCGATCTTACGATCATGGAAGAGGGAAATGAATTTCTGGAACGTTTTACTAAAGGAGAGACGAAATTACGTCCGATGTTTACATCCTGCTGTCCTGGATGGATCCGTTTCATCAAATCCCAGTTCCCGCATCTGGTGCCTCAGCTTTCCACAGCCAAATCTCCTCAGCAGATGTTTGGCGCAGTGATGAAGACTTACTTTGCAGATTCCATCAATGTAAGTCCGGATCGTATTTTTACAATTTCCATCATGCCTTGCGTCGCGAAAAAAGGAGAGCGCAATATGGAGCTTTTCTATGAAGAATACGCCGGTCATGATACCGATGTGGTTCTGACCACACGTGAGCTGACGCGCATGATCCGTTCTGCCCACATTCCGCCGCATTCTCTTGAGAATCGGGAATTTGACAGACTGATGAAAGAATATACAGGCGCCGGCGTTATCTTTGGTGTAACAGGCGGTGTTATGGAAGCTGCTCTTCGTTCCGCTTACTATCTTGTAACCGGAAGAAATGCGGATCCGGATGCATTTAAGGCTGTGCGCAATGACGGAAAAGGCGTGAAATCAGCTGAAATCCAGATTGGCGATGCCGTTGTGAAAGCTGCTGTTGTAAGCGGACTTGGAAATACAAGACGTCTGCTGCAGCAGATCGAACGCGGAGAAGTCCATTATGATTTCGTGGAAGTCATGGCATGCCCTGGCGGCTGTGTAGGCGGAGGCGGACAGATCATCCACGATGGCGAAGAACTTGCCTACGAAAGAGGACAGAGCCTCTACTTCCTGGACAAGAATGCACCACTTCGTTTTTCCCACGAAAATCCTGATGTACAGAAGCTGTATGCGGACTTTATGGGACAGCCGCTGTCTCACCGTGCCCACCAGCTGTTACATACTGATCATCAGGCATGGGCGATGCCTCGTTCTGACAGATAATATGCACTGATTTTATTTCTGCCTTCGGAGATCCGGCTGTTTCTGCCATTCTCCGAAGGCGGTTTTTATTTCAGAAAATTTCAGGAGGAATTATGTACACTTTTATCATCAATCCGCACTCCCGCTCTGGAAAAGGACTCACAATCTGGCACACCGTTGAGGCTCAGCTAGAACAGCGCCAAATCTGTTATACCGCCTTTTTCACAAAATATCAAAGGCAAGCCACCACATATGTCCGGGAGCTTACCTCCGACGGATCTTCCCGTGTTCTTGTGGTTCTCGGCGGAGACGGCACTTTGAATGAAGTCATTAACGGGATCTGCTTTCCGGAGCGGGTTACACTCGGTTATATCCCAACCGGCTCCAGCAACGATTTTGCCCGCAGCTTTGGTATCCCAAATGATCCTCTGCGCGCTCTGGAAATTATCCTGAATCCAGGACAGACCGTACACATGGACGTTGGAACCATGTCATACGAAGGGAAACACCGGCGTTTTGCAGTCAGTGCCGGCATAGGTTTCGATGCCGCAATCTGCCACGAAGCGGTTGTTTCAAAGTGGAAGCGGATACTGAACCGGATTCATCTCGGGAAATTTACCTATGCCGTCATTGCGCTTCACCGGCTTTTACTTACATCCACCTGCCCTTTCCATATCGTCCTTGATGATGAAAAAGAGGTGTCCTTTCCAAAAGGATGGTTTGCTGCAGTGATGAACCACCCTTGTGAAGGCGGCGGATTTTATTTTTGTCCTGATGCCCGGCCGGACGACGGACAACTTGATGTTCTGGTCGTATCCGGCCTGAAGGCTTCGGCTCTTCTTCTTACTCTTCCATTCGCGCTTTTCGGGAAACATACAAAATTTCACGGTGTCCATTTATTCCGCTGCAAAAAAGTTTCCATCCATACAGCCAGTGCCCTTCCCGTACATACAGACGGCGAACCTGTTTTTTTACAACGATGTTTTACAGCTTCTATCGAGGCCTGTCCTTTAAAAGTGATCGTATCTTAAAATATTTATAAAATATTCAATCTCTTTTCACAGAATTGTGGTATACTAAGATTTACTGATGGTATAATATAGTGACTGTCATCAGATGATGGACATACAAATGAAAAGGGGAGAAACGCTATGAAATGTCCGAAATGTGGTAATGAACTGCGGGAAAGCAAAAAAACTCCTGGCTATTTTTTATGTGATTCCTGCAAAAAGAAATTCAGCCAGGAAACTCTGGACCGGTTTCAGTCTGCCAGACCTGTCCGCAGGAAAAAACCTGCACCGGTAAAGCCGGAAGAGCCAGATGAAACAACTCAGACAGAAACTAACCAGACAGAAGAAATTCAGGCAGAAGAAGCTCAGACAAGCATGACTCCAGAAGAAACTGTTCCGGAAGAGCCGGTTCAGGCAGAAGCCGATCAAACAGAAACATCTCCGGAAGAACCTGAAGAAGAAACTGTTTCGGAAGAATCTATTCAGGAAGAATCTGTTCAGGAAGAATCTTCTGAAACAGAAACGGCAGAACCGGAAGGACAGACCTATTCCAACATCCCTCCGGAAGCGGTAAGGAATGAGCGTGAAAAAGAAATGAAGGCCAATTATGAGGCCATGCTGAATATAAAAGACGAAACTTCTGATGACTCGGAAGCTGATGATGTAATTCCGGTTTTCGGTGGTTTCCGTGTTCTGATTGGAATTGTATCGATCCTATGCGCCGCTTTTCTTGCTTACCAGGCTTATGATTCAGGTATCTTTACTACCTTTATACATACGCCGGGACTGACAGGAATTGCCGGTATGGTACTTGCAGTCTGCTTCCTGATCGGTGGTCTTGTGGTATTAATTACTCACCGCAGGAACAGCGTGCCGGCATTTATTGTACCTTGTATTTTTTATCTTGGAGGAGCCGTAGGAGGATTCTTTATCCCGGGTTCTGTCATGACTGTACAGATTCTGCTCTTTGTGTCTGCTTTGTTTGGAGCATTTCTGCTCTTTGCACTTGGCTGTGCCAAAGAGATCCATGTTGCCCTCCGGGTACTTGTTTTCATCGTTGCAGTTGCGGTTGCAGCCGGTGCCTACTATGCGGCTCAGTATGTGGTTCCGCAGAGTTCGGCAAGTTCCGGTAAAAATCTACGTCTGACCACGGATGATTTTACCGTCTCATTTGAAAAATCTGATATCGGAACAGATTATGAGGGCGAACAGGCTCTTATGGTTTATTACACAATTACAAATAAAGGTTCCGAAACCCTGGTTCCATCTGTTGCCGTTACTTTCAAGGCACTGCAGGATGATACCACTCTGGATCCTACGATTGTCTCGGATGAACCACTGTCAGAAAATGAAAGCGCAGAAGTCAGCCAGGGCGACAGCGTGCGTGTGTGCACCTCCTTTATTCTTCTTGATCAGTCCGATGTGACTCTTCAGCTTTATGAAACTTTCGGTTCAAACAGTAATATAGCTGAGACAACATTGAATCTGGATTAATCCGGTTCACTTACTTTCATCATTTTCGTTAAAAGGAGAAATCCGAATGTTTTCAAGAAGTAAATGCAAAGCTTTGATTTACCGATATAAACATGCCTGGGTATTTTTGTATATTTTTCTTTATTTACCCTGGTTTTACTATCTTGAGCAACACGTAACAGCAAATTCCGATTTTCACGTGATTCACGCAGCGGTCGATGACTATATTCCTTTTATAGAGTATTTTATCGTCCCGTATCTTTTGTGGTTTGCGTTTATTGCGGTCACTTTTCTCTGGTTCTTCTTTCACGATGTATCCGGATTTTACAAAATGGCCGCTTTCCTTTTTACCGGAATGACCATATTTTTAATTATTTCGACCCTCTATCCAAACGGTCTTGATCTTCGCCCGGTTCAATTCGAGCGGGACAATATTTTTGTGGATATGGTTAAAACGCTGTACAAGGCAGACACTCCGACAAATGTTCTTCCAAGTATTCACGTATTTAACTCTATCGGTGTCTGCATTGCCATCTCACACAACAAAACACTTTCGAGCCGCAAGGTGATCCATTACGGATCTCTGGTTCTCGGAATATCCATCATCCTTGCCACGATGTTTTTAAAGCAGCATTCCGTAATCGATGTGACACTGGCAGGCTGCATGGCAACTCTGCTTTATCCGGTCGTATACGTCAGAGAATCCAGAAAGGTATTCCGCCCGAAAGTCACAAAGCATTCTGTTAAAAAAGCCATGGGTGATTAATAAACCCGAAATAAAAATATCCCCTTTGGAGTCCATGCGGTAAGGCACGGATCCTGAAGGGGATACTTTATATGCGGTCTCTTTCCGATTCCTGTTTTAAAGCATTTCAATAAACGCAGCGATACGCGTGTTGAGCTGTCCGATGTCTGCCTGAGAATAGTCTGTCTCAACGCTGATGTACGGTTTTCCTTTTTCCTCATTTACGAATCTGCGGATTCCAAGACTCTCTACATTGTATGTATGGCATGCCTGAAGAATCATCTCTACCACTCCGTCTACCTGATACTCGTCCATCAGTCTTCCAAGGAGTTCCAGACGGTTCGGGTTCGGTGTCATGACAGAGCATCCGATGCTTAAATATCTCTCAGCGATTGCCTGATAGATATCGTCTGTATCTTCATCCACAAGCTTGTCAATGGATTTTGCTCCGGAACAGTTTTCAAAAGTAACAACGATTCCGCCGTTGTCCTCGATGGCTTTGATCACTTTCTCTGTCGCTCCGCCGATCGGGCATCCTGTCACAAGAATACGAGGCTTCTTTTCTTCCATCTTTCCTTCTGCGTATTCCTTTTCGATCTTGTCAGCGATCGCATTCACTTCTGCCGGAATCTTGGATCTGTCCGGTTTGAATGTACTTCCGTATAACACTTTAAACAGATCCTGTCCTTTCATCGGAGCCGGGTCCAGTTTCATCAGCTCATACAGACGCTTCAGTGCCACTCTTCCTTCATTCTGCACTCTGACAGCATCTCTGATCTGCTCTTCCGTGATTGTCACTTCAAACTTCTGCTCCAGATATTCTTTGAAGCGGATGATTTCATTTTTCCAGAGCTGAAGTCCGTCCTCTGTCTGTCGGTTCGGAAGCTCCATTGTGAAGACATCCTTGAACTGACTTAAGTATTCGTACATCTTCTTTTTCCCGTCACAGGTTGTCTCTCCTACAACCAGATCGGAAAAATAGAAAAACGGGCACTTCTTTGTTGCCGCAAAGCCGTAGCTGGATTTGATCAGCGGGCACAGGTTCTTTGGCAGATCCTTCTCAGCCGCCGGAATCGTCTCGTCGGATGTGGAGCAAAGACTCACTGTAGCTGCTCCCATTGCCATCGCGATTTCCTGTGGAAAATATGTACAGAATGTGCCTACAATCGGCACGCCCTTGTCTTTTAACTCCTTAATGCCCAGAAATGACTGTTGTCTCTGTTCAGCAAATTCTTCAAATACATCTGGTAATTCTTTAATCAGTTCCATTTTTTTCCTCCTGTCTTTGCCTATCTACCTTATATGGTAACATTTTCTGACAGGATGGGGCTAATTGATATTTGTCATGTATCTATAGTTTTATTATGTTTTTCTATAGGTTTCCCTGCTCATATTTTTCCTGCCCGATCAGAATGCCGATCTGATCTGTATAGGCTTCAAATGCTGCCGGAACAGGGTATTCTTTCTGAATTTCTTCCGGATGCGCAAAAACCAGATTCTTTGCGGATATTTTCTCCAGCTCGTCCACTCTCACCGCATATCCGGTCATGTGCCACTCCACATGGCTGAAAATATGTTTTGCCTCTCCAATGTTTTGAATCCGAAGCGGTGAAAGTCCAAGCTCCGCAATATGATGGATTGCTTCCTCCTGAGTCAGTTTTCCTTTTACATTCGGGAACTCATAGAGTCCTGCCAGCAGGCCGGATGACGGACGTTTATGAAGAGCAATGTTCTCCCCGTCTTTTAGTATAAAGACGGTTTTCTCCTCAATCCTTCTTGCTTTCGCCTTTTTCTTAACCGGGTAGGAAAGCTCTGCTCCTCTCTGATGCGCCAGACAGAACTCCTCTACCGGACATTTACTGCATTTCGGCTCCCCGTTCGGGACACAGACGATGGCACCCAGCTCAATCAGGCCCTGGTTAAAATCGCTTGCCGCATCTGCGGGAATAATTTCTTCCAGCATTCCTTCCATCCGCTTTTTGACGGAGGCTTTCATAATATCCTCTCCATCCGCCAGAATCCTGGTCAGGACACGGAGGACATTTCCGTCTACCGCAGGCTTTGGAATTCCATATGCGATGGAACTGATGGCTCCTGCCGTATAGCTGCCGATTCCGGAAAGAGAAAGAATCTGGTCATAATCTGCCGGCATTTCCCCTTCATAGAGCTCCACAATCTGTCTGGCCGCTTTCTGCATATTACGCACACGGTTGTAATACCCAAGTCCTTCCCACAGTTTCAGAAGCTTCTCCTCCGGCGCGTCCGCCAGATCCTGTATGGTCGGCAATGCGTCAAGGAAACGGGCATAAAACGGCTTTACTGCCTCTACCCTCGTCTGCTGCAGCATGATTTCAGATACCCACACATGGTAGGCTGTCGCATCCTTTCTCCACGGCAGATCCCGCTGCTCCTTCCGAAACCATGCAGTCAACGGCTCCGGCAGATGTTTTAGACGCTCCTGCGGTTTCTCTTCTTCCATCTCCTCCGGGAACCGGACCGGGATCTCCTGATCGATCCGGATCTCATCTTCTGTGACAATGCAGTCCCTTGCAATCAGGTGCACGCCCTTTTCCCTCGCTTTCCACAGTGCCCGTGCAAATTCCGGATGAGTATCCACATTCGGCAGGATCTCTTTCACACCTTTCATCTGAATCACGAAAAAAACATAAGCATCCCATCCTTCATCCACAGCACGCATCAGTTCTTCCAAATGCTTCACCGCCCGTTCGCTTGGCGCATCCGGGAATTTCGCTGTCTCTCCCTCTTTCAGGGTGACTCCTTTGACTTCAATCAGGATCTTCTTCTCTCTGGTCTCCACGCAGAAATCAATTCTGGAATTTCCATACTGATATTCCGGCTTGATCCGCACCATATCCGCGAAAAGGTTTCCTTCCCGGATCCACTCTCCCGCTGCCTTGTTCGGCACCTGAGAGTCCATGTTGATGATCTGACCGTCCTTTTTCACCGCGATCAGATCCCATTTCGTCTTCCGGTTCGGATTGTCCGAATGCTGCACGTACACTTCCGTATTCGGAAGCAGCAGCTCCCGGCACCGTCCTGTATTTTTGACGTGAACTGTCTCTGTCACTTCCTCCTGTCCCCTGATGCCGTTGACATAGGCAATAAACCGGTTCGGCCTCTCAAGAAAGACCGCCTTTTCTATCCCTGTATATTTCATGCGTTCTCCTCCGGACTGCTGCCTTCGTGAGCCTGCTGTCCTTTCTTGATCGCCTGATGCTCCTTGTCCAGCTCCTCATACAGTTCGATTGTGTTCCAGTGTACATTCGTCGGTGTCAGAATCGCCTTGTGATCCACCTTTTTGATACCGTTTTTACGCATCTCAGCCAGCATCCTCTGAAGCTTCGCATCCGGCACGCCGGCAAACACCAGAATCTCATGCTCCGGAGCTTCTCCCTGAAATACTTCGTCTGACGGTTCAATTCCTTCCACTCCCGCCAGATATCCGAGCGGCTGAAGGAAATCCTTCTCTTCTACCATCCGGATTTTCAATTTCAACAGAAAGGCCGTCATCTGAATCCCTTTCAGCTGTTTTTTATCTTTGAAATTCATTAATAAAATCGATTCTCTCATTATGATCTCCTTCTTTTTTTCTGTCCCTCTTACAGTAACACGAATCGGAAAAAGAAACAAGAAGCAGCCGCTTCCATCTATAGAAACGACTGCCTCTCCTTTTCATTTAAGATACAATCTTACGAAAGACCGGTTTCAATGCAGGGTAAATTTTCCGGAATTTCTGATAACATTCCTCATACTTCTCTGTCAGATCCTCATCCGGCTCCACGGTTTCCACCACTTTTACGAGTTTCGCGGCCGCTTCCTCAACACTTTCAAACTCACCGCATCCGACTGCCGCCAGAATTGCTCCTCCAAGCGCCGGCCCCTCCTCGCTTTCAATCACATCCACTTTCAGATTCATGATGTTGGCTACCATCTTTTTCCAGAGCAGGCTTTTTGCCCCGCCTCCGCAGATTTTCGTCCGTTCAATCTGAATTCCAAGATTTCTCGCCACTTCCAGAGAATCCCGCAGTCCGAATACAACACCTTCCAGTACCGCCTGCGTCATCTCTTCTCTCGTCGTGTCCATCGTCATCCCTGTAAATGTTGCCCGTGCCATCGGGTCATTGTGCGGGGAACGCTCTCCCATGAGATACGGAAGATAGAACACCTGATTTTCTCCCAGCTTTACGATCTTTTCCTGCTCTTTTGTAAACTCCGATGTTCCAAGAATATCTTGCATCCACCATTTATTACAGGATGCTGCGCTGAGCATGCAGCCCATCAGATGATAGTATCCATCCGCATGGGCAAAGGAGTGAAGCGCATTATACCGGTCTACCTGAAACTTCCGGCTGGAAATAAAGATGGTACCGCTCGTTCCGAGGGAAATATTGCACATTCCCTCGCCGACAGTTCCGGTTCCCACAGCCGCAGCCGCATTATCCCCGGCTCCCGCAATGATTTTCACGCTCTCCGGCAGTCCGAGTTTTTTAGCCTCCTCCTTTTTCAAAGTGCCGACCACCTCATAGCTTTCATAAAGATCCGGCAGCTGCTCCCTGCTGATTCCGCAGATTTCCATCATCTCTTTGGACCAGCACTTGTTCTTCACATCCATCAGAAGCATACCGGACGCATCCGAATAGTCGCTGCAAAACGTCCCGGACAGCCGGTACGCAAGGTAATCTTTCGGAAGCATGATTTTCCTGATCCGCGCAAACTTCTCCGGCTCATTTTCTTTCATCCAGAGAATTTTAGGCGCTGTAAATCCCGTAAACGCAATGTTGGCCGTATATGCAGACAGCTTTTCCCGTCCGATCACTTCATTTAAATAATCCGTCTCCTTTGTCGAACGGCCGTCATTCCAGAGGATCGCCGGACGGATTACCTCATCCTTCTCATCCAGCACGACCAGACCATGCATCTGTCCGCCAAAACTGATCCCTGCCACTTCCGACCTGTCCACATCTTTAGTCAGCTCCCGGATTCCCTCAATACTCTTCTCGTACCAGTCTTCTGGATTCTGCTCCGACCAGCCCGGATGCGGAAAGGAAATCGGGTATTCTCTGGAAACAATCTTCCGGATCTCTCCCTGTCCGTCCATCAGCAAAAGCTTCACCGCCGATGTTCCAAGATCCACACCAAGATATAACATAGGCTCTGCCCTCCTTTTTCTCTTCCTATTTTCATTGGGGACGTGTTCCGGTGCATCGGAACACGTCCCCGTTAAACAAAAATGTTTAAGCGAATGGGTTTTCTGTTCTGTATCTTACGCCTTTTGGCTGGTTGTAGCCTATTTCGTCAACGTCGACACCGATGTATTTGAATACTTCGTACAGTTCTTTTCCGTAGTGTCCGAATGCGACTGCGCCGTGGTGCGGGTAGTTGCCTTCGATGAGAACGTGGCGGTAGAACCTTCCCATTTCCGGAATTGCGAAGATTCCAATGGATCCGAAGGATCTGGTTGCCACCGGAAGAACTTCTCCCTGAGCAATGTATGCACGCAGTTTGTTGTCTGCGGTGCTCTGGAGGCGGTAGAATGTAATGTCTCCAGGTACGATGTCTCCTTCGAGTGTTCCCTGTGTCACCTCTTCCGGAAGGGTTCTTGCCATAATCATCTGATATTTCATCTCGCAGGAGGTGAGTTTTCCGGATGCGGTGTTGCCGCAGTGGAATCCCATGAATGTATCTTTCAGTGTATAGTCGTATTTTCCTTTGATGTCTGCTTCGTACAGATCTTTTGGTACGGTGTTGTTGATGTCAAGCAGCGTTACGGCATCCTGGCTTACAACGGTTCCGATGAATTCGCTGAGTGCTCCGTAAATATCAACTTCACATGATACCGGGATGCCCTGTGCGGTCAGACGGCTGTTGACGTAGCATGGCACAAAACCGAACTGTGTCTGGAATGCCGGCCAGCATTTTCCTGCGATGGTCACGTATTTTCTGTATCCTTTGTGATCCCGGATCCAGTCTTTTAATGTCAGTTCATACTGTGCAAGTCTGGTGAGGATTTCCGGTTTCTTGTTGCCTGCTCCGAGTTCTTCTTCCATTTCTTTTACAATGGCCGGAATCCGTTCGTCTCCCTCATGTTTGTTGAATGCTTCAAAAAGATCCAGTTCGGAGTTTTCCTCGATCTCCACACCGAGGTTATAAAGCTGTTTGATCGGCGCGTTGCATGCAAGGAAATTTAACGGGCGTGGTCCAAAGCTGATGATCTTCAGATCCTGAAGGGCAATCACAGCTCTTGCGATCGGCAGGAATTCGTGGATCATATCCGCGCAGTCCTCTGCATCGCCTACCGGGTACTCCGGAATATAGGCTTTGATATTGCGAAGTGCCAGGTTATAGCTTGCATTCAGCATTCCGCAATATGCATCTCCTCTTCCCTGGCAGAGATCGTCTCCTGTTTCCTCTGCTGCCGCCACGAACATTTTCGGTCCATCGAAATGTTTTGCAAGAAGGGTCTCGGAGATTTCCGGTCCAAAGTTTCCAAGGTATACGCAAAGCGCATTGCATCCTGCTTTTTTAATATCCTCCAGTGCCTGTACCATATGGATTTCACTTTCCACGATGCACACCGGGCATTCATAAATATCTTCCGCATCATATTTTGCCGAGTAGGCTTTTACAAGGTTTTCCCTTCTTGTCACGGAAAGGCTCTCCGGAAAGCAGTCTCTGCTCACCGCAACGATTCCTAATTTTACTTTTGGCATATTCATTTCCAGACTCATCTTTTCTTCCTCCTGAATTTCGGCTCTGTTAAAATGATTATAGCAGTTCTTTTTTGTCCTTATCCACCAATAATTTAGCTAATCCATGGCACTTTTTTGTCTTTTTCGGTATTCGCTCGGAAGAATCCCGTACTTCTTCCTGAATTCCCTTGTAAATGCCTTCTGATTCGGGAAGCCGTGATTCATGGCGATCTCCCCGATGGTGTGATCCGTGTTGGCAAGTTCCTGAAAACCGTACTCTACCCGGACATCCTGGAGGAAAGTCTTATAATTTGTCCTGGCATATTTCTGGAACATGCGGGAAAGGTAGGACGGCGAGTAGCCGAAAATCTCTGCCACCGTCTCCAGGGACAGATCTTTTGTATAATTATCCCGGATATATCCGGTAATCATGGAAAGCCGGTTCAGCTTCCGGTAATGCCGGATCTCCTCCGGAAGAATCTCCTGTTTCCGGTACTTTGTGACCAGCAGATAAATCAGCATGAAAAAATCGCTCTGCACCTTCCACTCGTATCCGGTCTCTTTTATCTGAATGTCCCGGTACATGCTCTCCATCAGCTCCATAATCTTCTGATCCTGCCTTCTCGGACTGTGTGTAAAAAGAATCATTCCATCCTGAGCATAATAATTCCGAAATACATTCATGGGAATCTGCAGAACAATCGTATGATTTGGAAGGGGTGATACAACTGAATGAATCTCATTGGAATTCAGAAGAATAAATTCTCCCGGTTTCAGCGGATACTTCTCCTCATTGATAAAAAAGGTCAGCGTCCCTTCAAACACTGCAAAAATCTCGATGGAGCGGTGCCAGTGTTTCTCCCGCACATAATGTCCGTCTTTCCCTTCAAACCGGAACAGTTTAAACGGAAAGCCTTCATTTGGAATAATCAGTTCATGCTCATATCCCATAAAGTTTCTTCTCCCTTTCTCTCCATGTATCCTGTCAAAACTACGAAAGTGGATTCCATGCCCGGCGCATCAAATCCACTTTCTCCGTCTCGCATTATGATTTTAAGTAAAAATCAGGAAATATCCCAGCACAACGACACCCAGAATAATCCGGTAGTATCCGAACACGGTAAAGTCGTGCTTCTTAATGTATCCCATGAGGAATTTGATCGCAAAGACTGAAACGAGGAACGATACGACACATCCTGTCAGCAGAACCGCAATCTCATGTCCCGTATAATTGAATCCGAATTTGATCAGTTTCAGTCCGCTTGCCGCTACCATGGTCGGAATCGCAAGAAAGAAGGTAAACTCCGCTGCCACCGGTCTTGCCACACCGATCAAAAGGGCTCCCACGATTGTCGCACCGGAACGTGACGTACCCGGAACCATCGCAAGTACCTGGAAACATCCGATTCCAAATGCGGTCCAGTAGGTGAGCTCTTTCAGCTTTGTCACTCCCGGTTTCCTGTGTTTGTTCCACTTTTCAATAACGATAAAAAGTACACCGTAGATAATAAGCATCAGGGAAATCACAACATAGTTGGACAGCTTTTCATCCACAATGTCATCGATGAACAGTCCAACTGCTGACGGAATGCACGCAACCGCCACCTTCATCCAAAGCTCTATCGTGTTCCACCGCTGTTTCGGCGTCTTCCGTGATGAAAACGGATTCAGTTTGTGAAAATACAAAACAATGACTGCAATCACCGACGCAAGCTGAATCACCACTTTAAACATATTTACAAATTCATTGCTGACACTCATATGCAGAAACTCTTCTGCCAGAAGCAAATGTCCGGTACTGCTGATCGGCAGCCACTCGGTAATTCCCTGTATGATTCCAAGTATAATCGAAATAATAATGTCCAATCTCTGAACCTCCCCTACCTCAGTACAAACTTCTCTATTGCCTTTGCCACGCCGTTCTCTTCGTTGGTAAGCGTAATATAATCCGCATGCTTTTTGACTTCCTCATGGCCGTTTGCCATGGCAACGCCGAATCCCACTGTCTGAAGCATCACCAGGTCATTGAGTCCGTCCCCGCAGGCCATAATCTCATCTTTTGTAATTCCAAGAAGCTTTCCAAGCTCCAGAAGCCCGTTTCCTTTATTGACACCTGCCGCATTGACTTCGACATTATTGACCAAAGCTCCGGTAACAGCAAGATTTGTCGTCTCTTTCAGCCGTCTCATTGCCTCTTTTCTCTCATCCAGATCTGCAAACACAGCCTGGATCTTATCCATTCCAAAGGAAAACTCCTTCATCTTGTCCCTGACATTGTCCACCCGTTTTCTCGTCTTCCTGATGTACTCACGCATGCCCGGCTCGGGATAATATTTTTCCACCTGTTCAATCGCGGCACGATTCGCGTACCCGACTCCGTCATAATAGACATCTCTCAGTGTGTCGTATTCTTCAAATATGTCCAACACTCTAGATGCATCTTCGTTGGACAAAAGATGCGAAAAAAGAAGCTTCTCTCCATCTTTTCTGTCATAGATTCTAGCTCCGTTTGCAGTCAGAATATACCGCATCCCCGGAAACTCTCTCATAAACTCCGGCACTCCGGACAGTGGCCGTCCGGTTGCCACAAGGACCGTTACTCCCTGACGGATCGCCTCTTTGAGTACTTCTTCTGAATATTTCGTCACCTTTTTCTCACTGTTGAGCAGCGTACCGTCCAGATCCAGCCCGATCATCTTAATCTCTCTCATAACCTGTCAGTTCCTTTCTTTCTCTGGAATATTGATACAGCCGCTTTGTCAGCCTGTGCTCACTCTGCAGCCATCCCTGCTCCCCAAACTGAATCATGGACTGCACGGTCTTTCTATCCGACTTTGGCGCAAATAAAAGCAGATCCCTGGAAGGTGCCATGATCACCACATCGTCCTGCAGCTTTTCCGTACAGACTTCCCAGACGTGACGCAGACACAGCGCACTTGCCTCGTGTACTCCGTCCGCAATCACGCCGAATCCTCCAAACAGGGTATTGGAAAAGACAAACTCCACATCCCTTGCCAGATTCTCGCAGGCAGTCCGGTAAATCTCTTCCGGTGTCATCCCTTCCGGGAGCATCGAATCTTTCAAAATTTCAAAAACCTCTTCTTCTTTCTGTATTACAAATACCGTCATCAGACCGTCCACAAAAGACAGAAGCGGGGTGTCTTCCGGCGAACAGCCCTCTTTCTCCCATCCGGCCGCATCCCCCGGGATTTCCCGCACCCATGGATAAATCCGGAGCCTGTATTCTTCAAACTCTGCTTCTTTTGTCCTGCTTCCCATTTTCGTTATCCTTTCTTCATAAATGACTCTTGGCCTACATAATTATTTATATTCTATCAAAATTTGATTAATTCCGCAATTTATAGTATACTCTATCTGTATTTAATTTTACGAAAGGATTCGGTATGATGAAAGCAAAACTTAAACCTTTACTGCGTGCATGTACTGCTTTTACCTGTGCCGCCGTTCTGATGGCTTCCCCTGTTCTTGTATATGCAGAGGATTCCGTAGCTGATCTGGAAAAGGAAACACAGGATCTCCAGTCCGAATTACAGGATTTGAATGAGCAGCTTTCTTCTATCAGCGGGGAAATCACCTCCCTTGCCGCGAAGATTGAAAGCACGAATAAAGAAGCCGAGCAGACAGAGCTTGATCTGGCTGCCGCACAGGTGAATGAAGATCTGCAGTATCAGTCGATGAAGAAACGTATTCAGTACATATATGAAAGCGGGAATGTTTCTTTTCTCGAAATTCTTCTTACTTCAGACAGCATGGGCGAATTTCTGAACCGTGTGGACTTTGTATCAAGCGTTACGGAATACGACCGTAAAATGCTCAAGCAGCTGCAGGATCTGCGTCAGGATATCGATCAAAAAGAGAAAAATCTGAAGAAACAAAAAGAAGAACTGGATGCCATGAAACAGCAGATGACATCCAAGCAGGCTGAATTGAATTCCCGGATTGAATCAACCAACGGACAGCTTACTGCTTCTTCCCAGGCACTTGCTGCTGCAAAGGCCGCTGAAGAAGCTGCAAAAAAAGCACTGGAAACGACAACAGACTCTTACAATGCAGCCGGTACGAGCGAACTCGAATCAGATACTTCTTCTGACAAAGACTCCGGCAAAAGCGAATCATCTTCTGACAATAAGCAGGAGGCATCTGCTCAGAAACCTGCGGATACCCAGAAGCCTTCCGGCGGAAATTCCTCCGGCAGCTCAAATAACAGCAGCAATAACAATAATAACAATACGTCTAATTCAGGAAATCAGAAGCCGCCGGCCGATAATTCAACTACCCAGAAACCTTCTGCTCCTGCCGAAACAAGCGACCTCGTTCTGTTTGCGGCAATTCTGGAATGCGAGGCAGGCGGAGGCGGATACGACGGGCTTCTCGCTGTTGCTACCGTCATTATGAACCGTGTAGAGAGTCCAAGATATCCTAATACATTAAAAGGCGTCATTTACCAGAGCGGACAGTTTTCCCCGACCTGGAACGGAAGTCTCAGTAAAGTTCTGAACCGGGGACCAAGCTCCATCTGTTATCAGGTAGCAAGAGATGCCCTCAACGGCAAACGGCTTGCATCTGTCAGCGGATGTTATCAGTTCCGCGCCGCATCTACCGGTCACAGTGGAACTGTCGTAGGAGGAAATGTATTTTTCTAATAAGTTTCTGACAACACATCCTTGCTGACCCGGCATTACGCCGGCGGATTTTTAATAATTTGCATATGAAAACGCTATGCAGATCAGGATCTCTCCCGATTTCTGCATAGCGTTTCTTTTTTTCTTTATTCCTGCACCGGACCTCCTGCCTGTTCCGGTCTGCGATTCAGTATTTCCATAAACTCATCGCCGGTGATGGTTTCGTGTTCATAGAGATATTTTGCAATATCATGAAGCTTCATGATATTCTCCTCCAGAATTCTTCTTGCTTTCTCATGCTGTGTCCGTACAAGTTCAACTACCTTTTTATCAATGTAGGATGCTGTCTCATCGGAGCAGGCAAGGGATGCGTCTCCACCCAGATACTGGTTGCTGATATGCTGAAGAGCCACCATATCAAACTCATCTGACATACCATACTGAGTAATCATTGCTCTTGCAAGCTTTGTCGCCTGTTCAATATCATTGGACGCTCCTGTGGAGCTGGAGTGGAAAATCAGCTCTTCCGCCGCACGTCCTCCTGTGAAGGTTGCGATTTTATTTTCCAGTTCCTCTTTTGACATCAGGAAATGCTCTTTCTCATCCACCTGCATCGTATATCCAAGTGCGCCGCTTGTCCTTGGAATAATCGTGATCTTCTGAACCGGCGCGGAATGGGTCTGCAACGCGGCCACCAGGGCATGTCCTACCTCGTGGTATGCCACCTGCAGCTTCTCCTTGTTGGACAGCACACGGGTCTTCTTCTCATATCCTGCGATAACTACTTCCACGCTCTCTTCCATGTCGGCCTGGGTCGCAAATTTCCTGTGCTCTCTTACCGCCTTTAAAGCAGCCTCATTGACAATATTGGCAAGCTCCGCACCGGAAGCACCTGCTGTCATCTTGGCAATCTCGTTAAAGTCCACATTATCAGCGATCTTGATCTTCTTTGCATGGACTCTCAGAATATCCGCTCTTCCCTGCATATCCGGAAGCTCAACCGGAATCCTTCGGTCAAAACGCCCCGGTCTTAACAGCGCCGGGTCCAGAGAATCCGGACGGTTCGTTGCCGCCAGAATCACAACACCTTTGGAACCGTCAAAACCATCCATCTCTGTCAGAAGCTGGTTCAGCGTCTGTTCCCGTTCGTCATTGCCGCCAATCTGTCCGTCCCTCTTTTTACCGATGGTATCGATCTCATCAATGAAGACGATACACGGCGCCTTCTCGTTCGCCTGTTTGAAGAGGTCACGCACTTTGGCAGCGCCCATTCCGACAAACATCTCTACGAACTCCGATCCGGAAATGGAGAAGAACGGAACATTTGCCTCTCCGGCTACTGCCTTGGCAAGCAGCGTCTTACCGGTACCAGGAGGGCCTACGAGAAGGGCTCCTTTCGGCATGGAAGCACCGATCTCTCTGTATCTTGCCGGATTATGAAGGAAATCAACGATCTCACTTAAAAGCTCCTTGGCTTCCTCCTCACCTGCCACATCCGAAAAGTGAATTCCGGAGTCGGACTGAACATAAATCTTGGCATTGCTCTTTCCCATTCCGAACGCCATGGAATTCGGCCCGCCCATCTTGCTTGCCATTTTTTTCGAAAGCCAGTTCCCGATAAACAGAAAGATGGCAATCGGAATAACGTAGGAAAGCAGCAGGCTCATCCATACCGGCATCTGCTCTTCGATATTCTGGGAGAATTTCGCTCCCGCATCATGAAGACGCTCCACCAGTCCGGGATCATTCATCACACCGGTCTTGTAGACATGTTCCTGATTCTTGTCCGTAAAAACGATTTCTGTATCCTGAACCTCCACAAGTCCAATCTCTTTATTTTCTGTCATCGTCATAAATGTACCGTAATCGACTTCTTCTGTCCTCTGCTCCAGTATGTTCGGGAACAACAGCCCGTTCAGCAGAAGGATGACTACCGCAACCACGAGCGCATATATGATAAAAGGTTTTCTAGGTGATTTAACTTCTTTCATTGCGTATCTCCCTTCATTTTCTTGTTTTAGTATAGCATGGCGTCTGTGTAGAAACCATGGAAGAAATCTAAAGCTTTTCTAAAAAAAGTATATACTTTCTTACCACTTTATAACAACTTTTCATAGGCATAGCGCAGATCTCCGGTTACAAGCCAGATCCATCCACAGTAGGAAAAACCGTTCTTTTTCAACCAGTTCTGCATGATCCGGTTGTCCGGATGCGTATCAATCCGAATACTCCCGGCTCCATGTTCTCTGCCCAGATCCTCGGCTTTTTTCAAAAAACTGCCGGCTGTTCCGCGCCTTTTGTAATCTCTGTGTGTCGCGATTCTGTGAATGACGACATAGTCCGCATCCGGTCCCGTCAGCCATTCTCCTTTCTCTATCTTTTCATATGTACTCTCTCTTTCAGGAGAAAGCACCGCTGTACCGATCAGTCTCCCCTCTTCTTCTGCCACGTAGCTCTGTCTCTTCCGGATATCTCCCAGAAGGACTTCTTTGTTTGGATAGCCATCCTGCCACTGATTGATCCCGCTCTCTTTAAAAAGCTTCTGGGCCATCCTGATAATTTCCATGACCTGTTTCAGATCCTCCTTTTTTGTTTCTCTGATTACCATATTTCGTCCCCCTTTTATGTCTTTCCATTTTATCACGTTTTTCCTCCGGATAAAACCAGTCTTTCTAAAGGTCCCGGCCGAAATAAATACGCCGGACCCGCAAGGTCCGGCGTGTGTAAATTCATAATCATTTACTGATAATCGAAGATATCGATCCATTTCATAAGGAAATCTTGTTCCATCGTATGTTTCTTTGTAAGCTGTGCTGCCGCAACGATCGGAAGCCACTGCTGTACGTACTGTTTTGCCGTATCGCTCTTCCTGCAGAACAGATCCATGTATTTATCAGCGAGCTTCTGATCCTTCAGTGCAAACAGAAGGTAGGTCATGGCTGCATCCGCACTTGCGTTTCCCTGTGTGGCATGAGCCCAGTCAACCACATAGAGGGATCCGTCTTCTCCTACGATCACGTTGCTTGGATTAAAATCACCATGACATACTTTGTGATGCTTTGGCATGCTGTCCAGTCTTGTCAGGAGTTCATATCTGGTCGTAGCATCCACCACATCTTTCAGACTGTTGATCTGGCGGTTCAGTTTGTCTTTGAGTTTTCCTAAAAGCGGTGCTGTCTTGCTGTGAATCTCAAGCTGAAGATCCACAAACTGCTCCATGTACTCGTCCATCTTATCCGGATTTTCCTGCATCAGCTCTTCGAGTGTCTTTCCCTCTTTATAATCAATGACAAGTGCCCATTTTCCATCAATTTCATTTACACTTTTTACCTTTGGAATATTTAACCCTGTTGCCTCGACTCTTGCCTGATTGAGCGCTTCATTAAATACATCTTCCTTTGGATGAGATGGTTCAAAAACTTTCGCGATCCCCTCGTCGCAACGGTATACTTTTTTGTATGGGCGTTCTACGATTACATTTTCCAGTTTCATAAGATTACCTCCTGTCTGTCAAAACTGATCTTCGATTTATCCTTATTATACCATAACATTCTTATATTGGTAAATTTTTTAACAAACTTTTCGTTATTTTATATATTGACTGCACATTTTATACGATTTTTTTACAAAATATGCAAGGTGCGCAATTCCTGCCACACCTTGCATATGAAGTACGAATATCATTTAGTTGCCGTAGTAGGATTTCAGGTAAAGCTCTTTGATTTCGCTCATCAGCGGGTATCTCGGGTTTGCTCCTGTACACTGATCATTGAATGCCTGTTCTACCATTTCGTCCAGTGTAGCGAGGAAGTCTTCTTCCTTGATTCCCCATTCTTTGATCGTTTTCGGAATTCCGATTGCTTTCTTTAATTCTTCCAGTTTTTCACAGAATAATTCTACTGTCTCAGCATCATCCTTGCCGCAGATTCCTGCAAATCTTGCTGCCTCAGCATATCTTGCCTGAGCGTGCGGATACTGGTACTGTGAGAATGTTCCCATCTTAACCGGTACTTCTGCAGCATTGTAGCGGATTACGTTTGTCAGAAGCAGCGCATTTGCCACACCGTGCGGAATGTGGTGGAACGCACCAAGTTTGTGAGCCATGGAGTGGTTCAGTCCAAGGAATGCGTTGGCGAATGCCATACCTGCCATACAGGAAGCGTTTGCCATCTTCTCTCTCGCAATCGGGTCTGCCGCTCCCTTTTCGTAAGCTGCCGGAAGGTAATCAAATACTGTCTTGATTGCCTTTAATGCAAGACCATCTGTATATTCTGTAGCCATGATGGATACATAAGCCTCGATCGCATGTGTCATAACGTCAATACCGGATGCACTCGTCAGTCCTTTCGGCTGTGTCATCATGTTGTCAACATCAACGATCGCCATGTTTGGAAGTAATTCGTAGTCAGCCAGAGGCCATTTTACACCTGTGTCAGCGTCTGTGATGATCGCAAACGGTGTCACCTCGGAACCTGTACCTGAAGAAGTCGGGATTGCTACAAAGTAAGCTTTCTCTCCCATCTTAGGGAATTTGTAAACTCTCTTCCGGATATCCATGAAGTCCATAGCCATGTCTTCAAAGTTTGCTTCCGGATGTTCATACATTACCCACATGATCTTTGCTGCGTCCATTGCGGATCCACCGCCAAGAGCGATGATTGTATCCGGCTCGAATGCTCTCATCTGGTCTGTACCTTTGAGTGCGCACTGTAAAGTCGGGTCCGGTGCCACTTCGTAGAAGCATGTATGCTGAATTCCCATCTCATCGAGTTTTTCTTCGATCGGTTTTACATAACCATTCTTGTATAAGAATGTATCAGTAACGATGAATGCTTTCTTTTTGTGCATCTCTGTTCCGAGCTCGTCGAGAGCCACCGGCATACATCCTTTTTTAAAGTAAACTTTTTCAGGTGTTCTGAACCAAAGCATATTCTCTCTCCTCTCGGCAACTGTCTTAATGTTGATCAGATGTTTCACTCCTACGTTTTCGGATACGGAGTTGCCTCCCCAGGATCCACATCCAAGTGTCAGAGATGGAGCAAGTTTGAAGTTGTATAAATCACCGATACCACCCTGGGAAGAAGGTGTGTTGATCAGGATACGGCAGGTCTTCATTGCTGCAGCATGTTTAGCCATTTTTTCTTTCTCTGCTGTATTGATGTACAGGGAAGAAGTATGTCCATATCCACCGTCTGCAACAAGCTGCTCTGCCTTTGCGATAGCCTCGTCAAATGTCTTCGCTTTATACATTGCAAGTACCGGAGAAAGTTTCTCATGAGCAAATTCTTCAGAGATATCTACGGATTCTACTTCACCGATCAGGATCTTTGTATTTTCAGGAACGTCTACTCCTGCAAGTTTTGCAATTGTGTATGCGCTCTGTCCTACGATCTTCGCATTCAGGGCACCGTTGATAATGATCGTTTTTCTTACTTTTTCGATCTCATCCTTCTTTAAGAAGTAGCATCCGCGATAAGCGAATTCTTTCTTTACTTCTTCGTATACACTCTCCAGAACAGTTACGGACTGTTCAGAAGCACAGATCATACCGTTATCAAACGTTTTAGAATGAATGATGGAGTTTACAGCAAGTTTGATGTCTGCTGTCTCATCAATAATTGCCGGTGTATTTCCTGCACCTACTCCAAGTGCCGGTTTTCCGGAGGAGTATGCAGCTTTTACCATTCCAGGGCCGCCTGTAGCGAGGATAATATCAGCATCTCTCATGACTTCATTTGTCAGTTCCAGAGACGGAACATCGATCCATCCGATAATGCCTTCCGGAGCACCTGCTTTGACAGCTGCGTCAAGCACAACTTTGGCTGCCGCAATCGTACATGCTTTTGCACGTGGATGCGGGCTGATAATGATTGCATTTCTTGTCTTTAACGCAATCAGTGTCTTGAAGATTGCTGTAGATGTCGGGTTTGTCGTAGGAATAACAGCGGCAATCAGACCGATTGGCTCTGCAATCTTTTTGATTCCGTATGCTGTGTCTTCTTCGATCACACCGCATGTCTTTGTATTTTTATATGCATTGTAAATATATTCAGCCGCATAGTGATTTTTAATAATCTTATCTTCGACAACGCCCATTCCGGTTTCTTCCACTGCCATCTTTGCCAGCGGGATACGAGCCTTGTTAGCTGCCATTGCTGCTTCAAAAAAGATCTTATCGACCTGTTCCTGTGTAAAAGTAGCAAATACCTTCTGAGCTTCTTTCATTGCTTTGATTTTTTCAATAAGAGCTTCCACATTGTCAATAATTGCTGGTGCTTCTTTTTTCTTTGTCGCCATGCTTATCTTCCTCCTAAACTCTAAAACGTTTTTATCGTTTCACTGTGCTTAGTATAGTTCATCGTTAATTATTTGTCAATTCATTTTTGATAATTTTTTAACGAAGAAAACTCTTTCTACTTTTTGCATAAACGAATGCCTGATTTTATGATTGTCTTCGTCATTTTTCCGATTACTTTATGACTGTAACTCATTTCTAAAACATAAAAAACGGCTTTCCATAAAAGGAAAACCGTTTATGTTCTCAATATTAAACTAACTCGATGAATACTTCCATCGCAGCGTCACCTTTACGCTGTCCAATCTTTACGATTCTTGTGTAACCACCGTTACGTCCTTCGTATTTCGGAGCGATCTCTGTGAATAATTTTTCAACAAGATCTACTTCCTTCGGAGCTTTCTTCTTTCCGTCTACAACTTCTTTAACCGGAACGAGAACTTTCAGCATCTGGCGGCGTGCATGCAGTCTGGATGGAAGATCTTTTTTGATCTTCTTCTCAACTTCATCGTAAACGGTTACTTTCTTTCCGTCTACAACTTCTTTCACGCGCTTTCCGTCAGCATCTTTACGTGCAACTTTTGCTGTTACAGTTACTTCTTCGAAGTTATCTTTTTCTTTTACAGCCATTGCAATCAGACCTTCAGCGATTTTGCGGATTTCTTTCGCTTTCGCTTCTGTTGTTCTGATTCTTCCATGATTTAAAAGAGCTGTAACCTGATTTCTTAACAGAGCCTTTCTTAAATCACTTCTTCTTCCAAGCTTTCTATACTTTGCCATTGTTCTTTTCCTCCATTATTTACATCTGATTATGCATCTTCGGGCTTACTAGTCAAATGCCCTGCCGCGCACATCGGGCTTACCGGCAGGAAATTATCTTATTCTCTATTCCTCTCCCTGGCTGAGTTCGAGGCCGAGTTCTTTCAATTTTGCTAACACTTCTTCTAAAGACTTACGTCCCAGATTACGTACTTTCATCATATCCTCAGGAGTTCTGTTTGTCAGCTCTTCTACGGTATTGATTCCAGCTCTCTTCAGGCAGTTGTAAGAACGAACAGAAAGTTCCAGCTCATCGATACTCATCTCAAGAACTTTTTCTTTCTCATCATCTTCTTTTTCGATCATCACTTCAGCAGCCTGAGCCACTTCGGAGAGATCAATAAAGAGCTTCAGATGTTCGTTTAACACTTTTGCCGCAAGGCTGACTGCCTCATCCGGAAGCAGGGTACCGTTTGTATATACATCCAGCGTCAGCTTATCATAGTCTGTAATCTGTCCGACACGAGTATTCTGTACAGTCAGATTTACACGCTCTACAGGAGTGTAGATAGAATCAATCGGGATCACGCCGATCGGAAGATCTTCCTTCTTGTTCTTATCCGAGCTTACATAACCTCTTCCTTTTGTGATGGTCAGCTCCATGTAAAGCTTGCTGTCTGCTCCACC
Source organism: Drancourtella massiliensis (assembly GCF_016900655.1). GTDB lineage: Bacteria > Bacillota > Clostridia > Lachnospirales > Lachnospiraceae > Sellimonas > Sellimonas catena. The sequence goes on from NZ_JACJKH010000009.1 coordinate 37,213, forward strand.
GTTCAGCGTAGCAATGACAACATCCGGATTCATGATTTCAATATCAGAATCCACCTGAATATCAGCGCCTGTTACAACGCCTTCTCCTTCAAATTCGATATAAGCTGTTTTTGGTTCGTCTGTTTCTGAAGTGTTTTTAATCGCCAATGTCTTCAGATTCATGATAATCTCAGTAACGTCTTCCTTCACTCCCGGAATGGAACTGAATTCATGAAGTACACCATCGATCTTTACCTGGCTAATTGCAGCTCCAGGCAGAGAGGACAGCATAATTCTTCTCAGACTGTTTCCGAGTGTTGTTCCGTAGCCTCTTTCCAGCGGCTCCACAACAAATCTGCCGTATCTTTTATCTTCTGACATTTCTGTGATTTCGATATTCGGTTTATTAAAATCAAACACTATAAGTTCCCTCCTGCTATCAGCACGTTTTACGGGTTATTATTTAGAATATAATTCGACGATCAGCATTTCATCAACCGGTACATCGATCTCATCGCGTGTCGGAAGTTCCTTTACTGTTCCTTTTAAGCTTTCTGCATCTACATCTAACCATGCCGGTACAAGACGTCCTGCTGTTACCTCAAGGATATCTTTATATCTCTGAGAACCTTTGCATTTCTCTTTGATTTCGATTACATCACCGGCCTTTACAAGGTAGGACGGAATATTCACCTGCTTGCCGTTTACGAGTACGTGCTTGTGATCAACGATCTGTCTTGCTTCGCGTCTTGTTCTGGCAAATCCCATACGGAAGATGATGTTGTCAAGACGTGTTTCAAGAAGGATCATCAGGTTTGTACCTGTCATACCGTTCATCTGTTTTGCTCTCTTGTAGTAGTTACGGAACGGTTTTTCTAATACGCCGTAGATGAATTTTGCTTTCTGCTTTTCACGTAACTGAAGTGCATACTCGCTCATTTTTCTATTAGATCTTTTTAACTGTCTTTTGGACTTTTTATCAATTCCTAAATAAATCGGATCCATTCCGAGGGAACGGCATCTTTTCAGAACCGGAACTCTATTTACTGCCATGCTCTTTTCCTCCTAATTAGACTCTTCTACGTTTTGGTGGGCGGCAACCATTGTGTGGTACCGGAGTTACATCTTTGATGCTTGTTACATCAATTCCGCATGCCTGAAGCGCACGGATTGCTGCTTCTCTTCCTGAACCTGGTCCCTTTACCATAACGTCTACTGATTTCAGACCATGTACTAATGCTGCCTTAGCTGCTGTCTCAGCTGCCATCTGTGCTGCATATGGAGTAGATTTCCTTGAACCTCTAAATCCCAGACCGCCGGCACTTGCCCATGATAAAGCATTTCCCTGTGCATCTGTCAGAGTAACGATTGTGTTATTGAAAGATGACTGAATATGTGCCTGTCCATGTTCAACGTTTTTCTTGACACGTTTTTTTGTTACTTTCTTTGCAACTTTCTTTGCCATTTAAACTAACCTACTTTCTTGAATATTGTGTACTATTTCTTCTTATTTGCTACTGTTCTCTTCGGACCTTTTCTTGTTCTGGCATTTGTCTTTGTCTTCTGTCCACGAACCGGAAGTCCTTTTCTATGACGGATTCCTCTGTAGCATCCGATTTCCTGTAATCTCTTGATGTTCATAGCGATCTCTCTTCTAAGATCACCTTCAACAACCTGAGTTTCATCGATAACAGAGCTGATTCTCTTAACTTCTTCGTCTGTCAGATCTCTGCATCTTGTGTCAGGATTTACTCCTGCTTCTGTTAAGATACGGTTGGAACTTACTCTTCCGATTCCGTAGATGTAAGTCAGACCGATTTCTACACGTTTGTCTCTTGGTAAGTCAACACCTGCAATACGAGCCATACTTGTTTTCCTCCATTTTTACATGTTTTGTTTCATATTGTCTTTAACTGGGGCATACCGTATTTGACGGAATACTGATGTGCCCAGGCATATCCGGTATGTTAAATATGCCCTTTCCGGCAACCTTTGGGTTCATGACTGCCGGTATTAGAAGCAATATACAATGGCCCATCCTGCGGTGCCTTGTATATTTAAAATAGCGCTACACACCGCCTGGCGTGTCACACTATCAGCCGCCTAATTCATGTTCCAAATCACTGCTTTGTCAGCCTGATTAGCCCTGACGCTGTTTGTGCTTCGGATTTTCGCAGATAATTCTGATACTGCCTTTTCTCTTGATAACTTTGCATTTTTCGCAAATCGGTTTTACTGATGATCTAACCTTCATGTCAAATCCTCCTTTCATACCTTGTAAACCTACTGTTGCTGCCGTTTGTGCGGACTTCGCCCACGAACGGCATCTAATATTATAGTTTTTCTCTCTTCAAAAGTCAATACTTTTTTTATTTATCTCTCCAGATAATTCTTCCTTTAGATAAATCATACGGTGAAAGTTCCAGAGTTACTTTGTCACCCGGTAAGATTTTGATAAAATTCATGCGGAGCTTTCCACTGATGTGTGCAAGCACCTGGTGTCCGTTTTCCAGTTCTACCTGGAACATTGCGTTTGGCAGTTTCTCAACAACAGTTCCTTCAATTTCGATTACGTCAGCCTTTGACATGCTGTTCCTCCTTTTTGAATCCCTTTTACATGTGTTCTTTCTGATATTTTTTTATGAATGAACGGATGGAAATATCCGTCATTTCCTTCTCTTCCAGCTTTTCTTTGATCAGCTGGACATGCATGACTTTTTTTGCTTTCGGCCTCTCCATAGTCCGGATCTTCCCGTCCGAAAGCAGAAGCATCTGATCTCTTTCTTCTATTATAATATAAAGCTTTCCTTTGTCATGCCCTGCAAGTGATCTCACAAGCATTCCCGGTTCATAACTTAACATCTAAGTCTCCTCTTTGCCCTCTTCCTCCGACAATGTCAAAATTTTCGGTTCTCCCTCTGTAATCAGAATGGTATTTTCATAGTGTGCGGAAGGTTTCCTGTCTTTTGTCACCACAGTCCAGCCATCCCTCATCCATTTGACATCCGCTGTCCCAAGATTAATCATCGGTTCAACCGCAAGGGTCATTCCTGCCTTCAGCCTCAGTCCTCTGCGCGGCATTGCGAAGTTTGGAATCTGGGGATCTTCATGCAGCTTCGTTCCGATCCCATGGCCGCAAAGTTCCCTGACAACTCCATACCCGAAATATCCGGCATATGTTCCGATTGCGCGGGAAATATCATATAAATGATAACCCTCTTTTGCATATTTCATACCTTCAAAGAAACTTTGCCTCGTCACTTCCACGAGTTTTCTGACTTCTTCTCCCGCATCTCCCAGTATGTGCGTCCTGGCAGCATCGGAATGATAGCCTTTGTAAATAACCCCTGCATCCAGAGAAACGATATCTCCTTCTCTTATGATTCTGTGCCGGTCCGGAATTCCATGTACGACTTCCTCATTGACAGATACACAGATCGAAGCCGGATATCCATTATAACCGAGGAAGGAGGGAGTGCATCCGTAACTTCGGATGATCTCCTCCCCCAGATGATCAATATCAGCGGTTGACATCCCCGGCCGGATTCCCCTTCCAAGCTCCCTGTGAACTTCTCCAAGAATTCTTCCGGCTTCCGTCATCAACTCTATCTCGCGGGCTGATTTGATTTTCACGGACATTTTTATTCTCCAAGAATTTTTACAATTGCTGCGAATACGTCGTCAATGTCGACTGTTCCGTCTACTTCACGCAGAATACCTGCATTGTTGTAGTAGTCAATCAGCGGCTGTGTCTGCTCATGGTATACGTTCAAGCGCTTCTGAACTGTTTCCGGTTTGTCGTCATCTCTCAAAATCAGCTCTTTACCGCAAACATCGCAGATATTCTCCTGTTTCGGCGCAGCATAGACAATATGGTATGTAGCTCCACATCCGACACACGCTCTTCTTCCGCCCATACGGTTTACAATATTCTCATCCGGAACATCTACATCAATTGCATAATCCATTTTTTCACCAAGTGCGGCAAGTGCCTTGTCAAGAGCCTCTGCCTGCGGAATTGTACGCGGAAATCCGTCGAGTACATATCCGTTTTTGCAGTCATCCTGTTTTACACGGTCAATTACAAGATCTACTGTCAGTTCGTCCGGCACAAGAAGTCCCTGATCCATGTATTCTTTTGCTTTTTTTCCAAGTTCTGTTCCCTCTTTAATATTTGCCCGGAAAATGTCTCCCGTGGAAATGTGAGGAATCTGGTATTTTGCCGCGATCTTCTTTGCCTGGGTTCCTTTACCTGCCCCCGGTGCACCTAACATAATTACTTTCATACTGCGTACCTCCATATTATCTCTTTATAGAACTTTAACTCGCGAAAAAATCTTCCGCGAGCTAAAATCATCAGGTATTTAAAAATCCTTTGTAATTACGAACAAGCATCATGGATTCGACTTTCTTGATTGTTTCCAGAACGACACCTACGATAATAATCATGGATGTTCCTCCGAAAGAAACATTTGCACCGAATACTCCGTTGAAGAAGAACGGAATAATCTGTACAATTACAAGACCGCACGCTCCGATGAAAATGATATAATTCAGGATCTTTGTCAAATATTCGACCGTCGGTTTTCCTGGTCTGATACCAAGGATAAAACCTCCGCTTTTTTTCATATTGTTTGCAATTTCCATCGGATTGAATGTAATACTCGTATAGAAATATGCAAAAAATACTGTCAGGAGGATATATACGATTAATCCCCATGAATACTGAAGATTTGATGGATCACACCAGTTGTTTGAATTCAGGCCTCTCAGTATTTCACTTCCGATACCGTCCCCGTCTCCTTTTCCAAGGAAAGAAGCGATAACAATAGGGAACTGCATCAGAGAAGATGCGAAGATAACCGGGATTACTCCTGCTGTGTTAACCTTCAGTGGAATATTGGTAGACTGCCCGCCTATTGTTTTTCTTCCGACAACCTTCTGAGAATACTGTACCGGAATCTTCCGAACCGCATCCTGCAGAATGATAACAAAAACAATCACTACAAGCAGAATCAACAGGATAATAACAGCCGCGAGAGCTGCATTAGCAAGACTTTTACCGCTCATAAACTGACTGTATAACGTCACGAAGTCCTGTGGAATTCTGGAGAGAATGTTGATCAGAAGTACGATGGAAATACCGTTTCCAACACCTTTTTCTGTAATACGTTCACCAATCCACATCAACAAAGTAGAACCGGCTGTCAGTGTCATGATGACAACAGCTGCATTCACAAAATTAAACTCTACAAGAAGACCCTGACGTCCAAATCCGATTGCCATTGCAGCAGACTCGATTAATGCGAGCGCAACTGTAAGATAACGCGTAATCGCCGTCATCTTCTTTCTTCCTTCTTCTCCTTCTTTCTGGAGCTCTTCCAACTTCGGAATCGCAATTGTAAGAAGCTGAACGATAATTGAGGAAGTGATGTACGGCGTAATGCTCAACGCAAAAACGGACATCTGGGTAAAGGAACCTCCGGTAAATGCATCAAAAAAGTTAAATGCATCTCCGGTCTGGCTCGCAAAAAAGTTCTGGATGTATGTCGGATCCACCCCCGGTGTCGGGAGTTCGGATCCGAGTCTTACAACAATCAGCATCAAAAATGTGAAGAACAGTCTCTGTCTGATCTCTTCAACCTGAAATGCCCTACGGACTGTCTGAAGCAATTAGATCACCTCTGCTTTTCCACCAAGAGCCTCAATTTTAGCTTTTGCGCCTTCGCTGAAAGCATTAGCCTGAACTGTAAGCTTTTTGGTTAACTCTCCATTTCCAAGAATCTTAACGCCGTCTTTCGGGTTCTTAATGATTCCTTTTTCGATTAAAGCTGCTACTGAAACAACTGCATCATTTTCAAATGCTTCTAATGCGCTTACATTGATACCAACGATTTCCTTTGTATTTCTGTTTGTGAAACCTCTCTTCGGAATACGTCTGTATAATGGCATCTGTCCACCTTCAAATCCCGGTCTTGTTGCTCCGGAACGTGCTTTCTGACCTTTGTGTCCTTTTCCGGCTGTCTTACCATTTCCAGATCCGTGTCCACGGCCTCTTCTGAAATTATCGCTGTGTTTTGAACCATCAGCTGGTCTTAAATTTGATAAGTCCATTATGACACCTCCTTATCTGATATTAAGCTTCTTCTTCCACTTTTACTAAATGTCTTACCTGCTGTACCATACCTCTTGTTGCAGCATTGTCCGGAAGTACAACTGTTTTGTGCATCTTCTTTAAACCTAATGCTTCAACTGTTTTTTTATGCTTCGGAATGGCACCGATTGTTGATTTCACTAATGTGATTTTCAAATTTGCCATGTTAACCGTCCTCCTTAGCCTACGATCTCTTCAATAGATTTGCCGCGAAGTCTTGCAACGTCCTCCGGTGTCTTTACATTCTTCAGGCCGTTCAGAGTAGCGAGTACTACGTTCTGTTTGTTGTTGGAACCTAAAGATTTTGTACGGATATTCTTGATTCCTGCCATCTCGATCACGGCACGGGCCGGACCGCCGGCAATAACTCCGGTACCTTCCGGAGCGTTTTTCAGAAGTACTGTTGCGCTTCCGAATTTTCCATACATATCATGAGTGATACTTTCTTCATCATTCAGTGCAACTGTGATGATGTTTTTCATTGCGTCTTCTTTTCCTTTGCGGATTGCTTCCGGAATTTCTGCCGCTTTACCTAAACCTGCACCAACATGGCCTTTTCCATCGCCGACAACTACTAAAGCTGTGAATCTGAAGTGACGGCCACCTTTAACAACTTTGGTTACACGTTTAATTGATACTACTTTTTCATTTAACTCTAACTGACTAGCATCAATGTGATTACGTCTCATCTGTGTTTTCCTCCTCAACTTCTAGAATTCCAGTCCAGCTTCTCTAGCTGCGTCTGCTAATGCTTTGACTTTTCCCTGATATATAAAGCCGCCTCTGTCAAAGACAACTTCCTTGATTCCCTTTTCCAGAGCTTTCTTAGCAATAACCGTTCCAAGATATGCTGCTGCTTCTACATTGTTGGTTTTTTCCAGTTCTGCTTTCACGTCCTTCTGAAGAGTGGAAGCTGATACCAGAGTGTTTCCAACTGTATCATCGATGATCTGAGCATACATATGATTGTTGCTTCTGAATACAGCAAGACGTGGTCTTTCAGCTGTACCGCTGAAACGGTTGCGTAACTTTCTATGCTTGTTTAAACGAACTTCGCTTCTTGATTTTTTGCTAACCATTTTCACACTCTCCTTACTTATTTCTTACCAGTTTTACCAACTTTACGTCTGATAACTTCATCAGCATACTTGATACCTTTGCCCTTGTAAGGTTCCGGTCTTCTCTTGTCTCTGATTTCAGCTGCGTATTGGCCAACTTTTTCTTTGCTGATACCTTTAACAATGATTTTGTTCTGTCCTTCAAGTACAGTTTCAATTCCTTCCGGATCTTCCATCTCTACCGGATGAGAGTATCCAAGGCTTAATGTAAGTTTCTTTCCGGCTTTTGCCGCTCTGTAACCAACACCGTTTACTTCAAGAACTTTCTGGTATCCTTCAGTTACACCGATCACCATGTTGTTGATCAGCGTTCTTGTAAGACCATGTAAAGATTTCATTTTCTTTAAGTCGTTCGGTCTTGTAACCACGATTGTATTGTCTTCTTTTTTGATTTCCATTTCAACTGGAAGTTCTCTTACGAGAGTTCCTTTTGGACCTGTTACAGTCACTTTATTGTTCTCTGCAATTTCTACAGTTACTCCTTCCGGGATTGCAACCGGAAGTCTTCCGATACGTGACATAACGTATACCTCCTACACTTAAATTTTCGGAACGGACCTGATCCGCTCTGTTTTCAGTTTCATGGGGATCATATCCCTATATACATGCCTCGCTCCGTGCGCCTAAGCTCAAACTTCGCCTGCGGCTCGTTTTCGCTGACGCTTGGGAGCAGCCTTCACACTAACCTCGCACTGCGCTTGCGCTTGTGCTCGCCAAGTGTTCAGTGCTTACCATACGAAGCAGAGTACTTCTCCGCCAACACCGAGTTTTCTTGCTTCTTTGTCTGTTACTACACCCTGGTTTGTGGAGATGATTGCTGTTCCAAGTCCACCAAGTACTTTCGGGAGCTCTTCCTTGCCTGCGTATACACGAAGACCCGGTTTAGAGATTCTCTTTAATCCTGTAATAACTTTTTCGTTCTTATCAGCGCCGTATTTTAATGTAATTCTGATTGTTTTGAAGCTTCCTTCATCAATCAGATCATATTTTGTAATATATCCTTCGTTTACAAGGATGTCTGCGATAGCGACTTTCATTTTGGAAGCCGGTACATCTACTGTATCATGTTTTGCAGTGTTTGCGTTACGAATTCTTGTAAGCATATCTGCGATTGGATCACTCATAGTCATTTTCAATTTCCTCCTTATGGAATGGTTCATTTTGTTTCCTGACTGCGGATATCCTTTTTCAAGGAGTTCTCCGGAACATGCCGGAGAGCAGCCTTTCGCCCCGCACATCCCGGTCAGGGATGAGCGTAAAGCAGTTAACGGGCCTACCAGCTTGCTTTCTTTACTCCCGGAATTTCTCCTTTGTAAGCTAATTCACGGAAGCAGATACGGCAAATACCATATTTTCTTAAATATGCATGCGGACGGCCGCAGATTTTACAGCGATTGTATTCTCTTGTGGAGAATTTCTGTTTGCGCTGCTGTTTGATTTTCATTGCTGTCTTTGCCATGATTTTCCTCCTTTACTACTTTGCGAATGGCATGTTGAACTGTTTCAGTAATTCACGAGCTTCTTCGTCTGTCTTTGCAGTTGTTACGAAGATTACGTCCATACCGCGAACTTTGTCAACCTTATCGTATTCGATTTCCGGGAAAATCAGCTGTTCTTTGATTCCAAGGGCATAATTTCCTCTTCCGTCAAATGCGTTCGGATTTACACCTCTGAAGTCACGTACACGAGGAAGTGCAAGGTTGATCAGACGATCAACGAACTCGTACATTTTTTCACCTCTTAATGTAACTTTACATCCGATCGGCATACCCTCTCTGATTTTGAAGTTAGCCACGGACTTTTTAGCCTTTGTTGTAACTGCTTTCTGACCTGTGATTGTCTCCATGTCAGCAATAGCAGATTCCAGAAGTTTGTGGTTTTCTTTAGCTTCACCTACGCCCATGTTGATAACAACTTTGTCGAGCTTCGGTACTTCCATAATGTTTTTATATCCAAATTTCTTGATCAGAGCGTCTACGATCTCGTTCTGATACTGTTCTTTTAATCTACTCAAAGCGCTAGACCTCCTTTCTCGAATTAATCAATCACTTCGCCTGTTGATTTAGCGTAACGTACTTTCTTGTCTCCGTCCATCTTGAAACCTACTCTTGTAGCTTTTCCCTTGTGAACGTACATTACGTTAGATGCATCAATAGGTCCTTCCTGATGGATGATGCCGCCTTCCTGATTAGAAGCACTTGGTTTTGTGTGCTTTGTCAGCATGTTGACACCCTCTACCAGAACTCTTCCGTTCTTTCTGTCAACGGAAATTACTTTGCCTTCTTTGTCTTTATCTTTTCCAGCGATAACTTTAACAGTGTCGCCTTTTTTAATTTTCATAGTTGACATTCTCAGGTACCTCCTTATAATACTTCCGGAGCCAGAGATACGATCTTCATGAACTGTTTCTCACGAAGTTCTCTCGCAACTGGTCCAAAAATACGAGTTCCTCTTGGGTTCTTGTCGTCTCTGATAATAACAGCAGCATTTTCATCGAATTTGATGTAGGAACCATCTTTACGACGTGCGCCTTTTACTGTACGAACAACGACAGCCTTTACAACGTCACCTTTTTTAACAACGCCGCCTGGTGTTGCGTCTTTAACAGAAGCAACGATCACATCTCCGATATTTGCATATCTTCTTGTAGAACCGCCCATAACACGGATACAAAGTAATTCTTTAGCACCTGTGTTATCTGCTACTTTTAATCTGCTTTCTTGCTGAATCATGCAGGTAACCTCCTTATATTCTGCTCCATCGTGAAATTATTTCACTTTTTCCATTATTTCCACAAGTCTCCATCTCTTGTCCTTGGACAGCGGTCTTGTTTCCATAACTTTTACTTTATCTCCAATGTTGCATTCGTTGTTTTCGTCATGTGCTTTTAATTTGTAAGTTCTCTTCACGATTTTGTTGTAAAGCGGGTGTTTCACATGGTCTTCAACTGCAACTACGATTGTTTTGTCCATTTTGTCGCTGACAACCTTACCAACTCTTGTTTTTCTCAGGTTTCTTTCCACGTTCATTCCCTCCTTACTCAGCCTTTGCCATCTCAGTCATCACTGTCTGGATTCTGGCAATATTCTTTCTTACTTCTTTGATCCTGCTTGTATTTTCAAGCTGATTCGTTGCGTTCTGGAATCTCAGGTTGAAGAGTTCCTTTTTAGCAGCTACTAATTCTTCATTCAATTCTGAAACTGATTTTTTTCTTAAATCTTCTACAAATGCATTAATTTTCACTGTTATCACCGCCTTCTAAGTCTGCGCGAGAAACGATTTTACATTTACAAGGTAATTTGTGCATTGCAAGACGCAGCGCTTCACGTGCAACTTCTTCCGGTACTCCGGAAAGTTCGAACATAACACGTCCTGGTTTTACAACTGCTACCCAGTATTCAAGAGTACCTTTTCCGGAACCCATACGCGTTTCAGCTGGTTTCGTAGTTACAGGTTTATCTGGGAAAATCTTGATCCAGACTTTACCACCACGTTTGATATAACGAGTCATAGCAACACGGGCAGCTTCAATCTGGTTGGAACGGATCCAGCAAGGTTCCATTGCCACAAGACCATATTCACCGTTAGTAATCTTATTTCCGCGTAAAGCCTTACCTCTCATGGAGCCACGGAACTGTTTACGACGTTTTACTCTTTTTGGCATTAACATTATTTATCGCTCCCTTCCTGATTAGCCTTTGTTGGAAGAACTTCGCCTTTGTATACCCAGACTTTCACACCTACTTTTCCGTAAGTTGTGTCTGCCTCAGCGAATCCATAGTCAATGTCTGCACGAAGTGTCTGAAGCGGAATTGTTCCTTCGCTGTAGAACTCTGTACGAGCCATATCAGCTCCGCCAAGACGTCCGGAAACGGATGTTTTCACACCAAGCGCTCCTGCCTTCATTGTCCTGCTCATGCAGGACTTCATAGCACGTCTGAAAGAAATACGGTTTTCAAGCTGAAGTGCGATGTTTTCAGCAACGAGCTGAGCGTCTCTGTCCGGTTTCTTTACTTCTTTGATGTCAACGATAACTTTCTTATCTGTCATCTTCTGAAGTTCTGCTTTCACTTTCTCGATTTCAGAACCGCCTTTACCGATTACCACACCCGGTTTTGCTGTGTAAACGATGATTTTTACACGGTCAGATGCTCTTTCGATCTCGATCTTTGCGATTCCGGCACTGTATAATTTATTTTTAAGAAATTTTCTGATTTTGTGGTCTTCAACCAGATTGTCGCCGAAGTCTTTTTCTGCATACCATCTGGAATCCCAGTCTTTGATGATACCGACTCTCAATCCGTGTGGATTAACCTTCTGTCCCATGATTGCCCTCCTTATCTTTCATCTAACACAAGTGTAATGTGGCTCATTCTCTTTTCGATTCTGTAAGCTCTACCCTGTGCTCTTGGTCTGATACGTTTCATTGTAGGTCCTTTGTTCGCATAGCATTCTGCGATGTAAAGGTTTTCTGGTGACATACCGTTATTGTTTTCAGCGTTTGCGATTGCTGATTCTAATAATTTCTTAATCAAGCTGGAAGCATATCTTGGGTTGTATGTTAAAATTCCAAGTGCTGTTGTTACATCCTTACCTCTGATGGCATCTAATACGAAGCATGCTTTCTGAACAGAGACTCTTGCGTAGGATAACTTAGCTGATGGTCTTGTGTCTTTGTTCGCATTTCTTTCTCTTTTAATCTGAGATCTATGTCCCTTAGCCATGGATGAACCCTCCTTTCGAATACACGTTTATTATCTTACTCTGGATTTCTTTTCGTCTTTTCCATGTCCTCTGTATGTTCTTGTTGCAACAAACTCTCCAAGTTTGTGTCCAACCATATCTTCTGTGATATATACCGGGACATGTTTTCTTCCGTCATGAACGGCGATTGTATGACCGATCATCATCGGGAAAATTGTAGAACGGCGGGACCATGTCTTGATAACAGACTTGTCTCCGGATTCGTTCATAGCTTCTACTTTTTTCAGTAAACTCGCATCTGCGAATGGTCCTTTTTTAAGTGAACGAGCCATTAGGTTTAACCTCCTTCAAAACTGTTTATTTGATAGCTTTTCCGTCACGTCTTCTTACGATCAGCTTATTAGACGCTTTGTTTTTCTTTCTTGTCTTAAGACCAAGTGCCGGTTTGCCCCAAGGTGTAGACGGGCCTGGACGTCCAATACCAGTCTTACCTTCACCACCACCGTGCGGATGGTCATTCGGGTTCATAACAGAACCACGAACTGTAGGTCTGATGCCCATATGGCGTTTACGTCCTGCTTTACCGATGTTGATCAGGTTGTGTTCGCCGTTTCCAACAACACCAACTGATGCACGGCATACAAGCGGTACCATTCTCATTTCGCCTGAAGGAAGACGAAGTGTAGCGTATTTTCCTTCTTTAGCCATTAACTGAGCGCTGTTACCAGCGGAACGAACGAGCTGTCCGCCTCTTCCTGGATAAAGCTCAATGTTGTGAATCTGTGTACCAACCGGGATTTCAGAGAGCGGCAGGCAGTTTCCTACTCTTACTTCCGCTTCCGGTCCATTCATAACTGTCATTCCGTCTGTCAGTCCCTGCGGTGCAAGGATGTAAGCTTTTTCGCCGTCTGCGTAGCAGATCAGAGCGATGTTGGCTGTTCTGTTCGGATCGTACTCGATACCGATTACCTTTGCCGGAATTCCATCTTTATTTCTCTTAAAATCGATAATTCTGTATTTTCTCTTAGCTCCGCCTCCGCGGTGTCTTACTGTAATTTTACCCTGAGCGTTACGACCAGCTGTTTTGCTCTTGGATGCAAGCAGAGATTTCTCTGGAGTTGTCTTTGTGATCTCAGCAAAATCAGATCCGGTCATCTGTCTTCTGGAAGGTGTATATGGGCTGTATGTTTTAATTCCCATTACTGTATCTCCTTTCGTTATCTAATTATTGGTTTCACGGATTTGCACCGTTTATTTTCTCTATATCCTAGAGTCCCTGGAAGATTTCGATCTCTGCGCTTTCTTCTGTAAGAGCTACGATCGCTTTCTTCGTCTTAGCAGTTTTTCCGTATGTCATGCCACGGCGTTTTGTCTTTCCGTCCTGGTTCATTGTATTGACACTCTTTACTTTTGTTCCAGCGAACATTTTTTCAACTGCTTCTTTGATCTGAGTCTTGTTAGCTTCCGGATGAACAAGGAATGTGTATTTCTTGTCAGCCATAAGCCCCATGCTTTTTTCTGTAATCACCGGTTTCAGGATTACGTCATAATACTGAATGTTTGCCATTATGCGTACACCTCCTCGATCGCCTCTACAGCTGCTTTTGTAGCAATCACTGTATTGTATTTCAGGATATCATACACATTGATTGTATTAGTGCGTGCAGTCTTAACATCGGCAATGTTTCTTGCAGAAAGCTCAGCCTTTGTGTTGCCGTCTTCTAATACCACTAATGCTTTGGATACGTTTAAGTTGCTTAATACATTCTGGAATTTCTTTGTTTTGATTTCATCGAAATTCATTTCATCTACTACGATGAACTTGTTCTCTTCTACTCTGGATGTCAGAGCGGATTTCAGAGCTGCTCTCTTTTCTTTCTTGTTTAATTTGAAAGAGTAGTCTCTCGGTGTCGGAGCAAATACCACTCCACCGCCTGTCCACTGCGGAGCTCTTGTTGATCCCTGTCTTGCGTGACCTGTTCCTTTCTGTCTCCACGGTTTTCTTCCGCCGCCGGATACTTCAGAACGAGTCTTTGCTTTCTGTGTTCCCTGACGTTTATTTGCAAGCTGCTGTACAACTGCCATGTGCACAAGGTGTTCGTTAACTTCAACACCGAAAATAGCATCATTTAAGTCAATCGTACCAACTTCTTTACCTTCGATATTGTAAACAGCTACGTTTGCCATTACTATGTTCCTCCTTTCCTCTCAAAAACCTAAATACTCTTTACTGTTTCTTTGATTGTTACTAAAGATTTTTTAGGTCCTGGTACGGAACCTTTTACTAAGAGCAGATTGTTTTCTGCATCAACTCTTACTACTTCAAGATTCTGAATTGTGATCTTCTTGCTTCCCATGTGTCCCGGCATTTTCTTTCCTTTGAATACCTTGCTCGGATCGGAAGCCGCACCGTTGGAACCTGCGTGACGGTGGAATTTGGAACCGTGTGTCATAGGTCCTCTGTGCTGATTATGTCTCTTGATTGCACCCTGGAATCCTTTACCTTTGGAGATTGCTGTTGCATCTACCTTATCTCCTACCGCGAAGATATCAGCTTTGATTTCCTGTGCAAGTGCATATTCTTCTGCATTGTCAAATTTGAATTCTTTTACGAATCTCTTTCCGGATACTCCAGCTTTGTCGAAGTGTCCTTTCTCAGCTTTTGTCACACCATTTCTGTGGACAATTTCTTTCTTGCCACTCTTGTCAACATTGACAATCTTTTCTTTCTTGTCAACGAATCCAACCTGAACAGCTTTGTAACCATCGTTCTCAACTGTCTTGATCTGTGTTACAACACAAGGACCAGCCTGAAGAACAGTTACCGGAGTTAATACTCCATCTTCGTTGAAGATTTGAGTCATTCCGACTTTTGTTGCTAAAATAGCTTTCTTCATTATGTTTACCTCCTGTGATTTACAGCGGAACGGACATGCATCCGTTCATCCTAAATTTTAGGAATACTGCTTTCTTATTTTTGTTTCATTTTGATATCGATGTACACACCTGCCGGCATTTCCAGTCTGGATAATGCATCAACTGTCTTCTGTGTTGGTGTGATGATATCAATCAGTCTTTTATGAGTTCTCTGCTCGAACTGCTCTCTGGAATCTTTGTATTTGTGAACAGCTCTCAGGATTGTAACTACTTCCTTCTTTGTCGGAAGCGGTACCGGTCCGCTCACCTTTGCTCCATTTTTCTTTACAGTTTCGATAATTTTCTTGGCAGATGCATCAACCAGCTGATGATCATATGCCTTCAGTGTGATTCTCATTACTTGACTTGCCATAAAAAAAGTCGCCTCCTTTTCGTACTTTCAAACTCAGTACGACAAGCGGTGACTGTACACTCTCCCGTGCGTGTCCACATCGACTCACACGTTGTTACCATGTTTCAATGGATGTTATTGATTCGTACAGTGACTTGTCGCCAGTTTCCTAACTTGACATTCGCTCCGCGGAAAAACCTGCCATTTCCAGGCAGCAACCTCACGTTTCATCGCTATCATGTCACAGCTTTTTCAGTATATATGAAACAATATAAATTTGCAAGCCCTTTTTACATTTTTTTGTATTTTTTTTGATACACGCAGCACGGAACTGAAGCGCGTCTGTGCGACGAGCGCGCATGCGGGCGGCGGTTCGGCGCGAACAGCAACAATACTTTTTTTACTTTTTTCCGTTAAACTCTTGACAGTTTCCTTTTGTTCATGGTATAGTGATAGCGTGTTAGTACATTAAAGTACTAAACGATTACATTGTAGTGTCCCTGATATTCCCCCAAAGTATCAGCGACGTCTCCAATTCTTATATACATCCTCTATTTAAGAGATTCCCCAGTTTTGTATATGTAGAAACTACAATGTAATCAGGAAAACCTCTCAATGACATACCAAAATGAAAGGGCGGATGCGATCGCGTATCCGCCTTTTCATTTTCTTCTATATTATGCAGGTAACTCTTTCCCCGCAAACCGGGTGTACTTTTCCAACAGTTCCGCGGCCCCCATCGCTGCGATCTCCCGGAGATCATTCTCTTTCATCATCCATCTCACGAACCGGCATCCCAGATAATAGCCTACATCCGAATAGCCGCAGAAATCGCACCAGTCTCCAAAGAAATCCTGCGTACTTTCCTCCTGCTCCAGGCGTCTCCCGTATTCCTCCTTAATCATCGGCTCCTGCTCCTGACACCATGCAAGCCATCCATTCTCATCCTGATGGTAATACCTCTCATCTTTGCTTAAGATCTGCTCGCATACCATGGCAATTCCCTCCTGCCAGAGCTGGAGCATCGACTGCCTGCTCTGTGTATGCGCCGGGAACTCCAGGTTCCCGTATATCTCATGCCAGATATGTCCGATCTCATGGTACAAAAGTGCCTTCAGCTTCTCCTCGCTGTCCCAGTTCAGTTCCAGAACCTTTTCCACGCCCAGCAGAACGACCTTCTTCCCTCCAAGGAACGTCACCCATCCCGCCGCATTGCAAAGTCCCAGATATAAAACAACCGTCACTTCACATTCCTTTTCAAACAGGACCGGAAGGCGCTCCTGAAGCTCCGCCACAACACGCTCAAACCTGCTGCCAAGATGCCGGATCCGCTCTGGTTCCCCCAGTACTGTCTCAATTACCGGGAGGACATCCTTTTCAAACTCATACTTTGCCGTATCTTCTTCACAGAGTTTAGGAAGTTCCGGATGGATTGCTCCTGCATAGTCCCGCCATCTTTGCTTGTCAAAATGAGAATCCGGAAATGTAGAAAGAATCTCCGGAACAGTATTGACTGTTTTCATATGCTCCGCCTCCTGTCTTTCATCAAACAGAACGATCTGTTTCTTCTATTATAATATAGCAAACGGACAGGCGAGGGAGTGCAAGTGGTTTCCGTTTATTGCCGGTTCAATAATTCTACTGCTTTATCATACGCATCCTCTGATGATGTCTGGACATCCGGCACAAGCATGTCTTCGTTGTTGGAACTGTCGGGGCGTGTAAACTTTTTGTATGAAACCGACATAACTAAACCCGAATTTTCTAATTGAAACATCAAAATATCACCATAGGAATTCGGCTTATTAGTGCTTGGTTCTCCGACAATTTTTCCCAATTTTCCGTCTCTCACCCAAACACAAAGCATCGTTGCCGAACTAAATGTGATATGATCAGACAGGACAATCAACTGAACATCCTCATTCGCTTTAGCCATGAGTGTCGATCCCTTTGTTTCAATTATTCCGTGATCTATTGGAACTCCTCCCTGTTCTTTCGCTTCTTTGGAAAATCTGATAACACTTCCATAGTAAGGCTCCCTCATTCCCATTGCTTCCAAAATCCTTAAGCAAGCATTCGAGTCCCCTCCCATATTCCCCCGTACATCAATAATGACTTTCGTACATCCATTTTCCACTGCTTCTTCCAGTTTTACCGCAATTTCTTCCAGTGTCTGATCAACTTCACAGGTATTGAAATCTACCACAAAAATATCACCTTCAGTAAAACAATTGTTTGTCACTTCTTCGGTGGATCTACCAACTTCCATAAAGGAGTAGATCCGTTTTGTGCCATCCGAGAATTCTACCTCTACCTGATCATTCTTCGATACCGCTCCACAGAATTTTAGAATCGTGTTCACTGCAAGATACTTTTCTCTGTTCTGTTCTTCTGCTGCTGCATTCTCCGCCACGATCATTTTATCGATTTTTTCGTATATTTTCTCTACATCCACTCCTCCAACTTTTTCTACATAAAGCCCGGTCCTTTTCCCATTTTCCCACAGATATGATTTTCCGTTTTCATAAGAAGCAGGTATGTCTAATACTTTTATTTCTCCAGGATCCTGAATCCTTGTATGTGCATCGCGAAGAGAACTCATGTACTCTGCCGTTGCTCCCCAGAATTCCCAGACAGTCATACCCGACTGTGTCTGACTGATGTATGCTTTTTTCGCTTCCTTATATTCCGACTGATCTTCCTCCAATTCAAAGAACGGATGTACATCTTCCACATATTGAATCGCCTGTTTCCTGTCTTCCTCCACCTGTGTTTTAGTCAGCAGACCTCCTTCTTCCGATATTGCCGTCCCCTGCCATGCACATCCTGCAAGCACTGCCGTCATCGCAAAAGCCAGTACCGCCTCAATCCACTTCTTTTTAAATCTCCAAAATTTCATAGACAATTTCCTCCTGCCAGCACTTCCACTTAATCAACAACAAGTTCTTTCACATACCCCATTTTCTCAAACGAATTCTGATCCGTCCGGAAATATTTCCGCTCCACCGTACCATCCTCTTTGATCAATTCCAGCATGTAGACCTGCTTTGCCTTTAATTTCATCGGGAAGCAATCTTCGCTCAATATTTCACTGCCAGGCGAAGCCTCTTTAAAGTCCTGATATGCATTTTCCAGCCGCCAATAATCTACATACTCATATTCGTCACCAACAAACGAAGCGCCGAATCTTCCAAAATAAGACGCCTGATATTTTTTCCCCTGCGCTTCCATCTCTTCTGTAATAATCGGATCCTTTTCCTCCCCATAATCGGAATATCCGCTCAGATCCGTAGTATGGAGGCGATCCCCATATTCTTCATGCAGCTGGTTTGCCATGCATGGCACAGTCTGTGTCAGCTCATCCATTCCCTCAATATCCGTGTGTGCTCCTCCATAAATTCCCATAATTGGCGCTTCATCCATTGTTTCATATTCTTCTATGAAATTCTCTGCCATTTTATTTTCACGATAGACCGGATCTGCCGAATGGTCATAATAGTATTTTCCTTGCTCCATATTCTCCTGAGTTTTTTGATAATCCTCGGAGTCTTTTTGGTCATGCTCTTCCAGATAATCGAGATACCACTGCCCTGATGTCTTATAATCATGCCCAATATCGGTACCATGAAATACAGTCTCAGGGTACTTCTCTTTTATGCTTTTGAAAAAATTGTATGTTTCAATTTCTCCACCATACGTTCCACTCCAGTTTTTCCACAGCATATAAAGAATTTCGTCATCTTCCGCCTGCATCCACGTATTCAGAAGCTTAGCATCATAATATGGATATTCCCCGAAAAGATCTCTCATTCCCTCTTTATAAAAGTCACCCCATATTTCCAGTTCTCGTTTTTGGATATATTCATTAGAATGCGTTTCTCCGTATAGATAGATGCCGTCTGGTTTTTGCTCCTCCTGTTTTTCTTCTGCCCCCACACCTGTTTCATGCCCGCACCCGAAACACGCAGCAGCCATGACAATCACTAAAATCGCAACAAATACTCGCTTGTTCCAACCTTTTTTCTTCATTTACACTTTCCTCCCGTTCTATTGCTAAAATACCAACTGCAATTCTATTTTGAATGTTCCAGCGTAACGTTATAAAATCTCTATAAGTATTTTACCTTGCGATCTGTAGTTCGGGCATTACACACACTTCTTCGCTTTATCGCTTTATACTTTTTTGTTCCACACCTTTTATTATACTGTAATCCCTCTCTATTCCCAGAAAAGAGCTCTTGCATCTTTGTAAAACACAAAATTTTTACCTGGCAACCATTGCTTGCATCGGAAACTGATACTTTCTTTCTCTTATTTACGCTCTATGCTATAATAATGAAGTCGAAAATTATCAGGGAATAATAGAAAGGAATCTCAGATGGATCAAAAAGAAAAAAAGAAATGGATGGCATTTTTTATTATCGGAATCACTTATTCATGTATACTTTATATTTTCAACATGTATCATGTTTTATCTAAACCCGCTCCATCCTGGATCACCATGCTGTTGGATCACTGGTGGATTATTTATCTGCTCGAGTTCTTTCTCCCAGTATTTTTGATCCGCTTTTTCCTGCATGAACCATTAAACAGATATGGATTTCATTTTAGTCAGATTATTTCTCAGATACTTTTTGCTGTTTTCCTGATATTCCTTCTGATTTTTCTTGGTAATCCAAGTCGTTTCATCTCTCATCTTTTAGAAGTATGGAACATCTGCCTGATCCATATGAGATATCATTATCTACACACCTTTTTACCAGGAGCTGATTTTTTCCTGGCATTATTAGGCCAAAACATGCTTTATCATGGATTTTTGCTGACCTTTTTTCAGGATATCTTTCGCAATAAACTGGCTGGTGTTTTACTGGTCGGTCTGTTGTATGCATTATCTTCCGATATTTCTGCACTTAATCTTTTTTCATTTTGTCTCAGCTTTTTCTATGCTGTTTTATATGCTTCTATCAGAACATTTGCTCCTGGGAAATGCACGATTTTTTCACTCACGTTCGCACAATATTTATCAGAATTTTACTGGGGCATTTACTAATCATCCAATATAAGGCATTTGACACTTATTGTAATTTTCTGGAATTTATGTTAATATTATATCAGTTTCAGGCAATATTGATTTTGCTGAAAGGAGGAAGATAGTTATGCAGATCGGAAGTTACTTAAAAGAGCATCGTAAAAGCCGGCATTTCACGCAAGAGCAAGTGGCAAATGAATTGCATATCAGCCGCCAGGCCATTTCCGCCTGGGAGAATAATGCATCCTTCCCGGATCTGGAAAATCTTGTCCTCCTGAGTCAGCTTTATCAGACGAGCGTTGACAGTCTGATCGGCAATGTTACACCAGAGAATACACTCGATATACAAGAGCAAACGGCAGATCTCCAAGAAGTACTACCCTCTGCCGAGCCGGCCGTTACAGAGGCAACTTCCGGCGAAACTCCTGTTTCCAGTGCAGAAGATGCAGTAAATTCCAAATTGGAGAGCATTTTTCTCATTGTGCTCGCCATTGCCGCATTTGAGCTTCCTTTTTTGGGCGTTTTTCTTTTGATCTATGTTATTAAAACAGTAAAATCCCGCCCATACTTTAAAGGAATTGTCCTTTTCATCTGTGTGGCATGTATCATTCACGATTTGATTTATTACGCCCAGTTTTTTTCATAAAACTACTATCAAAAAAGCAAACCCGAAACTGCTCTGTCTGATCCCGTTTCGGGTTTTTCATATCCCATTCTTCTCCTCTTAAAGAACAGTAGTTATCCGCTTCTAAGATCCAGCCAAAAAGAAAAAACACATTTGATAATAGAATTCCTCTGCTTTTCATTGAAATTCTGTCGAAATGACAGCGATTGATGTGTACCATAGACAGTAATACAGATACAACAAAACATCCGTTTCTGTCATATCTGTATCCTATAATCAGCTTTTATAATAATTTAAATAGACCGATGCATCTTACTCTTTGATTTTCTGCTCAAATTCCTCAACGGAACCGCATTCCAGAGCTATTTGGAACCATTGATCCAGCATTCCCGAATTAGTTTCCTTAGTAATTCTTTCATTGAGTGATTCCGGGACTTTTCCGTACGCCGAAAGCACCTTTAAGACAAATTCAGCTTTACCTTCGACTCTTCCCCGGCTTCTTTCATCTCTCAGCATTTCTTCCAGCACCATGAATCTTTCCTCCATTTCCCGGCTCTGCTTCACATACGAAATAAACTCCTGAAGCTTCTGGACATAGGGATCTCCAAAATCCTGTTGGCTCTCCTTTAGTCCTGCTCTGACAAATCTCAGAAATGTTACCAGTTTGCCCGGAACTTCTGCGTCATTCTTCCCGCGGGTATTCAGAAATAAAATCTTCCGTCCGTCTTCCAACGATGCTTCCTCTGTTTCCTGACAGACCGACTGAAAGGTATAGCGGTATTTTCCTGCTCCAAAAGGATCGAAATCGCACAAAAAGATCACATAGGTATTGGGAAGTTCCGTGTAGTCCTCCCCGCTCATCAGAAGTTCCATATCCATCTGGCTCTGATAATAGCGGCTCCTTTTTCCTAAAACCGGCTTTTTCTCTGCCTGCATCTCAATATTGTAGTGTGTATGCTCCTCATCTCTGGCATAAACATCCAGGCGGACGCCCTTATATTCCAGATGGTAAACGATGCTCTTTTCCTTACTGACCTTAACCTGGTCGATCTCAATTTCCAGCACCATTTCCAGAAATTCCTTACAATTTTCTTCGTTTACCATAACGGCGCCAAAGAGAAAGTTATCCTTGATTGTCAGTTCCTGTAGTGTTTTTCTTTTTTTCATATGAATCCTCCATGCGCAGAGGAATCCTATGCCTTTATTATACGACGAAAGCAGGAAGAATTCCACCCGCAATCTCCCTGCTTTCCTGTATTTTTCAACACATTTTCAATTTTCTATCGTTTTCGCATTTTCAGTTTCAGCATTGCCGTTGCTTTTCGTGCATCCATGGTGTCTACCGCATTTTCGCCGACCACGTCGGTCTCTACGCCCTTTGGATTTTTATTCATATCAACAATCGTATCCATATACGGATTGGTCACCACGAACTGTCCGGCCGTTCCGGAAAAGTGGATTCCCACCACCGGAATGTCGCGTTTTCCGAGCTGTTCGATTGTATTGGCATAATCGACATCGCTGTTTCCCCATCCGTCTGCAGAGATGATCACGCCGTCCGCGCGCATTCCTTCCGCCCAGACTGCCGCCCTGGTTCCCACCAGCACTTTGTCCTGCTGATCCTGTGGTGTTCCTACGATAAGAATTCCCATCAGATCCAGATCCTCATCGACTGACACTACATCCAGAAGCGGATCACGGAAGTTGTGAAGTGTTGTTTCTTTTGTCGAAGGTCCGATTCCCATTCTTTGTCACCCCTTTTCGTTCTTTTTCTACTGCATGGACCGCAGAATACCGTCCCGGTATTCGTTTGGTGTTACAAGGACCGGCATATTTCCCATATCAATGATGGAGCGTCCTCCTTCCACGCCTGATGGTTCTTTTGCGAAGAGATGCATGTCATACATAGCTCCCTGCCCGGCCACCTGTTTGATAATGAGTACTTTTTTCTTTCCCGGACGTACCACATCGTAATATTCGTGACGTTCTGTGCAGCGGTCCCCATGAAATTTCTTCAGCTGTTCCCGGAGTTCCTGGACAAATTCATCACATGCGCTGTGTGCCGCCGTTACCCCTGCCCGGATCTGACCCATTCCTTCCTGAAGCGTCACATCAAAGGCAATCATGATATCTCCTTCTCCTGGCGTCCCGGCTCTTCCGTAACAGATCTGCTCCTTCAGGTTTCCTTCCGAGGATCCGAATTCATGTGTCTGCTTTCCTACAGTATCCACGCCTGTCAGGATCACATAGACACCTGTCAGCGTATGAGTAATTCCTTCCCCGATATTTCCAAGTACTTTCGCTGAAATCGGGATAATGTCCATAATCGTATTGGTATACTGATCACGTTCTTCCGGTTTGATAATCCGGAAAGAAATATCTGATATATAGTCTTCTTTTCCACGTTTGTAGCGGTCTGCGCTCTCTTTATTCACAGTCAGCACGCCGCTTTCCTCCACCTTGTTCTCCTCGCCCCACATAGCTTCCCGTATGTGGTAGGCTTTAATCACAAGCCGGCGGAGCTGTTTTGTCTCTTCTCCCATGGCATTTGATTCCTTTCCTGTTGATCCTTTTTTATCATAACACACTTTGCACTTTCAGAAAATGATATTTGATTTTCAAATGAAAATAGGGATCTGTACACTCTGTACAGATCCCATAATGATTTGCATCAAACTTTTGCAATGTATTCAAATGGAAGCGGAACTACCTTTCCTGGAGTATCGATTGCAACGAGCTGCTCCAGAGTTGCTTTTACAATCTCTGTCTGCATTTCTACGTTGTTCGGTTCTCCGGCATTTGCTCCCATTGGTACGAGCGGTGCTACCGCACGTGGTGTACCTGCCTG
This sequence comes from Drancourtella massiliensis, assembly GCF_016900655.1. Taxonomy (GTDB): domain Bacteria; phylum Bacillota; class Clostridia; order Lachnospirales; family Lachnospiraceae; genus Sellimonas; species Sellimonas catena. Next base: position 60,938 of record NZ_JACJKH010000009.1, read on the forward strand.
ACGAACAACAGGTGGAAGGGCTGCGATGATAATTGTAGGAATACCAGCCTCTTCAATCGCTCTCTGCACCAGTACTGCAGAGCGGTGGCAGGTACCTCATCCAGCTGTGAGGATGACTGCGTCGACATCCTCTTCTTTAAACATCTGTGCGATGGCCGGACCAGTTTCATGTTTGAATTTCTCCTGATTTCCACCGCCGCCCATGAATCCTGCGTGTACCGGAGCACATGCTCTGATAAATCCTTCTTTTGCAAGTTCATGGATTCTGTCGATCGGGAACATACAGTTGATGTCTTTGTTTACATCACCGTTATCATATCCACCATGTGAAACCATCAGTTCACTGGATGGAGTTGTATTTTCAATCTTTCTCCATGTGAAGTCTCCGGCAAGATTAAATCTTTCCTGGCTTTTCTTATGGACACCTGCTGCAGTAGCAAGAGCAATAGACATATCTTTAATCTCTTTTGTTACTGGAGTCCATACTGCCGGCGGAGTAATCGGAACATAAATTTCAGATTGTAAACCTTTCACAACCGTTAAGCTCATTTTGAAACCTCCTCATGATTTTCATTCAATTCGCGCATCTCTTTCTGACGCCTCTTGTAGATATCAAGGTTGCTGACGTACTTCTCATTGATCTCCGGCCCCATCTGCTCTACGAAGCTCATGTTCCATGCCACTTCCTGTCCGACTTTGACCGGATAATCTGTGATCAGCATCCGCATCGGAATCTTCAGATAGCCGAGCCTTCCTTTCAGGTCAACTCCTACGCATCCGTCATGTACCTCGACGATGACGCCTTCCATTCTTATGATTTTATCTCCATATTTCAGTTCCATACGTCATTACCATCTATTAATCGTATTTTTCTTTTCTCTTCTGGCTCATCGGGAGAGACTGCTCATTTGCAACGAGATCAATCTTTGTTCCTGTTGCCTTTTCGATCATCTCGATGTTGTTTGCCTTGACATTCGGATTCCATTTCTTTTCTGCCGGTTTTACTTCCTCGCCTGCCATTGCTGCTTTCAGCATTGCGATTGCACGTACTGCTTCTTCTTTACACAGTGTGTTGCATGCAAGAACTTCATTTTCGATACCGGATTCAGATTTATTGTTGTCAACCATGTTTGTCATATACGGATTTCCAACAACGAGTGCACCCTGTACAGCACAGAAAGATAATCCAACTACCGGGATTCCTCTCTTTCCGATCTGCTCATGATGACTTGCAAAATCAATGTGGTTATTTCCAAAGCCTTCTGTTGTGATAAATGCACCGTCAACATCCAGAGCTTCTACTGTCTGTCCGACACGTTTGGATACATAGAACTTCTCTGCGTTGATCTGCGGGCTTCCTACGAAAAGAACGCCGCAGAGGTCAAGCTCTTCGTCATGGAGTGCTTCCAGTACGAGAGGCTCTCTCCAGTAGTGTCTGGACATCTCTTTGGATGCAGGTCCGATACATGTCAGTGCATGGATACATCCATCAAGCACTTCCAGCGGAGATGTCATAACCGGAACGTTTCCAAGGTCTACATTTGGTTTCGCTCCAAGTACTCCTACCGGCTCCATTGGAAGGATCAGGTTATCATGCATAGCGCCCTGTCCCATGATCTCTTTTACGATGACTACTTTTTTCTTTCCAGGATGTCTGAGATGTTCAAACTCCTCTGTATCAACAACAAGTGAGTCGTCCAGTTTCTTAAGGGCTTCACGGATCTCCTGTGTGATCACGTCTGTCGCTGTATGTGCAGCGAGCGGGCCCGGACGCTCCATGTTTGTTCCTTCTTTGATGATCACTTCTGTCTTGATGAAGATCTCACCCTTATCCGGTGCTCCCGGACGTCCCCACATGATGTTCTCATCCAGGTATCCTTCGGAAGAACCGAACTCACCGATCTGAACGCCGTTTGCATCTGTACCTGTTACCATCATAACAACGCCGTCAAGTACACGTGTTACACCATTTCCGATTTCAGCTTCGCCTTCTTTTGTGGCAATCGGCTGTACGTCCATGATTGTGTTGGAGTATGTGTGGTACATCTCCGGTGTGATAATATCAATCTTTAAGCTGTTTACCAGTTCCTGGCCTGCAGCTGCTTCTTCTTCGATTCCTTCACGGATGTAAAGCACTGTTCCGTCGATCTTTGTCTCCGGTCCTCTCTTTACTTCAGTGATTTTGAAATGCTTTCTTGTGAGTGTTCCCATCACTCTTGCTTCTTTTTCTTCTGCTGCCGGTGCCGCTGCTACTGCCACCGGAGCCGGTGCTGCTGCTACTGCAGAGCCTCCCATGATGCCAACCGGGATTTCCAGATTGATATCTTTTCCTTCTCCGATATGGAGTTTAAATACTCCACCCGGTACTGCTGCCGGTGCCGGAGCCGGCACTTCCGGCTGAACTGCCGGTGCTTCTTCTTCAGCTGTTTCTTCTTTTACCGGTTCTTCCGCAGAAGCTTCTTTGTATCCTTCTACGACATCCGGTGTAAGTGCTGTAAGTGAATCACATGTTTTTTTCAGTTTTGCACCAAGAACCTGTTCAATCGTAAGGACGCCTTCCAGATTCAGAAGTCCTGAATCTACCAGATCATCAAAGATCGCCGGATCCTCAAGATTTGCAGCTTCGATTGTGATGCCCTCTTCCGCCCTGCAGCAAAGCACGGCCGGATCTTTTGCATGAGCTTTCGCTGTTTCAGCTGTAATTGACATGTTTCATTCCCTCCTTGATTTTCTCCTTCGGCTCTTCGCCGTTTTCTATATATACAACCACACCGCATGGTGACGCAGAATGTGATGTACTTTTATGCCATACCGTTTCTTTTATTTCCCGTCTGGAAACTGTTCTACATGCTTGGAAACTCTCAGATATCTGTATAATGGATGTCCGATTGTTCTCATGACATGGTCTGTCTGATGGAATACTTTCAGTTTCATCTTCGGAGCAGATCCCATAACTGTGTTGGAACAGTCGGAGCAGTTACCGATAATGATGTATTCACATCCGTCTTTTTTAAACTGGATGTTATTCTTTGCCTGTCCCGGGCAGTTACCCGGTCTTTCACACTTAAGCGGTGCGCCCGGCTTGTTCTCAACAGCCTGCTTACATCTTGCTACAGATGCTACAACACCGTTCATCTTTTCGCAGATATCTCTCATACGTGCTTCGCTTCCGCCGCATGCGCAGACAAGAAGTCCGACTTTTGCACCGTGAAGGTTCGGGAAATCGATGGTCACGATGATACCGCCTGTCGTCTTTGTAACAGGAGCATCGAGATCTGTCGGATTTCCGGTGAAAGGTCCTCCCATAATGATCTCTCCGTATACGCCGTCAATACCGCCCGCACGTTCGATCATTTCCCCAACGCTTGTCCCTACCGGAACATTCATGAAGACGTGCGGCTCGTTTCCGCCGTTAAGCTTGCCGATTACTGTCATGTTCTTGACAAAGCACGGCTTTCTCTCCTCGATAGCTTCTGCCACTCTGGAGATCGTCTCCACATTGACTACTACCGCATTGGCAGCAGATGGAAGCTGTGTTGTCTCAAGCTCGATTCCAAGACACTCTCTGACAACCGCTCTTTCCTCTCCCATCGGGTAGATGTCCGGAAGAAGGTGGATCGTCATGGCTTCTTCATCTTTAATTGCAGTCCGAAGTGTCTCTACTGCTTTTTCATTTTTCTTCTTGATTGCAAAAATCGCTTTGTCAGCGCCTGCGATATCCATACAATATTTCACGCCGCGTACGATCTTGTCGCTCTCGGCCTCGATCTGTCTGATATTATGGTATAGACCAGGCTCACACTCGGCTGCATTGATAAGGATATAGCCATGATCCAGATGCGCGTCCAGCTTGATTCCTGTCGGGAATCCTGCGCCGCCCATGCCGACTACTCCGGCTTCTTTCACCATCTCAAGCGGTGTGCCCTCGGAAATCTTTTCGTACTCATCCGGCTGTTCTTCATCCGGCCTGATCACGATGCGATCTTCCTTTACTTCTTCTACCACACCGTAAACACTGGAGAAGATGTTCGCTCCAAGTCCGGTCGGTTTTGCTACAAGTGTACCCTTTTTTACCACATCTCCGGCTTTTACAACCGGTTCACATGGCGCTCCTACGTGCTGACGCAGTAAAAGTTGAATGTTTCCCATAACAACATGCTCCTTTTCTTTATATTTTATACGGGATATGAGCTCGGTCTCCAATATACGATCTGTCTCCCGTCGTGATCCACAGCAATGTTTGTTTATTGATGATTTCTATAAGATGCTCAGCGCGGTCATTTCCCGGCTGATATCTGAAGCCCGCATATTTACAGGCCTGTTTTCTTTCTGGCGGAGGCATGTGGGAATCGAACCCACCCAGGACGCTCTTAACGCCCTACACTGGTTTTGAAGACCAGGAAGCACACCAGTTACTCATCTACCTCCATGTTATGCTTTTTCGCATAGACAATTTACCACACTTGACGGCAAATTTCAACAGAAAAATAATTAAATTTTTGTCAATTGTATTTTAGCAAATAGCCGTTGACTTTTCAAGGCTTTTCAGTCATAATTGTAATAACTTACTAGACGCCGTACTAGAATGCGGTCTACTATATGGCACCTGCCGCTTCCGGCTTATGCCGCCGGTATTTTTTTCTGCATACCGTACAGCGTCCCGCCCGATAGATTTATCGCTTTTATCTATAGGCAATCAAAGTTTATGAAGTATTTTTTCTAAGGAGGATCTGATCATGGAACTGAACCCAAAATTAAATCTTGATAATTTTGAGGCATCTTTTTTAGCTGTGGATACACACACAGTCGGAGAATTTACACGTATTGTAGTTTCCGGTTTCCCGAAACTGGAAGGTAATACCATGATTGAAAGAAAGAACTATCTCGCAGAGCATTACGATCATTTTCGTCAGGCTTTGATGTTTGAACCACGGGGACATCACGACATGTTTGGCGCTGTTGTGACAGAACCGGTCAACCCTGAAGCTGATTTCGGCGTTATTTTCATGGATACCGGAGAGTATCTGAACATGTGCGGACATGGTACAATCGGTACAGTTACAGCCGTAATCGAAACAGGACTGATCGAAGCAAAAGAACCTGAGACAGAAGTCGTTCTTGAGGCTCCGGCCGGATTAATCCGTACAAAGGCTCAGGTAAAAGACGGAAAAGTTGTCAGCGTTACTTTGACAAACGTACCTGCATTCCTTTATAAAGAAAATCTCAAAACAGTCGTAGACGGAAGAGAAATTACTTATGATATTTCCTTCGGCGGAAGTTTCTTTGCCATTATCGATGCAGAACAGCCGTCCCTGAATCTTCACGTAGATTCCAAGACTGTTCCGTTCCTTCAGGATTTTGGAATGAAGCTTCTGGAGAATGTCAACAAAGAAGTAAAAGTAAAACATCCGGAGCTCGACATTACAACTGTAGACCTTGCCGAGTTCTACTGTCATACAGATACACCTGGATGCAGCCGCAGAAATGTTGTAATCTTCGGCGATCATATGGCTGACCGTTCTCCGTGCGGAACAGGTACAAGCGCAAAACTTGCCACACTGTACGCAAAAGGTGAAATCGGTATCGGTGAACCTTTCGTATACGAAAGCTTTATCGGCTCCCAGTTCAAAGGTGTTATTCTCGGTGAAGCAAAAGTAGGCGATTACAATGCTGTTATTCCGCGGATTACAGGATCTGCTTATGTTACAGGTCTTTCCACCTACGTCATTGACCCGGACGATCCGCTGAAATACGGATTCCGCGTAGGTCACTAGACCTCACAGTCATGCAGAAAGGACACAGATTTTTATGCCAAGAAAACGTTCTTCCACGAAAAGCCGTATAGTAAAAGCGGCATGGAATCTTTTTTACAAAAAAGGCTATGACAAAACAACCGTAGAAGATATTATCGCTCTTTCCAAGACATCAAAAGGAACCTTTTACCATTACTTCAAGGGGAAAGAGGCACTGCTGAATTCCATCTCCGATCTGTTTGACTCAAAATATGAAGATCTTCAGTCAAAAATTGATCCGGATCTGTCTGCCTATGATACACTTCTGTATCTGAACAGAGAACTGTTCCATATGATCGAAACGAGCATTGATGTCAATCTTATTGCGTTTTTGTATTCTTCTCAGCTTGTCACAAAAGACCACCGGTCGCTTCTTGACGAGCAGCGTCTGTACTTTACCTGGCTGAGAGAGATCCTGGAACACGCGGTGGAAACCGGAGAGTTTCATCCCGGCTGTACTGTCGATGAACTGCTCAAGATTTACGCCATGTATGAGCGTTCCATGATTTATGACTGGGCATTATGCCGGGGTACATATTCCCTGTCCGAGTACAGCGGGCGTCTTCTGCCCCACGTACTGGATACATTTGTTCATGGTATTTAAAGAGAATCCTGCACTTTTCGTGCAGGATTCTCTTTTTTCTTTTTTACAAAAGACTGCCGACCGAAAGGAACAACGGTGCAAACACCAGCGAAACAATTGTCATCAGTTTGATCAGAATATTAATAGACGGCCCCGAGGTATCTTTGAAAGGATCACCCACGGTATCTCCGACTACTGCCGCTTTGTGCGCCTCACTTCCCTTTCCACCGTGATGTCCGTCCTCAATATATTTTTTTGCGTTATCCCAGGCTCCGCCTGCATTGGACATGAAAATGGCCATCAGGACACCGGTTACAAGCGCTCCTGCCAGAAGACCGCCCAACGCCCCCGTTCCAAGGATCAGCCCTGTTACTACCGGAGATGCGACCGCCATAATTCCCGGGATCAGCATTTCCTTCAAGGCTGCTGTTGTAGAAATTGCCACACAGGATTTGTAATCAGGTTTTTCTGTACCGTCCATAATCCCCGGCATTGCCTTAAACTGTCTTCTTACTTCTTCGATCATCTGGTATGCTGCTTTCGATACACTCTGCATTGTCATGGACGAGAATAGAAACGGCAGCATTCCTCCAATAAAAAGTCCGATAATAACTCTGTTGTCCAGAATATCAATCTGATCCAGCCTGACTGCCTCAGCGTAGGACACAAACAATGCCAGCGCGGTCAGGGCTGCAGAACCGATGGCAAATCCTTTTCCTATCGCCGCTGTCGTATTTCCAACGGAATCGAGCTTATCCGTAATCTGACGGACCGATTCGTCCAGCCCCGCCATCTCTGCAATACCTCCCGCATTATCCGCGATCGGGCCATAGGCATCCACCGCAACAGTAATAGCCGTTGTAGACAGCATTCCTACTGCGGCCAGCGCAATTCCATAAAGACCGCTGCACTGGTATGCCGCAAAAATACCGACACAGATCAGAAGAACCGGCGCCGCTGTCGATTTCATTCCGACAGCCATACCGCTGATAATCGTTGTCGCCGCTCCTGTCTCTGACTGCTTTCCAATCTCTTTTACCGAATTATAATCTGCTGATGTATAAATTTCTGTGATAATTCCGATCAGCAGGCCCACAGCCAGACCGGAAATCACCGCTCCCGCCATCCTGAGGCTACCAAAGAACGCAAGGCTGAAGACAAGCGACACAACAACCACCAGTGCGCTTGATACATACGTTCCCATCTTAAGAGCTCTGTGCGGATTCGACTTTTCATCTCCTTTTACAAAGAAGGTCGCAAGAACAGAAGCAATCAGTCCAAGCCCGGAAATCACGAGCGGATACGCGACGCCTGCCGTCTCATGATATACGATTCCAAGTGTCAGAGCCGAAATCAATGCCCCTACATAAGACTCAAAAAGGTCAGCTCCCATTCCGGCCACGTCTCCGACATTATCTCCGACATTGTCCGCGATGACAGCCGGATTTCTCGGATCATCTTCCGGTATTCCGGCCTCTACTTTTCCGACCAGGTCAGCGCCAACATCTGCCGCCTTCGTATAGATACCGCCTCCCACACGGGCAAACAGTGCGATGGAAGATGCTCCGAAGCTGAATCCGGAGAGCACATCAATATTTCCTGTAATCAGATAAATCATGCTGACACCAAGAACCCCGAGACCTGCCACACAAAGCCCCATCACGGCTCCACCGGAAAATGCTATGGAAAGAGCCCGGTTCATACCGGATTTCATTGCCGCATTTGCCGTTCGGACATTTGCCTTTGTCGCCACCTGCATTCCAAAGTAACCGGCAAGTGTCGAAAACAGAGCACCTGCTACAAAGCACACGGCCGTTACAAGGCTTCTCGTTCCAATACCGATCAGTACAAACAGCACTACAACAAAGACTATCAGAATCCGGTATTCCGCCATCAGGAAAGCTCCAGCTCCTTCCGCAATGGCTTCGGAAATTTCCCGCATTCTCCTGGTTCCTGCCTCCTGTCTGGAAACCTTAAGCGCCAGATAAACCGCAAACAGAAGTGCCGCTGCAGCAAATACAGGAACTACTTTCAGCATTAATGTCATATCATCTCCTCCTCTCAATTTCATGACTTTGCTGTACTTTCTGCTTTTACAGAACAGCCCGCCCCGCGGAAATTTGTCCCCCCAAAAGCAAAACCGGATTTTCATAATGAAAATCCGGTTTTCTCCTGATTATACCATACATTCGTGAAGCTCTTCGTGTTCAATTCCCACCTGATCCATGATGTCAAGCACCGAATCCCTGTCCGTAAGATCCGCACACCAGGCAAGTCCGCATCCCGCCGAAATCGCCCTTGGTACAGGGATCAGTCTGCCATTCACTTCATGTTCTTTACAAGTCTTTTCCATTGCCATAGCATCTGCTGTCGTATGGAATGTCACTACCAGCTTTAATTCTTTCTTTCTCATGATTCAATCACTATTTCAAATTCAGAGCCCTTTTCCGTCACGGTAACCTTCTTGCCTTTATCTTTCGCGAATTTCTCTACATTCGTTCTCTGATGAGGTTCGCTTACAAGTACCTTTACCGGCTCCGTCGTTCCTTTGATCGCCTCTGCTGTCAGCATGATCGGTTCCGGACAGGAAAGTCCTCTTGCATCTACTTCCTTCATTTCATTATCATCCTTTCTCATAGAATAACATACATTTCATTAAAATACCATACTATTTCGCCATTTTCCGCTTATTTGTCAATGCAATTATGAAACATACGACAATACAGATGACAACTGCAATCTGACCTGCTGTGCTGACTCCGCCTGCGGACGCTGCCTTGTCCGCAGTTGCCGCACTTGCTGCCGCGCCTGCCAGTCCAAAGTTATGTGATACAGCAGCGCCGACAAACAGTCCCAGTACCGTGACTGCGGAATCGGAAGATCCCTGTCCTGCCAGAACGAGCTGGCGAAGAGGACATCCACCGGCAAGTACTGCCGCGAATCCTACCGCATACATCCCGAGAATATTCCACAGATGCGCGGAATGTGCGATCGGCTGTCCACTGAATCCGAGGTGGAATCCGCCTGTTGCGATATTATAAATCAGCATAACTGCAAACAGTCCTACGATAACAGAAATCAGATCGAAACTTTTGACAAGAATAATATCACGGATACTTCCCGCAAAACACATTCTGGATTTCTGCGCAAAAGCTCCAAAGATCAAACCACCGATCAGAGAAATCAGAATCGGGGCGTGAAGGGCTCCCGGGCCTGCCCCCGGCTCTGATGCAGCAAGCAGTGTTGTGCATACGCTTAAAATCAGAATTCCCACCATCAGAATCGGAAGTACTGTACCACTTGCGGCATTGGTCTCATGTGCCCGTCCAAGGCTGAATCCTTTCTTCAGGAAAAATGCTCCTGTTGCAACGCCGGCAGCAAATCCGATCAGGGCAACCCATGCATTCAGGTCACCTGCTGACATACGGAGTACCATACGAAGCGGGCAGCCAAGGAATGCAAGAGAACCGATCATAATGATCATTCCAAGGACAAAACGGATCATCGGAGAAGATCCTCCGGTAGACCGGTATTCCTTTGTCGCTAATGAGATCGCAAATGCTCCCAGCACAATTCCTACAATTTCAGGTCTGGCATACTGTACTGCCGCCGCGCTGTGGAATTTCAGAGCTCCTGCAGTGTCCCTGACAAAACATGCGATACAGATCGCCATATTCGCCGGATTTCCTGTTGCCGCCAGAACTGCAGCAACGATACCGCAGACAACGCCGGCAAGCGCCAGTTTTTTCTTTGAGTCAGATAAATTCATTCTCTTTCCTCCTGTTCCTTATTCTTCTTTCGCGAGTTCTTCTACTGCACGGATGGCAGTCTGAATCTCTTCCTCAGTATTGAAATGGGAGAAGCTGAAGCGTACGGATCCCTGTTCTACCGTACCGAGCGCTTCATGCATCAAAGGCGCGCAGTGTCCGCCCGGTCTCGTGGAAATGTCGTACGTCATCAGAAGTTCGTCACTGACTTCCGCGGAATCATAATCCCCGATATTCAGTGTAACGATCGGGCATCTCTCTTCCGTCTCGAAATCACCGTAGATTTTCACGCCGGGAATATCTTTTACCCCCTCGTAAAACATCCGCATCCACTTCTGCTCGGTTCTGCGGATCGTATCAATCCCAACACGTTCGATGTAACCGAGTGCCGCATTCAGTCCTGCGATTCCATGCCCGTTGAGTGTGCCTGCCTCCAGTGCCGTCGGCATTTCAGACGGATGATGATGATTGTATGTCTGTACTCCGCTTCCTCCCATCTTCAGCGGACGAATCTTCAGTCCTTCTCTCACATAAAGCCCGCCGGTTCCCTGCGGGCCCAGGAGTCCTTTGTGTCCTGTAAAGCAGAGTACATCCACATGCATGGCTTTGACATCAATCGGGAAAACCCCCGCCGTCTGGGATGCATCCACAATATAGAGAACACCATGGTCATGTGCCATCTTTCCGATCCTTCCAATATCAACCAGATTTCCCGTCAGATTGGATCCGTGTGTCGTCACGATGGCCTTTGTCTCTGGACGGATTGCCTGCTCGATCTCTTCATAACAGATCCTGCCCTTGTCATCACTCTTTACAAAAGTCACTTCCACTCCTTTTTCCTGAAGATCATAGATCGGCCTGAGGACAGAATTATGCTCCAGTACAGTCGTAATTACATGATCTCCAGGATCTATCAATCCCCGAATTGCCGTATTCAGGCTTTCGGTAGAATTGGATGTAAACGCGATCTGCTTCGGATCCTCCGCACCAAAGAGCTTTGCCAGGCGCTCTCTTGCTTCATAAATGATCCGCGCCGCCCCCAGAGATGCTGTATTGGCACCTCGCCCTGCATTTCCAAGGGAACCCATTGCATTTACAACCGCATCGATCACTTCCTGCGGCTTATGCATCGTAGTCGCCGCATTATCAAGATAAATCATAGTCTCTCCCTCCCATTACCTCTAGTATATCTTTTTTATCAAATCCAGTCTAATTTAAAAACCCTATGAAAATTGCCAATTTATAGAAACATTCTATAAATTGGCAATCTGTAATTACTTGTGAATTTGATACATTTCTTTCACTACTTTAATAAACCGCTCAGCGGATTTTGAAAGGTGAAAGTTTTTATTGTAAACGACATTCAGGTCCCGGCCTTCTCCTTCACCCGGCACCTTGCGGCAAAGCACCTTTCCTGTTCTGACTTCTTCTTCCGCTGCCAGTCTGGAGATAATGGAAATTCCCATTCCGTTCATGACGGAACGTTTAATTGCCTCCTGGCTCTCCATACTTGCGACTACGGTAAGCTGATCCACATCGATCCCGTAGCGTTTCAGCTGTTTTTCCGCTTCCTTTCGTGTCCCGGATCCTTCCTCCCTCATGATATAGGATTCTGATTTCAGCCAGTCCAGATTTTCCTGCTCCATAAGCGCCTGATACTTTTCCGTATTCGGCATAATGATAATCAGTTCATCCTTATAGAAAGGAATATATTTGCAGAACTTCCTCTCGAGAACAGTTCCGGAAAACCCGATATCAGCCGCTCCCCCGGAGATCAGTTCGATCACTTTGGAACTGTCCGTCTCAATGACCTTAAACTGCTCTTTCGGATATTTCTCAATGAACCTTGCCAAAATCCCCGGCAGAATATACTGCGCCGGAATTGTGGATGCCGCAATTGTGATCTTTCTGACATCCGACTGTCTCTCTCCGCAGAAACATGCCTCAATCTGCTCTTCCAGATCAATCATCTGTTTTGCGTAGCTGTAGAGAACGGTTCCATCCTCGGACAGACTCACCTCTTTTGTATTTCTGATAAACAGCCTTGCATCCAGCTCCTTTTCCAACGAGGCAATATGTGCGCTGATCGTCGGCTGTGTCAGATACAGCTCCCTTGCCGCTTTGGAAAAGCTCTTCTTATCTGCAACACATACGAATGCCTCCAACTGTTTTAAATTCATAAATATGCAACCCTTTCGCTCTCTGCTCCTGTTTTCTTAGTCACTTTCTGGCTGTCCATATATTCCAGGATCGGCTTGGCGCTCTTCCGGCTTGTTCCAAACATATCCCGCACCTCAGCAATCGTAATCAAACCGTCCTTCTGAAGTTTCTCAATAATCTTTGCTTTTGCTTTCTCCATATAGGACGCCAGTGTATACATTTCATCGTTGATCTTTACGACAGTTCCGTCGGAAATCAGCACCTGAAGCACATCTTCCTTCACTCCGTCCGGGAGCTTCGGAAATACGATCTCTGAAAAACGGACAAAATCATACCCCGCTTTCTCAAAGGTCTCAAGAATCGTCCGGGATGCTTTCTCAAATACCGCATCTTTTGGTATCTCATAAGCCGGGGCATGGAGGTACTCTCCGCTGCGTCCGATCTTTCCCTCATTTATCAGCATTTCAATATACATGTCAAATACATTTGGCTTGACCTGCTTCATAAAGCGCATATGCACTTCTGCCTTCGGCATACCCGGCCGGTACGGATGAGCCTTATGGAATCCTTCCAGCTCTTTTAAAATGGACTCTGTCATGCTCTCCTGCGAACTTCTGTGCCATACATAGGTATCTTTCTTCATAGGGAACACATGAATCTGTCCTGCCGCCTGCAGCTCTTTTACATCTTCCTCCACTTCCTCCGGTGCAAGCGCAGTGATCTTGGCCAGTTCCGCAACTGTCACCATAGTCTTGTCATGCTGGCGGATATGAAGCTCGATCACATCAGCAGAGGAGCCGGACTCTTTTTTCTTCAGTTCCTCAATCACATCCGGCTGGAATCTCTTCTTCCATTTCGGATTCGGCTCCAGAATCACGCCGCCCCCGATGGTCTCCATTGGAGAATAGAAGCGCACAACAAACCGGTCGCCTCTTCGCACGGCGATCTCCTCCTCCAGACGCAGCTGCACAAAGCCGCTCTCGCCCGGTCCGATCTCCTCTTTATCAAGCAGGACGGCACGGCACAGAACTTCGCTTGTCCCTGTAAACAGGTGAAGTCTTGCATTATTGGTAAGGATCCTCATGGAAGATGGAAGAACATTGAGCCTTACGTCCAAAAGATCTGTATTTTTCATATTTTTCGGCGGCGCAAGAACACAGCCCCTCTTGATCTCAGACTTTTTGATGTTGGAGAGATTAATGGCCACACGCTGTCCGGCATAGCAGACATCCACATTTTCGCCGTGGACCTGGATATTCCGGATTTTACATTCTTTTCCGATCGGATACATGCAAAGGGTATCCTCTTTCCGGATTGTCCCCGCAAGCAGGGTTCCGGTAATGATTGTCCCGAATCCGGATATGGTAAACGCACGGTCAATCGGAAGTCTCGGAATCGTATGAATATCTTTTTCCGTCACTTCATTTTCCGTCATCCGCTGGATCGTATCGATAAGATCAGGCAGCCCCTCTCCTGTAGCGGCGGATACCTTTACAATCGGTGCATTCTCAAGGAATGTGCCATGCAGTTCCTCACGCACTTCCTCCTCGACAAGCTCCATCCACTCTTCATCCACAAGATCGCATTTGTTGAGGACAATGATACTCTTCTCAATACCAAGCTCGCCAAGAATGTCCATATGTTCTCTTGTCTGCGGCATGATTCCCTCATCCGCCGCGATTACAAGCATGACCAGATCCATCCCTACCACGCCTGCAACCATATTGTTGATAAAACGCTCATGTCCCGGCACGTCGATAATCCCTGCCCGGTCGCCGTTTGGAAGGTCGAAATAGGTAAATCCAAGATCGATCGTGATCCCTCTTCTCTGCTCTTCTTCCCATCGGTCTGTATTTCTTCCTGTCAGCGCCTTGATCAGCGTCGTCTTTCCATGGTCAATATGACCGGCTGTTCCTATGATAATGTGTTTCATGTTATTTCATTCCCACTGTCTCTATCGTAATTATAATATCTGCTTTAACTCGTCTGCCGCAAGCTTCATCCGGTCTTCCTCGATGGTCCTCACATCCATCAGAATCGTATCGTTGACCGTCCTTGGGATGATCGGAACCTCCAGATGGCGCATTGCCGTCTCAAGCTCCGGAACACTCATCGTTTCCGGGCGGATGCCGACAGCCATACTCGGAATCCTCTCAAGCGGAAGAGATCCCCCTCCGATCTGGGATTCACACTTCTGAAGAGTGATAGCCGCCTTAAGTCCTTTTCTTTCCAGCATCCGTTTAAATCGTCTTGCAGACTTTTCCACCTCTTCGGCAGATTTTGTAATCATGCGAAGAACCGGAATCTTGTTTACCGCGTTTTCTTCGCTTAAATATTCCTGTAATACCAGCTCCAGCGCCGTCGCCGTAAACTTGTCGATACGGAGGGCTCTTGTCAGCTGGTTCTTCTTCATTTTATCAATGTATTTTTTCTTTCCGACGATAATTCCCGCCTGCGGTCCTCCAAGAAGCTTGTCCCCGCTGAAGCAGACTACATCCGCTCCCTTCCGGATGGAATCCTGTACCGTCGGCTCATAAGTCAGTCCGTATTTACTCAGATCAATGAGTACACCGCTTCCGAGGTCTTCGATAATCGGAAGATCATACTCCTGTCCCAGCGGAATCAGATCGTCGATGCCTACGGACTCGGTAAATCCGACAATCCGGTAATTACTTGTGTGAACCTTCAGAAAAGCTTTCGTCTCCTCTGTGACAGCATCCGCGTAATCAGAATAGTGCGTCTTATTCGTCGTTCCCACTTCCACAAGTCTGGCTCCGCTTTGCTCCATCACGTCCGGAATCCTGAATTTCCCGCCGATTTCCACAAGCTCTCCTCTGGATACGACAACCTCTCCTCCTTTTGCCATGGAACTTAAAATCAGCATAACGGCAGAAGCATTATTATTGACTGCCATGGCAGCCTCCGCTCCCGTAATCTTGCAGAGAAGCTTCTCAAAGTGAGAGTACCGCTCCCCACGTCTGCCGGCCTCCAGATCATACTCCAGATTGGAGTATCCGCATGCTACTTCCGCAAGCCTTGCCATATGCTCCCTGCTGATCGGGGCACGTCCCAGATTGGTGTGGAGAATCGTACCTGTCGCATTGATCACCGGGCGCATATCCGGCGTATGCATCTTCTCCACCCGCCGGATAATATCCGGAATCAGATTGTCAATTCCGCGGCGGATCGTCTCCTCTTCGTCGCATGTCCGGATCAGTCCGCGCACATACTCTGTCTGCTCCCTGATAGCATCCATCACCGTGTCTCGTTCATAAATCGAAGCTGCGTTTTGGATTCTTTCATCTTCCAGCAGTATATCCACCTTCGGAATACTGCGGTAAAAAATATTTTTGTCCATTTTCGTCTCTTTTCCATTCTCCGGCATCTATACAAGCCGGATGAATGTGTTGTCCTCCTGATCTTTTTCCGATACTTCACCTATCATGGCCACCCTGGTATCCAGTCCCTTTTTCTCAAAATCTTCCATGACAGCATCTGCCTGCTCCGGCGCAACACTGATCAGAAGCCCTCCGGATGTCTGCGGATCATAAAGGAGATCCACGTAGTGTTCCGGCGTACTGCCGATATCCACATACTGTCCGGAATGTCCTCTGTTTTTGTACGCCCCTGCCGGAATCAGTCCCATCTTTGCATACTCAACCGCATCCGCAAAATACGGGATCTTTCTCACATCCAGATTCAGGCACACTCCGCTTGCAGTTGCCATCTCGGCCCCGTGTCCAAGAAGCCCGAATCCTGTCACGTCCGTGCAGGCGGATACGTCATACTTCTCCACAACCTCTTTCGCTTTCTTGTTGAGAGAAGACATGACAGTCTCTGCCTCCTTGATCGCTCTTTCAGAAGCCATCTCCGCTTTGATCGCCGTATTGACGATACCGTTTCCAATCTGCTTTGTCAGAATAAGCTTATCTCCCGGCCTGCAGCCGTAATTTTTAAAAATCTTCTTCGGATGAACGAATCCGGAAACACAGAGTCCGTATTTCGGTTCATCATCCTGAATGGTGTGTCCGCCCACCAGCACGGCGCCTGCTTCCATCACCTTGTCCGCTCCGCCTTTTAAGATTTCTCCTAAAATGGACGGATCCAGACAGTTCGGGAATCCGACGATGTTAAGCGCCACCTTCGGCTCTCCTCCCATGGCCCACACATCGCTTAACGAATTGGCTGCCGCAATCTGGCCGAACATATATGGATCATCTACGATCGGAGTGAAGAAATCAACCGTCTGGATCATGGCGATGTCATCTGTCACCTTGTAGATCGCAGCATCATCCGCTGTCTCTATTCCGACGATCAGGTTGTCATCATGGAATTTCGGTAGCTTACCCAGAACCTGGGCAAGGGTCTCAGGACCTATCTTGGCGGCTCACCCCGCCGTCTTTGTCATTTGTGTCAATTTCACATCCTGAATCATCTTTTTCTTCTTCTCCTTTCGCATGTACTTATAGAAAAAACTTATAACTTTTTTATTATATCATAAACCGAAACAAGATCAACCAAAAATCTACGTTTCCCGTCAAAAAAATATCAGGATCAGCACAGTCTGATGCCGATCCTGATGTATACTTCCATACTGTTGTCTTTATGGTCTGATCACTTTTGATGCCTGTTCCATCGTCTCTACAATGCTGTACATATTTGTTACTGTTCCGACAGCCAGCTTCTCTTTCAGTCCATAGTAATCAAGACATGTTCCGCACGTCATGATCTCAACGCCCTGTGCCTCCAGATTCTTCAGATCTTCCAGAGAGTCGGACTCCTCTGTCGTCAGTGTCGCGCCTCCATTATAAAAGAGCATGGTCTTTGGCAGCTCCTCAAGCTGTGTCACCGCAAAGAGGAAGCTTTTCATCAGGACTTTTCCCAGCTCCTCGTTTCCGCTTCCCATCTTGTCCGAAGATACGACAACGATCGTATTTCCTCTCTTGTCCGGTGTGCAGGAAACCTCTTCTTCAGCCTCTTCTGCTGCCGGTGCACCTTCCATCTCAATCAGGATGCGGTATTCTTTCTCCGCTTTCTTTTCGGATGTTACTTTTCCGCCTGAGGACTGAGCCATCTTTGTCACATTCTGAACAGCGATTTCGTTATCTACCAGCACTTCGATTGTATCCGGTCCTGTCAGCTCCTTCATTGCTTTCTTTGTTTTAATTACAGGAATCGGACAATTATCTCCGATTGCGTTTACTTTGATCATTTCTTGTTCCACCTTTCCTGTTTAGTTCCATATCTACCGATTATTTTAACACTAAGCAAATAGCCGGTAAACGGATTTACTTATCGATTTTTCGTATATCAATCATTTGCTTTTTCTATAGGTTCAGCTCAAAAAGGGTGTTTTTCATTGAGCTTTTATTCCTTTACTGCTATAATAAACAGGATTATGGAGGATTCACAAAACGGAATCACACCGTCACGATAAATATCAGATATAGAAAGGATTGTTAATCATGTGGATTGCAGATGGTTGGAAAGATTATGAAGTCATAGACTGTTCCGGCGGGGAAAAGCTGGAACGCTGGGGTGATTACATCCTGGTCCGCCCGGACCCGCAGGTAATCTGGAATACTGAAAAGACAAACCGCGGGTGGTATCATCCAAACGCACATTATCACAGAAGTAAAAAAGGCGGCGGAGAATGGGAATTCTTCAGCCTTCCGAAGCAATGGCAGATCCATTACCGGGATCTGACCTTTAATCTGAAGCCTTTCAGCTTTAAACATACGGGACTCTTCCCTGAACAGGCGGCAAACTGGGACTGGTTTTCTGAAAAAATCCGTTCCGCCGGACGCCCGGTCAAGGTGTTGAACCTGTTTGCCTACACCGGAGGAGCCACTCTTGCGGCTGCCGCTGCCGGAGCGCACGTCACTCACGTGGACGCTTCCAAAGGCATGGTCACATGGGCAAAGGAAAATGCTGCTTCCTCCGGCCTTTCGGACGCGCCGATCCGCTGGCTTGTGGACGACTGTATGAAATTTGTCGAAAGAGAAATCCGCAGAGGAAATCATTATGATGCCATCATCATGGATCCGCCTTCCTACGGCCGCGGACCAAAAGGCGAGATCTGGAAGATCGAGGATGCCATTCATCCTCTGATCCAGAAGTGTACACAGATTCTGTCCGACAAGCCGCTGTTTTTCCTTGTCAACTCTTACACAACCGGCCTCGCTCCTGCAGTTCTGACCTATATGCTCGGCACGGAGTTGAAACAGTTCCACGGTCATGTGGACTCTCAGGAAATCGGTCTTCCGGTTTCTTCAAACGGTCTTGTACTTCCATGCGGGGCAAGCGGCCGTTGGGAAAGCGGGGTTTCGGCATAATGAAAATTCAGATCCTCTCCTTCCCGGAACAGTTATCTTCAGAGGGCACCTCATTTGAGGTGTCCCATTTACTCTGGGGAACGAAATTTGCTCCTCCCGTTACAGGCCGGATCGGATATGTGCCCGGTGACGGATTCTACGTGGAAATGACCTGTTTTGAGACAGATCCGCTCCGCCGTCAGACCGGTTTTCAGGTTCCTGTTTACCTGGACAGTGCCATGGAAGCGTTTTTTCACTTCCCGTTTTCCGGAAAGCGAAGCCGGAAACTCTCTCCGTATATCAATCTGGAATTCAACGCAAACGGCGCTCTCCTTGCCCAGTACGGATTTGCCCGTACCGGCCGTACCCTGTTTTCGGAAGCAGAATGCCGTGCGCTGTCACACCATGTCCGTCTGATGCCGGACTGCTGGAAACTGACCTTCCATCTTCCGCTTTCCCTTTTGGAACAGATTTACGGAATCACAAAATCCGGTCTTCCCGATACCTTTTCCTGCAACTTTTATAAGATTTCGGAAGATCCGTCCATCGAGCATTACGCTGCATTTTCGCCCATCCTGTCAGACGCTCCGGATTTTCACAGACCGGAATTTTTTGAAAAAGCCACGTTTTGAAAGTACTTTCTCTTTTTATGTGTTATACTGTAACTATCAAACAAAAGGGAGATTTTAGTCATGAGATTCTACGTGGAAAAAGATTACGATGCTCTGAGTCAGAGAGCTGCCAACATCATCGCAGCACAGGTTATTTCAAAACCGGACTGTGTACTTGGTCTGGCTACAGGTTCTTCTCCGGTCGGAACCTACAAAAACCTTGTTGCCAAATACGAGAATGGTGACCTTGATTTTTCACAGGTGAAGACAGCCAATCTGGATGAGTACAAGGGACTTCCAAAAGATAATGATCAGAGCTACTATTATTTCATGCATGATCATCTGTTTGATCATGTAAATATCGATCCGGCAAACACCAATATCCCGGACGGCACATGCGAAGACAGCGAAGCAGAATGTGCGCACTACGAAGAAGTCGTTGCTTCTCTCGGCGGTGTGGATCTTCAGCTTCTCGGAATCGGACACAATGGTCATATCGGATTCAACGAACCGGGCAGTGAATTCCCGAAAGCAACACATTGTGTTGACCTTCAGCCAAGTACGATTGAAGCAAATAAACGTTTCTTTGCTTCCGCTGATGATGTTCCGAAACAGGCTTACAGCATGGGAATCGGAACCATTATGCGCGCAAAGAAAATTCTCCTTATTGTAAGCGGAGAAGATAAAGCTGAAGCGGTCGCAAAATCATTCTTTGGGCCTGTTACACCGGAAGTACCTGCATCAATCCTGCAGTTCCATCCGGACGTAACCGTTGTAGCTGATGAGGCTGCTTTTTCCAAAGTTCCTCGTTAACATGTAATCAGGAATGCCGGGAGGAAGGATTCTTTCCCGGCATCCTTTTCTTTCAGACAAAGGAGTACTATTATGATTATCAAAAATGTAAAAGTATACGGGGAGGATTTTCACTTCCATCCGGGTGATGTAGTGATTGAAGACGGACTGTTTTGCGAAACTGCTTCCGGTTCCGGTGAAGTTGTGGACGGCGGCGGTGCCTACGCCATTCCGGGACTGATTGACATTCATTTTCACGGATGCATGGGAGCCGACGTCTGTGATAACGATCCGGAAGCACTTCGGACAATTGCCGAATATGAAGCTTCCATAGGTGTAACAACCATCTGTCCGGCCACCATGACACTTCCTTCAGAAGAGCTCAAGAAGATTCTTGCTACCGCTGCTTCCTACACAAATGAGCAGGGTGCACATCTTGTGGGTCTGAATATGGAAGGGCCTTTTATCAGCATCGCAAAGAAAGGCGCGCAGGACGAAAGGAATATCATTCCATGTGATGCCGCTCTTTTTAATGAATTTCAGGATGCCGCAAAAGGGCTGATCAAATTTATCGGCGTTGCGCCGGAAATGGGTCTGGAACGGACACTTGATTTTATCCGGAAAGTGAAGGACAACGTATCCGTTTCTCTGGCACATACAAACGCTCCATATGCAGACGCAAAGGCCGCTTTCGATGCCGGAGCCTGCCATGCGGTTCATCTTTTCAATGCCATGCCTGCATTTACCCACCGGGAACCGGGTGTTGTCGGCGCTGTATTTGACAGTCCACATGTATTCGCAGAGCTGATCTGTGACGGAGTCCATATTCATCCGTCCATGGTACGGGCTGCCTTTGCCATGCTTGGTTCCGAAAGAATCTGCCTGATCAGTGACAGTATGCGCGCCACAGGAATGCCGGACGGCTCCTACACCCTCGGCGGACTGGATGTCAATGTGTCCGGAAAACATGCCACTCTGGCAGAGGGTGGAGCACTGGCCGGATCCGTGACAAACCTTGCCGACTGTATGCGTACCGCAGTAACCGAGATGGACATTCCGCTGGAAGACGCTGTCCGTTGTGCCACCTACAATCCGGCACGCGCACTGCACCTGGAGCATCTGTACGGAAGCATCTCTCCGGGCAAAATCGGAAATCTGGTCCTGTTAAATCCGGATCTTTCCCTGAAACAGGTTATCATCAACGGCTAATGACAAGGAGGTGCCGGATATGAACCATCAGGATTTCATCTCCCGTCCGGGATTTGTCTACCGGATCGGAAATCAATATTATTACCTTGGAAAGTGGATCTGTCAAAAATGCAGTGATTCTGATGCTACAGACTCCCACTATATGTATGAACTGGCATATAAGGAACAAAATCCCGCGGACCTGAACCTCTATTTCCAGAAGCTTCGGGCCTACAGCGATTTCGCTCTTACGCCTCCTCTTGACAAAGAAGGCGTACACCGTGCTCAGGATCTTCTTCTGGAAAGTCTGTCCGACATACAGGCAGAAGACCTGACACATCAGATTCACGTCTTTGAGGAATGCTACAGCCGCTTTCTGAATCTTTAGGACGTACGCACATTCCTCATACATCACAAAATCAGCCGCACAGAGAAAGACTGCCTTTTCTGTACGGCTGATTCTTACTTTTCTTTCAGTATACTGATCACATCAAACAATGATTCACACTGCCATGTGCTGAGACTTTTGATCTCCTCGTCCGGCCTGACCAGATCCGGTATGACAATCGGATACATGCCCGCCGCATACGCAGAACGGATTCCGTTCGGCGAGTCCTCCAGTGCGGCCGCTTCCGAAGGCTTCACTCCAAGTTTCTCACATGCTTTCAGATAAATCTCCGGATCCGGCTTGGCATGTGTGACCATATCGCCAAAGACCGCGGCGTCAAAATAATCCCAGATCCCTCCCTCTTTCAGAAGCGTTCTGGAATAGGCCTCCCCGGACGAAGTGGCGACCGCCAGCAGGTATCCTTCTTCTTTTGCGTAGGAAAGCAGCTCATCCACACCCGGCTTTTTCGGAACTCCTTCCGTCTCCTTCAATTCATAGAAAATCTCCCTTGTCATCTGATTAAAGGTCTCTACCGGAAATTCCTCTCCAAATGTCTCCCTGAAATACCTGCTTCTTCTTACAACATTAAACCCGAGGGTATGATAGATGTGATCTCCTACGTTTGGGTATCCCAGCCGTTCTCCGGCGATATACCACGATTTTTGGACCACTTTCTCCGAGTCAAAGAGAAGCCCGTCCATGTCAAATACCAGTGCCCTGATCTTTGGCTGCATCGTCTTTCATCCTTTCTGCTCTATAGTTTTCCGCTTCCCATGGCATCCTTTACATAGGAGGTCACGTCTTCAAGCTTTTGCAGAATTTCCTGACGTTCTTCCCACTCTTCGCCTTTGAGATCAAGGTCTACCAGTGCCTGTTTTACTTCTTTTAATTTTAAAATCAGTTCCTGTCCCATAAACTTTCCCTCCTGTTGTTCTTTTGCCTATATTTTACTACTTCCGTCTTCCAAGGTAAAGGAGTTTTAGTTTTCCCACTCCCAGAGATTCTTCTTTTCCTGATTTTCTTTTGGCGTTTTGAAAATCAGTTCCGGGCTCTTGGCGCTTACTTTCGTGTAAGGCGGCACGGACTCTGTAATGAAAGTATTTCCTCCGATAATGCAGTGTTCCCCGATCACTGTATCTCCACCAAGGACGGTGGAATTCGAGTAGATCGTCACATGGTCGCCGATGGTAGGGTGTCGTTTCAGTCCGGCAAGCTTCTGTCCGTTTCTTGTAGACAGCGCCCCCAGCGTCACGCCCTGATAAAGTTTGACATAGTCACCGATCTCGGTCGTCTCCCCGATTACAATTCCGGTGCCGTGGTCAATAAAGAAATATTCTCCGATTCTGGCTCCCGGATTGATATCGATCCCTGTTCTTCCATGCGCATACTCTGACATGATCCGCGGAATAAACGGGATCTTTTCACCATAAAGCACATGGGCAATCCGGTACACATAAACCGCGAACAGTCCAGGATAGGAAAAGATAATCTCCTCCCGGCTCTGGGCCGCCGGGTCCCCGTCAAATCCAGCCTGTACATCTTTGAGCATCAGATTCTGGATATCCGGAATCCGGGAGAAGAAGCGGTCCGTCACTTCCTGAGCCTTCTGCTCTACATTCTCTTCTTTCCCCTGATATCTCAGCGCAATGGTGATCTGCTCTTTCAGCGCATCGTAAAGATGGTTGATCCGGTATCCTGCATAGTAGGCGGTATCCAGTTCCAGCGCGCTGTCTTTTCCAAAATATCCCGGAAAAATAATCTGTCTGAGATCACGGATAATCTCAATCACCGCCGCGCGCTCCGGAAGCCTCCGCCCTTTTTTCGGCATGAACAGTTCCTCAGTGAGGTAATTACGGTTCAGTTTTTCTACAACTTCTTTTATCGTATCTTTTTTCATAATGACTCCATTTTCTTTTTGCTTTATCTTATTACAGTGTGAATGTGATGTCAACCTTGTTCTTTTTCATGCAGTCCTCTCCCTTCCCTGACGTTCCGGGCCGGGTAAAAGAAAAAAACAGGAAGATCTGCATCAGAACCTCCTGCTCTTTTTTGTGAGTTACATTATAGCCATGAATGACAACTCTATTTTATTTTAAAGTTGTTACTTTTGCAAGTACTTTTTTACTGATGCGGATACATAAATTTCTGTACCCTTTCCGGACATTCCTCATCCCCTGTATAATACAGGATATCATTGAGTTTAAACACCGCTTTTGGCCCCGGAGACATCATAAGCACTCCATTTCTCCTGATTGCGATCACGGTCGCAAAGGTTTCCTGCCAGAAATCCACTTCCCCGACAGTCCGGTCCAGATAAGGAGTCTGATCTGTAATCACAATTTCATACGGGATAAATGGATTGGTTGACCGGTAACGCTCAATCTGATCAATCATCTCTGTCAGATAATCATAGAGCTCTTTGATTTCCTGCTGCTGGCGTTCCACACTGTCAAGAATATTCCGTTTTAGATTCTGGATTGATTTTGTCTGTTTCTGCTGCTGAAGAAAATTCTTTGCATTATCCACCGACTTGATCAGAACACCGCTGTTTTTCTCAATCGTCACCACATCCCAGTCCGCAAGAATGCACATTGCTCTGCGCGCTGTCTCCGAAGAAACACTGTACTGACTCCCGATGGCGGATCTTGCATAGATTTTCTGATCCTCCTGATAAATTCCATTTACAATTTTATAGGCAATATCCGTAGCAATCTGCTGATACTTCGGGATTCCGTTATCTGCTCTTCTCTTATTCATTCTGTCTGTCCTCCCTTTCTTTGCATGTCGGATCTTTTCTTTCGTGCTACCGGATGACGGAATAATGATGCGGAGATGTGATCTGCGCGCTCCAGCAGCTGCAGATACCGTTCCTCCGCCCCTCGCACCAGTCTGCGCTGGTACAGTGCATCGTTACATCCGGGACGGCGAACATGCCGCTGTAACGTCCGGATACCTTCCCGTTCTCCTGTCCCGCTACGTACCCGTTGGATACGAGGAAGTGCTTCGGAGCATACTCCGAGAAATCCCAGTAACAGGCATCCGTCCCATGTCCCGGAAGCGTAATGCACCAGTATTCTCTGTGAAGTCCGGCGAGCCCGTCCTCATTTGCCGCCAGCCATGCCGCCCTTTCTTTCCAGGTGTTTCCTGTATAGAGAAAATTCCTGCTGCTGTCTTCACGGGTATGAAAAATCAGTCCTGTCCTGTCATGAAATGCTTTCAGAATCTCAAGATGTTTCTGGCACCGTTCCACCATTCCAAGAAACCGCTCGTTTCTACGCAGCTTTCTGAAGTCCGACCGGAAGTTTTTGATGTCCTCTTCCAGTTCCACCGGGATTCCTTCTTCATTTCTCGGAACATCCGCGCTTCTGGAAATGGCAAGAAGCCGCATGTAAATCTCTCTCATTCTTGAGGAGACCCGGACCAGTTCTCTCCACATGCAGCGGTCCTGCTCATAAAAAGCGTCGAGAATCCCCGCGGACTTAAGTGTCTGTTCCATCTCCGCTTTCAGTCCGTCTTTCTGCGGCCAGAGTACCTGATACCTCCCGCCGATGCTCTCTCCCCTTTTCAGGAAACAAAGCCTGCCCGGAAAAGTTAAAAGTACTTCCATCAGGCTGGTAAGTGTCACCGCTTTTCCCGGAAGAAACCCTCCTCTGGAAAGATCCTGCAAAAGCAGCAGAGCAAGCACCTCGTTCATCCACCGTTCCGAAAAGAGATCCGGAAGGTATACAGTCCGGATTCCGTCACCCGGCCGTACCCGGCCTGTCTGGAGGAACCCGCTGATATGTTCCGGATCAAACTGTGTAATCAGCAAATCATATCCCTCTTCTGCCGCCCGGTCCTGTATCTCCCGGTAAATCTCTCCGCTGTCTGTCCCATTGATTCTTTTATTGCGGGTTCCACAGTTGACTGCCAGTTTTTCTGTTCCGTCTTCCAGCAGGAAACATTCTCCAAGCCCCATATTGTACATCTGTATTTCCATATTCCGGTCCTCTCTTTTGTCCTTGTTCCAGACTCCCCCTACGTCTGACAGGAGATCCCCTGCCGTCCGGCCGGAATCTCCTGTCTGCATTCGTCTGTCTGACTTTTCTCTTTACTCCTCATCCTGGAGTTTTCGTACCACTTCTTTCATGGATTTGCGGAACTCTTCTTCATTGGAATTATAAAACAGAAGGAGCTCCTGATCTTTGCTTTTGTCGTTCAGTTCTTCCGGGATGGAAAAATCAGTCTTTGCCATGTACTCATCCCAGTGTGCCAGCTTCCATGTGTCACGGTCGCTGTTTCTCCGGATCATCCTCTTCTTGCAGATTGCCGGATCTGTGACAACCCACACAACATAAAGTCTTGCATTCTTTCGCATCAGATCCTGCCGGAGGCTCTCCATAAATCTCGGATTTCTGACCTCACGGGTAAACGGCGCGTTGATCAGCGCAATGTCATCGTATTCCAGCGCATCCACTGCCATATCCAGAATCGCCGCATATTCGTAATCACGGATATGTTCTTCAAAGAAATCCGAGCTTCTGTCATATGGCTGATTTGCCACTTCAAAAATCTGTCTGCTCAGAATAATCAGTGCATCTTTATCCAGATATACAACATGCTTCAGTTCTGCCGCAAGTTTCATGGCAACATAGGTTTTTCCGCATGCCGGTGGTGATGTAACTAAAATGAGTTTCTTTTTCATGGATTCATGCCCCTTTCCTCATATTATCTATACACTATCATACCACAATGTCTAGCAAACCTCATCAAAATTTTGTCCCGCGAACTGAGAATGATACAGTTTTTCGTACATTCCTTTCTTTGCCAGAAGCTCTTCGTGTGTTCCCTGTTCCACAATATCTCCGTCCCGCAGTACCAGAATCATGTCCGCGTCCCGGATTGTAGAAAGCCGGTGGGCGATAACGAAGGATGTTCTTCCCTCCATCACCCGAAGCATGGCTTCCTGAAGCCTTCTCTCAAGTCTGGTGTCCACCGAGGATGTCGCCTCGTCCAGAATCAGAATCTGCGGATCCTTTAAGATCGCTCTTGCGATGGTAAGGAGCTGCTTTTCTCCCTGAGAAATATTGTTCGCTTCCTCATTGATCAGTGAATCGTATCCTCTGGACAGTGTGCGGATGTAGTGATGGACATTTGCCATCTTCGCAGCGCTGATAATCTCATCTTTTCTTGCATTCTGTCTTCCGTAGCGGATATTGTCATAAATACTTCCGGAGAACAGCCATGTATCCTGCAGTACGAGCGAGAACAGCGATCTCAGATCTTCCCGTTTCATATCCCGGATATCAATGCCGTCAATCTTGATGGAACCACCCTTCACGTCGTAAAAGCGGAGCAGCAGATTCATCAGCGTTGTCTTTCCTGCTCCTGTCGGACCGACGATCGCCACCGTCTGGCCTTTCTTGACATCGATATTGACATCTTTCATCAGAAGTTCCTTATCGTATCCAAACTGTACATGTTCAAAGGTCACATTGCCTTCGATTTTATCCTTTGCAATCTCTGCCTTTCCGCCCTGATCCTCTTCCTTCTCAGCAAGAAGGGTAAAGATTCTGCGCATGGCGGAAAAGGCTGCCTGTACCTGTGCGGAAAGCTGGGAAACCTGGGACAGCGGATCGTTGATCTGCCAGATATAGCGCACAAATGCCTGAAGCTGTCCGATCGTAATGGTCCCCTGAATAACCTGAAGACATCCGATTACCGCACAGGTACCGATCGTCAGGTAAGTCACAAGTGACACGCAGGGAGAAATCAAAGAGGAGACAAACTGCGCCTTGAACGCGGAATTTCTCATCTTCTGATTTACTTCCTCAAACTGTTTTTCCACATCTTCCTGTTTATTGTAACTGATAATCTCATTAAATCCGCCGTACAGCTCCGTGATTGCACCATTCAATTGTCCTACGGTTTTCTGCTGAATGTCAAACAGATCCTGGGAACGCTTTACAAATACCTTCGTAATAAGTGCCACGAGCGGAATAATGATCAATGCAATCAGCGTCATCGCTACATTGATCCGAAGCATCATGCTGACCGCAAGAATAAAAGTCAGCACCCCGCTGATCACCCTGGTCAGCGTCTGCTGCAGAGCATTGCTCAGCGTATCCACATCGTTGGTCACACAGCTTAATACATCTCCAAAAGCGTGCTCGTCAAAATAGCTGACCGGCATCTTCTGGATTTTTTTCTGAAGTGCCCCTCTCAAATCATGCATCGTCTGCTGAATCGCATTGGTCAGGAAAAATGCCGACACAAGGAGCACCAGTGCCCTTGTCACATAACTTGTACCAAGAAGCGCCAGAATGCGGAATACCTTGTCAAAATGTACATGTGCCCCGCTGACACCCTGGAGAATTTCAGACGCGTCCCGGGCGAGCTGTGTCGTTGCAAGCCCCTCTATTGTCGGATTCAGGGAATAGATTGCTGTCGCAAACACTGTCGTCAGGACTGCCACTAAAAGTTTTCCTTTGTACGGACTTACAAACCGTCCCATCCCTTTCATACATGTCTTCCAGCCGATCTGTTCTTTATTCATAAGCCAGTTCCTCCTCACTCAGCTGGGAAGCTGCAATTTCATGATATACACTGCAGTTTTTAAGCAGTTCTTTGTGCGTGCCCTTTCCGACGATCCTGCCCTCGTCCAGAACAATAATCTGGTCCGCATCCATAATCGTAGAGACTCTTTGCGCAACGATCAGGACAATCTCATCTGTCATCTCCTTACGAAGCTCACTGCGCAGCTTTGCGTCCGTCCGGAAATCCAGTGCGGAGAAAGAATCGTCATAGATATAGATATCCGCGTGCCGCACCAGTGCTCTTGCGATCGAAAGCCTCTGCTTCTGTCCTCCGGAAACATTTCCCGCACCTTCTACAATCCTCTCCTGAAACTGCCCCGGTTTCTCCATAATGAAATCATAGGCCTGCGCTACTTTTGCCGCATGGACTACTTCTTCCATGCTCGCGTTCCGGTTGCCGAAACGGATATTCTCCTCAATTGTTCCACTGAAAAGATTGGCCTTCTGGGACACAAATCCGATCCGTTCGCGGAGCTTATAAATGTCCATATCCCGTACGTCCACTCCGTTGATCAAAATCTTTCCGGCTGATACATCATAAAATCTCGGGATCAGCTTGATCAACGTACTCTTTCCGGAACCGGTGCTTCCGATAAATGCTACCGTCTCGCCTTTCTTCGCCTCGAAAGAAATATGCTGCAGAACCGCTTCTTCTCCGTCCGGATAAGCAAAAGTAACATCATCAAATACGATACTCTTTTCCCTGTCCTCTGTCTTTGAAGCATCCGGGTGGTTCTCGATGATTGACTCAGTTTTAAGTACCCGCCGGATACGTTTTGCCGACACATTCGCCCTTGGATACATCATAAACACAAGGCAGAACAGCAATACGGAAAACATTGCATGGAAAACATAGTCCATAAAAGCAATCAGCTTTCCAACAGGAAGTGTACCGGCATCAATCATAAAGCTCGCAACAACATAGATCGCGATGATCGCAAGATTCATCATAAGAAAGAATACCGGATCTGTCGAGGTCATCAGCTTAAACAGCTTTTTCGACTGGTTCATAAAATTTACATTTTCTTTGTCAAACCGTTCAGATTCATATTCATCATTATTAAAAGAACGAATGACACGGATACCGGTCAGATTCTCACGGAAAATCCGGTTGATAGAATCCAGTGACGCCTGCTGCCTCTCACTGATCGGAGAGGAGATCTTCGCCACAATAACGACCCCGATAATAATCAGAGGAATCGTAGAAATAATGATCAGCGACAGATCCAAAGAGGTGCGGACTGTCAGCATGAAACTTACTACAATCATAACCGGGGTCAGCACTGCCGTCCTCAAAATTACATTCATAAACATCATGATCTGAAAAGCATCATTGTTTGTTCTCGTAATCAAAGATGCCACTCCGATCTCATTCATTTCGCTGTGCGAAAAAGTCTGTACCTTTCGGAAAACATCCTGCCGGATATCATGAGCAATCCCTGTGGAAATCCGGGCACAGCAGTAACCAAGAAGAATGGTACCGCAGACGCCAATCACAGAAATCACCGCTGTCAGCACTCCCATCTTCATCAAAAATCCTTTGTCCTCATTCATGACTCCCTGGTCGATCATATAGGAAATGATCGTCGGAATCCCCAGTTCCACCAGAGCAAATCCAAAGACGGAAATCACGTTCAGGACAAACCAGAATTTGTATCTTTTCAGATACTCCAAAATCAGTTTCACCTCATAACCTCCCTCATCCAAAAGTGTTGTAAGCCCAATGTATCATATCCTATATTTTCCGGCAAGAGGGGAATGCATTTTCACGCAAAAAAAGGGATTCCGGACTGTTTCCAACATCACAAAACGGACATTGGAACAGTTCCGGAATCCTTTTTCTATTCTGTCTTAAATCAGCATTTTATTTCTGTGCAATCTCATACATTGCTGCCGCCAGAATCTGGTAGGACAGCATCATTTTCTCTACATCCGCACATTCATTCGGCTGGTGAATGACATCCGGCTCTCCCGGGAATGTCGGCCCAAAAGCAACCATATTATCAAATGCTTTTGCATATGTACCGCCTCCGATGGCGATCGGCTGATCGTCTCTTCCTGTTTCTTCTTTATATACGTTCATCAGCTTCCGAATCAGCTCAGAATCCTTCGGCACGTATAACAGTTTGCCTTCAGACTCCAGATCTGCATTCATTCCATAAGCCTCTGCCTGTTTCTTCATTGTTGCAACAAGGGTGTCGCGGTCTCCGTTCTTTGGATAGCGGATATCCAGTGTGAAGAACAGATCTTCCTCTGTGCATTTTACAACACCAAGGTTGACTGTTGTCTCTCCTGTCTCCTCGTCTGTCCAGCAGATATCGAGAGATTTTCCATTTGTCTCTGTTCCGATCTTTTCCAGAATAAAGTTGATCATCTGTCCCGGATCTCCATTGATGCCACAATCTTTTACAGCCTCAAACAGCTTGATTGCCGCATTGACTCCTTTTTCCGGAGTACTGCCATGTGCGCCCTGTCCTTCTGCCACGATTGTAGTCTTTCCATCTGCCTTTGTCACGGTGATGCCGTCTGCTTCTTTGACATCCAGATCACCTTCTACAACCATTGTACATTTTGGTGTTACGACATTCTTTGCTGTACCGCCCTCAATAGAAAGCACTTTGACACTGGACGGATTTTCTACTTTCTTTGTAACTTCCCAGAAAGACTGTCCCTTTTCACAGAAGATAACCGGGAACTGTCCGTCCGGAGTAAAGCCGATCGCAGGCTGTTCTCCGCCAGCTTCGTTATAATGTTTTACACAGGAAGAACCGTTTTCTTCATCTGTTCCGAAAATCACACGGATTCTTCTGTCGATCGGAAGTCCGAGATCACGGATCGCTTTCAGTGCATAAATCGCTCCTATTACCGGTCCCTTGTCATCCAGAACTCCGCGGCCGTACATCTGTCCGTCATGAATCTCGCATGCCAGCGGCGGGTATTTCCATCCCTCTCCAAGCGGAACAACATCCAGATGTCCAAGAACCGCTGCCATTTCTTCGCCCTCGCCATATTCGATCCAGCCAACCTTGTTGTCAAGATTGCCTGTCTTAAATCCAAGCTTCTCGCCCAGTGCCAGAGCGTGGTCCAGAGCTTCCTTCGGTCCTCTTCCATATGGTGCGTCTTCCTCCGGTGCGCCTTTGACACTTTCGATTGCGACACTCTCTTTGATGGAAGCAAAGATCTCATCTTTAAGCTCCATCATCTTCTCGTTTAATTTTTCATATCCCATTGCTATAACTCCTTTCGCTGAATCACTTCAGCATAGTAACTCACAGAATTATTCTATAATATTCCATGACAAAAGGCAAGAGATATCAGACGATTTTGCCAGGAGAAAACTGCTGAGAAACCCGCCCGGTTCCGATAGTCAGATTTTTCGGCTTTCTGGGGAAATTTCTCCATTATAACCGCAGGTTTTAGTGGCCGCAGACGGTTTGATCTGGCAATTCTTGTTTCGCAACCGTAGATTCTGATTTCTACGGTTCAAATGCAATACCCTCTTCTTTTAACCGTAATATCTGATTTGGCTTTCTCTCATACGAGTCATGTCCCCTATTTCCAGATGGCAAAAGCAGGGCAGTACCGTTTGCCGCGATACTGCCCTACTATAATCATTAACCTTTTTACGAAACCAGTTCCCACATCTTTATCTTCGCTTCGTCCGCCTGAATTTGAAGTCCGTAGTTTTCCGGATAAAATCTCGTGGAAAAGACATACTCTCCATCATTTACAAACACCTCGCAGGTCGATACATCTGTGAGAATGGTTACATTATTCAGAGTTTCGATTTCCTGATACCGGAGGGTCCGTCCGCCGGACGCATTGTCTTTGGAAGGATTGATAAACCGCATCTCAAATCTGCTGTCCCGATATTCAAGAATCAATTCTTCTCCGAGTACAGCATGGAACTGATTTTCTTTGATTTCCGCAATTCTTGCTTCATAAACAGGTTCTTCTTCCACATAAAGGCCGCCTGTCGCTTCTGCCAGAATCCGTTTCCTTTCTTCCAGTTCTCTGACCGGACGCTGCAGGACTCTTCCGTCTTTCACATAAATTTCTCTTGGAATAGTGAAGCAGTGCTGCCATCCGTCCTCGATAGTCCGGTTTGTATGTTCCGGACAGTCCGGCATTCCCATCCATCCAATCTGGACTCTCCGGCCATCCTCTGTCTCAAAGCTCTGCGGCGCATAATAATCAAAACCGTAATCCCAGAGTACATATTCCGAAAGCGTACACTGCTCTGCAACGTGGCCTTTCACTTCAAAATAACCGGACTGGTAGACATTTTTGTCTTTCCATTTCTCACCTTCCAGTCCCTGTACCGATGCAGAGAGAATCTTCTTTCCATCAATTTCAAAGTAGTCCGGACATTCCCACATGAAGCCAAACGGCTCTTTTGTGGTAATTCTGTTTTTCAATAACCAGTGAATCCGGTCTGAAGATGCAAATAGAAGCGCCTCTCCAACATCATCTTTCCGTCTGGCCCCCTGAATCATGTAGTAGATGCCATTCCCTTTCCAGACTTTCGGATCCCGGACATGTTTTGTCACATCTTCCGGATAATCTTCATTTGTCATCAAAAGCTGCTTTCGTCCAAACCGGAAGCCATCCCCGCTCTCCACGAGTATGGTGTTGGCTTCCCTTCCTTCCGTCACATAATCAAAGTCGCCGTCCAGCTTGACATTTCCGGTATAGTAAAAAGAAATTCTGCCATCTTCTGTCAACGCACAGCCGGAATAAACACCATGGCAGTCGAACGGCTGATCCGGGTAAAGTGCCGCTCCCTGATATTCCCAGTGAAGCATGTCACGGCTTGTGGAATGTCCCCACAGTTTCAGGCCTCCCTCCACGTCAAATGGAGAGTACTGAAAAAAAGCATGATACAGGCCTTGATACTGGCACAGCCCGTTCGGATCGTTCAGCCATCCGGCCGGAGGGGCCAGATGGAATCTTGGCCGGAACCTGTCTGGCTCTCCGGACCGGCTCTCAATCTTCTCAATCATTTTGACCAGTTTTGTAAGATCTTTGGATAATGCATTCATTGAATTCTAAGCTCCTGTTCTGATCGTCATTACTGTCGTTCCCCGGCTGACCTCCTGCGGTTCAGCCTTATCAACCGCCGCAAAGCTGTCGGCATTGGTCAGAATCATCATGGTTGCCGTATCGTATCCGGCCTTTTTGATCTGATCAAGATCCGCTTCGATCAACAGATCCCCGGCATGTACCTGATCCCCGTCCGCTACTCTTGTCGTAAATCCTTTTCCTTCCATCTTGACTGTATCGATTCCTACATGAATCAAAATCTCTCCTCCGAGACTGCTTGCAATGCAGACTGCATGTCCCGTCTCATAGATACTGACAATCTGACCGTCACAAGGTGCCACGATCTGTCCGTCTGACGGGATGACTGCCGCCGTCTTCCCAAGCACTTCCGCCGCAAACGTCGGATCACTGACCTCAGATACCGGAATCAATGTTCCATTGACC
The DNA here is from genome assembly GCF_016900655.1 of Drancourtella massiliensis. Classification (GTDB taxonomy): domain Bacteria; phylum Bacillota; class Clostridia; order Lachnospirales; family Lachnospiraceae; genus Sellimonas; species Sellimonas catena. The sequence continues at coordinate 94,595 of NZ_JACJKH010000009.1, forward strand.
GGTGTATGCAGTTCTTCGCTTCCGGCCGTTGCTGTTGTGTTCGCAGGAATCTCGCCTGCCTCTTTTTCATCCCTGTGTTCTTCCGGCAATGTCTGCGGTGCATCCGCCTTCACAACTTCCGGCTTCTGATCTTTATTCTGATCCTTATAAAGAATAAAAGAGAGAATAAATGCCACACCCACTGCGATGACCATCTCGATAATATACTGAACCGGCTGTTCCAGACAAAGCAGGATTCCGAAAATACCCGTTACACCGGTTCCTTTTGCTCCCAGATGCACGATTGAGGCATAAAGTGCTCCACATCCTCCTCCGATACACCCTGCGATAAACGGTTTGAAAAACCGAAGGTTGACTCCGAAAATTGCCGGCTCCGTGATTCCCATAAACGCACTTAATGACGAAGGAAGGGCAAGTGATTTCACCTTTTTATCTCTGGATTTGATTCCCACTGCCAGCGCCGCCGCACCCTGTGCAATGTTTGCCGCACTTGCAAGAGGAAGCCAGTAGGTCACTCCGTACTGTGCAATCTGTCCAAGGTCAATGGCCGTGTACATCTGGTGGATGCCTGTTACAACCGTTGGAGCATAAAGTCCGCCCATGATAAGGCTTCCGATCCCAAGCGGCAGGGTAAGCAGCCACTGAATCGCACTCAGAACCGCATTTTCCGCCCATACGAAAACCGGACCGATAACCGACCATGTCAATGTCATACAGTCCGAAAAAGACGGACTGGGTAGCCTGCACACCTTCTGTCGCTACGGTGTAGGCATTCTGAAGACTCGGATTGATCATAATCATACCGATGACTGCTCCCAGATACGGGTTGGCACCGAATGCTTTTGCTGCCGAAAACGCGATGAGGATCTGTAAGAATGTATACGCCGTATTGCTGAAGATATTGGCGAATACATAGAAGGACCCGCTCGTATCAATGTTGATAAATCCATTGGAATTCATAAAGTCCAGAGAGTTCATGATTCCCATAAGGAATCCGCTTGCCACAATGGCCGGAATGATCGGAACGAAAATGTCCCCCAGAAGCTTGATTGCCCTCATAAATATATTCTGCTTCTGTACCGCGGCCTCCTTGGCCTCTGCCTTGGAACTGGCCGTCACTCCGGAAACCGCGATGAATTCATCAAAGACCTTATTGACCGTCCCTGTTCCAAGGATGATCTGAAGCTGTCCGGATGCCTCAAATACGCCCTTTACGCCGTCTACGTTTTCCAGGGCTGTTTTATCCGCTCTGGAATTGTCTGCAATGACAAGGCGAAGCCTTGTTGCGCAGTGTGCGGCAGAAACAATATTTTTGCTTCCGCCCACATGCTCCAGGATTTCTTCTGCTGTTTTTCTGTAATCCATGTTTCTCCTCCTTCATTTTATGTAATCGATTTCATATCCTGCATAAATAGTAACGAAAAAAGTGCCACTTGTAAATATGGCACTTTTACTGATTTTTCTATTCTGTTTTTGTGAAAATTGATTGCTTATCTGTTTTATCCTCTGTCTAATGTTCCATAATCTGGTATCCGAGTTTCATCCGGATCGGCACCTGATGTCCTTCTTCAATAATGTCCAGCAGCATTTCCGCAGCCTTGATTCCGCTTGTTTTATAGTAAAAATGGACTGTTGTGATTCCCTCGGAAACTGCTTTTAAGAACTGATTGTCCCCAAAACCCGTCACTTTCACCTTTTCTCTTCTTTCCTTTTTGCACTCTTTCAAAGCTTCCATCGCTCCCGCCGCGATTGTATCTGTCGCGCATGATATGATATCGATATCACTATTTTTCTCTAAAATCGCTTTTGCCTGACGGTACCCGGACTCAACAGAAAACTCCGAAAGCCCGTACAGTTCTTCCGGAAGAACAATTCCCGCCTCCAGAAGTCCGGCCCGGAATCCGTCTTCTCTTTCCTGCCCGACAGCCCGGTCATCTCTTGTCACTCCGATATAGGCAATTTTTTTCTTTTCTTTTCCGGCAATCCTCCCTGCCAGATCTTTCGCTGCGCCATAATCATCATGATACACACAGTTTGCTTTATCCGTATACTGTCCCAGCACTACGATGGGAACCTTGCTCTGCTCAAAAAATTTCTCGTGCTTTTTGGAGATGACCGTTCCGATCAGAATAATCCCGTCTACCGGATAATTTTCAAACAGCCGCATATATTCCAGCTCTTTTTCCGACCGGTTGTTGGTAACAGTAAGCAGCATCTGAAACTGCTTTTCCGCCAGCACCTCTCCGATCCCGTCCGCCACTCTTGCAATAGACTCAGAACTGAGCTTTGGTGCTACGACACCGATCAGCCTTGCTTTTTTCGTCCTCAGAATCCTCGCCTGGGCCGACGGATGATAACCTGTCTTTTCAATAGCCTCCCGGATCCGTTCCTTTTTCTCCTCACTTACATATCCACCATTCAGATATCTGGAAACAGCCGCACTTGACACCTGCGCGAGCTGTGCGATTTCTTTGATTGTCATATCAAACTTTTCCTCCTTTGCCTGCATTCTCTGCATCCACATCTTCATTCAACAGTGTGAAATGATTTTTGCGAAACGTCAGAACTCCTTCCTTCTTCAGCTTTCCAAGCACCGCTGAAAGGGCACTTCGGTCCGCCGCAAGATAATCCGCAAGCCCCTGCCGGTCAAACGGGATCTCAAAACTTCTGCTCCCCTGTCTCGCCGCCTGTCCGCCAAGATATGACAACACTTTCTCACGAAGTGTTCTTCTGGAAAGATGGGCGACCCTCCCTGCAAGAAACAGATTTTTCTTCGCCAGGATCTGCATCATATTTTCCACAAGGATCTGCTGCGCCCTTCCTGTCCCGCTTCGCCTCATCATCCGTCCAAAATGAATCCACAGTACTTCCGTATCTCTGGCTGCCTCCACCGTAACAAGAGACGGCTCACCTGCCGCCGCAAAGGCCTCCGCAAAAATCTCTCCCGGCATTCCCTGCGCAAGCAGTGTAGTACTTCCGCTGAACTCTTCTCTCAATATATGAATACATCCTTCCAGCACGATACCGAATTCACCCGGAACCATTCCCGCATGAAGCAGGACTTCCCCTTTCCGGTAATATTTCTTTATAGCCCGGATCTCCTCTACAAGCCCCCGGATTTCCATATCGGTCATGCCCGAAAACAACGGGCATTCTGCTATAATTTGTATTTGATCCATAATTCTCCTTCGTTGTAATTACAACCGACTCTTTTTCCTGAGTGTACTATCCTATACTCAGGAAGTCAAGCCGTTTCCTGTAAACAAAATGAACAAGGAGGAATATGATGATCAGAAAAATAATCAAAATCAACGAAGAACTCTGCAATGGCTGCGGCCTCTGTGCCCAGGCGTGCCACGAGGGCGCAATTGAAATGATAGATGGAAAAGCAAAACTGGTGCATGAACATTACTGCGACGGTCTTGGAGACTGTCTGCCTGCATGCCCTGCCAATGCAATTACATTTGAAGAGCGGGAGGCGCCTGCTTACGATGAGGCAGCCGTCAAAGCTGCCCAGGCAGAAAAAGCCGGAAAAGCCGCAGATGAAAAGCCAGCTCTCGCCTGCGGATGCCCTGGAACCATGGCAAAATCCATTCAGCGAAGCGAGGCACCGCAGACCGCGCAACAGACCTCCGGCTGTCCCGGACTTCTTTCCCAGTGGCCGGTTCAGATCAAACTGGTACCGGAGCAGGCACCGTACTATCACAACGCGAATCTCCTTATTGCCGCGGACTGCACGGCTTATGCCTATGGAAATTTCCATCAGGATTTCATCCGGAATCACGTCACTCTCATCGGATGTCCGAAGCTGGACGAAGGCGACTACACGGAGAAACTGACCTCCATTTTAACAAACAATGAAATCAAAAGCCTTACGATCGCACGGATGCAGGTTCCTTGCTGCGGCGGTCTGGAGCGCGCGGCAGTACAGGCATTGAAAAACAGCGGAAAAATGATTCCCTGGCAGGTCCGGGTCATCACACCGGAAGGACAGATTCTGGACCGTTAACTTTCCGCTGCTTTTGATCAAAGAATCATTTTATATTTTTTTACAAAACAAGGAGGACGTCCGTCACGTCCTCCTCTTTGTTTATCTTCCTACTATTTTTCTGATCACACAGAGCACAACACCAATCACACTGCATCCGAGTATAACTGTGCTGACACGCTCCACTACTGCAAGTGCCAGTCTCGCACCTTCCAGAACCTGTGGACTTGCCGGGATCACCGGTACCACATAACCTGCAGCTGCCGCCAGAATGGCAAACAGAATAAATGCTGTCAGCCCTCGTCCCGTGTCGTAGCTTCTGACACGATTACCGTCCGGCATCTTCTTTCCTCCAAGAAGCCAGAGTGCAGAAATGACACCGTACAGGAGAATGACTCCCGCAATGCCAAGGTAGAGCGCCTGTGCATAATTCCGGTCTGCGGCCACCCGCCAGATCTCGCCAAGCGTACTTCTCTCAACCCAGAATTCCTGCCACAATTCCAGAACAATCACAGCCATCACGACAAAACATCCACATTTCAGCGCAATGGAAATTCCCTTTCCGACTGCTTTTCCTGCTGTCTTTCCGGCTTTTCCTGCCACACGTCCGGCTGCTTTCACCGGGCGGGCCGCTGAGCCTGATTTCTTTTTCTTCTGTCTGTCCTGATCCCGTTGCTCCTGCTCTCGTCTGCCGTCTTTGCGGCTGTCTTTCTGAGGCGCTTTTTTCACCGGTTTTTTACCATTTTTACCGTCTTTTCCTGTACCGGATCCCTGCTGCTGCGGACGTCGCTTTCTTTGCGGATTCTGTCCATCCGTGCTGCGTGCTCCGGTATTTTTCCTTTTCGCTGACGGGTCTTTTGCCGGCTCGGATTTCGGTGTTTCCTCTTTTTTCTCGAGGTTCCAGTTCTCCTCGTCTCTCCAGTCTTCTATCTCAAACGGCTCCTCTTCAGACTTGTCCTGCGCACCGCCTTGTTCCCCGGAGGCTGCATCCGGCCGGCTGTCCAGATCTTCATCATCATCCAGCCACTCCACATCGATCCAGTCATCCTGTCCCTGAGGCTCTTCCCGTCTGATATGATCTTTAATCCGTCCTCCCTTATGTTCCATACAATCAGTCTCCCCTTCCGTAAATCTGATTTCTTCTGTAACACATGTATTTTAACACGGATTCTTTTAGATAAAATGGTTTTCACATTTTTTTAAGAATTTTAAGTAAATCGTAATCTCCTGTCTTTCTCCAGCCTATCCAAGATATGTCTCAAGCAGAAGAAGAGTATTCTTCACTCCATCCACATGGCTTCTCTCGTATCCGTGAGATGCATAAACACCTGCCCCGATCAATCCATGGCGCACATCATATCCGGCTGTCAGTGCAGCATCCGCATCCGATCCGTAATGAGGATAAACATCCACCGCAAAATCGCATCCCGCTTTTTTCGCCGCCTCAATCAGATTAGAAACGACATCATAATTGTAAGGTCCCTTGCTGTCTTTTGCACAGATCGATACCTGATGCTCTTTGCAGGCAAGACCGTCTCCTACACATCCCATATCCACGGAAAGCACTTCTGTCACACCATCCGGAATGGAAGCGGAACCGCCGTGTCCAACTTCTTCAAACACTGTCATATGAAGATAGATCCTCCTCTTAGGTGTCACCTCATCCTCTTTGATATGCTTTGCGTATCCAAGAAGCATTGCGGTACTGAGCTTATCATCCAGGAAACGGCTCTTGATATAGCCGCTCTTTGTAATTGTTGTTCTCGGTTCAAAGCAGACAAAATCTCCGGTCATAATTCCCAGCTTCTCCGTCTCCTCTTTGGAAGATGTCTTTTCGTCAACAACAATCTCCATCACATCGTATGTCCGCTTTGTCTCCGCATATTTACCATTTACGTGAACAGAGGCGTTGCAAAGCTGGCATGTCCCGTCATAGATACGTCCGTCCCGTGTCCGGATGCGGACAGTCTCACCTTCTGCGGAGTTGGCGTCGATTCCTCCCACCGGAGAAATCTCCAGACATCCGTTGCTCTTGATCTGTGAAACCATCGCGCCCAGTGTATCTACATGAGACTCTACAAAGACCGCATTGTCCGCGTCTTCTCCGCCGAGATCCGCAATCACTCCACCTTTTACTGTGCGGTATGCCGGCACTCCCAGTTTCTCAAATTCATTTAAAAGATAATCCGTCACCTCTTTTGTATAGCCTGACGGGCTGTCGATTGCAAGCAGGTTTTTCAGCTGCTCCAGTACGTATTCCATATTCATTGGTCCTTCTCCTTTCTCATACCTTCTGTTTCTCTTTGTATGATCCATTATAGCATCAGACGGGCCTGTTTTGCTACCCATCCATTAAAACGTTTCCCATAATTTACATTTTCTTTTCAAATGCTATAATAAAATAGAACGCAGTGAAATGCTGTGTAATTGATGGATGCGCTTTTACGCATCACTGTAGTTTTATCGAAAGGAATGAGTATCATGCATAATCAACTGACTGTTACCCTTTTTAAGCGGTATTTCATTCTCCTGGCCGGTCTTACCATCATGGCTTTCGGGGTGGCATTTTCCATCAAGGCCAGTCTCGGGACATCGCCGATCTCCAGTGTTCCTTATGTCATCAGCCTGTTTTCTCCGTTTACTGTAGGAACCGCTACTATTCTCATGCACTGCGTTTTTATACTGCTCCAGATTTTAATTCTCCGAAGAAAATATCATCTGATTCAGCTGATGCAGCTTCCTGTAGCCTTTCTCTTTGGATATCTCACTGATTTCGCGGTCTGGGCGGTCCGCGGCATACAGTGCCATACATACTGGCAGCAGTGGATTGTCTGTCTGGCGGGTATCTTTCTGGTAGCCGTCGGGGTCAGCCTGGAGGTCAAGGCCGGTGTAGTCGTTCTCGCCGGAGAAGGAGTAGTCCTTGCCATCTGCCAGGTTCTTCCGGTCAAATTCGGTTATATGAAGGTGGGATTTGATGTGACATTAGTACTGACTGCCTGCATCCTTTCGCTCGTGTTTACTCAAAGCCTTCAGGGTGTCAGGGAAGGAACCGTTGCCGCTGCCCTTCTGGTCGGACTGATTGCAAAACGTCTGGGAAAAATATGGGAGAGATTTCCGCTGGAAGAAGCATAAAAACTGCTTTGGCAGCATACTTTCTGTTGACACTTTCACAAATCTCCGATATCTTAATTATTAGTGAGTTATTTCTATATTGAACATGGAATGAGGTTATGAAAACAAATGGAAAAACGGACAAAATTCATCATTAACTTTTTGTACTTCGCAATTATTATTGCCCTCGCCTTTTTTGTGCTGAGGTTCGCGCTGTCCTTTCTTTTCCCGTTTGTCGCGGCGCTTTTTATTGCCTATATATTGAGACGCCCTATTCAGTTTATTACCACAAAAACACAGCTTCCCCGGAAGCTGTCAGCCATTCTTGTGGTTCTGGTATTTTATGTGACAATCGGTACACTTTTAGTGCTTGGAAGCATCCGGGCTTTTTCTTATGTAAGCGACCTGATACAAAGGCTTCCGCAGATTTATCTCCGGTATGTAAATCCGGTCCTGATTGATCTTTTCGATCAGCTGGAACACGCGATCCAGCAGGCGGATCCTTCTATTCTGGATACCGTAGATTATTTGTGGAACCAGCTTATGCAGTCTCTTCGTGGAATTGTATCGAATCTTTCTCTTACCAGTATGGAGGCAATTTCCAATATTGCGTCCTCCCTTCCGATGCTTTTCATCCGGCTGGTTTTAATGATCATCTCTACCTTCTTTATTGCTATGGATTACGAAGCCTTATCCGCTTTCTGCATGCGCCAGTTAAGCGACAAAGCCCAGAACGTGGTCCGGCAGATCAAGCAGTATGTGGTCGGTACATTATTTGTCTGCATCCGCTCCTACGCACTGATCATGAGCATCACATTTGTAGAGCTGGCTGTCGGCCTGACTTTGATCGGTATCAGGAATTCAGTTCTGATCGCTTTGTGCATTGCAGTTTTTGATATTCTTCCGGTTCTCGGTACCGGCGGTATCATGATTCCATGGGCTGTTATTTCTGCAATCCTCGGAGATTTTCCGGGAGCGATCAAGCTTGCGCTGCTCTATGTATTCATCACTGTCGTGCGCAACATTATTGAGCCAAAAATCGTAGGCGGACAGATCGGACTTCATCCGGTTATTACACTTGTCAGCATGTTCGCCGGTGTCCAGCTGTTCGGTGTAGTCGGTCTGTTTGGTTTTCCGATCGGGCTGTCACTGCTTTCCTATCTGAACCGCACCGGCACAATCCTTCTCTTCAAGATGGGTTCAAAAGAATCGGACGAGAATACCAATAGCTGACGCTATCTATATAAAAAGCAGGAATTCCTGGATAAATGGGATTCCTGCTTTTTTATGGGGAAATCATCCGGAGCCGGAATATGAAGTTTCCTTCATATATCTGTTGACATTTTCATATTCTTCTGATAACATGAAGTTAACTTCACAAGAAGCTGACTTCACATTGATGAGAGGGTACACATGAAAACAAGAGTAAAAGAATTAAGAACAGCAGCAAAAATGACACAGCAGCAGCTGGCTGATCTGGTTCACGTTTCATCGAGGACGATCATTTCCATCGAGAAGGAGCAGTACAGTCCGTCCCTGATGCTGGCCTACCGGATGGCCCTGATATTCGGTGTCACCGTTGAGGACTTATGCTGTCTGAAAGAGAATAAAAAGAAGGAGGATAAGCAGTATGAAGATTTATAACAAGAATAATTTTTTCCTTGGATTGTTTTTTTGCCTGCTTGGCATTGCGATGCTGATTGCAAGCATCTGGAAAGGCTTCGATATCAAGGGAAGCCTGATCATGGTTTTATGTCTGTTCTTCGGGATTGGGATTCTAATCCGCAGTTTATCCGCCGGTCTGTCCAGAGAAGATAAAATCAACGAACTTGACGAGAGAAATTTGCTTGTAAAGATCAAATCCCGAAGTACTGCATTTTTATGGTCGGAAGGCATCTGCTTTCTCTGCCTGCTTGCATGTATGCTGGGGCATTCTGTCATCGGAGAAGTATTATCGGTACCTATGACACTTGCGTTTGGCATCATGTTAGCCGCCATGATGCTTCTGGAATTAATTACTGTAATTTATTATAACCGGAAAATTTAAAATACTTGTTTACCTTTTATCTATTTCCTCTTTTTATAGAAAAAGATATAATAATTATATCTTTGAGTAATGGAGGAACATTAGATGACGGAAAAAGAAAAAATGCTTGCCGGACAGCTTTATGACTGCGGCGATGAAGAGCTTTTGACACAATGGCATAAAGCAAAGGACCTGGCCAGGGACTATAACCAGACAGATTCCGCAAATGCACAGGAAAAAGAACGCATTTTAAATGAATTACTTGGCGGAAAAGGGAAAAATCTCTGGATTACCGCTCCTTTCTATGTCGATTATGGTAACAATATTTATTTTGGCAATAATTGTGAAGTAAACATGAATTGTACTTTTTTGGACGATAATATTATTCGGATCGGCAATAATGCGCTGATCGCCCCAAATGTTCAAATTTACACAGCATTTCATCCAACCAACGCTTCCGACCGTTTCGGTTCACCGAAAGAAGATGGCTCCTTTGAATTCTGCAAAACACAGACCGCGCCTGTCGTAATCGGTGACAACGTATGGATAGGCGGAGGCGCAATTATTATGCCTGGCGTCACGATTGGTGATAACGTTGTTATCGGTGCAGGCAGTATTGTCACAAAGGACATTCCAAGCAACACGATTGCTTACGGAAATCCTTGCCGGGTAAGACGGGAAAATAAATAGATTTAGTAAAAAAGATTTGAAGTTGATAAAGAATTGGAGACTCTCCGTCTATTGCGGCTATTCCAGCTTTAATAGACGGATTTTTGATAAATCCTTGACTGTAAGCCTTGTTTACAGCTTATTATTAAGTAAACTAGAGTTGCTTGAAAGGGGATGCATAACATGACTATGAAAGATGTAGAAGAACGAACAGGTCTATCCCGTTCTAATATCCGTTTTTATGAAAAAGAAAAACTCATTGAGCCTTCAAGAAATGAAAGTAATATTAAAAAGTCAGATTATTGATTTGAACAGAGTGAAATTCATGTGCGAAAAAATGTTGTATGAAGAAAATATTAGTTATGAACGTTAGAGCAGTTCAACCGTATCATTGGAGCGCAGGATATAACGTATTGCTATTGTGCGGACATCTGTGTATAATAAAGAAAAAGATATGAACGAGAAAGGAGCATTGTGTTATTATGGCAAAGTCAGCAAATTTATATGCAAGAATAGAACCTGAAGTCAAAGAGCAGGCCGAAAAAATCCTCTCCACACTTGGTATTCCTGCTTCTAACGCTATCAATATGTTTTATAAACAGATTATCTTACATCGGGGACTTCCTTTTGAAGTGAAAATCCCAGACAGAACGCTCACAGATATAAGTATGCTGGGAACAGAAGAACTGCATGCAGAGTTGGAGAAAGGATATGTGGATATGAAAGCAGGTCGAACCAAAGATGCAAAGACGGTTTTTGCTGATATTCGCAAAGATTATAGCTTATGATTTTTAACGTAGTCACATCAATACAGGCTGAGGAAGATCTGCGAGGGATATTTGAGTATATCACTTTTGAACTTTTGTCACCAGAAAATGCCGAAAAGCAACTGGAACGTCTGGAAAAGCAGATATTAAGTTTAGATGAAATGCCGGAACGCTTTCCGAGATATGGAAAAGAACCGTGGCATAGCCGAGGTTTACGTTTTGTTGCGGTAGATAACTATATCGTGTTTTATCTTCCGGATGTGGAAGAACAGGTGGTAACAATTCTTCGTGTCATGTACAGCGGACGCAACATTGAAGAACAGTTAAGCGTCTATATAAAGCAATAAGCAATTCATACAAAGCGGTTTCTCCTTTGGAGATCAACCGCTTTTTCTATACTCAAATTCAAAAGTGGAAAATGTTTGCAAACACCGATTTTACAAGATTTGCAAAAAAATTTCAAAAAATTAGCACTCACCTCTTGACAGTGCTAATATCAAGTGCTATATTACACATAGAACAAAGGGAACAGATAGAAAAGAGCCGGAAAGCTCAGGTACCTGCCCCGAAATACCACTCCCCCAGCGGGGGTGATTACATAAATATTTTGTCAATTGAAAGGAGAAATGACTTATGATGATGCCTAGTATTTTTGGAGAGAACTTATTTGATGACTGGATGGATTTCCCATTTGATGATGATTTCTTTAGAAGAACACCTTCTTACAGCAAGAAGAGTTCTACATCAGTAATGAGGACAGATATCAGGGACACAGATGATTCCTATGAACTGGATGTCGATCTTCCTGGATACAAGAAAGACGAAATCAATGTTCAGCTGAAAGAAGGATATCTGACCATCTCCGCTTCGAAGAATACAGAGAACGACGAGAAAGATAAGAAGGGCAACTACATCCGCCGTGAACGTTATAACGGCACCATGAGCCGGAGCTTCTATGTAGGCAATGCTATTCACCAGGATGATATTCGTGCAAAATATGCCGATGGTATCCTGAAGATCTCCGTTCCAAAGGAAACGAAAAAGGAAGTTGAGCAGGCAAATTACATCTCCATCGAAGGTTAATATAAAAAGAGAGCCGGCGGCAGTCAAACATCAGTGACTGCCGCCGGTTTTTTATTGTCTTTCCTCTTCTTTATGATCCAGGCTGATACAGACTGCCCCCATCTGCGCCGCCTCTTTGCTGTCATGTGTAACAAAGATCACCGTCTTTCCGGTACACATTTCTTTCGTATAGTCCATAACCTGTTTTTTTGTCTCTTCATCCAGACCTTTGAAAGGTTCATCCAGAAACAGGATATCCCAGTCGCAGCAAAGTGCCCGTAAAAGCGCAACCCGCCGTCGCATACCGCCGGAAAGTTCCCGGACCGGCTGATCCTCGCACCCGGACAGTCCGGCCGCCGTCATTGCTTCCCGGATCTGACGCACCTCCTCCCGGTCCCGGCCCCACGGCTTTTTCTGCCGCACCAGCCGGATATTTGCGGAGGCGCTTAAATTCTCACAGAGCCGGTCCTCCTGAAAGACCATGCTCTTTTTCATTTCTTCCATTCCTTCGATACTTCCCGAATCCGCCTCTTCCAGTCCGGCCAGAATCCGAAGAAGCGTCGTTTTTCCCGCACCGGACGGTGCCATAACACATGTAGTCTTCCCTTTTTCGAACTCCGCCGAGAAACCGGCAAGCACCATGTGCGTACCATAGGACTTAAAAAGACGGGAAATCTTGATTTTTCCATTATCCATCTCAGCTCATCCTTTCCAAATGACTGACAATCCGGTCTACCGCCGCCAGAAACAGTTTCTCAAATACAAGGCTGATCAGCACAATCACCACCGTCCACGCAAACAGATCCGGCGTGTTCAGATAGACTTTGGCATTGTACAGATTTTCTCCGATAGAGCCGTCCGGAATTCCAATCACTTCCGCCGCCACCCCTGCCTTCCAGCAAAGTCCAAGAGCCACCGAACACCCTGACCGGAAAAACGGAAGGACCTGCGAAACATAGACATAACGGATCTGTACTGCCTTCGGTACATCAAATACCTGCACCATCTCCAGAAGTTTCGAATCCGTACTAAGGATCCCATCCAGTACATTCGTGTAAAGAATCGGAAATACCATCAGAAAGGAAATCACGATGGAAAGATTCCGGGAGGGCACCCAGATCAGCACAAGGATGACAAAGGACGCGACCGGAACCGCCTTGATCGTCAGCACCGCAGGCGCAAGAAGCTCTCGAATACGCCTGAACCGGGCAGAAAGTCCTGCCGCCAGAATCCCCGCTGCCATGGCAATAAGAAAGCCGCCCAGAATCCGTACCAGGGAAAATCCGATGGACTGCCAGAATTCAGTTTCCCTTACAAGCTCTGTCAGCCTCCTGAAAACAACAACAGGAGATACCAGCAGTATCTCCTGTCCGATCCAAGTGCTGACTGCCTGCCACACAAGCAGCCAGACTGCCACAGCCCATAATCTGATTGTTCTTTTTTTCTTCTTATTCGCTGTAGTAGAAATCATCTTCCGGCAACGCTCCTCCTATTGACTGCGCATTGGCATCCAAAAGCACCTGCAGATATCCGGAAAGCTGTTCTTTCATCTCATCCCCGGTAATGCAGACAATGTTGCACTCCGGAAGCGCTTTTTTCGCCACTTCTTCCGTCACAATTTCATACTGTCCAACCAGCTTCGCCGCATCATCCGTATTTTTGTTTACATAGTCAACGGACTCTTTGTAGTGATCGAGGAAATTCGCCACTGCTTCCGGATTCTCTTTTACAAACTCGCTTCTCGCAACAACGACTCCTGTCAGAAGCGCGCTCTTCTCCTCTTTATTCTCCTGAATCTTATCCCATTCCTCTGTCAGATCCAGCGCAACGCGGATATTTGGATTCTTTGTCTGCGCTGTCGTCACAAACGGCTGCGGGAGCATTGCGATTCCGCTCGGATCATTTGCCAGTGCCGCCACACATTCCGAGTGCTCGCTCTTCCACTCAATCGTCACATCTGCTGCCGGATCGATTCCGTTTTCCGTCAGAATATAATTCAGCGCATATTCCGGAGTAGACCCTTTTCCGCTTGCATAGATCGTCTTTCCCTTCAGATCTGCTGCTGACTGTACTGTCTCTCCGTTCTCAACGATATAGAGAACACCAAGTGTATTAACTGCCAGAACCTGTACCTGACCTTTTGTATTGTTGTACAGTACGGATGCCAGGTTGGCCGGTACCGCCGCGATGTCAAGCTCTCCCTGCACCAGCTTCGGTGTCACTTCGTCTGCGGATGCCGCAATCTGGAAGTTGTAATTTTCATCATCCACTTCGCTCTTGTCCACATCATCCATGAACTTCACCATTCCCATGGCGGTCGGTCCCTTCAGTGCCGCGATATTGACATCCACCGGCTCTGCGGTCTGTTCCTGCTTTGCAGAATTTTCTTCACTTTGCTTACTGCCTTCATCCGTACTCTGAGAGCCGCATCCTGCGAGGGACGCCGCAGCCAGTACCAGGACAAGCAGCCATGAACATAACTTTTTCATAATAAGCTCCTTTCTTTCTGTCAGATAATATTATGATAAATCAATTCTTTACTCCGGGCAAGCCTGTTTTGTTTTTTTGCACAATTTCCTGGCTGTCACGGAAACAAAAAGCCAGGTTCCCCTGGCCGCCTATGTGCATACGATGATGCACATGGCGGCACCGGGAACCCGGCAGCTGAATCTTATACATATTCAAAATCATCCGGCCCTTTGAACCAGGTATTTCTTCCAAGGTGAAGAAGGAATGCCAGCACGGCAATAATCAGATATCCGATCGCAAACGGCGAGGTCGGATAAAAGCCCAGCTGTGCACTGTGGATAAATCCAAAGCAGGCAAGCAGAAAACCTACAAGAGCCGTAATCCCTACTTTATGAAGCTGTTTTTCTATGATGAAGACTGTCATGGTTCCAAGCAGAATTCCAATAATGATTGCCCCGGCTTTTACGCCCGGCACACCGTTCCACATCACCCCGGCATCTTTGATCATCTGTGTAACTTCTGCATTGTAGCCGGACGTTCCGTCCGCCAACACTTCCGTACTGTAACCGGCAAGTCCCACTGCTCCGGTGATCTGCGTATACAAATAGTCCGCAACCGGCGGAACCATGGCCACGGCAATGGCACCATAATGCTTTACCGGACAGTCTTTGAAGGCCTGTGCTACCATAACCACGGCACACCAGAGGAAGGTCACCGCGCACACTGCCGGCGGAACCATATTGCTTAAAAAGGTAAACAGTCCGAAGATTCCTGCCGCTCCGAGTACAAGACCGGAAACAAGTGAATATCCGATTCCGGCATGAGATTTCTTCAGTCCGGCATGTCCAAGCCATACCGTGTTCGGAATGACCCCTCCGCAGACTGCGGAAAGCATGGTACAGATTCCGTCCGCAAACTGTGTCTCCCGCACATCGTAATTGTCCCCGGCAGCATTTGCACCTTCTACATTGTCCATCGTCTCGATGAAATTATAAATTTCCACTGGAATCACAATGGTCAGGTACGGAAGTACCACAGAAAATCCATTAATCAGATGCTGCACACTGTTGACCGGATTCGGAATGTAAAATCCGATCCCGCTGAAATCAACGGTTGTCCGTCCAAGGCAAAATGCATATACGATTCCACCTACAATGGCCACCACCAGCGGCGGAATCTTCTTCGGGAACAGATAGCCTCCAAAAATGCCCACGAACGCGACAAGCAGGATCGGAAGTCCTACAAGCGGATCTCCAAACACATCAAATACTCCCTGCGTCGCCATCCAGATAAATCCAATCCCGGAAACCGTTCCGAGAAGTGCTGCTCTTGGGAGTTTTCTCTTCATCCACGGACCGATAAATCCACCAAGAGCTTCCACTCCACCTCCAATGAAACATGCTGCTACCGCTGCCGACCATGCGAGTTCCGGATCATTGAGCGCATAGTGAAGCGGCATGATCACTCCGTACAGCATAACGAACATGGCAGGTGTAGAAACACCGGATGGCAAAGCCGTTACGTCTGCCCGTCCTTCTTTTTTAGAAAGCCGCCGTCCCATAAACGCATAATAAATGCCGCTCAGCATCAGACCTACAGACATACCCGGTATAACGGATCCGTATACAATCTCATCCGGCCATTCCAGGACGCCGGAAAGAGTTGTGATAACAATCAAATAGTTTACAATGTTATTTGTAATGGAATAGGTCATTCCACCAATGTCGCCACGTTGAAACCATGGCACAAGTGTTTTCTCTTTATTCATTTTTTTCTCTCTCTTCTTTTTAAGTATTATGCTTCTGTCGAAATAAAGGAGAAGGTTGTCACATCAAACAGTCCCATATCGGTCAGTTTCACCTCCGGAATCACCGCAAGGGACATGAAGCACAGTGTCATAACCGGCTCTACCTCTCCGCTGATTCCAAGCTCTGAATAAGCCTTCTCATGAATGTCGGTCAGCTTTTGGTCTACCCACTCACCGCTCTGATCGCTCATCAGCCCTGCAATCGGCATCGGCATGCTCTCGATGACTTTTCCCTCTTTCACAAGAACAATGCCGCCTTCCTGAGCAATCAAACTGTTGACCGCAAATTCCATTTCTTCATCGCTGACTCCGACCACGATGATATTGTGGGAATCGTGAGCCACAGAAAGAGCAACCGCACCTTCCCTGATTCCGTATCCTTTCAAGAATCCACAGGCCACGTTTCCTGTTCCCTGATGCCGTTCCACCACAGCCACTTTCACGATATCTGTTTCCGGGTCCCGGATAAATTCCCCATTTTCATCCAGTCTGATATCCGCTGTTTCCTTTTTCGTCACAACTCCTCCCGGCAGAATACCGATCACGTTGACATGACCGGATTTCAGATGCATTTTGAATTTCTCTTTGGAGAAATCCTTTACAACTACGCTTCCTTTTACGGAAGAAATATCGTGGAACTGAATTTCCGGAAGGTATCTTCCTTCTTCCGCCGTCAGTTCTCCCGCAATCCATACACGGTTGACATGGAAATCGTTCAGATCATCCAGAAGGACAATATCCGCACGGTATCCCGGCGCGATAGCTCCCCTGTCATAGAGGCGGAAACATTCTGCCGCATTCAGTGTCGCCATCCGGATCGCCGTCACCGGATCCAGTCCTTCTTCCACGCAGATCCGGAGATGGTTGTCCAGATGTCCTTCGTGCAAAATGGTCTTTGGCTGGCGGTCATCGGAACAGAGCAGACACCGTCTGCTGTTTTCCGGTGTCACGCCTTTAATCAATGTACGCAGATTATGGCAGGCAGATCCCTGTCTTAACAGGATATACATTCCCCGTTCCAGACGGTCTTCCATTTCCTCTACAGTAGAACACTCATGATCTGCAAGAATTCGCGCTGACGCATAGGCATTGAGTTCTTTTCCCGTAATTCCAGGGCCGTGTCCGTCAATGATCTTTCCTTCTTCTTTGGCTGTCATCAGTTTGTCCAGCACGCTTTCGTCCGCCGCAATGACTCCTGGGAAGTTCATGAATTCCCCAAGTCCGAGAATTCCGTCCCTCTTGATCGGCTCTTCCATCTCCGGAGCATTGATGACCGCGCCGGCATGTTCAAACGGAGTAGCCGGAACACAGGATGGAAGTACATACTTGATATCAAGCTTCGTCCCTTTTGCGGCCTCCATCATATAATCCAGCCCTCTGATTCCGCAGACATTGACAATCTCATGCGGATCCGCAATGATCGTTGTTCCCCCGTGAGGAACAAGAAGACGTCCGATCTCTTCCGGGCTTACATAAGCAGATTCAATATGAATATGGCTGTCGATAAATCCAGGCGCCGCATACCGGCCCCCGGCATCGATCACTTCTTTTCCCTTATAGTCGCCGATTCCTGCAATCTGGTCTCCGCAGATGGCAATGTTTCCCTCTACTATTTTTCCCGAAAATACATTGACAATTTTGCAGTTCTGAATCACAACATCCGCCGGGATTCTTCCGGCTGCCGTATCAATCAGCTTTTTCAGTTCTTCTTTTTTCATGATCTCTACCTTCTTCTTCTACTTCTATTTCTCAGTAACTTCAAGGACTGGTTCAAATGTAGTAAGCGCCGTATAGTCAACCGGGCCAGCATCCGTGATGGCGTAATCCGGGATCGCTGTAATCGGCAGGAAGAACATGTACATCATCGGGTCCGGCAGATCGGATCCCAGGCTTCTTGCCGCATGGTCGATTTTCTTTTCCCATGCCGCTATTTCTTCCGGTTCCAGATCGCTTACGATTCCTCCGACCGGAAGCGGCAGAAATTCCAGAATCTCGCCGTCTGCAACAACAACCTGTCCGCCGCCCTGCTCGATCACATAGTTTGCAGCGATGGACATATCTTCCGCACTGACTCCCATGACAACCAGGTTATTGTCATCCGGTGCCGCAGAGGAAGCCATGGCACCCTTTTTCAGTTTCCATCCGGAGCAGAATGCAAGAGACTTGTTTCCGTTTCTTCCAAATCTTTCGAGGACAGATACCATTGCCACATCCTGTTCCGGATCCGGAAGCACAATGCCGTTTTCCACTTTCAGTACGACATCTCTTCTCTTACGGACGAACGGTCCTTTGACGTCCATAGCCAGTACCTTCGCTTCCCCGTTCTCAATGGAAGTCCGGTATTCAAAATCTTCTTTTGTTGTCTTTTTGCATTTCAGAACCCCTTTTAATACAGAACTTCTCTCCGGCGCCTGCAGCTCATAGCTAAGCTTGTGGTCCTTTGCTACCATTTTACCATTTGTCATGACTTCTTCTACATTGAAATTGTGAAGATCATCGACAAACAGAATATCCGCGATTCTTCCCGGGCAGATGGAGCCTACCAGATGGTCGATCCGGTATGCTTCCGCGCTGTTGATGGTTGCCATCTGAATCGCTGTCATCGGCTCTACTCCAGCCTTGATTGCCAGACGTACCACGTTGTCAAGATGTCCCTTTTCAAGAATATCCGTTGCGGTCACATCATCCGTACAGAAGCTGACACGGCGCGCAAATGCAGGGTTGACCTCTGTTACCGCCTTGATGTTCTCTTCCAGGAAATGAGTAACCGATGATTCACGGATCAGCATGTGCATTCCTTTTCGCATCTTCTCCACTACCTCTTCATGGGTGTAGCTTTCATGGTCAAGACGTACTCCTCCGCAAAGGTAACCGTTCAGGTCATTGCCCTGTGCCATCGGCGCACATCCGAAAACCGGAAGACGGTTCTTGAAGGCCTCGGCAATTGCCCCTAATGTGTCCTCATCTTCTTCCTGAAGGAACTCTCTTACTGTTTCCCATACTCCAAAGCATTCCGGCCACTTCTGCACTTCCTGATGCACTTCTTTGGTGAAATTAAAAGCAACCGTAGATTCCGGAATGGTGTACGGAGTCTTGTACGGCGCTCCCCAAAATACTTTCAGAGGACTTTTCTTCACTTCAGCAAAGATTTCCTTCAGCCCTTCCAGACCGGATACGGAGATATACTCATCCAGACCGGAAATCATACTTGTCGTTCCTCTTGGCACAACCGCTTTTGCGTAACTTGTAATACTGAGCTTGCTGCATTCACTGTGAATGTGGCCGTCAATCATACCCGGCACAAGGTATCTTCCTTTGGCATCGATAATCTCTGTGTCCGGTCCGATGTAGTCTTCCACATCACCGACTGCCGCGATCATATCATTGTACACGGCAATGTCCGCCGGATACACTTCGCTTGACATGACGTTGACAAGCTGTCCGCCCCGGATCACCTTGTGTGCCGGGATCTTTCCGCGTCCTGCGCGGATCATTTCCTTTAAATTTTCCACTGTTCTTTCCATTTTCAAATCCTCCTTGCGTTTCGCTTCCTCTTACGGATGATTCCGTAAAGGGTGTTTTTTACTCCCCATACAGCAGGAATGGGAAATAAAAAAGATACATCGGCCAAAGGCTAAACAGGTTTCCCGTCCTGCGAATGTATCTTGAAGAATTTTCAACTATATTTGGTTGTGCCGAAGCTTACGCTTCCTTTCGCTTTTCATCATAGCATAAGTGAAAATGATTGGAAATATATTAGTATATTATAATTTTGCATGATTATTCATTAGTCATACTTATATATCGTTCCATGATACGAACCCCTCTGCCACTTTCTTCCTTTTATTTTTTGATAGCCACTTTCTCTGTTTTGTATTATAATACTGGGATATGACGCATTTAGAAAGAAAGGAATCAAAATTCATGCATCGTCTGACAAAACACAAAGAATTACTCGGCACCGTTTCCATTATCATAGCAACTCTCTGTTGGGGATTTTCCGGATGTTCCGGGCAGTATCTGCTGCACGATCTGGCACTCCCGACACCGGTTGTCCTCTGTATCCGGCAGATCAGCGCCGGGATTATCCTGATTCTGCTGGATCTGATTTTTCGTAAAAAAGATTCCAAAGCACATCCGCATCCTTCCATCTGGCAGTCCAGGGAAGATACGATGACACTGGTCTTTTTCGCGATTTTCGGTATCTGCCTGACACAGTTTACCTTTTTTATGTCGATCTATTATTCCGACTCCGGAACCGCGACGGTGCTTCAGTATCTGTCCACGATCATCATTTTGATCGTCACCTGCATCCGCACCAGAACACTTCCGAAAAAGACGGAAGCAGCCGCAATCATCGCCGCGGTGGCGGGCACCTTTATCATCAGCACCGGCGGACGGCCGGGGGACCTTGCAATCTCCGGGTACGCCCTGGTTTTCGGTCTGATCTGTGCCTTTTCCTACTCCACTTACACCCTGATTCCGGGAAAAATTGTGCGGACTTACGGCGCCAAATACATCGTGGGGCGCGGAATGCTGATCAGCGGAATCTTTTTCTCCATTTTTGTCCGCCCATGGACCTATTCCATCGACATCACGCCGCAGGTCATCCTCGGATTTTGCGGGCTGATCCTGATTGGAACAGCGGCCGGCTCCACCTTCTATCATTTCGGAGCATCACTGCTGCCTCCGGTGAAGGCCGGAACCCTTGCAAACTTTGATCCGGTCTCCTCCGTGATCCTGACCGCTCTCCTGCTTGGCACCCGGTTTACGGCCGCCGATCTCATTGGATTTTTCTTTATTATCGGAGCCGTATTTCTTCTGAATATTTATCAGGTTAAAAAAGCATAGCGTGTCAAAAAAGTTCCGCCTCTCCTCACGGGAAAAGCGGAACTTTTCTATTTGATCGTATGCAGCCTCCTGAACACAGGCTGGAACAGTTTCTGATCCGTCGTCTTGCAGACCAGATAGTAGGTGACGTCCACCTCGGGATCAAGGATCGGAACAATCTTTTTCCCTTCCGGCATCCCATTCTGCCGCAGTAGTACATCCGACGCAAAGGACGGAAACGATCCTGCTTCCGCCACTTCGGAAAACGCGTCAAACTCATTCATCATCAGGAAATGAACGTGCGGAAGCTTTTCTTTACAGAATTCGTACCAGAAACCAATCTGTGTAAAGAGCAGAATGTTCTGTCCGTCAATATCAGAAAGAACAATTTCATCTTTTTCAGCCAGCGGATGCTGCTCCGGAACAGACAGATACAGTCGTTCCCGCCGGAACGGTACCGCATACAGGCCGTCCTTTTTCGGATCATGGTGCAGAACGACGATCTGATAAGAACCTTTCATCAGCCCCTCCATCAGCTCTTCATCGCTGTTTACAATCTCGGATGAAATCGTCATCCCTCTATACTGCCCTGACAGAAGCGGTACAATATCCGAAACCGGCACCGGCGCGCAGGAGCCAAGGGTGATTGTCCTTCTGCTCTTGTCAAAAAGCCGGACCCTTTCTACCATGTCCCGTTCCTGCTCCAGAATCTTCCGGGCATACTCTGCAGTAAGCCTGCCATTTTCATTTAGTGCAAGCCTGTTTTTCTGACGGTGAAATAGCGGAACTCCCATCAGTTCTTCCAGCTTCTGCATGGAATGACTGAGCGCCGGCTGTGATATATGAAGATATTCCGCTGCAGCCGAAAGCGTTCCGTATATTTCAAACGCCACCAGCTGTTCCAGAAGATAGATTTCAATCATGTAAACATCTCTCCTTTTACTATTCATTTCAATTATAGCACAATTCGGAACCTGTATTGTACTTTTCTGAAAGGATCCACTACAATAAAGTCATCAAAAGAAATGGAGGTAAAAATCATGGAATATGTTACTTTAAATAATGGAATCAAAATGCCGCTAGAAGGATTTGGTGTGTTCCAGGTACCGGACCCGGCACAGTGCAAACAGGCTGTTCTGGATGCTATAAACAGCGGTTATCGTCTGATCGATACGGCAGCTGCCTATATGAATGAAGAAGCTGTCGGCGCAGCAATCAAGGAAAGCGGAGTAGACCGCAGCGAGCTTTTCATCACAACCAAGCTCTGGGTACAGGATGCAGACTACGAAAGCGCAAAGAAAGCAATCGAGACTTCTCTTGAAAAACTGGGACTTGATTACCTTGATCTGTACCTGATCCATCAGCCGATGGGTGACTATGTAGGAGCTTACCGTGCAATGGAAGAGGCTTACAAAGAAGGAAAACTTCGTGCCATCGGTGTCTGCAACTTCTATCCGGCACGTCTGGCAGACCTTTGCGAGACAGTCGATGTGATCCCGGCAGTCAACCAGGTAGAGCTTCACCCATTCTTCCAGCAGGAAGACGCTCTTGCACTGATGAAGGAATACGGCGTACGTCCGGAAGCATGGGGACCATTCGCAGAAGGAAACCACGGCATCTTCACTCATCCGGTTCTTTCTTCTATCGGAGAAAAATACGGAAAGAGCGCGGCTCAGGTTGCTCTCCGCTGGAACGTACAGCGCGGCGTTGTCGTAATTCCAAAATCCGTTCACAAAGACCGTATGGAACAGAACATGAACATCTGGGATTTTGAACTCAGCGAAGAAGATATGAACGAAATCGCAAAACTGGATATCGGACACAGCGAAATCGTAAACCACGATGATCCGAACTTTGTAAAAATGCTTCATGGCTTAAAAGTACATGAATAAAAAAACAGAAACAACATTGAAAAGCCAGGTATTGAAAAGGGAGAGGCCGCAAAACCTCTCCCGCTTTGTTATTCGTCGTCCGCCAGCGTCAGGACTGCCGTAATACTTCCTTTTCCAAGTACCTGTTTCAATTCTGTCTCTGACAGATTCCGGATCTTTCCAAGCCTCGTAAAATTCCACGTATTCGGTGCATAATAGATAACGAGAAGATTCCCTTCCGAAAGGATCACATCTCCGGCTTCGGTTGTAATCGTTTCGTCGTTCGTCGGGAACTGCATCCCAAAGCTTCCGAACTTTTCCATGTGGGCATAATCTTTCATTTCTATTGTAAACGGGCCTTTCTTCAGCAGTTCTTTCACCGCCTCCGCCGAACTGTTCTCGTATAATTTCACCTGAATGGTCGTTCCATTCACTTCCATATTCATCATGATTCCATTCTCCTTTGCAAGCTTTTATTTCTCTTATAAACTGGTCAAAACAGGGTTGTTCAGATAATCGTACACTCGCCTGATCTCACTGATTTTTCGGGTGTCCAGCATGGACGGGCAGTTTCTGTCCAGTCCCGCGATCCGCCGCATGTCTTCTGCATCCAGTTCAAAATCCCAGATCTTTCTGTTTTCTTCCATGCGCTCCTTATGAACCGATTTCGGAATTACAATGACTCCCTGCTGCACATTCCAGCGCAGGAGAATCTGAGCCGGCGTCTTCTGATGCTTCGCCGCAATCTCCATCAGTATCGGTTCCTCAAACATTCCTTTCAATCCTTCCGCAAAAGGTGCCCAGGCCTCCGGCTGCACGCCGAGCTCTTCCATCAGCTGCAGATCTTCTGCGCGCTGGTAATGCGGGTGGCGCTCAATCTGATTGACCTGCGGTTTGATTTCCACGTTATAGCAGAAGTCAAGCAGGCGGTCCGGAAGGAAATTGCAGACTCCGATGGCACGAATCCGCCCTGCCCGGTACAACTCTTCCATTGCCCGCCACGATCCATAATAGTCGCCAAACGGCATATGGATCAAATACAGATCCAGATAGTCAAGCCCCAGCCGCTTCAGGGAATCCTCAAATGCCTTCATCGTGTTGTCATAGCCCATTTCCTGAATATATGCTTTTGTCGTAATAAAAAGTTCCTCCCGCGGGATGCCGCAGGTTTTGACTGCCCGGCCGACCGCCTCTTCATTCTGATAGGAACTGGCCGTATCAATTAAACGATAACCGGATTCTATCGCATTTCTTATAACCTGCTCACACTCCTGCTCCGGTATCTGGAACACACCAAATCCTTCCATTGGCATGGAAACTCCATTCGACAGTTTCACTGTTTCCGTCATAAAATCCGCCTCCTACATTTTTTATTGATGACAGCAGACCGTCCGCACGGCGGCTGTCTCCTGTTTGATTTCGGTTAATTGAAAAATTAATTGCAACATAGGTTGTTGCAGTTAGAATTACAAGGCATATGGGCCATGGAGTTGCAGTTGTAACTTCATGGTTTCTTTTTGCCTTTTTTCCAGTAT
>NZ_JACJKH010000081.1 GCF_016900655.1 Drancourtella massiliensis
ATAAATATATCTTTTACAGTGTGCCAGAAAAAGCGGCGCGCTTTTTTCTTGTGTGTTTCAGGATATTTCGTTATAGTTGTTTTGACAACTATAAAAAAAGAGAAAGAACGAATCCTTCCACAGCACGTTCTTTCTCTTACCCGTGAGTGCCGCAAGCAATGCCATTGCAGGATCTATGTCCTAATTAAGATCGGCTTCTCTGCTGACAGCGGTCACATCAACACTATTATGATAAGAAAAAACGCTCTTTTTTGCAAGTTAATTCGTATAAAAAAATCATCAAAAGTTTTGTTCGAGTCCTATATGGCTTCTTTCTGCCCCGAAAGGGAGGCCTGCCCCATCTGCGGTTCCTCCGGCAACTGCCATGTCCATGCTTACTATGGCCGCCGCATCATCGATTTTATCCATGGGAAACCCGTCACACAGGAAATCACGGTCCTCCGGCTGGTCTGCGTAAGCTGCGGGCATACCCATGCCGTCCTCCCGGATATGATCATCCCCTATTCCGGTTATGGCCTCTTTTTTATCCTCCGTGTCCTGGCGGAAGCTTTCCTGGACCGTTCTTCCGTTGAGGCCCTCTGTGAACGCTTCCGCATTACCAGGAACCAGTTCTATAAATGGAAACAAATCTTTTCCCAGCACAAACAGGAATGGCTCGGGATGCTGGAACACTCTGAAACCTCCGGGCTGGATTTCCTCCTTGGGATTGCCCGGCTGCCGGAGTATTCCCTTTTCTCCGGCGGTTTTGCGGATAAAACCGCTTATTCCTTCCTCCAGTCCCACAGGAATCCCCCTGCCATGGCCTGATCCCCGGCGTCT
>NZ_JACJKH010000082.1 GCF_016900655.1 Drancourtella massiliensis
CAGGAATGCCGCAATGATCTTGGCGATCAGTTTTAAAAGAGACTCAGGGGAGTCACGGCTGATCTTCTCCAAATAGTCATCCGGAATTTCTGCGAGTTCGTGAAATTCGGCGGAGCTTCGCAGTTTGTCAATTAGCATGATCAAAGACAACTCATCTTCTTTTTCAATCAACTCCTGATTGGAATAGCGGGAGAGCGGCACGACCAGATACTGAAAGTTTGGAATATACTCTCCCAGAAGATCGGAAAGTGCGGTGCGTTCCTGAAAGTTTTTTGCAGCTGTCCAGTTCCGGTCTCCATCATAGAAGACAATTGGAAGAACAGGAGGATACCGGAAGCCCTTTAAAGCTGTGCACCCGGCCTGTTTTTTCTCGGCCTCTGCGGCATAATCTGTCAGGATCAGGACGATATAGCGCAGAATCCGGAAAGACATATCATAGTCGACCTTGGTCTGATGCTCGATCAGCGTGATCAGATAAAGAGTGTCTATGTCTTCCTGATTTTTCAGACGGATCTTCTTTACCGTATCGGAATCCCGTTCTTCCTGCCATACGGAGATGAAGCGATCTGTGACGTCCTCAATATCTTCCGGCTGGACATCTTTTAGAAGTTCGATATCCGTATATCCGCGAAGGAACTGGGCGCAGAGGATGGGATCACCAAAGATCAGCCTGGCACCGCTGTCTTTGACTTTTTTGTTTTGTGTACTGGTTTTTGGTTTGTGACTGTTCGTCTTCGTCATAAGGACTCCTTTCCGAAAGGGAGCAAAGACAAACAGTCAGACAC
>NZ_JACJKH010000083.1 GCF_016900655.1 Drancourtella massiliensis
CAGGAATGCCGCAATGATCTTGGCGATCAGTTTTAAAAGAGACTCAGGGGAGTCACGGCTGATCTTCTCCAAATAGTCATCCGGAATTTCTGCGAGTTCGTGAAATTCGGCGGAACTTCGCAGTTTGTCAATTAACATGATCAAAGACAGTTCATCTTCTTTTTCAATCAACTCCTGATTGGAATAGCGGGAGAGCGGCACGACAAGATACTGAAAGTTCGGAATATACTCTCCCAGAAGATCGGAAAGTGCGGTGCGTTCCTGAAAGTTTTTTGCAGCTGTCCAGTTTCGGTCTCCATCATAGAAGACAATTGGAAGAACAGGAGGATACCGGAAGCCCTTTAAAGCTGTGCATCCGGCCTGTTTTTTCTCGGCCTCTGCGGCATAATCTGTCAGGATCAGGACGATATAGCGGAGGATCCGGAAAGACATGTCATAGTCCACCTTGGTCTGATGCTCGATCAGCGTGATCAGATAAAGAGTGTCTATGTCTTGCTGATTTTTCAGATGGATCTTCTTGACCGTATCGGAATCCCGTTCTTCCTGCCATACGGAGATGAAGCGATCTGTGACGTCCTCAATATCTTCCGGTTGGACATCTTTTAGAAGTTCGATATCCGTATATCCGCGAAGGAACTGGGCGCAGAGGATGGGATCACCGAAGATCAGCTTGGCACCGCTGTCTTTGACTTTTTTGTTTTGTGTACTGGTTTTTGGTTTGTGACTGTTCGTCTTCGTCATAAGGACTCCTTTCCGAAAGGGAGCAAAGACAAACAGTCAGACAC
>NZ_JACJKH010000084.1 GCF_016900655.1 Drancourtella massiliensis
GAAACTAACAAAGCATAAAAAGATCTCCAATAACACCGTCATTGAGATCGATCACTGTTCCCCGCTTGAGATCCTGAAGCTGCAGAAGAACCTGATGCGGATTGCAGAAGGAGAAGGGATCCGGTTCGTTTTGGGAAAGGGAAAACATAAGCCGGAAATCCAGAAACTCTACGAGGAACTGGAGGAATGCGGGACCCGCCTGATGGGATACAAGGAATGTTTTGAGATCATGGGGAAAGACCGCAACAGCTATTCCAAAACAGACCTGGAAGCAACATTTATGCGGATGAAAGAAGACCATATGAGGAACGGGCAGTTAAAACCGGCATACAATGTTCAGATTGCAGTAGAGAATTACTTCATTGTCCATGGATATGTGAGTAATGACCGGACAGACTACAATACACTGATCCCTGTTCTGGAAAAGCACCGGAACGCATTTGGGGATACGCTGGAAGCAGTTACTGCTGACAGCGGCTACTGCAGTGAGAAAAACCTGTTATATCTAAAAGAGAATAAAATCCGGAGTTATATTAAACTTCAGGATCATGAGAAGCGGAAAACCCGCGCTTATAAAGAAGACATCGGGAAATATTACAACATGGGATACGCAGTCTTTGAAGATGAGCATTATTACATCTGCCATGACGGAAGGGAACTGCATCATATCCGGACGGAAAGCAAAGAGCAGGACGGCTATACCCAGACGGTGGAGGTCTATGGCTGTGCGGACTGTAGCGGCTGTGAGCATAAATCCAAATGTCTTTACAGA
>NZ_JACJKH010000085.1 GCF_016900655.1 Drancourtella massiliensis
TGATCGATCTCAATGACGGTGTTATTGGAGATCTTTTTATGCTTTGTTAGTTTCCGTTTCCTGTTTTCTTCGATGACTTTCCTGACTTTGTCCATGCCTTCGATCACGAACATACGGGCATCCCCGAGATCGTATTTGGGCCCATACCCGTTCTCGGACAGAAACTCATTATACTTTGCATAAAGGGTATCTATGGTGTCCAGCAGGCCGGCAAGATGATAGTTGAGGCTGCCGCGCCAGACGAACGTATATCTGTTTGCATTCGCCTCGATCTTTGTCCCATCGATGTAGAGCTCTTTCAGCGTAATAAGGCCTTTCTTTTCCAGGCGGCGCATGAACTGATAATTCAATTCATCCAGGACTTCTCCCGTCAGCTTTTTCCCTTTAAAATCGTAAAAAACATCCCTTTGGGGTTTCTGTCCTTTGGTCAGCCAGATGAAGGCGAGGTCTCGCTGACACAGGTCGACAATCCGATCAACAGCCCTGACTCCGCGCATGTTTGCATAGGTAACAACAGAATACAGCATGATTGGGTTAAACCCGGTTCTTCCCTTATCTGAATAACAGGCCAGGAGGCCTGAAAAATCCAACTCCTCCATCACATTTTTTAGGGTATAGACTGGATCGTCGTCGGGTAAACTCAATTCGAAGAAACTGAAGTTAATTTTTTGTTGCCCAATTTCAAAAAAATCGTTATAATAATCTTGTTTTAGCATAGTTCCATTATAACATGGAACGGAGAGG
>NZ_JACJKH010000086.1 GCF_016900655.1 Drancourtella massiliensis
CTCAATGACGGTGTTATTGGAGATCTTTTTATGCTTTGTTAGTTTCCGTTTCCTGTTTTCTTCGATGACTTTCCTGACTTTGTCCATGCCTTCGATCACGAACATATGGGCATCCCCGAGATCGTATTTGGGCCCATACCCGTTCTCGGACAGAAACGCATTATACTTTGCATAAAGGGTATCTATGGTGTCCAGCAGGCCGGCAAGATGATAGTTGAGGCTGCCACGCCAGACGAACGTATATCTGTTTGCATTCGCCTCGATCTTTGTCCCAGCGATGTAGAGCTCTTTCAGCGTAATAAGGCCTTCCTTTTCCAGGCGGCGCATGAACTGATAATTCAATTCATCCAGGACTTCTCCCGTCAGCTTTTTCCCTTTAAAATCGTAAAAAACATCCCTCTGGGGTTTCTGTCCTTTGGTCAGCCAGATGAAAGCGAGGTCTCGCTGACACAGGTCGACAATCCGATCAACAGCCCTGACTCTGTGCATGTTTGCATAGGTAACAACAGAATACAGCATGATTGGGTTAAACCCGGTTCTTCCCTTATCCGAATAACAGGCCAGCAGACCTGAAAAATCCAACTCCTCCATCACGTTTTTTAGGGTATAGACTGGATCGTCATCGGGGTAAACTCAATTCGAAGAAACTGAAGTTAATTTTTTGTTGCCCAATTTCAAAAAAATCGTTATAATAATCTTGTTTTAGCATAGTTCCATTATAACATGGAACGGAGAGGAA
>NZ_JACJKH010000087.1 GCF_016900655.1 Drancourtella massiliensis
CTCAATGACGGTGTTATTGGAGATCTTTTTATGCTTTGTTAGTTTCCGTTTCCTGTTTTCTTCGATGACTTTCCTGACTTTGTCCATGCCTTCGATCACGAACATATGGGCATCTCCGAGATCGTATTTGGGCCCATACCCGTTCTCGGAAAGAAACGCATTATACTTTGCATAAAGGGTATTTATGGTGTCCAGCAGGCCGGCAAGATGATAGTTGAGGCTGCCACGCCAGACGAACGTATATCTGTTTGCATTCGCCTCGATCTTTGTCCCATCGATGTAGAGCTCTTTCAGCGTAATAAGGCCTTCCTTTTTCAAGCGGCGCATGAACTGATAATTCAATTCATCCAGGACTTCTTCCGTCAACTTTTTCCCTTTAAAATCGTAAAAAACATCCCTCTTGGGTTTCTGTCCTCTGGTCAGCCAGATGAAGGCGAGGTCTCGGTGACACAGGTCGACAATCCGATCAACAGCCCTGACTCCGCGCATGTTTGCATAGGTAACAACAGCATACAGCATGATTGGGTTAAACCCGGTTCTTCCCTGATCTGAATAACAGGCCAGCAGGCCTGAAAAATCCAACTCCTCCATCACGTTTTTTAGGGTATAGACTGGATCGTCATCGGGTAAACTCAATTCGAAGAAACTGAAGTTAATTTTTTGTTGCCCAATTTCAAAAAAATCGTTATAATAATCTTGTTTTAGCATAGTTCCATTATAACATGGAACGGAGAGG
>NZ_JACJKH010000088.1 GCF_016900655.1 Drancourtella massiliensis
ACGTGCCGGATGATCGGTTTTATCGCGCAGTCAGCTCCCGGACTGCGCAGTCACTTCTCCGATGCTTAGAAAAATAATCTGTTGTTTGCGTCTCCCTCAATTCGCCGTCCAACATCCAGGATCTGAATCTCCAGCTTATCTGTATACTTCTTCCCGGCCATTTCATCCCAGAAATGGACCGTCCGGTAACAAAAATCATCATCTGGAAATCGTTCAAAATTCAGGACGCTGACCTGAATACACTTCTTCAGGATGCTATAGCTTTCCCCGGCTTTGATCTGTCCTGCATACATTTTGCTCAGATAAAATAGCAGACGTTCGTCCCAGTATTCCACATAAAACACCTGCATTTCGATATCTATCTGCACTCCATCAGCCAGGCATACATGCACATCCAGAATTCCCTGCTTTTCCTCTTCTGCTTCTTTTGGAAGCTCATTTTCCAACAGGATCGTTTCATCAATTTCTTCCGGCTTAACCTGCAAAAGCACTGCAATAAATCCTTTTCTTGTCTTAGGATTTCTCATCAGCTCTTTGAAACACCAGTCCACGGAAGGCTTCATGATAAAATCTTCGCTTCGGGCAGTTGGTCTTTTCTTATTTTGTGTCTTTCTTTTTCTTTTGTTGTTTCTCATAATTCGATCCTTTCCCGGCTTCTCATCCACTGGAAAAGGATATTTCTGTCTGCTGTAAGTGTAGCACATTTTCTTCATTGGA
>NZ_JACJKH010000089.1 GCF_016900655.1 Drancourtella massiliensis
TCCAATGAAGAAAATGTGCTACACTTACAGCAGACAGAAATATCCTTTTCCAGTGGATGAGAAGCCGGGAAAGGATCGAATTATGAGAAACAACAAAAGAAAAAGAAAGACACAGAATAAGAGAAGACAAACTGCCCGAAACGAAGATTTTATCATGAAACCTTCCGTGGACTGGTGCTTCAAAGAACTGATGAGAAATCCTAAGACAAGAAAGGGATTTATTGCAGTGCTTTTGCAGGTTAAGCCGGAAGAAATTGATGAAACGATCCTGTTGGAAAATGAGCTTCCCAAAGAAGCAGAAGAGGAAAAGCAGGGAATTCTGGATGTGCATGTATGCCTGGCTGATGGAATGCAGATAGATATCGAAATGCAGGTGTTTTATGTGGAATACTGGGACGAACGTCTGCTATTTTACCTGAGCAAAATGTATGCAGGACAGATCAAAGCAGGGGAAAGCTATAGCATTCTGAAGAAGTGTATTCAGGTCAGCGTACTGAACTTTGAACGGTTTCCAGATGATGATTTTTGTTACCGGACGGTCCATTTCTGGGATGAAATGGCCGGGAAGAAGTATACAGATAAGCTGGAGATTCAGATCCTGGAGCTTCCGAAACTTCAGAAAAAGGCCAGCGGACCGGAAGATGTGATGGAGTGGATGCGTTTCTTTCGAGGGCAGAATAAAGAGGAGCTGAAAGAAGTGGCAAAGGGA
>NZ_JACJKH010000090.1 GCF_016900655.1 Drancourtella massiliensis
AAAGTTAGCAACCCCCATTTCAAATGGGGGTTTAATTTTAACCCCTCCAGGGTATAGTACTGGTATCCGCTAAAGCGGGTTCGCAGACACCTTGCTACTGGCAGCCTCCCATGGAAGGCTCTTTTATTTCATTCCATCTTCCAGTTTATCGTTTTCCTCTTGTTCCTTTATATATTGGCGTATTGTTTCTTCATTTACATTGCCGATTGTAGCAACGTAATATCCTCTTGCCCAGAAATGTCGATCTGCATATTTAGGTCTGAGTTCCGGATGTCTGTCGAAAAACATTAATGCACTCTTTCCCTTTAAATATGCTACAACTTCGGAAACACATAATTTTGGTGGAATTGCTACATACATATGCACATGGTCTTTGCACACTTTCCCTTCTATGAGACTAATTCCTTTCATTTCACATAATTTGGGAATGATTTCCACTAAATCTTTTTTATTTGCTCCATACATTATTTTTCTTCTGTATTTTGGAATAAACACAATATGGTAGGTGCAATTCCATCTCGTATGTTGTATACTTGTATTGTCCATTTGGATACCTCCTATGTCTGACGTTATGGCTGCGAACCCACAACATTATAACATAGGAGGTTTTTCCTATGGTACCTTATGTAACGCTACGGCTTCGCCTATTCCCCCATCTCAGATGGGGGTTTGCGAATTATTCAATCA
>NZ_JACJKH010000010.1 GCF_016900655.1 Drancourtella massiliensis
GGGAAAATATTGTATCATCTTCGCATCAATTAAATTAATTTTATTTGCAACACATTTGCAACAAAATAGCCGAGAAACGGCATAAAATCGTTAAATCTCAATAATCCTCATTTACTTTTCCACTTTTTTTGATATAATTATTCCAATGAATGGAGGAAAACATCATGTTGTCAAATCAGGTACTGCAAAGAACAATATCAGAAATAGAAAATATAGCAGGGGGTTCCTGTTCTGTGTGGGCAATGGACGGACATCGCATTGTACAGGCAGGGACAGAGAGTATGAATGCGGGCGAGAGGATTCAGGCATTTCTCGAAGAGATAAAAAAAGAAGAGATCTTTCAGGGACTCGAAGAGATCCGCACAGGATACGCCCTCTTCCTTGTGTGTGATGAGGAGAAACCTGCTTACATATTAAATATAGAAAACATGAGCGGAGAAAAGGCGGAAATTGTAGGGCGCCTCGGCGTTAAACAGATGGAGGGGTTGATACGTGCCTATAAAGAAAAGATTGACAAGAACCGTTTTCTTCAGAATCTTCTTCTTGATAATATGCTTCTTGTGGATGTTTACAACCAGGCAAAGAAGCTTCATATCGAAAACGATCAGAAGAGAGTGGTCTATCTTGTAGAGGCCAGGGCCAAAGATAATCAGATGCTTCTTGAAACGATGAAAGGAATGTACGCGTCCGGCATGAAAGATTTTGTAACTGCGGTGGATGAGGGAAGTGTGATTCTTGTCAAGGCGCTGGAAGAGACAGATGGATACCGGGAAGTGTTTGAAAGCGCCAAGAGCATCGCGGATACGGTATCTGCTGAGGCAATGGTTAATATCCGGGTGTCTTACGGTACGATGATCCACGAGTTGAAGGATGTATCAAAATCCTACAAAGAGGCCGGCATGGCACTGGATGTGGGGCGGATTTTCTATCCGGACAGGAATATTCTTGCTTATAACGAACTGGGAATAGGACGGCTGATCCATCAGCTTCCGCTCTCTCTGTGCGAGATGTTTTTGAAAGAGGTTTTCGGGGACAGGGATGTATCCGAGTTTGAGGAAGAAACACTTTCCACGGTTTACAAATTCTTCGAAAACAATCTGAATATCTCCGAGACGGCCAGACAGCTCTATATCCACAGAAATACGCTTGTGTACCGGCTGGAAAAGATTCAGAAGCTGACAGGTCTGGATGTGCGGGTGTTTGAGGACGCTCTGACATTTAAAATCGCGATGATGGTATCAGAGCATATGAAATTTATGAATCAATAAAGTTTATAAACAGGGAAAACACAGAGACAGGTATTACAGCTTGTCTCTGTTATTTTAATGTGCTAAAATGAGAAAAGTACAAAATGAAGGAGGTATTTGCCTGTATGATAAAGTTATTTAAAAATGGAGTCTACTTACTGAATGGTAAAGATATCATAGAAGACGGACCGGAAGCTGCCGAGGCGCTGAAAGCAAAGACGGGACGTGTGGTTACAAAAGAAGAGGCGGCGGCGCAGACGATCGCCTATGAAATTCTGAAAGCCCACAATGTTTCAGGAAATATGAAAAATCTGAATATCAAGTTTGACAAACTGACGTCACATGACATTACGTTTGTCGGAATCATTCAGACAGCAAGAGCGTCCGGACTTGAGCGGTTCCCGATTCCGTACGTGCTTACCAACTGCCACAACAGCCTCTGTGCTGTAGGCGGCACGATCAATGAGGATGACCATATGTTTGGACTGACCTGTGCAAAAAAATACGGCGGCGTCTATGTACCGCCTCATCAGGCTGTCATCCACCAGTATGCGAGAGAAATGCTTGCCGGAGGCGGTCAGATGATCCTGGGATCTGACAGTCATACCCGATACGGCGCTCTTGGAACAATGGCAGTAGGGGAAGGCGGACCGGAGCTTGTAAAGCAGCTTCTCAGCAAGACATATGATATCCGGATGCCGGAAGTGATTGCAGTTTATCTGGACGGAGAGCCGGTTAAAGGAGTCGGCCCGCAGGATGTTGCTCTGGCGATTATCAAAGCGGTGTTCCAGAACGGTTATGTGAATAATAAAGTGATGGAGTTTGTGGGACCTGGCGTTGAAAAGCTGAGTGCGGATTTCCGTATCGGCATTGATGTTATGACGACAGAGACGACCTGCCTCTCTTCGATCTGGAAGACGGATGACACCATCCGGGAGTTCTATGAGATCCACGGAAGAAGCGGAGACTATAAAGAGCTGAATCCTGGAGAAGCCGCTTACTATGACGGAATGGTCTATGTAGACCTTGGAAGCATCCGCCCGATGATCGCAATGCCGTTTCATCCGAGCAACGCCTACACGATCGAAGAAGTTAATGCAAACTTAAAGGATATTCTTCATGATGTGGAAGAAAAAGCAAAGGTAAGCCTTGACAATGCGGTGGAATATTCACTGCAGGATAAAATACGAAACGGAAAACTCTACGTGGAGCAGGGAATCATTGCAGGATGTGCCGGAGGCGGATTTGAGAATATCTGTGCCGCGGCGGACATTATCCGCGGGAAGAACATCGGCTCCGATGCCTTTACATTCAGTGTGTATCCGGCAAGTACTCCGATTTACATGGAACTGGTGAAAAACGGTGCTGTCGCAGATCTCCTTGCGGCAGGAACGGTTGTTAAGACAGCATTCTGCGGACCTTGCTTTGGCGCGGGGGATACTCCGGCAAATAATGCGTTCAGTATCCGTCATACGACAAGAAACTTCCCGAACAGAGAAGGATCCAAGCTTCAGAACGGTCAGATTTCCTCTGTGGCGCTGATGGATGCAAGATCCATTGCAGCAACAGCCGCCAATAAAGGATATCTGACACCGGCGACCGATCTCGATGTGGAATATAAAAATCCGACCTATCATTTTGATGCCTCCATTTATGCGAACCGTGTCTTTGACAGCCACGGAAAAGCAGATCCGGACGCAGCGATCCAGTTTGGTCCAAACATCAAGGACTGGCCGCAGATGCCGGCGCTTCCGGAAAACTTATTGTTAAAGGTTGTTTCAGAGATCCATGATCCGGTAACGACGACAGATGAGCTGATTCCGTCAGGAGAGACTTCCTCTTACCGGTCCAATCCGCTTGGACTTGCGGAGTTTGCGCTTTCCAGAAAGGATCCGGCATATGTCGGGCGTGCAAAAGAGGTGCAGAAGGCCCAGAAAGCAATCGAGGCACACACTTGTCCGCTGGAAGTACTGGAAGAACTCAAACCTGTGATGGCGAAAGTGAGAGAACAGTTCCAGAATGTGGGAGAAGGAAACCTTGGTATCGGAAGCACGATCTTTGCAGTGAAGCCGGGAGACGGATCTGCAAGAGAACAGGCGGCATCATGCCAGAAGGTGCTTGGAGGATGGGCGAACATCGCAAGCGAATATGCGACGAAGCGTTACCGCTCCAACCTGATCAACTGGGGAATGCTTCCATTTATTACAAAGGAAGACCACAAAGCCCTTCCGTTTAAAAATGGCGACTATATCTTTGTTCCGGAAATCCGCAAAGTGATTGAAGGCAAAGCAGAAGAAGTGAAAGCCTATGTTGTGGATGGCGGCCTGAAAGAAATCACGCTTCATCTTGGCGCGCTGACAGATACAGAACGGGAAATCATTATGAAAGGCTGTCTCATCAATTATTATAGAGGCTGGTAAGCAGCAGAAAACCCCGTCCGGGAGCTGGACGGGGTTCATTTTTACTTTATTCTTCTCCGTTGAAGCAGTACGTACAGAGCTTGCAGGAGTCGATTCCGATGGATTCGATCAGGTCATCCAGACGGTGGTAACGAAGAGAGGTGAAATTCTGCTGACGGCAGATTTCATCCAGCATCTTCTGGTACCGGTCACTGTTCGGGTCTGCGTATTCAGCCAGGATTTCCGGGGAAGCATCTCCTTCCCAGTCGCGGATAATCCGGCGTGTAATCAGATCCAGTTCGGATTTGGATCTTGAGAAGTTCAGATACTTACATCCATATAACAACGGAGGACATGCAGGGCGTACATGCACTTCCTTGGCACCGCTCTGATAAAGGAATTCAGTAGTCTCACGCAGCTGTGTTCCGCGGACAATGGAATCATCGATCAGAAGCAGCTTTCTGTCTTCAATTAAAGCCTGCACCGGAATCAATTTCATGCGGGCGATCAGATTTCTCTGACTCTGAGTGGTCGGCATGAAAGAACGCGGCCAGGTAGGTGTATATTTAATGAACGGGCGGGCATATGGGATACCGGATTCATTTGCGTAACCTATGGCATGTGCCACTCCGGAATCCGGGACGCCTGCAACGATGTCAGGAGTAACGGTTCCGGCATCTCTTTTTGCAAGAAGGCTTCCGCATTTGTAGCGCATCTCCTCTACATTGACTCCCTCATAGGAAGAAGTAGGGTATCCATAATAAACCCAGAGGAAGGAACAGATCTTCATTTTTTCAAAAGGCTGTCCGACTGTTTCCACGCTTTCAGGTGTTACATAGACGATCTCACCAGGTCCCAGTTCCTTATAATCGGTATATCCGAGATTGATATATGCGAAACTCTCAAAAGAAACACAGTATGCATCATCTTTCTTTCCAACGACAACCGGAGTGCGTCCGTAACGGTCACGTGCCGCATAGATACCTTCCGGAGTCATGACAAGCAGAGTCATGGAACCGTCCACGATCGACTGTACATAACGGATTCCTTCTACAATCGAATCCTTTTTGCAGATCAGGGAAGCAACCAGTTCTGTGGCATTAATCTGCCCGGTGCTCATCTCCTGAAAATGAGAATGTCCATCATTATAAATCATGTTCAAAAGTGAATCAAGATTATTGATCTTGCCGACTGTAGTGATAGCAAAGCTGCCAAGATGTGACTGGATCAGCAGAGGCTGCGGTTCGAAGTCGGAAATACAGCCAATACCCAGATTTCCCTTCAGCTCCTCCAGATCTTTGTCAAATTTGGTACGAAACGGGGAATTTTCAATATTATGGATTGCGCGGCTGAATCCATTCTCTCCGTGAGTTGCCATACCGCCTCTTCGTGTTCCGAGGTGAGAATGATAATCTACCCCGTAAAATAAATCAAGTACACATTCATTTTTTGAAGCTACGCCAAAAAATCCGCCCATAGTGTGTATTTCTCCTTTCCCATTCTAAAACAATCTTACATTGACAATACTAATTTAGTTTAGCACGGATGGACCGGTAAATGAAGAGGAAATTAAAAATAGATAAATGAATAAAAAATATAAATAAATCAGATAATAAGTACAATTAGAATCAAAGAATGAAATAAAATAAAAAATATAAAAGAAAAGTATTGACAAAATGGAGGCGGGATGCTATAGTGTAATCAATCCAAAAGAAAAGAAACCTGACGAGAAAGGGATTCTTGAAAACTGGAAGTTGTTTCACTTTCAGAATTGGAAATTTAGAAAAGGAGGGCTTTTACCATTGGACAATACGGAATTCAAAACTCAATATGTTAGTGGTGTTACAGATGAAGGTTCCCATGATGAAAGCCTTTATCAATAAATCAATCCAGTAAATAGTTGAGTATACAAAGTATATCGGAGTTGTTAGAAACTGGAATTTGTGATTGAAAGATCTGTAAGACATATTGAGGATGATACCACATCAGTCAATAGTTCAAAGAGTTAGAAGATGTGTAAAGAAACATCGCATAACCATCAGAAATTTTATTAACCATTTATTTTATATTTAGTATGAGTTGATGAATGAAGACGTAGTATGCGGATAGTAAGAGGGGAGGAAGCCAAGGAGCAGAACCCATAAGAAGATTGAAATAAGAAAGAGAGTTTCTCTAAATTATATGAATCTGATATATTGGCAGAAGATCCGAAAAGTCAACAAAATTAAATACATTATAAAAGGAAGTAAAAGATCTGAGATCAAAGATTACATTAGCGGAAAATTAATCAGAGACTTTGAGTTATATATCGAATATAAAATAAAAAAGGCTTTTGGGAACCGGTAGATCAAAAGAAAGATTCCTCCGGTAAGAGAATATAGAATATGAAAAAATTGAATAGTTAGAGTAGCCATTATAAGAAAAAACGTTATAATGGCTACTTTTTTTGCGTAATAGTTTTGTAATAATTAAGAAAAAAACACTCCCATTTTTTTGACATTGACAGGTTGGTATGATACACTAAGAAAATGAAAAGATATATCATTCTTGCGTATAGAAGGCTGGTAAGGAATCGCTGCAAAAGCAAGTAATTAATGAGGTGAATGACATTGGATAAATACGAGTATCGTGAAAAAACGGAACAAATGATGAAGTACGTCCAGACAAGATCCTACGACAAGGCAAAGGAGATCGCAGATACGATCGACTGGAAGCGAGTAAAAAATGCGTCAATGCTTTGTGCTGTAAGTGAAATTTACGAATATACCGGGGAGTATCAGAAGAGCAGAGAGATCCTTTTTATTGCATATGACAGAAGTCCGGGGAGCAGGAAGATTGTATACCGCCTGGGGACTCTGGCGCTTCGGCTGGGGGAGACGGAGGAAGCGCTGGACTGCTATGACGAATTTGTGAGTATGGCTCCGAAGGATCCGAACCAGTACATATTAAAGTATAAGATTTTAAAGGCGCAGAACGCCCCGATTAAGGAACAGATTCATGTGCTGGAAGAATTTAAAAAAGCGGAATATATTGAAAAATGGGCATATGAGCTTGCAGAGCTTTACGATCAGGCGGGAATGACAACCGAGTGCCTCGAAGAGTGTGACGATCTGATTCTGTGGTTCAGTGACGGAGCTTTTGTACAAAAGGCGATGGAGCTGAAAATGAAATATAAACCTCTGACGCCGCAGCAACAAAAGAAATATCGAAAAGCGGGGAATGAGGAAGAATCCGGAAACCTGACTGCCGCTGTGGAAGAAGCACAGACAAGGAAGCCGGAAAAAGAAGAGCAGGTAAAGGTTGAGGAGATTCCGGCGGAAAATCAGAAAGAGGTTCAGGGAGAACCGGAAAAGACAGTAGATTTTGAGCAGGTGATTTCGATGCTTCAGGACCAGGGGAAAAGAGAAACACTGATTCTGAAAGCAGATTCTTCAAAAGCGCTGACAGGAGCCTTTCTGCTTGGAATGGCTGTCGGAGGAAATAAGACGATAACAGAAGTGAAGCAGATGTTCGAAAAAGGAGAGGGAGACGTGTACGAAACAGGCCAGATGAAAATAGAAGAGATCCTTCGTCAATGGGAAGAAAGACAAAGGAAAAATGCAGCCGTTATTGAAGAAAAACGGCGCGAAGCAGAGGCAAAAGCAGAGGAAGAAAAAGCAAAGCAGGAAACAGTTTCCAAGGACACAGCGACGATACTTTCAGAAGATATTCAAAGACTTCTCAGCGAGATGGAAGCGGAAGAAAAAGAAAGAGAAGAGGCTGTCGGCGGCACGACAGAGTCTCTTGCAAGACTTTCCGAGTCGATGAAAGATCAGACAGAAGAAGAGACAGAAAGTGAAACAGAACCGGATGAATCTGTCGAAGAAGAAAGTCCTGAGGACGAGTACGCCGAAGAAGAGTACGACGAGGACGAGTACGCCAAAGAAGAGTACGACGAAGACGAGTACGCTGAGGAGGAGTATGACGAGGACGAGTACGCCGAAGAGGAGTATGACGAGGACGAGTACGCCGAGGAGGAGTATGACGAGGACGAGTACACCGAAGAGGAGTATGACGAGGACGAGTATGCTGAAGAGGAGTACGATGAGGACGAGTACGCCGAAGAGGAGTATGACGAGGATGAGTACGCCGAAGAGGAGTATGACGAGGACGAGTACGCCGAAGAGGAGTATGACGAGGACGAGTACACCGAAGAGGAGTATGACGAGGACGAGTACGCTGAAGAGGAGTCCGTGGAAGAGGAGCATGAGGACGAAGAATCCGATTTTGAAGAGGATGATTCTGACTATGAAGAAGAGGTAGAAGAGTCAGATCAGGAAGAAGAGGAAGCGGCGGAACAGGAGCCGGAAAAAGAAGAGGTTCTGGAAATCGAGGAACCGGATGAAGACGAAGACTCCAGATCTTCCGGCGGATCTTCCTTTGATACAGGATTTATTGTTCAGGGAAGATATGACT
Organism: Drancourtella massiliensis; assembly: GCF_016900655.1. Taxonomy (GTDB): domain Bacteria; phylum Bacillota; class Clostridia; order Lachnospirales; family Lachnospiraceae; genus Sellimonas; species Sellimonas catena. The sequence continues at coordinate 8,102 of NZ_JACJKH010000010.1, forward strand.
TGAGCGCAACAAGTGAAATCGGTCTGAAGCTTGGTTTGACAGAGGAGCAGAAAAAACTGTTCTCCTATTTTGTACCGATCCGTGGAATGAGTGAGCAGCTTGTCGATGTTCTCGAGCAGGACAGAAACTGCAGAAAGCGGTATGGAACTTCCAGAACAGGAAATATTCTTGTAATCGGACACAAAGGATCCGGTAAGACTGTACTTGCGGTTGATATTGTAAAAGCGATTCAGAAGCAGCGCAGGATGAAGCAGGGCAAGGTTGCGATTATCACCGGAGACGCACTGAATAAGAAGAACCTGATCAGTATTATCCAGAAGCTCAGCGGTGGTGCGCTGATTATTGAAAAAGCAAGTAAAATGAATGATAAAACCATTGATGAATTGACAGGATTAATGGAAGAGCAGACCGGAGAGATGCTGTTTATTCTGGAAGATGAGAGACGTCCGATGGAGAAAATGCTTTCTGAGTATCCGGACTTCCGCAGAAAATTTACTTCCCGTGTGGAACTTCCGATCTTTATCAATGATGAGCTTGTTACGTTCGGCCAGACATATGCAAAAGAAAACGGATACCGGATTGATGAAATGGGAATTCTTGCTCTTTACAGCCGTATCGATGTACTTCAGAAAGAAGATCACTTTGTGACAGTAGCTGAAGTGAAGGAGATCATGGATGACGCGATTGCCCATTCCCAGAAAGCGAATGTAAAACATCTGATGAAGAGGGTATTTGGAAAGAGCACAGATGAAACTGACAGAATTATTCTGAAAGAGGATGATTTCAAACATTAAAGATAATCGACAATAATTGTATAAAATGACGAAAAGAGTTTTGATAAAGTGAAAAACTTTGTTAAAACTCTTTCTTTTTATCCATCCCTAAAGTATAATAAACTTAGATTTTTTGTGAGAAGGTGGATAGTATGGCGAGAACAAAAAAGAAAAAACCATATGAGATAGGAGAACTGGATCAGTACTTATTTGGACAAGGAACTCATTATGATTTATATAAAAAAATGGGATCCCATCTTGTTACGGATGGACGCAGAAAAGGTGCGTATTTTGCAGTCTGGGCGCCGAATGCGAAGGCAGTTTCGGTTGTAGGTGATTTTAACAACTGGGACAAGGATAAAAATCCGATGGTAAGAGAAGAGCCGCTTGGGATCTATACCTGCTTTATTCAGGGGATCGAAGAGGATATGATCTATAAGTACTGTATTGAGACGAAGACCGGAGACTTCCTCTACAAGGCTGATCCGTTCGCGAATTATGCGGAAGTAAGGCCTGGAACCGCTTCGAAAGTGCATGACATATCAAATCTGAAATGGAGCGACAGTGCGTGGATGGAAAAGAGGACTACCTGGAACATGGATGAGAGTCCGATGTCTATCTATGAAGCGCACATTGGTTCCTGGAAACAGCATCCGGGAGAAGAAGAGGAGCGCTTTTACAACTACCGTGAGTTTGCAGTGGAAGCTGCGAAATATATGAAAGAGATGGGATATACCCACATTGAATTGATGGGAATCGCAGAGCATCCGTATGACGGTTCCTGGGGATACCAGGTAACAGGATATTTTGCGCCGACTTCCAGATATGGAACCCCGGAAGATTTTGCGTATATGATCAACTACTTCCACAAAAATAAAATCGGGGTTATTCTGGACTGGGTACCGGCTCATTTTCCAAGAGACGCGCACGGACTTGCGGATTTTGACGGTACAGCGGTTTATGAATATGCGGATCCAAGAAAAGGTGAGCACCCTGACTGGGGTACGAAGATTTTTGACTACGGCAAGTCTGAGGTAAAAAATTTCCTGATCAGCAATGCGTTGTTCTGGATGGAACATTTCCATGTGGACGGGCTTCGTGTCGACGCAGTTGCATCGATGTTGTACCTGGATTATGGAAAGCAGGACGGTCAGTGGGTTGCCAACAAATATGGAGGTAATCAGAATCTGGAGGCGATCGAGTTTTTCAAGCATTTAAATTCGGTTGTTCTTGGACGAAATCCGGGAGCGGTCATGATTGCGGAAGAGTCTACCGCATGGCCTAAAGTGACAGGAAAACCGGAAGACGATGGACTGGGATTCAGCCTGAAATGGAACATGGGCTGGATGCACGATTTTCTGGAATATATGAAGCTGGATCCTTATTTCCGGAAAGAGCACCACAATCAGATGACATTTGCGATGACCTATGCTTACAGTGAGAAATATGTTCTTGTACTTTCACATGATGAGGTCGTCCATTTGAAGTGTTCGATGCTCAATAAGATGCCGGGACTCGGATTTGATAAATATGCGAATCTGAAAGTCGGATACGCATTTATGATGGGGCATCCGGGGAAGAAGCTTCTGTTTATGGGACAGGATTTCGCGCAGCTTAGAGAGTGGAGTGAGGAAAGAGAGCTTGACTGGTATCTGCTGGAAGAGCCGGAGCATCAGTATCTGCAGGCGTTTACAAGAGATCTTCTGAAGCTTTACAAAAAGAACAAAGCCATGTATGAGCAGGACACTGTCGGATATGGTTTTGAGTGGGTAAATGCGAACGACGGATACAGAAGTATTTTCAGCTTTATCCGTCATTCCAGAAATAATAAAAAGAATCTGCTTTTTGTCTGCAACTTCACGCCGATGGAATGGGCGGACTACCGCGTAGGTGTGCCGCGCAGAAAGCAGTACAAGCTGATATTAAACAGTGATGAAAAACAGTATGGAGGAAAGGGCGAGGAACGGCCGCTTGTTTATAAGGCTGTGAAGCAGGAGTGCGATGGAAGACCGTATTCCTTTGCATATAAACTTCCACCATACGGTGTGGCAGTATTTGAGTTCTGATTACTGCAGTTGACAGGAAAAATGATCAGGCCCGTCTGGAAGGTGCATGAAGGCTTTGCAGGCGAGCCTGATTTTGTGTGGTTTAAAAATGGAGGGTCGATATGGAAAATTACCAGATTACACAGTGGTGCCACCGGTTTATCGAAGAACAGGTTAAGGATGGGGACTACTGTATTGATGCCACCTGTGGAAATGGACATGATACGTTGCTTTTATGCAGGCTGGCAGGCAGTGATGGACTGACAGCGGGATTTGACATCCAGGAACAGGCGGTAGAGAAGACAAAAAAACGGCTGAGGGAGGCCGGCGTGGAAGAAAAGGCCAGAATTTTCTGCTGCGGACATGAAAAGATGAGAGAACAGCTGGCAGAGGACCCGGACTGCCGAAAAATGCTGGAGAAGACGCAGGACGGTTATGGAAGTGTCTCCTGTGTTGTGTTTAACTTTGGCTATCTTCCGGGAGGGGCACATGATCTTGCCACAAAAGCGCAGACAAGTCTGGAGGCAGTTGAACAGAGTCTGGAGCTTCTGAAAAAGGGAGGAATTATCAGTCTTTGTATCTACAGCGGGAAAGACAGTGGATTTGAGGAGAAGGAAGCTTTGATGGAATATCTGAAAGGTCTTGACAGCAAAAAATATCTGGTTATAATGAGCTCATATTACAATCGTCCGAATCATCCACCGGTTCCGGGACTGATTATCCGGCTTTGATGTAGCAGAATGTGGATGATATCATATACTAACTGACAGGAGGGATGAAGATATGCAGCTTGCAGCAGGACTGTTGTTACCGTTTATAGGGACCACGCTTGGTTCGGCGTGTGTTTTTTTTATGAAAGGCCAGATGAAACCGCTTATTCAGAAGATACTTCTTGGATTTGCGTCCGGAGTGATGGTGGCGGCATCGGTATGGTCACTGTTGATTCCATCGATGGAAATGTCGGAAAACATGGGAAAATATGCGTTTATTCCGGCGGCAGCCGGATTTCTGCTTGGGATTTTCTTTCTGCTTATGATGGATCAGGCGGTACCGCACCTTCACATGGGGGCGGAGAAGTCAGAGGGACCGAAATGTTCTTTAAAAAAAACAACCATGCTTGTCCTTGCCGTCACACTTCATAATATTCCGGAAGGAATGGCGGTCGGCGTGGTTTTCGCGGGGATGCTCTCGCGGAACACAGAAATTACAATGGCAGGTGCGTTTGCGCTGTCGATCGGCATTGCGATCCAGAACTTCCCGGAGGGAGCAATTATTTCCATGCCGTTAAAAAGTGAAGGAACGGGAAAGGGAAAGGCATTTTTGTACGGGATGCTTTCCGGGGCAGTGGAACCGGTGGCGGCCGGAATTACCATTCTGCTTGCGGGATTTATTACACCGGTGCTTCCGTATCTGCTGTCTTTTGCGGCCGGAGCAATGCTTTATGTTGTGGTGGAAGAATTGATCCCGGAGGCAAGCGAAGGGGAACACAGTAATATCGGAACGATCGGATTTGCAGCCGGCTTTGTGCTGATGATGATCCTGGACGTTGCGTTGGGATAATGAAAGTCCAGATGAGATCAGGAGAGAGGAGAGAATAGGATGAGACTTCGGAATATACCGGGGGCAAGATACGTGATTGCCGGACATGAAGCGGTGATAAAGAATGAGAAGGAACAGAAAGGACACTGGGAAGAGGTCTTTGGAAATGACCATCCGGTACGTGTGGAGATCGGTATGGGGAAAGGCAGGTTCCTGATGACGATGGCGCTGGAACATCCGGAAATAAATTATATTGGAATCGAGCGATACTCCAGTGTGCTTCTGCGGGCGCTGGAGCGGATGGATGCCATGGAGGAACCGCCTTCTAACATCCGGTTTGTATGTATGGATGCGGCTGAAATAGAAGAAGTATTTGAACCGGGGGAAGTGGACCGGATCTATCTGAATTTTTCGGATCCGTGGCCAAAGGCACGTCATGCAAGGAGAAGACTGACGTCAGCCGCGTACTGGGAGAGATATGATCATATTCTGAAGCAGGACGGGGTTGTGGAGTTTAAAACGGACAATAAAGAACTGTTTGAATTTTCTCTTGAGCAGGTTCAGGAGGCCGGCTGGGAACTGAAGGCACATACTTTCGACCTGCACCATAACGAAGACCTGAACCGGGGGAATATTATGACGGAATATGAGGCAAAGTTTTCCGCCAAAGGAAATCCGATCTGCAAGCTGATTGCAGAAAGAAAAAGATAGGGGGAACGCGTAACAGAATCCTTCATCCGGCATATGATGATAGAAAAAGCAGGCAGGTGGAAAATGGGAAAAAGATGCGGAAGAAAGGTCTGCCATACGTGCGGAAGATTCTGCTACGATAATATCTGGCTGAATAAAAAGATCCGGATTCTTCAAAAATCCTGTGCAGAACTATACAGGGTATTTAATCCTGGCTGCAGGTCAGGGCGGTGTGACAAATGCAGGAGTTGACAGAGCAGAATTTCCGGAAGGAAGTACTGGAGGAGAAAAAGCCTGTACTGGTAGAGTTTTATGCAGTCTGGTGCGGGAAGTGTTCGATGATGGAAGACATATTCGGAATGGTTGCGGAAGAATTTGACGGGAAAATCAAGGCGGGGAGAGTGGAAACGGAGAGCAATCCGCTTCTTGCCGCAAGATACCGTATCCGGGCAATTCCGGCATTTCTTTTGTTTTCGGACGGGGAAGAAGTTCTGCGGATGACAGGGATGATGGAGCCGGAGGAGATGGCCGGAAGATTGAACGCTGCTGAAAATATGCTGAACAGCCGGAAGAGAAAGAGATAACCGTATCACCCGGACGCCCTGAATTTCAGGCGTTTCACAAAAAATAAAAAAATTTTTAAATTTTGCTTGCATTTTCCTGAATAATGTAATATAATTTTTCTTGCGTTAAACAAATGGAAAATGCAAAATGTGCCATTAGCTCAGTTGGTAGAGCACCTGACTCTTAATCAGGGTGTCCAGGGTTCGAGCCCCTGATGGCGCACTTTAAATCACTGTTTTTGGAGAGGGAGATCTCTGGGGGCGGTGATTTTTTTGTGCCCAAAGGGCGAAAGTTTGATTTGGAATAGATAGATTAGTGATGGAAAGGGAGCACGTATGAGGCAGGATGTACAAAAGATAATTCTTCAGATCAGAAGAAGGTGGAAAAAGAGAAAAACAAAAGTAATCAGCATTTTGCTTGCGATCATCTGGCTGGCTGTCATGGTTGTGCTTTTGACAAACTGGAGAATGTTTGGCAGGACGGCAAATGGAGATTCGATAAAAGGAATCGTGCAGTGGGTACTTCTCTGGCTGTTTGGTGTTGCGGGAGCAATTCTATGGCAGTTTTACTGCCTCTTTCTCAGAAAAAAGAGGAAAATCAAACGGCTCGGGGTTGGAAGCATCGTGGTACTGGCGATTGCAATGGGGACAGGAATGTTCTGGATCATGGAGTGGATTTATAATCCGCAGATGTTTACGATTCCGTACCAGTTTGTATCTCTCAGTATCTGTGTTTCAGCCGTTGTGTTCCTGATTTTTCTGCTGTTGTGCAATTCTCTTCGTCTTGCAGTGCTTTTGTGCAGTGCCATGTATTTTATTTGGACGATTGCCAGCTATTTTGTTTACGAATTCCGGGGCCTTCCGCTGCAGATTGTGGATCTTCTGGATCTCGGGACGGCGACAACGGTAGCGGGTGATTATGAATATTCCATGACACGGCATATGCTGATTGTGGGTGTGATTATAGTCAGCATTGTTACTTCTTTATATACGGGAAACAAATACAAACTTGTAAAAGGAAAGAAGGCCAAAGTTCTGATCCGTGTGGCGGGTATATTCCTGCTTGTCGGAGGAATTCGCTATCTTGGATGGTCCGATCAGCCGGAAAGCTGGAATGTGGTTCTGAATGGGAACCGGCCGGGAGACAGTTTTTATAATTATGGAATGCAGATGTGTGTGATCCGCGGCGCCAGAGATTCGATTGTAAAGGAGCCGGATGGATATTCGGTTGAAGAGCTGCAGCAGGTATCGGACGAGATTGAATCAGGAAATGCGGGAAGCAGCAAAAAGCCGAATATCATTGCTGTCATGGATGAAACATTTTCTGATCTGACCTGGATCAGAGATTTCCCGGTATCAGAAGAAATTATTCCATTTTATAACAGTCTGACAGAAAATACAATTAAAGGGAAGCTGTTGGTTCCGGTGCTGGGCGGAGGGACAGGAAAGACGGAGTTTGAATTCCTGACCGGAACGTCGATGCGGATGTTCAACTCGACGCCTTATGTAGTGCTCGGTAAAAAACTGGATGCCTCAATGGTGGAGCCGCTCGAAAGTCAGGGATACAAAACAGCCGCGATACATCCTTTTATTCCGACAAATTATAATCGGGAAGTTGCGTATGAAGCGATGGGATTTGACCGGTTCCTGAGCTTTGATGATTTTCAGGGAGAAAGAATGGTACGGGATTTTATCTCGGATGAGGCATGTTTTGACCGGATTGAGGAAATGATAAAGGACGAGGAAGATCCACTGTTTACATTCTGCGTCACGATGCAGAATCATTCCCCGTATACAAAAGAATATGAAAATTCGGTTGAACTGCTGGAGTATACCGATTCACAGGTGGAACAGTATATGTCACTGATTCATGAATCCGACCGGGCACTGCAGAAACTGATCGAAGATCTGGAAAAGTCCGATGAGCCGACGGTAGTTGTGTTTTTTGGAGATCATCTTCCGACATTGTCCGAAGATTTTTACGAGTATGTATTTGGAAAGACAGATGAGGAAATGACGTTTGAAGAAAACCAGAATTATTATCTGACCCCGTTTTTGATCTGGGCAAATTATGATATTGAGGAGCAGCAGGATGTTGTCACAAGCAGTAATTATCTCGGAGCTATGACACTGGAGACGGCTGGGGTAGAGCTTACAAAATATCAGCAGTATCTTCTTGACTTAAGAGAAAAGGTGCCGGCTTTCAGCGGAACAGCCTACTATGGACATGACGGCAGATTTCACGAGTACGGATCCGGAGGCCGGGAGGAGGAGTATCTGCCGCTTGATGACTGTATTAATTACAACAAGATTTTTGGAGAAGAGAGCCGGCTGGACGAGTTCTTTTTCCTGAAAAACGATGAATAAGGCACAGGTTTTGTATTTTTTCCTATACAATCGCTAGGATTTGCCGAAAAGCAGGAATTGTTCCTGAAATAGTACATGAAACGCATTGACACAGATTTCACGAATCAGCTATAATAGCCCCATGAAACAGAAACAGTTGTTTCGAAACAGTATAGGGTTTATATTTGAAGGAGGATTATCAACATGAGAAAAGAATGGGAATCTTTTCGCGGAGGCATCTGGGAAAAAGAAATCAATGTAAGAGATTTCATCCAGAAAAACTACACACCGTATTTAGGTGATGACAGCTTTCTTGCAGGACCGACAGAGGATACAAAGGCACTGTGGGAGCAGGTTATGGATCTGTCCGCGCAGGAGCGCGAAAAAGGCGGAGTCCTTGATATGGACACGAAAATTATTTCTACCATTACGTCCCATGGACCGGGATATCTTGACAAAAGCAAGGAAAAGATCGTAGGCTTCCAGACAGACAAGCCGTTCAAGCGTTCCCTGCAGCCATATGGCGGTATCCGCATGGCAATCAAGGCATGCGAAGAAAATGGATACCATGTGGACCCGGCAATCGTTGAATTCTTCACTAAACATAGAAAGACACACAATGACGGAGTATTTGATGCTTATACACCGGAGATGAGAGCGTGCCGTTCCAGCCACATCATCACAGGACTTCCGGATGCATACGGACGCGGACGTATCATCGGCGACTACAGAAGAGTTGCTCTTTACGGTGTGGACAGACTGATCGAGGACAAGCAGCATCAGAAAGATACGACAAGAACAATCATGTACTCTGATGTTACAAGAGAAAGAGAAGAGCTCTCCGAACAGATTAAAGCATTAAAAGAGTTAAAAGAACTGGGACAGATCTACGGATTTGACATTTCCAGACCGGCTGAAAATGTACAGGAAGCGATCCAGTGGCTGTATTTCGGATACCTTGCTGCAATCAAGGAGCAGAACGGTGCGGCAATGTCCCTTGGACGTACTTCCACATTCCTCGATATCTATGCTGAGCGTGACCTTGCAAACGGCACATTCACAGAGGAGCAGATTCAGGAATTCATCGACCACTTCATTATGAAGCTGCGTCTTGTAAAATTTGCGAGAACACCGGAATACAATGCACTGTTCTCCGGAGACCCGACATGGGTAACAGAGTCGATCGGAGGTATGGGAATCGACGGACGTCCGATGGTTACAAAGATGTCCTACCGTTACCTTCATACACTGCAGAACCTTGGAACAGCACCGGAACCGAACCTGACCGTGCTGTGGTCCACAAGACTTCCGGAAAACTTCAAGCGTTTCTGTGCGAAGACATCCATCGAGTCTTCTTCCATCCAGTATGAGAACGATGACCTGATGAGAGTGACACATGGTGATGACTACGCAATCGCATGCTGCGTATCCTCTATGCGCGTAGGTAAGGAAATGCAGTTCTTCGGAGCCCGCGCAAACCTTGCAAAATGTCTGCTTTACGCAATCAACGGTGGTGTGGACGAAATTTCCAAGAAACAGGTGGGACCGAAGTACCGTCCGATCACATCCGAATATCTGGATTACGATGAAGTAAAGAGCAAATTCAGTGACATGATGAAATGGCTTGCACAGGTATATGTCAATGCACTGAACATCATCCACTACATGCATGACAAATACTGCTACGAAAGAATTCAGATGGCTCTTCATGACAAGAAGGTAACACGCTGGTTCGCGACAGGTATTGCAGGACTTTCTGTTGTAGCTGACTCCCTGTCAGCGATTAAATACGCGAAAGTAAAAACAGTCCGTGACGAGAATGGTATTGTAGTAGATTACGAAATTGAAGGAGATTTCCCGAAATACGGAAATGATGATGACCGTGCAGATGAGATCGCATACGATATCGTGCATGAGTTTATGTCCTATGTAAAAGGAAATCACACATACCGTGGAGGTATCCCGACAACATCCATCCTTACGATCACATCCAACGTTGTATACGGAAAGAATACAGGATCTACACCGGATGGAAGAAAGGGCGGCGAGCCGTTCGCTCCGGGAGCAAACCCGATGCACCACAGAGACAGCCATGGTGCGGTAGCTTCCTTAAGTTCTGTAGCAAAACTGCCGTTTAAAGATGCTCAGGATGGTATTTCCAATACCTTCTCCATCATCCCGGGAGCACTCGGAAAAGATGACGCCATTCTTTTTGACGACATTGCTTTCGAGCTGGAGCCGGACTGCGCATGCTGCGAGCCAAATGCAACATTAGACGACGAAGAATAATAATATAAAATAAGGAGGACAATCATATGAAAATCAGTGAGGCTCAGATTGACAATCTTGTAGGTTTATTAGATGGATACGCTGAAAAAGGCGGACATCATCTGAATGTAAATGTATTCACAAAAGATACACTTCTGGATGCACAGGCTCATCCGGAAAAGTATCCGCAGCTTACTGTACGTGTGTCCGGATACGCAGTAAACTTCAATAAGCTGACAAAAGAGCAGCAGGATGAGGTTATCTCCAGAACATTCCATGACGAAATGTAATCAGGGCTATATTCATTCGACAGAGAGTTTCGGGACCGTGGACGGTCCCGGAATTCGTTTTGTCATCTTTTTCCAGGGGTGTCCGATGCGATGCAAGTACTGTCATAATCCGGACACCTGGCAGCCGAACCAGGGAAATCTCATGACAGTGGAGGAACTTCTGGAAACATATCGTCATAATGAGAAGTTCTACAGAAAGGGCGGGATTACCGCGACGGGCGGTGAGCCGCTTTTACAGCTTGAGTTTCTGACAGAGCTTTTCAGGCAGGCGAAAGAGACCGGGATCCATACATGCCTGGATACATCCGGTATTGTATACAGAGAATCAAGAAAAGAAGAGTTTGAGAAGCTGTTTGCGGTTACGGATCTGGTTCTGCTGGATATTAAACACAGCCTTCCGGAAGGCCACAGGGAACTGACAGGACAGGATCAGGCTCCGGTGCTGGAGTTTGCCAGAGCACTGGAGACGGCGGGGGTACCGATGATTATACGCCACGTTGTAGTTCCTGGTATTACCGACGGGAAAGAAGAGCTGGAGACACTGGGACATCTGATCTCCGGTTTCCGAAATCTGAAAGGGCTGGAAGTGCTTCCATATCATACGATGGGGACGAAAAAGTACGAACAGCTCGGAATGAAATATCCGCTGGAAGGCGTGGAAGCCATGGATAAGACAAAAGCCCATGAAGCGAGAGAATTCCTGCTGAAAATCATAATGGAAGACAGAAAGAAAAGGACTGCAAAATAAGCCCTTTATATCAGAAAACGCCAGCTCCGGCAAGACCGGAACTGGCATTTTTTAATTAGGACCTATTTGAAATTCTGCATAGACATATTCGGTTGAAGAAGAAGCATTTTCCGTATAGATAGAATATGGTTTTTTAATTCTGTAGGATCCGCTTTCTGAGACATCATCTAGCGTACAGATAAATCTTTTTTCTTCACCTGCCGCGATAGTGTAGGCAATATCCTCATATACGATCGAAACCGGAACTTCCGTCCATTTATCATTAAGAAAGGTTTCGATCTCATAGGCTTCTCCGGTTGCGATGTCCTGTTCACTATTATTTATCATATTCACTTCTATTTGTGAACTTGAAGAAGGAATTACGTTTTCGTCCGAATAAAGTTCTAATAATACTGCCGGATTCGTTTCGCCATTATCGATGTGGGCTTTATTCGACGCACACCCATTGCATCCCAGCAAAATTACAGCCAATAAAATGAAAATCTTCATATATCCTCCTATATAAGTTCCTCGTTCTGTTCTGTCTCTGCTATCAGCGAAGAAATGATCTCTACCGCTTCCTCTTCTGTGTAGAAAAGGTCTTTATCCAGATGTTCACAGAAATCGCAGAATCCGTGGAGCAGTCCCGGTTCTGTGATGTCCAGGCAGATCAGCCGTTCCGGATTGGAAGACGGGAACATCAGGTAACCGTTCCGGTGGTTGACATACATGAACAGTTCGTTATCAAGGTCGCCGATGCTGCATTTAAGCATCCGGATCCCTCCGGCCGGACAGATCTGGAGGAACTGTCTGATCAGAGTAATACGGTCGGCAGGCTCAAACGGACGGTATACTTCCGGCGGATATTCCGGGATACGCCCTGTATCCAGAAAACGCCGAAGCCCTTCTTCTGAGAAAATGAACAGCATCCGGTGGCATGTAAAGCGTTCTCTGAGATCATGTACATAATCCTTCAGCATGGAAATCAGATAATCGCGGTTTGGAAGCTCCGGATAAATATATTTCTCAAAAAAGCAATCCGGAATACAGTAGGTCAGACACGGGAGCATCTGAAAACAGTAGTTCTGATCGACGTCTGCCTTGAGGTTATGAAAATAATCAAGCTGAGTCGGCAGATCACTCATGGTAACACCAAAGGAAGAGGTCTGCTCCAGATACTGATCATAAATCTGATGAAAGAACTGCAGGCTCTTCTCTGTCTGGAACAGGATTCCGGAACGCATATCTCTGGAAAGAAGGAATGCGTGTCTGGATGTAAGCACAAGATAAGGGAAGAGAAGAAGCTCATTTGATGAATGAACCAGTTCCCCGTAGTAATAATAAACATTGTATTTACATGCACAGCAGTAGACCGGGAGAATCTTCTTCAGGCAGGTCAGATTATAGTTTTTCTTGTTAATTGTCAGCTGATCGCTGGAATTAAAACAGATAATATGGCTGATTGACAGGTTTTTGTTTTCATATCCCAGAGTCGGAAGAAGATTCATCAGAAAATCCGAGTCCGGCTGGATCAGAAGACGGATCTGGGGATCGTTTGTCCGGGATTCCAGAAAAAGAATATAAAACAGCTGATGGTTAATTTCATTCTGCCCGGTTATGGTAGATACACCCGGAGTATCCGGGAAACAGGATAAAGGCGCAGGGGTCGGGGTGGAATAAATTTCAGAGTATTTTTTAAAATTTTCAAATAATTCAAGAATGCTTTTCCTGCGGTAGTAGTTTTCCAGCCCGTCAACGGAAATTTTGTAGGATTCGATAAAATCATTCCGTTCGGAAGGGGTGAGCCGCAGATACTCGGCCATCAGAAGAACGGTGTCCATGTTTGCCACATGCCGTGTCCCCTTGATAATTTTATACATAAAGGAGCGCTCAATTCCGCAGAACTGCGCCATTTCATTTGATTTTATGGCTTTTGCAGCGATATGCTTCCCTAATAAATCCGAAAATATTGACATAGATTTTTCTCCTGATTTTAAAATAATGTTCTGTTATGGAACGTGTGTTAGAATTATTATAAAGAAAAGAGGATAAAAAAACCAGATGTAAATGGAAAAAAGATTGTCCAATTTTTTGTCCACTTGGAAAATCTATAGAAAGAACAGAATAAACATGCTACAATAAATTTGTCTAAAGGGAGAGAGGGAGTTAGTGGTTAATAATAGTGTATACCGCAGAAATGTGGTATGATGAAAACGAATCTGGCAACAAGATTCGTTTTTTGTTGTCTGTAAATATGGAGGTAGCGATGGAAATAATTATCAGAAATGCAAAAAGAGAGGAAGCGGAAATTCTCGCTCAGATAGAAAGGGAATGTTTCCCGGAGGCGGAAGCGGCGACGGAGAAAGATATTGCGGAACGGATGGGCGCGTTCCTGGACTGCTTTTTCGTGGCAGAGGCAGACGGAAAGGTAGTTGGATTTATTAATGGAGCTGTGGCAAAAGAGCCGCATCTGCCGGATGAAATGTACCATGACACCGGTCTTCATGATCCGGATGGAGACTATCAGACGGTGTTTGGCCTTGATGTGCTGCCGGAGTACCGGAGACAGGGAATTGCAGGCCGTCTTCTTGAGAGGATGATTGAACATGCGCGAGAGTGCGGCAGAAAAGGTGTTGTGCTGACATGTAAAGATCATCTGGTACATTATTATGCGGGATTTGGATTTGAAGATCACGGAGTGGCAGATTCCAGCCACGGCGGAGCCAAATGGAATGATATGCAGCTGAAATTCTGATGATGGATCAGAAGCAGAAGCGATGGAAATTTCCGGACATTTAAAGAATCCGGGAAGTGTGCTATAATCAAGGTGCTTGATAAATGCAGGATTTTTGATGAAAGGGAATGGATATGGTTTACACATGGGCGGCTGACACCGCTTTGCTGATGGATGAAAAACAGTATGAGGCTTATTACCGGCAGATTCCGAAATGGAGACAGGAAAAGGCGGACCGGATCCGGATGAGGGAAGACCGGGCGCTAAGTGTCGGTGTCTGGGCATTGTATCAGAAAGCACTTCGGGAAAGCGGGCTTTCAGAAAAAATGGTCTTTAATCTGTCTCATTCCGGACATTACGTGTTGTGTTCGATTGCGGATACGGAAACGGCGAGGACCGGATGCGATCTGGAAAAGACAGGGATTCCAAGACTGAAAGTGGCCAGGAGGTTTTTCTGCCGCTCTGAATGGGATTATATTCAGAAAAAGGCGTCTGAAGATGAGAGGAAGGAAGCGTTTTATCGTTACTGGGTTTTGAAAGAAAGCTTTATGAAGGCGACGAGACTTGGAATGAAGCTTCCTCTGGATGCATTTGCAATCCGCCTGAGTGAAGGGGAAGATCCGGTGTTGACAAAAAAGCCGGATACGATAGAAGGACGGTTTTATTTCCGGGAATATCCGGAACCGGAGAGAGGATTTTTTGCTGCTGTGTGTTCGGAAGATCCGGACATGGCAGAAAATCTGAGGTGGATGACACTGTGACAGAAAGACAGAAAGGACTGCAGAATGAAAGATCAGACAAAAGAGAAGATAAGAAAACTGGAACTTCTGATACGTTACCGGATCAGGAAGATGCACCATCCGGGAAAAGTATTTTTTGTTTCCTGCGCAACGGTTCTTGTGGCCGGATTTTTGGGCGGGGTGGCGCTCGGACGCTATGTAGAAAGCCGGCAGGCTGCGGAGACAGTACAGAAAAAAGATAACCAGTATGAATCCCTTGAGAAGGAATATAATTCTGTAAAGGAGCAGGCCGAGGCTCAGAATGAAGAGACAAGGCCGTGGTACCTGATGCTTGTAAATCAGTCTCATCCGATGGAAGACGGATACGTTCCTGAACTTGCCAATATTGATGATTCCCACCAGGTTGACGCAAGAGTACTGGAGCCTTTGCAGAACATGTTGAAGGCCGCCAGTGATGAAGGGTACAGCCTTTATGTCTGCTCGGCGTACCGCTCTGTAGACAGGCAGAAAGAGCTGTTTAACGAATCAATGATTGATTATGTGAATCAGGGAATGACCTACTACGAGGCAGCTATTGAGACGGCGAAGTCGATTGCGTGGCCGGGAGAGAGTGAACATGCGACAGGTCTTGCAATGGATATTGTATCTTCGGATTATGCAGGACTGGATGAAAAGCAGGGAGAGACCGATGACCAGAAGTGGCTGATGGAGCACTGCTACGAATACGGGTTTATCCTGAGATATCCGAAAGACAAGTCGGAAGACACCGGGATCATTTATGAGCCGTGGCATTACCGCTATGTCGGAGTGGAGGCGGCACTGGCGATCCGGGATCAGGGCGTGACGCTGGAAGAATATCTGAATGAAGAATATTAAAAGATGACAGTTCTCTTGGACAGGAGGAATGCCGGATGGAATGGAGCAGACTGTTGTCCCCGAAGCGGCAGCGGACAGGGAGAAAACATAAGGAGAAAAACAGAACAGATTTAAGAAGCAGTTTTGAGAAGGATTATCACAGAATTATCGGGAGTGCCTCATTTAGGCGGCTCCAGGATAAAACACAGGTATTCCCGCTTGACCGGAGTGACTTTGTGAGAACAAGACTGACCCATTCTCTGGAAGTCTCATCTTTTGGGAAATCACTTGGACAGAATATCGGGGAGTATATCCTCGCTTACGGGAAAGATCCGGAATTTACTCCTCAGATGAAAGAGGACATCTGTAATATACTTTTATGTGCCGGACTGATCCACGATATCGGGAATCCGCCGTTCGGCCATTTTGGGGAAACGACAATCCGGGAATGGTTTGAGGAGCATCTCTCAAGGATTACATACGGCGGGAAGCCTTTGACGCAAGTTCTGACTCCAAGAATGCTGGCTGATTTTTACTACTTCGAAGGAAATGCCCAGGCGTTCCGTCTTGTGACGAAGCTTCATTATCTTGTGGATGAAACCGGAATGAATCTGACCTTTGCGCTGTTAAACACGATTGTCAAGTATCCGGTTGATTCTCTGCATGTGGATCCGTACAGTGAGAAAATCCAGCAGAAAAAGCTGGGATATTATCTGGCGGATGAAGAACTGTTTTTTAAGATCAGCAGTGAGATAGGAACCGGAAACAACCGGCACCCTCTGACTTTTATTCTGGAGGCAGCCGATGATATTGCGTACAAAACAGCGGATATCGAAGACGCTTATGTGAAAGGATTTCTGCCGTTTTCAGCTCTTTCCAGAGAACTGGAAAAGATAGATACCGGCGAGACATTTCAGGCTTATGGACACCTGATGGATCTTTACCGCGGTGCTGTCGAAAGGCAGGAAGAAGAGCCGGAAGCCTATGCGGTCAAAAACTGGATTGTGCGGGTGCAGTCGTTCCTGATCGCCTGCGCGACAGAAGGATTCACAGAGAATTACGAGGCGATCATGTGCGGAGAGTATCAGAAGGATCTGTTTGCAGGGACGAAAGCGGAAGAGCTGATGGATGTACTCGGGCATGTTGCAGAAAAATATGTGTTTATGACCGATGAAATTTATAAAATGGAAGTAGCTGAATCGAGAATTCTTTCCTTTCTGATGGAAAAATTTGTGATGGCAGCTGTCCGGTACAGTGATCCAAAGCAGAAGATGGATTCGATTGACAGGCGGATGCTTGCTTTCATTTCGGATAATTATAAGAAAGCATATCAGCATCAGTCTCAGGGAAAAGGAGATATTGAGAAGCTGTATCTTCGGATTCTGCTTGTAACGGACTACATCTGCGGAATGACGGACAGCTACGCAAAAAGGCTGTATCAGGAGTTGACAGCGAAGATATAAAAAGAAAACACGACATAAACTGACAGGGAGGGACTGCATACGGTCTCTCCTTTTTTGAGTTCGTTTCTGGTTTCCGGTTCTTTTTCTGAAAGGACGGGCATAGTATGGAAAGGAAAAGGAAACAGGCGGGAAGCAGATTTATGAAGCGTTTTATCTGTTATCTTTATGAGTATCAGGAAGGAAGACGGATCAGAAATATCGGATTTTGTAAAGTGGAATCATCGGAGGATGGATGCACGGTCAGTATTCACGGGAAAGGCTGGGGGATGAACAGTCCAAGAAAGCTGTCACTGTATCTGTTCTGGAGAGAGAATGGAAAGTGCCTTGGGGTGTATCAGGGAGAACTTGGGAATGTCAGTCCGGCACTGAATTACAGGCTTTCCTATACGGAAGAAGATGTAGGAAGCAAAGCACGGTATGACCGCGTGGAGGGAATCATTTTATGCGGAGAGAACGGGCCGCGGTATGCTGCGGTCTGGACCGATGAGGCGGTGGATATCAGCCGGATGGAGCCGGCCGAAAAAGAAGAGATGACAGAAGAAAAGGAAGAACAGCCGGAAGAGCCGGAAGAGCCGAACGAGGAAGAGCCGGTGCCGGAGGAAAATGAGATGCCGGATGAGCAGGAAGAACCGGCAGGTGTTTCCTATGATGTGAGGGAGATTTTGCCGGAGGAGAGCCGGGAACTGGAAGAAAAGGAGCCGGAACCGTTCTATTTTGACGAGGAAGAGGAGGATTCGAAGCCTGAGATTGCGGAACAGGAGTGTCAGACAACGTGCCGGTTTCGCTGCACCAAAATCCAGAGACAGGATCTCTCAAGACTCATCCGAAGAGAATGGCAGCTGGCAAACAACAGCTTTCTCCTGCACGGTTATTATAATTATCATCATCTTGCTTTTTTGCAGGAGGGAGAGAACCTCTACCTCGGAGTACCGGGAGTCTACAGCGAAAAAGAACGAAGAGCTGCACAGGCCTTCGGATTTCCTGGATTTGTAAATTATGAGGAGGAGATGCTGGATCTGCCGGAGGGAGAAAAAGAGGACCGGGCAGATTTCGGGTATTGGTGTCGACAGGTTCATCAAATTAGAGTATAATGAATAAGAAATTGCCGTGTTTCAGAGGACTTTCGATAAAAACGGCACAGAAGAATTTCAGTAAAAGACACAGGAGTATCGAAGATGGGACGCAGACGTTCAAAAGAAGAGAAAGAACAGGAAGAGAAACTTCAAAAAGAGCTTCAGGAAAAGCAGGATATCAAATACATGAAAGAAGCGGTGAAGCAGGCGAAGAAGGCTTATGCCCTGGGTGAGGTCCCGATCGGATGTGTCATCGTATATGAAGATAAGATTATCGGACGGGGATACAACCGCCGGACGATTGATAAAAATACACTGGCCCACGCGGAGCTTCAGGCGATCCGCAAGGCGAGCCGGAAGATGAATGACTGGAGACTTGAGGACTGTACGCTGTATGTCACCCTGGAACCGTGCCAGATGTGTTCCGGGGCGATTGTGCAGGCGCGGATCAGGCGGGTAGTCGTCGGATGCATGAATCCAAAGGCGGGCTGTGCAGGATCGATCATGAATCTTCTGCAGGTGCCGCAGTTTAATCATCAGGTGGAACTTACGACGGGGATCATGGGCGAAGAGTGCAGCCGGATGATGAAGACATTTTTTAAAGAATTAAGGCAAAAAAAATAGAGCAGTCATCTGCTCTTTTTTGTGCGCTGTGCGTCGAACGCATCTCCCAAGCGTTACTCTGGCAGTTAACTCAACCCAGGCACCCTCGCGGCACACGGGAGGTTCCGCTTAGTGCTGCTTCGTTCCCGACCTGACACGGTTCACGGAGTCCAGTTGCGCGAGACCCGAAGTATCAACGCCACTTTCCAGAGGCAGCCTCACAAGAATACGCCCTCGGCACAGCATCACCCCTACTATAGCGGATTGTAGGTACAGGGTACCGCTAACACCCCGGCTGCACGTTTCATAAGTTTACAGTGTTTTTGGGGAAATGTCAATAAAATCGGCAAAATAAAAAGGAGAAAATTACGTATGAAAACCATTCTCGCGGCAGTGAATGCCAAATATATCCATTCCAATCTGGCTGTCTATTCTCTAAGGGCTTATGCAAAAGACTATCTGAGTGAGACGAAGATTGCGGAATATACGATCAACCAGCAGATTGATGAGATCCTGATGGATCTGTACCGGGAGCAGCCGGAACTTCTGTGCTTTTCCTGCTATATCTGGAATCTGGATTATGTGGAGGAGCTGGTGCGGGAGATCAAAAAGATCCTGCCGGAGACAATCATCTGGCTTGGCGGTCCGGAAGTCTCCTACGATGCGAAAGAGGTGCTTCTCAGACTGCCGGAGGTTACCGGAGTGATGAAAGGGGAGGGCGAGGAGACGTTTGCCGCGCTTCTGGACTTTTATCACGGGAAAACAGAAAGGCTGGATGAGATTGCCGGAATCACGTTCCGGAAAGAGGACGGTGAGATCCGGGAGAATACATGGCGGGAAGTCATGGATTTAAGTCTTGTACCGTTTGTATATGAGGATCTGAGCCTGTTTGAGCACAAAATTATTTATTATGAGACAAGCAGGGGATGTCCGTTCCGGTGCAGCTACTGTCTGTCCTCGGTTGATAAATGTCTGAGATTCCGGGATCTGGATCTGGTAAAACGGGAGCTTCAGTATTTCCTGGATCAGAAAGTTCCGCAGGTAAAATTTGTGGATCGGACGTTTAACTGCCGCCACGGCCATGCGAAGGAAATCTGGAAGTATCTTCTGGAACATGATAATGGAATCACAAATTTTCATTTCGAGGTGTCGGCAGATATTCTGAATGAGGAGGAACTGGAACTGATTTCCCGGATGCGTCCGGGGCTGATTCAGCTGGAGATCGGAGTGCAGTCGACCAATCCGGATACGATCCGGGAAATCAAAAGGACGATGAATTTTGAACGGCTTTCGGAAGTGGTAAAAAAGATCAAGGCAATGGGAAATACACACCAGCATCTGGATCTGATTGCGGGGCTGCCATATGAAGGGTATGAGAGCTTTGGACAGTCATTTGACGATGTCTACGGCCTGATGCCGGATCAGCTGCAGCTTGGATTTCTGAAAGTGCTGAAGGGTTCTTATATGCAGGAGCATGCGGAGGAATACGGACTGGTATATAAAGGAAAACCGCCGTACGAAGTGCTTGGGACAAGCTGGCTTTCCTACGGAGAGATTGCACAGCTTAAAAAGATCGAAGAGATGGTGGAGGTCTATTATAACAGCGGACAGTTTGCGAATACACTGCGCTTTCTGGTAAAGGAATTTGCATCGCCGTTTCGGATGTACGAGAAACTGAGCGGCTACTATGAGGAGAAAGGACTGTTTGGCCGGAGCCACACAAGAACCGCAAGATACGAGATTCTGCTTGACTTTATCGGGGAAAACGTAAAAGGAAAGACAGAATTTTACCGGGAACTTCTGGTGTATGATCTGTATCTGCGGGAAAATATCAAGAGCCGTCCGGAATTTGCAGGGGAGTCTCTGGCGGACAAGGAGTTTTTGAAAGCATTTTACGACAGGGAAGAAAAGGAGCCGGTATATCTGAAATCCTATGAAAAGGCGGATAGCCGGAAACTCCGGAAGATGACCCATATCGAAGTATTTGAGTTTCAGGTGGACCGGGATATGGAGCCGGGGAAAACCGTGCTGCTGTTTGACTATCAGAACCGGAATCCATTAAATTATGAAGCGGCGGTGTTCCGGATCGGAGAAAAAGAGGAGTAAGAAAAATGAAGAAACGGACAAAGGAGATTCTGGATATTCTGGATCAGCAGTTTGGAACAGAATATAAATGTTATCTGAATTATGAGACGCCGTGGCAGCTTCTGGCGGCCACCATGCTGAGCGCACAGTGTACGGACGCGCGGGTCAATATCGTGACGAAAGATCTGTTTCAGAAGTACACATCACCGGGAGACATTGCGGCAGCGGATTTAAAAGAACTGGAAGAAGATATCCGGCCTACCGGATTTTACCATAACAAGGCGAAAAACCTGATTGCGTGCATGAAGGACATTCACGAAAAGTATCACGATGAGGTGCCGTCCACGCTGGAGGAGCTGACGTCGCTTGCGGGAGTAGGGCGGAAAACCGCCAATGTGATCCGGGGCAATATTTACCACGATCCAAGTGTTGTGGTAGATACCCACGTGAAACGGATTTCAAGGAGACTTGGATTTACGACAAATGAGGATCCGGAAAAGATTGAGCAGGATCTGATGAAAGAACTGCCAAAAGACCACTGGATTCTCTACAACATCCAGATTATTCAGTTTGGAAGGACGATCTGCACGGCAAGAAGTCCAAAGTGCGGGGAATGTTCCTTGCAAAAATACTGTGAAGAGTATAAAATAAAAGGAAAAGTCTGACAGGAGAAAGGATGATGGGATGAATTTCCATGATAAAAAGACACGAAGACTTGTGGCAATTGTGATTATACTGGTGATTATAGCAATGGTAGCAACGTCTATTATACCTTATCTGATTTAGGAGAAATGGTGGGAGCGCCTATGGGAGAACGGAAGAAAGAAAATCCAAAACACACGCAGAGGAGAATGAGTGCAGCACAGAAAAGAAAGTTCATAGCCCTTGCCGGGCTGGCTTTTCTATGTGCTCTTTTTGTCATTGGCATTTTTTATTCTTCTGTCTACCGTTATGTACACAGAATGGATCGGGAGCAGATTGAGCAGAATGTATTTGTTCAGGGAGTAGATGTTTCCGGTATGACAGAAAAGGAGGCGCTTGAAAAGTTAGAGGACCGGTGGACGGTTATGAAACATACGCCGGTTACACTGAAAGCAGACGGAAAGACGGCACAGGTGACAGTCTCCGAGCTTGGAATCCGGCAGGGTGATTTGGAGAGTCTTGTAAAAGAGGCGTCCGAATACGGGAAGCACGGAAATCTGTATCAGCGATACAGGAAAATACGGCAGGCAAAGAAAGAGAAAGTAGAATACGCAGACGATTATCAGATCGATGAGGAAACAGCGGAAAAAGTGCTGGAAGAGAAAACAGCAGACTTCTTTGAAGAGGCAGTGAACGCAAAGATTACAAGGGTCGGAGGCGTATTTCAGATCACCGATGAAAAAGACGGAGAGAAAGCGGCAGTTCAGGATGTTCTGGATGAGATCGTTGACAGGCTGGGCGATCTTGAGAAAGGAAAAGATGTGGAAATTGAGGTGAAATCCGAAAAGGATGAGCCGAATATCAGCCGGGACGACCTGGAAGCGGTTCAGGACGAGCTTGGCAGTGCATCTGTAGAGATCCGGAATGATGAGACGCGCCAGGAGCTTCTGACGTTGACCGGAGATCTGAACGGACAGATTGTGATGCCGGAAAAGGAACTTTCCCTTCAGAAAGTGCTGGAAGAGCATTCCGGGGAGGAGATGTCTCAGGAAGCGCTGGATCTGATGGCTACCAGCCTCTATGATGCTGCCCTGTATGCAGAGACCGGGATTTCCGAACGACATGAATCAGAAACGCTTCCGGAATATGTAGACGCGGGAATGGAAGCGGTTCTCTCGGAAGAGAAGGATCTGAAAATAGAAAATACAACAGAGTCGCCTCTTTATATTGAAGCCTATATCAATGGAGATGAAGAGCTTGTCTGTACCATTTACGGGGAAGAAACCCGTGAGAAAGAGAGAAGCATTTCTTTCAAAACCGAGACGGAAGAGAAAGAGGACTCTGAGGTGGCGACTGTCTATGAGGAGGACGCTGCGCTTGCAGCCGGAAAAACCGAAGTAAAGGAGAGCGGATCGCCGGAAAGCACAGTGACTCTTTTGAAGATTGTAAAAGAAGACGGTGAAAAATCCGATGAAGAGGAAGTCGGTGCATCCGAATACGAGGCGGTCAGCAGGATTGTGAGCGTCGGCATAAAGACAGACGATGAAAAAACAAAAGAAGCACTGAAAGAGGCGGTTGCCACACAGGATCAGGAGACCATCGAAAGGGCGGTCGAACAGGCAAGGAACAGTAAAGGACAGGAAAGATGAGAAAAGGGATTTTGACACAGGCTGCATATCAGCGGTCTGTATATAGAAAATTAAAAGATGATCATCCGGCACTTTCGCCGTACAGCTGGAAACGCTGTACGAAAATACCGCTTGGTGCCAAAGAACTGGTGGTTTCGGAGATTCTCATGACCGGAAGGGAGAAGGATCTTTTTGTCTATGCCGCGGCCAGGGCGGTGACGGCTGTCGCCGCGGAGGGCGGGCATCCGTTTGGGGTAAGGGTGTCCGTCCTCGTGCCGGAGCAGACAGAGGAAGACTCCATAAAGGAAATGTCGGAGATTCTAAAAGAAACGGCAAAAGAGCAGGGATTTCAGATTCTGAATATATTTACCGAAGTATATCCTGATGCAGATGTATTTACCGTGTCGGTTACCGGATTCGGTACATGTGAAAGTACGGACGAAGAACCGGAAAAGGGATACGACGGAAAGGATCTGGTTCTTGTCAATCCGGTTGCACTCGAAGGGAGCCTTCGGGTTCTGCACGAAAAAGAGGTGGAAATCCGGGAGCGGTTTGTGCCGGTATTTTTGCAGAAACTTCTGGATTCCAGAGGGACTCTGTTTGCAGAAAAAGCAGTCAGAAAAGCAGAAGAATATCATGCGGATTTTATCAAGCCGGTGACAGACGGCGGAGTATTTGGAGCTCTGTGGGAACTGGCGGAAGAGACGAAAACGGGATACGAGGTGGATCTGAAAACATTTCCGGTCCGCCAGGATATCATCGAGATCTGCGAGCTTTTCAGACTGAATCCATATCAGATGGCATCGGGAGGATGTCTGCTTATGATCCTTGAAGATGGACGTGGTTTTGTTGAGGCTTGTAAACGGGACCAGATAATGGCGTCCGTCATCGGAAAGATGAAAGCAGGAAAGGATAAAATCATTCTCAATGGGGAGGAGAGACGGTGTACGGACCGTCCGGCTGAGGATGAGTGGTTTCGGATCTGTAAAGGAGGAAAATAAGATGAATATGAGAACGGAAATATTGCGTTACCTGGAAAAGAACAGCCGTGTGGATTTAGGGGAGCTGGCAGTGCTTCTCGGAACAGACGAGGCAACGATCGCAAATGAGATCGCGGACATGGAGAAAGAAAAGATTATCTGCGGCTACCATACATTGATTGACTGGGACAAGACAGGGGAAGAGTCTGTGACAGCCCTGATTGAAGTCCGGGTGACACCGCAGAGAGATCTGGGATTTGACCGGATTGCGGAGCGGATCTACAATTTCCCGGAAGTTACAGCGGTCTATCTTATTTCAGGAGCATATGATTTTCTGATTATTCTGGAAGGGAAGACACTCAAGGAGGTATCCCGGTTTGTTTCAGAGAAACTTTCCCCGATCGAACCGGTGCTTTCCACGGCAACCCATTTCATTTTAAAGAAATATAAGGACCACGGAACGATTCTTGCGCCTCAGAAGAAGGCAGAAAGGATGCTGGTGATGCCGTAATGAGAAATCCATTATCCGATAAGATTGTAAATATACAGCCGTCCGGTATCCGGAAGTTTTTTGATATTGTAAATGAGATGAAAGACGCGATTTCCCTGGGAGTGGGTGAGCCGGATTTTGATACTCCGTGGAGAATCCGTGAAGAGGGAATCTACTCTCTGGAAAGAGGACGGACATTCTATACATCCAATGCGGGGCTGAAAGAATTAAAAGACGAAATTTCAAAATATCTGGAGCGGAAGATTCAGGTTTCCTACGATCCGGCATCCGAGATCGTTGTGACGGTCGGAGGAAGTGAAGGAATCGACATCGCCATGCGTGCCATGCTGAATCCGGGGGATGAGGTACTGATCCCGCAGCCAAGCTATGTCTCCTATCTGCCGTGCGCAGTGCTGGCGGACGGAGTGCCGGTGGTGATTCCGCTGCAGGAGAAGAATAAATTTAAGCTGACAAGAGAAGAACTGGAAGAAAAGATTACGGATAAGACGAAGATACTTGTGCTTCCATTTCCAAACAATCCGACAGGATCCATCATGACCAAGGAGGATCTGGAGCCGATTGCAGAAGCAGTTGTGGAGCACGATCTCTTTGTAATCTCCGATGAGATTTATTCGGAGCTGACTTATGGAACGGATCATGTTTCTATTGCATCATTTCCTGGAATGAGAGAGAGAACGATTGTGATCAATGGTTTCTCCAAAGGATTTGCCATGACCGGATGGCGGCTTGGATATGCGTGCGGACCGGCTCCGATTCTGGAACAGATGTTAAAGATCCATCAGTATGCCATCATGTGCGCACCGACCAACAGCCAGTATGCGGCTGTGGAGGGACTGAGAAACTGCGAGGATGAAGTCCAGGAGATGAGAAAGGCGTATAATCAGAGAAGACGATACCTTCTGCATGAGTTTCAGCGGATGGGGCTGCAATGCTTTGAGCCGGAGGGAGCGTTCTACATGTTCCCGGGCATTCAGGAGTTCGGAATGACCTCGGAAGAATTCGCGACACGCTTTCTGGAGGAAGAGAAGGTGGCTGTCGTGCCGGGGACGGCATTTGGAGACTGCGGGGAAGGCTTCCTGCGTATTTCCTATGCGTATTCGCTGGATGACCTGAAAGTTGCGATCGGGCGTCTGGAAAACTTTATTACAAAGCTTAGAAATCAAAAGAAAGCATGATGCTGTCATATCAGGACAGCGTGTGCGGGGGGGGGAGGAATCACATGCTGAATATTGTGCTGCATGAGCCGGAAATTCCGGCAAACACCGGAAATATAGGGCGCACCTGTGTGGCGGCGGGCGCGAGGCTTCATCTGATTGAGCCTCTTGGTTTCCGCCTGACAGAGAAAAACTTAAAACGGGCCGGGATGGACTACTGGGATCAGCTGGATGTCCGGACTTATATTGATTTTCAGGATTTTCTGGAGCAGAATCCTGGAGCCAAAATCTATATGGCCACGACGAAGGCGCACCAGATTTACACGGATGTCCGCTATGAGCCGGACTGTTACATTATGTTCGGAAAAGAAAGCGCGGGAATTCCGGAGGAAATCCTTGTCGATTATGAGGATACCTGCATCCGGATTCCCATGATCGGGGATATCCGTTCCCTGAATCTTGGCAATTCGGCGGCGATTGTTCTGTACGAAGCGCTCCGCCAGAACGGATTTGCGGGAATGAACCTGGAAGGACATCTGCACAGGCTGGACTGGAAAGAATAAACAAAAGATATCTTATTTCCGCAAAGGCGGTTCTGTCTGATACAGACTGCTTTTGCGGAATTCTAATGACACATCATGTTACAGAGGGAAGATTCTCTTTCACAAAGAACTCCAAAACAGGATAAAATTTCTGAAAATGCATATTTATAGACTGAAGTACGAAAAAAACGGTACTCTTTGAGAAAAAAATAACAATTTTGAAATAGTTTTTTTCTATTATAGACAAAATATTTAGATACAGGATGTTTCAAAAGATTCATCAATAAGTAAAATATCAGCCGAAAAAGTTACGAATCGTTTCATTTGTGCAAATTGCATTATAATAAGAAGAGAAGGAACTTTTTCATTATCGGAATTGCACATTGAAAAAATTGCAGTTTAAAATATTTTATGCTAAGATAAATCTATATGGGGCAGAGATTTATAGACAAAGGTGGTGAGAAGGTGATACAGAAAACAATTCAGGCTGTACAGGAGGCGGAAGCGAAAGCAGCTGATACCTTGAAGCAGGCCGATGACAAAGCGTCTGAGGTGCTCGCCAAAGCAAATCAGAAAGCCGGTGAATTGAAAGAGGCTGTTGTCAATGAGGCACAGGAAAGAGCAGAGAAGAGGATGGAAACATTGAAAGTAAAATTGAAAGAAGAAGAAGGGGCTTTCGATGCGGATACTCAGAAAGAAGTGGATGCCTTAAGGGCAATAGCAGATCAAAGGGAAGCGCAGGCAGTGGAGATGATTCTCAGAGAGCTGTCATGACGCTTTGCAACAAGAAAGGAGGAGTTTCCATATGTCAGTATTGCAGATGCAGCGAATCAGTATCTGCGCGTTGAAAAAAGACCGGAAGGCAATACTGGAAGAACTTCAGGAACTGGGAGTACTGGAGATCGAGACTTCCAAAGTGACGGCGGACGGACTGGACAGACCGGATACAGCTGAAGAGAAACAGAGATCTGAGAAGCAGGCTCTGATGCTGGATCAGGCGCTAGATGTACTGCAGGAATATGCTCCGGAAAAAACTTCGATTTTTGCCTCCCTGGAGGGGAAGAAACTGGTGGCAAGAGGCAGCTTTTTGGCTGCTGTCAAAGAGAGAGAAGCGATTCTTGAGTCTGCCGGGAAAATTCTTTCTTTAAAGAAAAAGGAGGCGGAAAACAAAGCCGAGATCGTGAAACTGCAGACACAGAAGGAAGCGCTCACACCGTGGCTGGCACTGGATATTCCGATGAACTGTGAGGGGACTAAAAAGACCAAAATTTTTATCGGCAGTATCGGAAGTGTTATGACGCAGGAGGAGATCCTGACCAGAATTGCACAGACGGCACCTGATCTGTCTGCGGTAGATGTCGAGATTATTTCTGCAGACAAAGATCAGACCTGCCTGACGGCGGTATGTCTGAGAACCGAAGCCGACAGACTGGAAGAAGCACTCAGAGCTTCCGGCTTTTCCAGACCGGCACAGTCCTGGGAGAAGATTCCGGCACAGGAGCTGGAAGAAATCGAAAAGAAAATGGAGAAGGTCCGGAGTAATATCGCGGGGATCCAGGAAGAGATCAGATCGATGGCGGATCTCAGAGAGAACCTGAAGATGCTTTCGGATTATTGCAGGACAAGAGCACAGAGATATGAAGCTCTTGCAAAGATTCCGCAGACACAGAAGACATTTCTTGTCAGCGGATATGTGGCAGCCAAGAATGCGAAAAAGCTGGCGCAGAGACTGGAGCGTCAATTTACGCTCTCTGTAGAGATTGAGGAGCTTGCAGAGGATGAAGAGGCGCCTGTACAGCTGGAAAACGGAAAGGCGGCAGCTTCGGTGGAAGGTGTTCTCGAGGCATTTGGACTTCCGGGAAAGGGAGAAGTGGATCCGACCAGAATTATGTTTGTGTTTTATGTGTTTCTGTTTGGAATGATGCTTTCCGACGCTGCGTATGGGCTGATTGTGTTCGTAGCCTGTGCGGTTCTTTTAAAGAAGTTTCCAAGAATGTCCGAAAGTATGGCGAAATCACTCAGAATGTTTATGTACTGTGGAATTTCTACAATCGTATGGGGCGTTCTGTTTGGAGGATATTTTGGAAATATTGTAGATATTATATCTGAAAAGTTTTTTGGAGTAACAGTGACGGTACCGGCGGTATGGTTCATGCCGCTGAATGATCCGATGAAACTGCTTGTATTCTCCATGTTGTTTGGGTTGATTCATCTGTTTACAGGTCTTGGAATCAAAGGATACATGTGTCTGAGGGACAAGCGCTACATGGACTTTTTCTGTGATGTGGTTTTGTGGTACTGCCTGCTTGTCGGACTGATTCTGATGTTGCTTCCAAGCAGTATTTTTGCATCCATTGCACAGGCGCATATTGTACTGCCGGAGCCGGTGAATCTGCTTGCAAAAGTACTTGCCATTGCCGGAGCGGCAGGAATCGTACTGATGTCCGGGCGCGGAAGAAAGAATCCTGCGCTTCGGCTGGCACTTGGAGCCTATGATCTGTACAACATTACAGGGTGGCTCAGTGATGTTTTATCCTATTCCCGTCTGCTGGCACTGGGACTTGCCACGGGAGTTATTGCTTCTGTTGTAAACCAGATGGCGGGCATGCTTGGAAA
The DNA here is from genome assembly GCF_016900655.1 of Drancourtella massiliensis. Taxonomy (GTDB): domain Bacteria; phylum Bacillota; class Clostridia; order Lachnospirales; family Lachnospiraceae; genus Sellimonas; species Sellimonas catena. The sequence goes on from NZ_JACJKH010000010.1 coordinate 36,969, forward strand.
CGGCATTATCGGAATTATCGGATTTATTTTAATTTTTATCGTAGGTCATACGTTAAATCTTGGGATTAATCTTCTGGGTGCGTATGTGCATACAAACAGGCTGCAGTTCGTAGAGTTCTTCGGGAAGTTTTATGACGGCGGCGGAAGAGCATTTGCACCGTTTCATTCAGACACAAAATATATGGATATTATGAAGGAGGAAGAATTGTAATGAGTATTTTTGAAAATTTAGGGCTTGTTTATGCGTTATTAGGTGCTGCGCTGGCAGTTATTTTAGCAGGTATGGGTTCTGCGTATGGAGTAGGTATTGCCGGACAGGCAGCGTCCGGAGTTGTGACGGAAGATCCGTCAAAGTTCGCAAAGGTTCTGATTATTCAGCTTCTGCCTGGTACACAGGGAATTTACGGTCTGCTTGTTGCGTTCATTACACTTTCCAAGATCGGTCTTCTCGGAGGAAGTCCGGCAGATCTTGATGTGAGAACAGGGCTGCTGATTCTGATTGCCTGCCTGCCGGTTGCGCTTGTCGGACTTGTTTCCGCAAAACATCAGGGAAGAACTGCAGTGGCTGCAATCGGAATTGTGGCAAAGAAACCGGAGCAGTTCGGTAAAGCCATGCTGTTCCCGGCAATGGTTGAGACTTACGCGATCCTTTCACTTTTGATTTCCATCCTTGCTGTTACAGCAATTCAGGTATAGTATCAGGACAAAATCTAAAAGTAAAGGAGAGCTTAAGAATGACTGGATTAGATAAAATGATCAGCCAGATTCTGGAAGAAGCGGATGCCGCAGCATCACAGAAAGAAGCGGACGCCGCATCACGTGCTGAAGCGATCCTTTCGGAAGCAGAAAAAGAGGCGGAGATCCTGAAGACGGAGATTGAAGAAAAATCTGAAAAAGAACTTGCAGGATATGAGAGCCGCCACCGCCTGGCCGATGAGCAGAAGAGGCGAACAGCCCTTCTTTTGGCGAAGCAGGAGATTATTTCCGATACAATCGAAAAGGCATATCAGAAATTCTGCTCGATGGAGACAGAAGCCTATTTTGAAGTGATTGCAAAAATGATTAGAAAATTTGCGCTTCCGAAGGAAGGAGAGATACTGTTTTCCGAAAAAGACCTTGGAAGGATGCCGGAAGGATTTCGGGCGGAAATCGCCCGGGCAGCAAAAGAAAAGGGCGGCAGTCTTACTGTTTCCGGTGAGACAAGACGGATGGAAGGCGGTTTTGTCCTTGTATATGGAGGAGTTGAGGAAAACTGCTCTTTCAGGGCGCTTTTTGATTCCAGAAAGGATGAGCTGCAGGATAAGGTTAATAGATTATTATTTTTTTAGACAGCGCAATTCCGCGAGAAGGAGGATTTAACCAATGGCAAAAAATCAATACACCTATGCGGTTGCGCGGATCAGGTCAATGGAAGTATCGCTGTTTTCCCAGGCGGATATTGAACAGCTCCTTGCGTGCAGGGATGAAAAACAATGTCTGCAGCTTCTTCAGGAGAAGGGGTGGGGAAATGCGGACACACCATCTGATGCTGAAGCGATATTGACATGTGAACGGGAAAAGACCTGGGCGGAAGTCGGCGGTATGATCGATGATATGTCCGTGTTTGACGTACTGTCTTACCCGGATCTTTTTCACAATCTGAAGGCTGCGATTAAAATGGTGGCTTCCGGAACAGGGATTCCGGGTATTTTCATCAGCGGGACGAGAATTCCTGCCAGAGAGATACTGGACAGTGTAAAAAACAAAGAATTCGAAAAGCTGCCCGATTACATGGCGGGGGCTGCCAGAGAAGCATATGAGACACTTCTGCATACGCAGGATGGACAGCTTTGTGACATCATGATTGACAGGGCGGCTCTTGAGGCCGTCTATCAGGCAGGGAAAAACGCAGAGGATGACATTATCCGGGAATATGCCGAGTCCACTGTCGCGGTGGCGGATATTAAAATCGCGGTACGTTCACAGAAAACCGCAAAAAGTCTGGAATTTATGAAAAATGCGATGGCAGAGTGCGGAAGTCTGGATGTCGATGCGCTCTGCAGGGCAGCGCTTGGCGGAGTAGATACAATTGCAGAATATCTGGAAGGCACAGCATATAAAGGAGGAGCGCAGGCACTGAGAGAGTCGGCTTCCGCTTTTGAATGCTGGTGCGACAACCGGATTATCGAAACGATCCGCCCGCAGTTATACAACCCGTTTACAATCGGACCGGTTGTTGCGTATGTGCTTGCGCGGGAAAATGAAATAAAAACGGTGAGGATCATACTGACCGGAAAGCAAAATGAACTTCCGGAAGAATCCATCCGGGAAAGGGTAAGGGAGATGTATGTATAAGATAGCAGTATTAGGCGATTATGACAGCATTTACGGTTTTGCGGCCCTGGGTCTTGACATCTGTCCCGTAAACAGCCCGGAGGAGGCAAAGAAGACATTTGTACAGCTGGCGGAGGCAAAGACAGGTATCATCTATGTGACCGAAGCTCTGGCGGCTGTCTTGAAACACGAAATAGACAGATATAAGGACGCAATTGTGCCGACTGTGATCCAGATTCCTGGAATCAGCGGAAACACGGGCGCCGGAATCGATGGGGTAAAGAAGTCTGTAGAGCAGGCCGTAGGCTCCGATATTCTGTTTGGTGGTAATTAGGAAAGCAGGTGATTGTCGAAATGAGTAAGGGAACGATAAAGAAAGTGGCAGGGCCGCTGGTTATCGCTGAAGGAATGCGTGACGCCAACATGTTTGACGTGGTTCGTGTAAGTGATCAGCGATTAATCGGAGAGATCATCGAAATCCACGGTGATCAGGCCTCTGTACAGGTTTATGAAGAAACGGCGGGACTGAAACCGGGCGAACCGGTAGAGTCCATGGATGTGCCGATGTCCGTAGAGCTTGGACCTGGACTGATCACAAGCATCTACGACGGTATCCAGCGTCCGCTTGATGATATTATGAAAGTGACAGGCGGAAACAGCCTGAAACGCGGAGTCGAAGTCCCATCCCTGAAACGGGACAAGAAATGGGAGTTCGTTCCGGTAGCTAAAGTAGGAGACGAAGTTGAGGGCGGAGACGTGCTCGGAACTGTTCAGGAGACCATTGTCGTACAGCAGAAGATCATGGTACCTCCGAATGTAAAAGGAACAGTAAAAGAGATCCGTTCCGGTTCTTTCACTGTCGAAGAAGTAGTTGCGGTACTTTCCACTCCGGAAGGAGACAAAGAGCTTACCATGATGCAGAAATGGCCGGTAAGACGTGGACGTCCGTATCAGAAGAAACTTGCTCCTGAGATGCCGCTGATCACAGGACAGCGTGTTATCGATACATTCTTCCCGATTGCAAAAGGCGGTGTGGCTGCGGTTCCGGGACCATTCGGAAGTGGAAAAACAGTTATTCAGCATCAGCTTGCAAAATGGGCGGAAGCAGATATTGTCGTATATATCGGATGTGGAGAGCGTGGAAACGAGATGACCGACGTTCTGAACGAATTCCCGGAACTGAAGGACCCGAAGACAGGCGAGTCCCTGATGGAGAGAACCGTTCTGATCGCCAACACATCGGATATGCCGGTTGCAGCGCGTGAGGCATCCATTTATACAGGAATTACGATCGCGGAATATTTCCGCGATATGGGATATTCCGTAGCTTTGATGGCAGACTCCACATCCCGGTGGGCAGAGGCGCTCCGTGAGATGTCCGGACGTCTGGAAGAAATGCCTGGTGAAGAAGGATATCCGGCTTACCTCGGAAGCCGTCTGGCGCAGTTCTATGAGCGTGCAGGACATGTGGTTTCTCTTGGAAAAGACGGACGAGAGGGGGCTCTTTCCGTAATCGGAGCCGTATCGCCTCCGGGTGGTGATATTTCCGAACCGGTATCCCAGGCAACCCTTCGTATCGTAAAGGTATTCTGGGGACTGGATTCCAACCTGGCTTACAAGAGACATTTCCCGGCGATCAACTGGCTGACCAGTTATTCGCTGTATCTGCAGGATATGGAAAAATGGTTCAACGAAGAAGTAGCTGCGGACTGGATGGATAACCGTCAGAAGATGATGGGACTCCTTCAGGATGAAGCAGAACTTGACGAAATCGTTAAGATGGTAGGTATGGATGCACTGTCACCGTCCGACCGTCTGAAGATGGAGGCCGCACGGTCCATCCGTGAAGACTTCCTGCACCAGAACTCCTTCCATGAGATTGACACTTATTCTTCTTTGAAGAAGCAGTATCTCATGATGAAACTTGTGCTTGCGTTCTACGAAGAGTCTTCCAGGGCTCTTTCCGAAGGAGCATCCATGAACAAGCTGATCGGCATGCCGGTACGCGAGCAGATCGGACGTTTTAAATATACTCACGAAGATGAGCTGGATGATGCTTATCAGAAAGTGACAGAAGAGCTTACAGCAGAAGTAGCGGACACGTTCGGAAAGGAGGACTTCTAAATGCCAAAAGAATATAGAACAATTCAGGAAGTTGCCGGACCGCTTATGATGGTCCGCGGGGTAGAAGGCGTTGCATACGACGAGCTGGGCGAGATTGAACTTGTAAACGGTGAAACCCGCCGGTGCAAAGTTCTGGAAGTAGATGGAGATACCGTACTGGTACAGCTGTTTGAAAGTGCGACAGGAATCAACCTTTCCAACAGCAAGGTACGTTTCCTTGGAAGAAGCATGGAGCTTGGTGTATCAGAAGACATGCTCGGCCGTGTCTTTGACGGACTGGGACGTCCGATCGACGGCGGGCCGGAAATCCTTCCGGAAGAGAGACTGGATGTTAATGGTCTCCCGATGAACCCGGCGGCGAGAAGTTATCCGGAAGAGTTTATCCAGACAGGAGTTTCCGCAATTGACGGATTGAACACTCTTGTCCGTGGACAGAAACTTCCGATTTTCTCGGCATCCGGACTTCCGCACGCGCAGCTTGCCGCACAGATCGCAAGACAGGCAAAAGTGCGGGGCACCGATGAACCGTTCGCCGTTGTATTCGCGGCAATGGGTATCACATTCGAAGAATCCAACTTCTTTGTGGAAAGCTTCCGGGAGACAGGAGCTCTGGACCGTACGGTTCTGTTCGTCAACCTTGCAAATGACCCGGCTATCGAACGTATTTCCACGCCGAAGATGGCGCTGACAGCAGCAGAGTACCTTGCGTTTGAGAAAAACATGCACGTACTTGTTATTCTGACGGATATCACAAACTACGCGGACGCGCTCCGTGAAGTATCCGCAGCCCGTAAAGAAGTTCCGGGCCGCCGTGGCTATCCGGGATATATGTATACAGACCTTGCATCCATGTATGAAAGAGCAGGACGTCAGAAAGGAAAGAGCGGAAGTATCACGATGATTCCGATCCTGACCATGCCGGAAGATGACAAGACCCATCCAATCCCGGACCTTACCGGATATATTACAGAGGGCCAGATCATCCTGAGCCGTGATCTTTATCGTAAGGGCGTTCAGCCGCCGATCGATGTACTGCCGTCTCTGTCCCGTCTGAAAGACAAGGGAATCGGTGAAGGAAAAACCCGTGCGGATCATTCCAACACGATGAACCAGCTCTTTGCGGCGTATGCACGTGGAAAAGAAGCGAAAGAACTCATGGTCATCCTCGGTGAAGCAGCGCTGACGGAAATTGACCTGATCTACGCAAAGTTTGCAGATGCATTTGAGAAGGAATACGTTTCCCAGGGATACGGAACAGACCGTTCTATCGAGGAGACACTGGAAATCGGATGGAAGCTGCTCTCTATTTTACCGAGAAGCGAGCTGAAACGTATCGATGATAAATATCTGGATCAGTATTATGGCAAATAGAAATGGGGGTGAACTGGCTTGGCATCTACACAGGTAACACCAACCCGTATGGAGCTGACGAGGCTGAAGAAAAAGCTGGTAACTGCGACAAGAGGCCATAAGCTCTTGAAAGATAAACGTGATGAGCTGATGCGCCAGTTCCTTGATCTGGTCAGGGAAAATATGGCGCTTAGAGAAAAAGTGGAAGCCGGTATCAAGGCGGCAAACAAAAACTTTGTCATCGCAAGAGCCGGTATGTCCGGCGAGGTTCTGAAAACTGCTTTGATGATGCCGAAACAGTCGGTGGAACTTCAGGTGGGAGAGCGGAATGTCATGAGCGTTGATATCCCTGTTTTTGAGACAAAGACAAGGACCGCCGATGCAAACGATATCTACTCATACGGCTTTGCTTTTACGTCCAGCGATCTGGATGGAGCTGTAAAGTCGCTTGCCGATATTCTTCCGGATATGTTAAAACTGGCTGAAACGGAAAAAGCGTGCCAGCTGATGGCATCGGAGATTGAAAAGACGAGACGGCGTGTAAATGCGCTGGAACATGTCATCATTCCGGAGACGCAGGACAATATCAGATATATTACGATGAAGCTGGATGAAAACGAGAGAAGCTCTCAGATCCGGCTGATGAAAGTAAAAGACATGATGCTGGAAGATGCGCATCATTATAAAGAACGCCAGGCATAGACGGCGTGATCATGTATCAGGCAGATGGAGGAAACTGTTTCTTGAGAACATTTCCGCATCTGCCTGTACTGTTTGCAGCCGGATCTTTGATCTGTCTAAAAGACAAGATAGAGAACGAGAAGGAAGAAAAGATTACAGATGGTAAAGATCCGGATATATTTTCCTTTTTGCTCCGGATATCCGGATGAAATCTGCCGGTAGGAGATCAGGCTGGCCATAGAGGCAATCAATGTGCCAAGGCCGCCAAGGTTCGTTCCGATGATCAGCTCGGAAATACGGGATGTGTAATTCGAGAGCAGCATGGCAGCAGGAACATTGCTGATGACCTGGCTTGCGAGAATGCTGACCGGCCGTTCGTGATTCTCGAGCACAGAGCGGATAAAGATGCGCAGACTTTCAAAATGATCGATATTTCCCACAAAAATAAAAAAGAATACAAAAGTCAAAAGCAGCGCATAATCAATTCTTGCAAACAAGATCCTCTTTCGAAAGAAAAGAGGGACGGCAACAAGAATCAGAAGTGCCCGGTCTGGCAGAAAGCCGGCGACAGAACACAGGCAGAAAAGGAAAAGGATCCCGAAAAACAGAAGATCTTTTCTGCCGGGAAACGAGGACTTTCCGACCTGAATACTGATTGATCCGCGTTCTGTTCCAAAGAAGGAAAAGAGAGCCAGAAGCACGGCCGCAAGTGCGGTAAAAGGCAGCATCAGCCATAAAAATTCCGGAAGACTCATTCCGGAAAGGGAATACAGGTAGAGGTTCTGCGGATTTCCGATCGGGGTGAACATGCTTCCCAGATTTGCAGCGATTGTCATCAGGACAGTCAGATAACAGATCCTGGATTCCATCTGGCCCATTTTCAGGATCAGAATACCGAACGGGACGAACGTAATCAAGGATACATCGTTGGTAATGAACATGCTGCTCAGAAAGCATAAAAATACGAGGGTAAGCGCGAGCCCTCTCCTGGAAGAAGTCCTGTTTAAAAGCAGCCCTCCTATATAGAGGAAAAAGCCTGCTTCCCTTAAACCTTCCACAATCAGCATCAGGCAGAAAAGTAAAATCAAAGTATGAAAATCGATATAGCCAAGATATGCAGGCCCGGGAGGCGTGATCAGGCAGGACAGAAGAGCCAGACACAGAGATACCAGCAGAACAATATCATTTTTAAATAAACAGATGATTTTTCTTATCATTTCTCAACATTCCTTTCGTGCGTTTTTTGCACCATTGAGATTATAGCAGAAGTGAGTCGAAACGTCACCATTTTTGAAAGGAAACCGGACGGATTTGAAAAAATAAAAGAAAACAAGGAGGCAAGCTGCAAAATTCCAGTTTTTGCATATGGTAAAGTAGATTATATCAGACAGGAAGTGCGAAGAATATGGAACATAAACTACCTTATTATATGGCCTATCCGATGGATTTAAAGGAATACGGTGAGGAAAAAAGAGACCGTCGTGATGTGGAATACATGAAGAGCATGTATCCGATGTCCGCAAAGAAAATCCTGCCGTATGTGGAAGAAGAGTGTGACCGGATGGAATATGAGGGAAGTATGATCTATGACGAATACCCGGACCGTCTGCTTCTCTATCTGATGGCAGGCCGGATTTATGACAGAATGAAAGAAGGGGAGAAGAAGGAAATTGCCATGGAGATTGAAAAAGAGCAGGTGGAAACACAGGAGCTTAAACGGAAGAAAAAGGACAGGGAAGAGACTCTCATGGATCTGGTCCAGATTCTTCTGTATCAGGAAATTGTGCAAAGAAGATGTAGGCATCGCAGAAATTGCAGGCATTATTATTAAATTTTTCGTCAGGATACAGGGTTTACGCAAAGTTTAAACCATGATAAAATATGAATGGAAATACAAATCGATACCGTTTTTTCTAAAAATGAAGAATGCGGCACGAGAAGAGAGGAAGGCAGATGAAGAAAAATCTCATTTTCATAGGTATGCCGGCATCTGGAAAAAGTACGATCGGTGTTGTGACAGCAAAGCGTCTGGGATATCGGTTTATCGATACAGATCTTATGATACAGGAGCAGGAAGGAAAGCTGCTCAGGGAGATTATTGAAGAAAGAGGAACGGATGGATTTCTGGAGATCGAAAATCAGGTTAATGCGTCTGTGCAGGCAGAAAAAGCGGTGATCGCACCGGGCGGGAGTGTCGTGTACTGCGAAAACGCGATGGAGCATTACAAAGAGATCGGGACGATTGTGTATCTGCACGTTCCGTATACAGAGATCGAGGCACGGATCCAAAATGCAAGAAACCGCGGTGTTGTGCTGAAGGAAGGACAGACGCTGCGGGAACTGTACGATGAACGCTGCAGACTTTTTGAACAGTATGCAGATGTCCGTATCAATGAAGACGGTTTATCGATGGGAGAGACGGTTGAAAAAGTACTTGCTGTTCTCAGTGATATCAGGGGAGAAAACTGAGGATAAATAGTCCGGTCTGTCTGCATCTCCGGCAGTCGGCACAAAAAGGAACGAGAAATAAAAGTTTTACAAACAGAAAATTTGTGCTATACTAATCCGGTAAGAGTGTTCTTTGTTAAATTTATATGAACATTAGTTAAAATTTAGATAGATCAGGACGAAATTACGGATACGATTAAATAGTAGTCGAGGTGTGATATGGAGCAGTATATTATTAAGGGAGGGACTCCTCTTGTTGGCGAAGTTGTTATAGGGGGAGCCAAAAACGCGGCGCTTGCAATTCTTGCAGCTGCAATTATGACGGATGAGACAGTACACATTGATAATCTTCCGGATGTGAATGATATCAATGTTTTATTAGAAGCAATGGAAGGTATCGGTGCGCAGATCAAGAGAATTGACCGTCATACGGTACAGATCAGCGGTGGAGCGGTGCATGATTTTAATATTGATTATGACTATATCAAGAAGATTCGAGCTTCCTATTATCTTTTAGGAGCCCTTCTCGGTAAGTATAAGCACGCGGAAGTGGCACTTCCGGGCGGGTGCAATATCGGAAGCAGACCGATCGATCAGCATTTGAAGGGATTCCGTGCCCTTGGAGCGGAAGTGGAGATTGAGCACGGAAAGATTCTTGCCGATGCGGACAGACTTGTGGGAAGCCATATTTATTTTGACGTTGTCAGCGTAGGAGCTACGATCAATGTGATGATGGCAGCTTCGATGGCAGAGGGTATGACGATTCTTGAAAATGTGGCAAAAGAGCCGCATGTAGTAGATGTTGCCAACTTCCTGAACAGCATGGGAGCTAATATCAGAGGCGCAGGTACGGATGTGATCAAGATCAAAGGTGTAAGCAGACTTCACGGGGCGGAGTATTCTATTATTCCGGATCAGATTGAGGCAGGTACCTTTATGTTTGGAGCAGCCGTGACAAAGGGCGACGTGACAGTACTCAATGTGATTCCGAAGCATCTGGAAGCGACCATTGCAAAGCTTGTAGAGATCGGATGCGAAGTGGAAGAGTTTGATGACGCTGTGCGTGTAGTTTCAAAAGGGAAACTGCGTCATACACAGGTGAAGACCCTTCCTTATCCGGGATTCCCGACAGACATGCAGCCGCAGATGGGAGTTGCGCTGGCATTGTGCGAAGGAACAAGTACGATTACAGAAAGCATTTTTGAAAACCGTTTTAAATATCTGGATGAGCTTGCACGTATGGGCGCGGTCTCCAAGATTGAAGGAAATTCCGCGACGATCGAGGGCGTGGAGCGGTTCTCCGGAGCAAGAGTGAGCGCGCCGGATCTGAGGGCCGGAGCTGCACTGGTACTTGCAGGACTTGCTGCGGACGGTATTACGATTGTGGATGACATTGTTTATATTCAGCGTGGATATGAGCGGTTTGAGGAGAAATTAAGAGAGCTTGGCGCAGAGATTGAGAAAGTCTCAAGCGAAAAAGAGATTCAGAAATTCAAATTGAAAGTCAGCTAAAACAATGCGTGAGGAGTGGGGTGCGGAGATACCGTATCCCTGCTTTTGTTAAAAAACTCTTGACAGGATTATATGATGGTGATATGATTCCGTACAGTGACAAGTAAATCAAGTTATATTTTCTCTTATTCAGAGTGGTGGAGATACATAGGATCTGAGAAGCCACGGCAACCCCGGTCACGGAAGGTGCCAGCCTGAGCGAGTAATCGAACAATAAGAGGATTGATATATGATGTATATATAACAGTCCGCTTATGGTGGGCTGCTTTTTATTGCGCATTAATATGTTTTAGTGCAGCAGAAAAGCCCGCCAGAGAAAACAGACAGTATATGAGAGAAAAGGAAAGGCAGGAAAAGATGGAAAAATTATTATTTACTTCTGAATCAGTAACAGAAGGTCATCCGGACAAAGTCTGTGACGCGATTTCTGACGCGATTCTGGATGCTTTGATGGAGCAGGATCCGATGAGCCGTGTGGCATGTGAGACATGTACAACGACAGGTCTTGTAATGGTTATGGGTGAGATTACAACCAACGGATATGTAGATATCCAGAAGATCGTGCGCGACACGGTAAGAGAGATCGGATATACAAGAGGAAAATTCGGATTTGACGCGGACACATGCGGTGTTCTGGTAGCTATTGATGAGCAGTCCTCCGATATTGCAATGGGCGTTGATAAAGCGCTGGAAGCAAAAGAAAACAAGATGTCCGATGAGGAGATCGAAGCGATCGGTGCCGGTGATCAGGGTATGATGTTCGGATATGCGTCCAATGAGACAGAAGAGTATATGCCGTATCCGATTTCCCTTGCACACAAACTCACAAAGCAGCTTGCAAAGGTGAGAAAGGACGGAACACTCCCGTATCTTCGCCCGGATGGAAAAGCCCAGGTGACAGTAGAGTATAATGAAGAAGGAAAGCCGGGACGTCTGGAGGCAGTGGTACTTTCCACACAGCATGATCCTGCAGTCACACAGGAGCAGATCCATGAAGATATCAAAAAACATGTATTTGATCCGATTCTCGATGAAAAGATGATCGATGAGAATACGAAGTTCTTCATCAATCCGACAGGACGTTTCGTTATCGGCGGACCGCACGGTGACAGTGGATTGACAGGACGTAAGATCATCGTAGACAGCTATGGCGGAATGGCACGTCACGGCGGCGGCGCATTCTCAGGAAAGGACTGCACAAAGGTAGACCGTTCCGGAGCATATGCAGCACGTTATGTAGCAAAGAACATAGTGGCAGCAGGCCTTGCGGATAAATGTGAAGTACAGCTTTCCTACGCAATCGGAGTTGCTCAGCCAACTTCCGTGTGGGTAGATACCTTTGGGACAGGAAAACTTTCCGATGAAGCGCTGGTAAAAATGATCCGTGAAAACTTCGATTTAAGACCGGCAGGAATCATCAAAATGCTTGACCTCAGAAGACCGATCTACAAACAGACAGCAGCATACGGACACTTCGGACGTAACGATCTGGATCTTCCTTGGGAGAAGCTTGATAAGGTGGAAACACTGAAAAAGTATTTATAAAAACTTTAGAAAATTTTAGGGGCGCCTATAGTGGAGGCGCCCTTTTTCGTGATATACTGTACCTGTGATCAGAGCAGAGAAAGCAGAGAGGAAGAACTGTTTTGAAATTGAAGACAAAATTGATTATTTCATTCGTAATCATTACGATTCTGCCGGCGGTTTTGACCGGCTTTGCTGTATGGGGTGTGGCGAACTATCATATTAAAGCCATCGAACGTACCTATGGGATTTCAGGTGAGGAGTACCGGGACTTTAAGCAGTCGATCGGTACATTGAATCAAATTCCGGAAGTTCACGAATTTCTCAGCACCATGATCATTGGTGTGATCCTGATTCTTGCCCTTACGGCAATGCTGATGATTCTCTGGATTTACGGCAGCCTTCTGCGGCCGATTGAGAAGATGGAGATCGCGGTAAAGAGCATCACGGAAGGAGAGCTGGATTTTGAGCTTCATCCAGAAAAAGACGACGAGATCGGGCAGCTGTGCAAGGACATTGAAGAAATGCGAAAAAGGCTGAAGGAGAATGCGGAAGAAAAGCTGAAAAATGATAAAGACAACAAAGAATTGATCAGTAATATTTCCCATGACCTGAAGACACCGATTACAGCAATCAAAGGATATGTGGAAGGGATTATGGATGGAGTGGCAGATACGCCGGAGAAAATGGACCGTTATATCAAAACGATCTACAACAAGGCAAATGAGATGAACACACTGATTAACGAGCTGACGTTCTACACAAAGATTGATACAAACCGGATTCCATACAATTTCGCCCCCGTCCGGGTCAATGACTATTTTAATGACTGTGCGGAGAATCTGTCTTCCGAACTCACAAATCAGGGCGTGGAATTTGGATATTTTAATTATGTTGAAGACGATGTCAAGATTATTGCGGATGCCGAGCAGCTGATGCGTGTTGTCAATAATATTATCAGTAATTCCCTGAAATATATGGACAAACAGCAGCCGCGGATCAACCTGAGGGTCAAAGATGTGGGCGACTTTATCCAGGTGGAGCTGGAGGATAACGGAAAAGGAATCGACGCGAAGGATCTGCCATATATTTTTGACCGCTTTTACCGGACGGATGCTTCCAGAAATTCATCCAAAGGCGGGAGCGGAATCGGGCTTTCCATTGTAAAAAAAATTATTGAAGAACATGGCGGAAAAATCTGGGCCACAAGCAGACCGGGCACAGGGACGGTAATGTACTTTGTCATCCGAAAATATCAGGAGGTACCAATTTATGAGTAAGATTTTTATTATAGAAGATGAAGAAGCGATCGCGGATCTGGAGAAAGACTATCTGGAACTCAGTGGATTTGAGGTAGAGGTGGAAAATGACGGAAACGCAGGACTGAAAAAGGCACTGGAAGAAGACTTTGATCTTCTGATTCTGGACCTCATGCTTCCAGGAGTAGACGGATTTGAGATCTGCAGGAAAGTACGGGACGAAAAAGATGTGCCGATTATCATGGTATCCGCAAAGAAAGATGATATTGATAAAATCCGGGGACTAGGTCTTGGCGCAGATGACTATATGACCAAACCATTCAGTCCGAGCGAACTGGTAGCCAGAGTCAAGGCACATCTTGCAAGATATGAACGCCTGATTGGAAGCCACGCGGAAGAAAATAAAATCATCGAAATCCGTGGACTGAAGATTGACACCACAGCAAGACGTGTGTGGGTAAACGGAGAAGAAAAAGCATTTACGACGAAAGAATTCGATCTCCTCGCATTCCTGGCGAGCCATCCAAACCATGTATATACCAAGGATGAGCTGTTCAGTGAAATCTGGGATATGGAATCGATCGGAGACATTGCGACCGTTACAGTACATATCAAAAAAATCCGCGAAAAGATCGAGTACGACACATCCAAGCCACAGTATATTGAAACCATCTGGGGAGTTGGATACCGCTTTAAAGTATAGTGAATTGTTTCTGAATTTTTGGGGACGTGTTCCGATGCAACGGAACACGTCCCCAAAATCGTGCAGACTTCCGGAAATTCGCGGAAAACGGGGGTTGACAGGGTGTTTCGATTATAATACTCTTAAAGCTGATAATAAAATTTTTATAAATTTCAGGTTAAATAATTAATATAGTAAGGGGATTATATGAGCGGAAAGAGAAGGAAACGCAGAAGGAGAAGAACGGGGAGACTGGCGCTTGGAATCGGATGTATGCTTTTGTCGGCAGGTGCGTTTGCTGCAGTGATCTATTTTAGCAATGCAGGGCGTGATGAGGCGGAGCAGGAGGGTGCTTCGCAGCAGACAAAAGAAGATTCGGCTACACGGGAAGAAGAGACAAAGACACAGGAAAGTGAGATTGATCAGAAGCTGGAGGGGCTGACGCTGCAGGAGAAGATTGCGCAGATGTTTATGATCACACCGGATGCTCTGACAGGTGTTCAGGGAACATGGAATCCGGGAGAGGTGACGGAAACAGCCTATAAGGAGCGGCCGGTGGGCGGTCTGATCATGATGGAAAATAATCTGGTCTCTCAGGATCAGATCAAGACGTGGAATGATACGATTACAGGATTTTCCAAAGAGGTGGTCGGAGTGGAGCCGTTCCTTTCCGTGGATGAAGAGGGCGGAACAGTAGCACGGATTGCGGGAAATGCGGCTCTTGGCATTGAGAATGTAGGAAATATGTCAGAGATTGGTGCATCCGGGGACAGTCAGAAGGCGTATGATGCGGGCGAGACGATCGGAACGTATCTGAAAGAGCTTGGCTTTAATATGGATTTTGCTCCGATGGCGGATGTCTGGACAAACCAGGAGAATACGGTTGCGCAGTACCGGGCATTCGGATCGGATCCTGAGACAGTGTCAGAGATGGTATCCGAGGCGATAAAGGGATTCCACAGCCAGGGGATTTATACAGTGGCCAAGCATTTCCCGGGACACGGAGGAACGAGCGGGGATTCCCATGAGGGGACGGTGTATTTAAACAGCACGAAGGAAGAGCTGGAATCGTGCGAGTTCCTTCCATTTCAGGCTGCGATTGATGCGGACACAGAGTTTGTAATGGTTGGGCATATTTCTCTTCCGAATATTCTGGAGGATGATACACCGGCTTCTCTGTCCGAAGAAGTAGTGACAGAGATGCTGAGGAATGATCTGGGATTTGACGGGATCGTGATTACGGACGCTATGAATATGGGAGCAATTACAAATGACTATACATCTGCTGAGGCAGCGGTACAGGCTGTTCAGGCGGGAGTTGACATGATTCTGATGCCGCAGAATTTTGAGGATGCATATCAGGGAATTTTGAGCGCAGTAAATTCCGGCACAATATCGGAAGACCGGATCGATGAATCCGTAAGACGGATTCTGGAAGTGAAAATGGGAGAATCAGGAGAGAGCGCGTCATGATTACAAGTACAGCAAATCAGAAAATCAAGCGGATACTGAAGCTGCAGAAAAAGGCAAAAGCAAGAAATGAGGAAGGAATCTTTATCGTAGAGGGGATCCGGATGATGAAGGAAGCGCCGGAAAGCCGGATCAAAGAGCTGTATATTTCAGAGACATTTCTGCAAAAATATCCGGATCTGCCGGAACATTTAAAAAAGAAAGCGGAGATGGTAAGTGATACAGTGTTTGCCCACATGTCGGATACAAAAACGCCGCAGGGAATTCTCGGGGTGATTCGGAGAATGTCCTGGACGATGGACGAGCTTCTTCACGGAGAAGACGGAAGGGCACCTTTTCTGATGGTGCTGGATCATCTGCAGGACCCGGGAAATCTGGGAACGATTTTTCGGACGGCGGAGGGTGCCGGGGTGACAGGAGTGATCCTTGGTTCGAACTGCGCGGATCTTTATCAGCCCAAAGTCATCCGGTCCACGATGGGATCGATTTACCGGATGAGAGCAGTTTGTGTAGATGATATGAAAGAGACTGTTCGCCTTCTAAAACAACATGGAATTCACACGTATGCGGCACATCTGGATGACAGCCGTTTCTATGATGAGGAAGATTATACAAAACCGACGGCATTTCTTATTGGAAATGAGGGAAATGGTCTTCCGGAAGAGATATGTGCTGAGGCGGAGCATAAAATCAAGATTCCGATGCATGGTCAGGTAGAGTCTTTAAATGCGGCCATGGCAGCGGGAATTCTGATGTATGAGGTCTGCAGGCAGAGAAGAAAATAGGACAGACAGGGAAAGAAGACAGACGATCGGCGGGTGAGAGTTTTCGGTTTGATTATGAGGAGGAGCAGGATTTTGGGTCCTGCTTCTCGACGTTGAGCGTATTGACAATGTAAATACAAAAATGTAAAATAGAATACGGGAGGTGCAGAACAATGGCGAAGACATTTTTACAGGTACGGACAGATGAGAGAGACAAAGAGCAGGCCAGTGTGATTCTGGAAGAGCTCGGAACGAATCTGTCTTCTGTAGTGAATATGCTGTTGAAACAGATCATCATGACAAAAAGTATTCCGTTTGAAGTAAAAATGCCGCAGGCTTACACAGAACAGGAAAAGGCAGAAGAAGTCAAAGTTTCCATGGAGATGGAAAGGCTGACATTGACAGAAGAAGACCTGGAGCTGTTAAACCAGTACCGGAAAGCGGCAGACAAAGACAAATTCAGGGAGGAGATCCTGGCAGAATACGCGGAGGCATAAATGAGTGATACGATTTACTGTTATCCGGATTCGGACGTACTGATCAACAAGATGGACATCCGGGATCAGGCGAAACTGGAAGAGGCTGAGAGACGGCTTACGATGTTCCGCATGAGCGATTTGCTGGATGTTCCCGTGAAAGGTGATTTTGATTTGGATCACCTAAAGAGCATTCACAGATACCTGTTCCAGGATCTCTATTCCTGGGCAGGGGAGATCCGTACGGTTGATATTTCCAAATCGGCCGTCTTTTGCAAAGCACGTTTTATTGAGGGGCAGGCCGATGAACTGTTCGGAAAATTGAAAGAGGAGCATTACCTTGCAGGGCTTCCGAAAGAGCGGATTGTCAGACGTCTTGCCTATTATTTTTCCGAAATTAATGCGCTGCACCCGTTTCGGGAAGGTAATGGAAGGACACAGAGAGAGTTTATCCGGGAGCTTGCGCTGAAAAGAGGTTATGTAATCCGGTTTGCGCGGGTTTCCAGAGATGAGATGATGGAGGCGAGCAAGGAGTCTTTCCTGTGCAGATATGAAAAAATGGAGGCACTGTTCTGGAAGGCAGTGCAGTAAATGATAAAGGTAAAAAGGACTGCCCGGCAGAGAGAAAGATATTTCTGCCGGGCGGTCTTTTTGCAGTTATAGTTTTTTCGACAGATATAGTATGAGATCATCGTCGTTACAGCAGTCTGTATAAGGTTCACAGATATGATCTCCATACCAGACGCCGCTTCCGTCCGGAATGTATCCGCGTTTGATGTACATTCTCTGGGCGCTTCCATAGCCGCTGTGAAGCCCGACACCAAGATAGACTGTATCGGCAAATCCGGCAGCAATCTGTTCTGCGGTATCCATCAGAAGAGAGCCGATCCCATGGTTCCGGTATTTTTTCAGGACACCAAAATCAACCAGTTCCGGCAGCCCTTTTCCTGCAAAGGCGCCCCGGTCAGAATCCGGGTAGATGCTGATATAACCGGCTGTCTGCCCCTGGTATTCGGCAGCCAGTGCCACGGCTTTTCCCTCTGCCTGATCCTGAAGACGCATGTCATATTTTTCGCGGGTCACATGGTCGCCCTGGAGCTGTTCTTCCTCTGCAAGAATCTGCGCATCATCCGGGGCCAGCGTCCGGATCAGGATGATGCCGTCATCATAATAAATCATAATACTCCTCCCTGTGCGTTTGATAATCTGATTTTATCATACTATTGTGAGTTTATCACCGAAAAATCTGAAAAATGTGTTATGATAATGATAAATAAAGAGGACGAACAAAAAGGAGGCGTATGATATGAAACTGAAAGACAAAGTTGCATTGATTACCGGAGGGAGCCGCGGAATCGGATTTGCTACAGCAAAACGTTTTCTCGAAGAAGGAGCAAAAGTGATTGTGGCTGCCAGCAGGCAGGAGACGGCGGATAAAGCAGTCGCTCAGCTGAAAGAGAGCATTCCGGGGGCTTCCGTGGAGGGAATCTGTCCGGATCTTTCCAGTCTGGAATCTGTACGGGAAGCTGTAAAAGGCATACATGACACATACGGACGAATCGATATTCTTGTCAATAATGCAGGTGTTTCGGACAGTGTTCCGTTTACAGAATATACGGAAGAATTGTTTGACAAGGTCATGAATCTAAATGTGAAAGGTGTGTTTAACGCATCCAGAGCAGTTGTGGATTATATGGTGGAGCAGGGAGAAGGAGTGATCTTATCCACCTCATCGATGGTAAGTATCTCCGGACAGGCAGCAGGAGTGGCCTATCCGACTTCCAAATTTGCAGTAAATGGAATGACAATCTCGCTGGCACGGGAGCTTGGGCCGAAAGGAATCCGTGTCAATGCGGTGGCACCGGGAATTACGGAGACGGATATGATGAAAGCGGTACCGAAAGAAGTGATTGATCCGCTGATTGCGCAGATTCCGCTCCGCCGTCTCGGGCAGCCGGAAGATATTGCCAACGCATTTGTATTTCTGGCATCAGAGGAAGCATCCTATATTACAGGAGTGATTCTGAGTGTAGACGGCATGAGCAGGGCGTAGAGATACTGTTCTTGAAAAAACGATTGTTTTAAATCAAAGGGGCTGTCGGGAAGCGAAATTCCCGGCGGCTTTGTCTGCGCATTTGCCGAAGAATGCGGATGAAAAGAGGAATTGCAGATTGTGAAAAAAAGCTGGATTTTTTTACCGACATGGATTATACTGAAAACAGTAATTATTATTTTTATCAGACATAACCGGAGGTTAGAGAATGAAAGCACTGAAACTAAGGGAGAATTTTTACTGGACAGGAATTGTAGATGCCGATCTGCGTGTATTTGACATTATCATGTACACAGAATTTGGAACAACATACAATTCTTACGTTCTGAAAACAGGGGACAAGACCATCCTCTTCGAAACTGCAAAAGAGAAATTTTTCGATGATTATCTGGAGAAACTGAAAGAAATTACCGATGTGGAGAGCATTGACTATCTTGTTGTAGAGCACACCGAGCCGGACCATGCAGGCAGTGTGGAGCGGCTTCTGGATCTGAACCCGGGCATGAAAATCATCGCTACAGGCTGCGCCCTTGGATTCCTGAAAGAGATCGTAAACAGAGACTTTACCGGAATTCCGGCAAGAGACAACATGACAATGAAGATCGGAGACCGTACGCTCCGTTTCCTCTTTGTACCGAACCTGCACTGGCCGGATACCATGTATACTTATATTGAAGAAGAACAGATTCTTGTTACCTGTGATTCCTTCGGATCCCATTACGGATTTGACGATGTCCTGCTGAGCAAGGTGACAGACTGGGAAGGCTATATGAGAGCCACAAAATATTATTATGATAATATTATCGGGCCGTTCAAGCCGTTCATGTTAAAAGCACTGGAAAGAGTGCGCGAACTGGACATTTCCATGATCTGCACCGGACATGGACCGGTTATCGATGATAAGATTGACTTTATTCTGAATACCTACGAAGAATGGAGCACAGTAGTCAATCCAAATCCAAAGAAAACAGTGATCATGCCATATGTCAGCGCCTACGGATATACCAAATCCCTGGCGGAAAAGATTGCAGAAGGAATCCGTGCAAGCGGGGATATCGATGTGCGGGCTTATGATATGGTAGAGGCTGATCAGGCAAAAGTACTTGAAGAGCTTGGATTTGCGGACGGTATTCTGCTCGGGTCACCAACAATCGTAGGAGAAGCCCTGAAACCGATCTGGGATCTTACAACTTCCATCTTTGCGGGAACACACGGCGGAAAACTCGCCAGCGCATTCGGAAGCTATGGATGGAGCGGAGAGGCCGTACCGCATCTGATCGAAAGACTGAAACAGCTGAATATGAAGGTAACAGAAGGATTCCGTGTACGGTTTAAACCAGACGAAAATCAGCTTCAGGATGCCTTTGATTACGGATTTAACTTCGGATGCCTTCTTCAGGAAAAAGAGAATCCAAAGAAGAAAAAAGGAGCAAGAACACTGGTAAAATGTCTTGTCTGCGGCGCTGTTTTTGATTCCTCCATTGACATCTGCCCGGTTTGCGGAGTAGGACCGGAAAACTTTGTGGAAGTGGAGGCGGAAGAGAACGAATTTTCCAATGATACAAAGAATTTCTATATCATTCTCGGAAACGGAGCAGCAGGCCACTATGCAGCAGAAGCAATCCGGAAAAGAGACCGTACCGGAACCATTACGATGATTTCCAATGAACCTTACCGGACATACAACCGTCCGATGCTGACCAAATCCATCATGGCAGGTCTGAATGAAGAACAGATCGCAGTGGAAGACGCATCCTGGTACGAAGAAAATCATATTTACCAGATTCTTGGACACGAAGTAGTCAAAATCGATCCGGAAGCAAAAGAAGTACATCTGGATGACGGAAGCAAATATCATTATACAAAACTGATTTATGCACTGGGATCCGAATGTTTCATTCCGCCGATCAAAGGAGCGGACAAAGACAGAGTCATTGCAATCCGGAGGCTTTCCGATACAAAGAAAGTAGCAGAGAAATTAAAAGAGACAAAACACGCAGTTGTCATCGGCGGAGGCGTTCTCGGCCTGGAGGCGGCATGGGAACTCAAAAAATCCAGATGCGAAGTGACAGTGCTGGAACTGGCACCGGTACTGATGGGACGCCAGCTTGATAAAACGGCAGGAGAAATGCTCAAGAAGATCAGCGAAGGACAGGGAATCCAGATCCACACCGGCGTACAGATCGAAGCCATCGAAGGCGGCGAAAAAGCAGAAGGCGTACGCCTCGCTGACGGCACCGTGATCCCGGCTGAACTCGTTATCGTATCCTGCGGCGTAAGAGCAAACACCGCACTTGCAAAAGAAGCAGGCATTGAGACAGACCGAGCAGTGATTGTCAACGAGAAGATGGAAACAAACATTCCGGATATCTACGCATGCGGAGACTGCGCACAGTACGAAGGCATCAATTATGCCATCTGGCCGCAGGCAGTAGAAGAAGGAAAAACAGCCGGAGCACAGGCGGCAGGAGACGACAACACCTACAGCACCGTACCGGCAGCATTAAGCTTCCACGGCATGAACACCGCCCTCTTCGCAGCAGGCGACAACGGACAAAATCCGGACCTCATCTACAAAACCGTAGAATACAAAGACGAAGGAAAAAAACAGTACCAGAAATACTACTTCCTCAACAACCGCCTCTGCGGCGTCATCCTCATCGGAGACACCAGCCGCATGGCAGAAATGACCGAAGCATTAAAACATCACAGACAGTATAAAGAAATAATTAAATAATGCTAATTTTGGGGACGTGTTCCGATGCACCGGAACACGTCCCCAAAAAAATAACCAAAAAAACATCAAATCAGCTTCTTTTTTTTGAATATAATGATGCATAGTATGATGATGAGAATGCAGAGTATGACGACGCTTCCATAGCCGTTGTCGAGCCCCGGCATGTTTTTGAAGTTCATTCCAAACCATCCGGTGATGAGGGTGAGCGGGAAGAAGATGGTGGAAATTACGGTCAGGAACTGCATGTTGTTGTTCTGCCGGGCATCGATCTGGGACTGGTAGGCTTCTTTAATCTGCTGTGCGTAATCCAACAGATGGTTTGTTTTACTCAGCAGCCGGTCGGCCCGGTCTCCGATCGTGCCAAAATACTTGAGATGCTTCTTGATAAAAAAGCCATTTTCATTCTCTTCAAGTGCGCGTCCAAGATCCATGATTTCATCATAATAGCTGCGGAATGTGAGCAGTTCGCGCCGCAGGGGAATCAGTTCGTGCTGAAAGTTTTTTACTTTTTCCTGTATGACATCCTCTTCCATTTGAAATAGTCGTTTTTCATAATTGCTCAGAATTTCCGGATCCAGACTGATAAACTCAGAAATATAATTATAGAGGAATCGTTCTTTTGTTTCACCCTGATGTGCTTTCTTCTGCTGTATTCGATATATCAGCCGGTCGGAGAATCCATCATCATCTACGATTACGATATTATGACGATTGACAAAGAGGTAAATGCGGTATCTGCTTCCGAGGACATCTGCCAGTTTGGGAATGCAGAAAGTGCTTACGAGACATTCCTGCTGGGTTTCCAGTTTGCAGAACCGGATTTTGGATAAGGAAATTTCATTTTCATATATGATATTTGCCTGCTCCAGAATATCCGGAGCATGTTTGGAGTCTGTTACAAATATTGCAGGCTCCCGCGCTGTTTCCCATTCGGCAAATGGAATGGGAAGGAGTTGTTCTCCATATTGATAAATCATAAAATCACCTGTATTTCCTGTCTTGTTGTTTGATTATAAAAGTAACCTGTAAATAAAGTGCAAATATTATGTTAGATCTGTGTAAATCATTCCGAATCCTGATCCGGCTGCGGGCGATGGCTCCGGTCTGCCATGGCCTTGATGGATGAGGCGTACTCGGAAGGTGTCATTCCGGTTACCTTTTTAAACTGCCTGGAAAAATAGTGGATGGAGGTGTAACCGAGTTTTTCTGATATCTGTGTAAAATTCATCTGTTCGGTGCGTATCAGTTCCTTTGCAGCTTCGATCTTCATATTGGAAAAGTATTCGATGATGCCAAGACCGGATTTTTTGCTGAATATTTTCTGGAGCTGAGATCTCCCGATCAGATTGTCTTTGCAGATTGTTTCGATTGTGACCCGCCCGGAAAGGTGCTGGCCGAGGTAGGCAACGACCCGGTTAAAGACCTCTGTATCGATATTTTCTTTCATGGTCTTGTCCGGCTTGTCCGGCTTGTCCGGCTTTTCGTCTGCCGGGGTGGAAAGATCGGAATATTTCCGGTAGAAATAGATCATCAGTTCCTCCAGATAAAGCTGAATCAGCTGGCCGGAAGCAGGAGGCTGAGAAGACTTTGGACGGAGCACTGTCTGATATGGATCGTCAAGCCGGCCCTCCAGAAAATTGCCGGCTTCTGTAATGATCCGGGCGAGCAGGCTCCTGGCAAAATCGTCGGTTCGTAAAATCTTTTTCCGGAAAAAGTTCATTATCGGGCTTTTTGAGGAAAAGGAGATGACGATCAGATTTGGCGCAATACTTCCATTTGCCTTTACCCAGTGAAATTCATTCGGCTCGTGAAAAGCAATGTCCCCCTTTTTCAGTGTGTAGATCTGATCACCGGCGCCGATGGTGACTTCCCCTTTATCCACACAGACAAATTCCCAGAAATTATGAGATTCTCCAGGAAAAGAAAAAGTACTCATGTATTCAAAATAATGAAGGGAAAATAACTGGTCAATAAGTAGTTCTTTTCGAAAAGAAATTCCTTTATATGTCATCGCATCCATCGCCTTTCTAATTATCATACGCTATCGGTTTCTTCTTGTCTCCATCATAGCCCATTCCGGTATAAAATGTCAAAGTAAAAATGCAGATTGTACAAATGAAATCAAATATCAGACAAAGATTTTTCCTCGGTTTTATCATACAATGATGTCAGAAACAAAAAGCGTGAAGAGGAACGGAAAAGTTCTGAAAAAAATAAGGAGGTTTCGGATATGAAAAAACCAGTTTTAGTAATTATGGCAGCAGGAATGGGAAGCAGATACGGCGGATTAAAGCAGATCGACCCTGTTGATAAAGAAGGACACATTATCATGGATTTCTCTATCTTTGATGCGAAGCGTGCAGGATTTGAGAAAGTCGTATTTATTATTAAAAAAGAGAACGAAGCTGATTTTAAAGAGGCAGTAGGAAAGAGAATGGAAGAGATCATGGATGTTGCGTATGTATTCCAGGATCTGAATAACATTCCGGAGGGCTTCGAGGTGCCGGAAGGACGCGTGAAACCTTGGGGTACTGCACATGCTGTTTTAAGCGCCATCGATGAAGTGGACGGACCGTTCGCGGTTATCAATGCGGACGACTACTACGGACGCCATGCGTTTGAAGTGATTTACAACTATCTGACAACACACGAAGATGACGATAAATACCGTTACACGATGGTTGGTTACCGTCTGAAAAATACAGTTACAGACAATGGCCACGTGGCACGAGGAATCTGCGAGCTGGATGAGAACAAACAGCTTGTTGCAATTAATGAAAGAACACGCATCGAGAAGAGAGACGGAGGCATCGCCTACTCTGAAGATGATGGGGAAACATGGGTATCTGTAGATCCGGACACGCTTGTATCCATGAATATGTGGGGATTCACAAGAAGTATTCTGGACGAGATCAAGGCAGGATTCCCGGCATTCCTTGAGAGTGGCCTGAAAGAAAACCCGATGAAGTGCGAATACTTCCTCCCGGCTGTTGTAAGCAAACTGCTTGGAGAAGAACGTGCAACAGTAACTGTTCTGGAATCGGAAGACAAATGGTACGGTGTAACTTATAAGGAAGACAAACCGGTTGTTGTAGCTGCCATTCAGGCACTTAAAGACGCAGGAGTATATCCGCAGAAATTATGGGAGGACAAATAGAGATGGCGCGTGTAAATAAAGTACAGATCGATGAAGCGATTGCAAATTTTCAATACGAAGGAATGCTGATTGATGAAAGACCGTACGGAAACGGACATATCAATGATACATTTCTTCTGACATTTGAGATTGCAGAGATGGGAAAGATCAAAGTGATTCTTCAGAGAATGAATAAAGAAGTATTCACAGACCCGGTAGCTCTGATGGAAAATATTATCGGAGTAACATCCTATCTGAGAAAGAAGATCATTGAAAACGGCGGAGATCCGGACAGAGAGACACTTAATGTTATTCCGGCCGTAGACGGTAAGCCGTACTTTGTTGACTATAAAGGAGAATACTGGCGTTCCTACAAATTTATCACAGATGCTTCCAGCTACGATCAGGTAGAAAAACCGGAAGACTTTTACCAGAGTGCATATGCATTCGGAAACTTCCAGAGACTTCTGGCGGATTATCCGGCAGACAGCCTGCATGAGACAATCAAAGGCTTCCATGATACAAAAGCAAGATTTGAAACATTTAAAAGGGCGGTAGAGGCGGATGTCTGCGGACGCGCAAAATATGTACAGGATGAAATCAATTTTGTTCTGGAACATGAGGACGTGGCAAATGTATTCGGAGAACTTCTGGAAAAGGGAGAAATTCCGCTTCGTGTTACACATAATGATACAAAGTTAAATAACGTTATGATTGACAACCTGACCGGAAAGGGCATCTGCGTCATCGACCTTGATACAGTAATGCCGGGTCTTGCGATGCATGACTTTGGTGATTCCATTCGTTTTGGTGCAAGTACAGCGGCAGAGGATGAACAGGATTTAAGCAAAGTATCCTGTGATATGAATCTGTTCGACGTATATGTAAACGGATATCTGGAAGGATGCGGCGGCAAGCTCACTCCAAGAGAAGTTGAGCTGCTTCCGATGGGTGCCAAAGTGATGACATTCGAGTGCGGTATGCGGTTCCTGACAGACTATCTCGAAGGCGATCATTATTTCAAGATCCACAGAGAAAACCACAATCTGGACAGATGCAGAACACAGTTTACACTGGTCAAGGATATGGAAGCAAAGTGGGATACAATGAACGAAATCGTGAAAAAGTATCAAAAATAGTGAAAAGTGTGATATAATCAACCTGATAATGTAAGAAATGAATCAATTTATCAAGGAGGAAAAGGCATGTCTATTTTAGTAACAGGAGGGGCGGGCTTTATTGGAAGCCATACCTGTGTGGAGCTCTTAAATGCAGGATATGAAGTAGTTATTGTGGACAATTTATATAACTCTTCTAAAGAAGCTCTGAAAAGAGTGGAGGAGATCACAGGAAAAACTGTGAAATTCTATGAAGCAGACATCCGCGACAAAGAGGCAATGAATGAAATTTTCGATAAAGAAGCAGATATCGAATCTGTTATTCATTTTGCAGGACTCAAAGCAGTAGGAGAATCTGTTGTAAAACCGATCGAATACTATGATAATAATATTGCCGGTACACTTGTGCTGTGTGATGTTATGAGAAATCACGGCGTGAAGAATATTATTTTCAGCTCTTCTGCAACGGTTTACGGAGATCCGGCATTTATCCCGATCACAGAAGAATGCCCGAAAGGAACATGTACCAACCCATACGGCTGGACAAAATGGATGTTAGAGCAGATCCTGACGGATTTACATACAGCAGATCCGGAATGGAACGTGGTACTGCTCCGCTACTTCAATCCGATCGGTGCGCATAAGAGCGGAAAAATCGGCGAGGATCCGAAAGGAATCCCGAACAACCTGATCCCGTACATTACTCAGGTTGCTATCGGCAAATTAGAGAAACTCGGCGTATTCGGAAATGATTACGATACTCATGACGGCACAGGAGTGCGCGATTACATCCACGTTGTAGACCTTGCTATTGGACATGTACGCGCTGTAGAAAAGCTGAAAGAAAAAGCGGGCGTATCCGTATACAACCTGGGAACAGGAAATGGATATTCCGTACTTGACATGGTAAAAGCATTCAGCAAGGCATGCGGAAAAGAAATCCCTTACGAGATTAAACCGCGCCGTGCAGGAGACATTGCAACCTGTTACTGTGACGCTACAAAGGCGAAGAATGAACTGCACTGGGTAGCAGAACGCGGACTGGAAGAAATGTGCGAAGACTCCTGGAGATGGCAGAGCCAGAATCCGGATGGATATGGAGATAAATAATATAAAAATGGGAAAAACAGCAGGGAGAAACTTAAATGTTTCTCCCTGTATCTTCTCTTCGAAGTGACCGGCTGATGCCTTTGACGGAGGATGAATACTCCAACGGGGACATTCCGGTTGCTTTTTTAAATTGTTTGGAAAAATACTGCAGCGAGCTGTAGGAAAGAAAATATGCAATTTCTGTAAAATTCATCGTACCATCACGAATAATATCCTTGGCACGTTCGATTTTCATATTGTTAAAATATTCAATAACGCCGCAGCCTTTTTCTTTGTGAAACAGGGACTGCAGGGCAGAACGGCTTAGAGAATGTGCCTCACAGATATCTGAGATTGTAAGCTGTTCGCAGATGTGAAATTCCATATATTCAATGATTTTTTCTATACGTTCACTCTTATTCATTACGCGTTCTGGAGAAATCTTTGGCACCGGGTTTTGCGGAGAAACATTTTGGGTGTTGGCGTGATTCCTTGCAACGGTAATCAGGAAAAACTCCAGATAAAGAAGAATCAGCTGTTCAGAGCCGAACGGTGTATTGGGGCGCAGTTTGACCTGTTCGATGGATGGAAGGTTCATCGGAGTGGCAAGTGTTTCGCGTGCAATGCTGATCAATTTGGATATGAGGGTACGTTCTTCCATTGTCAAAGTACAACGCTTCTGCCTGAATATCTGCATAGCAGAAGAGTGGGTAACGAATGATACGGCAACAAGATTCGGAGATGTATTGCCGACAGATTCGATTGCATGAAATTCGTTTGGCTCGTGGAAGATGATATCACCCGCATGAAGAAGATACTGTTCCTCACCGGCCTGGATCCGGACACTTCCCTTGTCTACATAGGCAAATTCCCAGAAATCATGAGCTTCGCCATGAAAAATAAAATCCCGTATGTATTCAAAATAATGTATGGTAATAATGGAATTAATGACAATTTCTCTTTTTAAATGTGTTTTTACATAGGTCATGAAGCTGCCTCCTTTTCGTTATTGTAGCAGAATATGGATAATAAGACAAGAAAATCATATAATAAGGCAAGCGGGTTTATGCAAAACCATGTATAATTGGAAATACAATAGGGTGAAACTGAACAAAATGGACAAAAAGGAAGGAAATTGGTATGATTGAGATCACTAAAGCAGGTACAACTCTTATATTCGATGAGAATAAGCTGACCTTTGAGATGCGAAGAGATCAGGAAGCATGGAGATGGGCCGGTAATTATGTACCGAAGATGATTTGTGAAGAAGGAGAATTTCTGTTTCAGGATGCCAGCAGAATTTCACATGAAAAAGCCGAGAATGGAACGGGAAGCGGAATCCTCAGTGTTTATGAGGGATTTTGTGTAAACGGTACAGAAACTCCTTACACCTTTGAAACATTTGTGTGGATTGAAGAGGCGACGGGGGACGTATTTTTTGAGTGGATTCCTGTAAAAGAAGAGGGGCTTCAGGTGCAGAAAGTACTCTGGCCGGGTGAAATGGAATTTGAAGAAGCGAAAGAAGACTGGTATACACTTCTGAACCAGGAACAGGGCATGTTGATCCCGAATACATGGCCGCAGGAGTTAAAGCCGGTGATTTTTGACGGATTTTTCGAAACTGCAGGAGGATATATGCCGTGGTTCGGCCAGGTGCGCGGACGTGCAGGATATATTGCGATCTGTGTAACGCCGTGGAATGCAGGATATCAGGCAGAGCATCCGGCAAACGGACCATATTCTCATGTCAGCGTGAGATTTGAGCCAAGTCTTGGAAAAATGGATTACAGAAGAATTATGAAATATACTCTGTTATCTGACTGCGATTATAATGATCTTTGTAAAGTATACAGAAATTATGTCAATGAACAGGGAAGACTCAGAACACTGGAAGAAAAAGCAGCAAGAAATCCTTCTGTAAATGACCTGATCGGATGTGCATTTGTACATAAGGGAATCAAGACAGAAGTGCAGCCGAATTCTGATTTCTTTGACCCGGAAAATCCGGAGAAAAACAACCATCTGACTACATTTGAAACAAGAGAAAAAGAAATCCGTCATCTTCATAATCTCGGTGTAGAAAAGCTGTATCTGCATCTGGACGGATGGGCACAGCCGGGATACGATAATCAGCATCCGGATTACCTTCCGGCATGTAAAGAGGCCGGCGGATGGGAAGGCATGAAATCTCTGGCAGATACCATGCATGAATGCGGATATATGTTTGGAATCCATGATCAGTACAGAGATTACTATCTGGCAGCTCCAAGCTTTGATGAAAATTATGCTTGCCGTCTCACAGATGGAAGCATTCCAAAACATCAGAGATGGGCGGGCGGACCACAATCCTATCTGTGTGCGACACAGGCTCCTTACTATGTAAAGAGAAACTTCCAGGAAATTGAGAAAAACGGAATCCGTCTGGATGGTGCTTATCTGGACGTATTTACATGTAATGAGGGAGACGAGTGCGATAATCCTATGCACAGAATGACAAGAAGAGACTGTTATGAATTCCGTGCAAAATGCTTTGAATACCTTCTTTCAAAAGGAATTCTTCCAAGTTCTGAAGAGGTAAGCGACTGGGCAGTACCAAGTCTGGTATTTTGCCATTACGCGCCGTATGATTTCATGCTGCGCCAGCCGGGAGAACCAAAGCAGGGAATTCCGGTACCGCTTTATAACCTTGTTTATCATGACTGCGTGATTGAACCGTGGATGATGGATAAAGTGAGTGAAGAAGAAGACTACATGCTGTATGCGCTTCTGAACGGCGGGGCTCCATACCTGATCCGTGACGCCGCTTATCCGAATTTTGACGGTGCATTTGAAGCAGGTGTGGAATTAAAGCTGGAAGAAGATATCAAACGCTGCAAAGTGGTTTCGGATCTTCATGAAAAAGTTGCAAAATGCGAGATGGTACGTCATGAGATGGTAGACAGCAATCCGATGATTCAGCGGACTACGTTCTCAGATGGAACGCAGGTAACGGTTGACTTTGAAAAACAGACATATGAGATTGCTTAAAAAGTAAATATAAATGAAAATGGCGGAATTTATGTGACAGCATTGAAATCATATAGATTCCGCCGTGTTTTTTAAGCGGCACTTTATTGTGCTAATATACAAAAATCAAACTGAAAAAATAGGACAAGGTGTACAGACAAAACAAATGATAAGAATGTGTATTATGCAATTAGACTAAAAGCAGGATGATTTGACAAGATAACAGGACAATAAGAAAAGCATTTATGCATAAAAAACTATATAATTAAGTCAATCGATAGTTGAAAAACACAATATAAAGGAAGAAAGTGAGGGGTAATGTTGAGCGGTAAGATTACAATTGCTTTGGCTGGCCTGGGAAGCCGCGGGAAAGATACTTACGCACAGGCAGTAAAAAAGTTTCCGGAGAAAATGGAAATTGTAGCAATCGCAGACATCGATCCTGCCAAGGTAGAGGAAGTGGCGGAAGAGTTCCATATTCCTCAGGAAAGATGTTTTACAAGTGCGGAGGATCTGATTGCACAGGACAAGCTTGCTGATGTGATGTTCATCACAACGCAGGATCAGCAGCATGTAAGGCAGGCTATACCGGCGTTGAGAAAAGGATATCATCTGCTTCTTGAAAAGCCGATATCACCGGATCTGGATGAGTGCAGAGAATTGGTTAAAGTCGCAAAAGAATGCGACAGACAGGTTATTGTATGTCATGTGCTCCGATATACACCTATCTACTCTAAAGTAAAGGAAGTTATTGATTCGGGAGTAGCGGGTGATATTGTTTCAGTTATGTCTATTGAAAATGTTGGATACTGGCATCAGGCACATAGTTTTGTCAGAGGAAACTGGAGAAATTCCAATACGACCAGCCCTATGATTTTGCAGAAGTGCTGTCACGATATGGATTTACTGCTGTGGCTGACAGGAAAGACATGCGAGTCGGTATCTTCTTTTGGGGATACATACTTATTCAAAGAAGAATGCGCTCCGGAAGGTGCTGCTCACCGCTGTATGGATGGATGTAAAGTAAAGGACAGTTGTCCGTATGATGCAGAGAAGATTTATCTGAAACATCCGAAAATTGGCGTTGAAAATGGTCATACAGAGTGGCCGGTGAATGTACTGACGCTGCATCCTACAGTAGAGAGTGTAACAGAGGCGATCAAGACGGGACCATATGGTCGGTGCGTGTATTACTGTGACAATAATGTGGTTGACCATCAGGTCGTGAACTTAAAGATGACAGATGGTTCAACGATCAGCCATACGATGTGCGGCTTTACAGGAACTGGAAGCCGTTATGCAAAGTTTATGGGAACAAAAGGCGAGATTATCGCCGATATGACAGCTAATACAATTCAGATTACACCGTTTGGTCAAGAAACGCAGACAATCGATGTAAACAAAATTGCTACGGATTTCTCCGGACACGGCGGCGGAGATGTCAGAATGGTAGAAGAGTTTATTGATATGCTGCTCGAAGGGAAGGGCCCTTCCGGAAGAACTACAACAGTAGAGCAGTCTGTAGAAAGTCATTATTGTGCACTTGCTGCTGAAGAGTCCAGATTACACGGTGGTGCTGTAGTGGATCTGGATACATTAAGAAATTAATGTTTGATATGTAAATGGGACACCATTTCATATATGCGAGAAACTGGCGAAAGCTAAAAAAGAAAAGGAGAGTGTTATTATGAAAAAGAACCTCAAAAAAATTACGGCTGTTGGTTTGACAGCTCTTCTCGGCGCTGGCCTCCTTGCCGGATGCGGCGGTGACGGTAAAAGCGGTGGAAGCAAAGATGGAAAAGTAGAACTGGTAATGAGTGTATGGGATTCTGACCAGCAGCCTGTAATGGAAAAAATGGCAGAAGCATACAACAAAGAACACCCGGATGTTGAAGTAACTACACAGCTTACAACATGGTCTGAATACTGGACAAAACTGGAAGCAAGTGCAACAGGCGGAAGTGCTCCGGACATCATCACAATGAATGTTCTTCATGTAGAAGAATATGCAGATGCAGGTATCCTTATGGATCTGACAGATGCAGAAGCAGAATCTGATCTGAAAATTCATGAGAACTTCCCGGCTCCGCTGGTAGATGGATATACAGTAGACGGTAAACTTTACGGAATTCCAAAAGACTTCGATACCAACGCAGTATTCTATAACAAAGAAATCTTTGACCAGGCAGGCGTTGCTTATCCGCAGGACGGATGGACATTTGAAGACTTCCGCAAGACATGCGAAGATCTTCAGGCAGCAGGACTTCCGGAAGGTGTGTACCCGACAGCAATCAACAGAAACTCCGGACAGACAACATATGATGCAACTGTATATGCAAACGGCGGATATTTCCTGAGCGAAGGAAATGAGAAATCCGGATGGGGCGAACAGGCTACAATCGACGGTATCCAGCCATGGCTTGATCTTGTATTAGACGGACTGTCTCCTACACTTCAGCAGATGTCCGATACAGACCCGGATGCAATGTTCCAGGGTGGACAGCTTGCAATGTACTTCTCCGGAAACTATATGATTACATCATACAACAAGACTCTGGAAGGAAAGTACGGTATTGCTAAGAGACCTACATTCAACGGAAAAGATACAGATATCATCAACGGACTTGCATTCTCTGTATCTGCAAATACAGAACATCCAGAAGAAGCAAAAGAATTCGCTCTGTGGTTAGGAAGCGAAGAAGCTCAGAAGATTCAGGGTGAATCCGGAGTATGTATTTCTGCAAGAAATGACTGCCAGCAGTATTTTGTTGATGCACATGACGAAGTAGACTGCCAGGTATTCCTTGACAATGTAGCAAACTCCGAATTACTGCCTCACTGCAAAGTAACATCTGAGCTCAGCCAGGTTGAAAAGAAATATCTTGAACCAGCTTGGAAAGGTGAAACAAATCTTGCAGATGCATGTAAAAACATTGCAAAAGAACAGGATCCGATCCTTGAAAAAATGAATTCTAAATAATTAAGGTGATACTATGAGTAAAGCAAATACTAAGGCGGTGAAGAAAAAAGCAACCAGACGCCAGAAAAAAGACTGGATTGCAGGATATCTCTTCATTGCACCGGTTACAATCGGATTGTTCATATTCTACGTGTTTCCATTCTTTCAAAACTTCTGGTTCAGTTTTAACGATGTAAACAAGTTTAATATGGCAACATTTAACGGAATAGAAAACTATAAACAGTTGTTTAATGAGCCGGAACTTCTTCTGGCACTGAAAAATACGTTTTTATACGCTGTTATCACTGTGCCGGTTGGATTGATTATTTCACTGGTATTGGCTACATTCCTGAATTCAAAAATTAAAGGGAAAGGTTTATACAGAACCATCTACTTCCTGCCGTCAGTTACCATGGCGGCAGCGGTAGCCCTTGTTTGGAAACTGATCTTCAATGGAGATTATGGTATTCTGAACGAAGTGCTTGGAATTTTCGGAATCGAAGGTCAAAGCTGGCTCACAAACCCGCACACGGCATTGTTCTGCGTTATGCTGGTTGGTATCTGGAGTGGTGCCGGTTATAATATGATCATTCTTCTTGCGGGTATGCAGGGAGTATCGAAATCATATTATGAAGCTGCAGAAATTGACGGAGCGGGCCCTGTGCAAAGATTTTTTAAGATTACAATCCCGCTGGTATCTCCTACAATCTTTTTCGTAACGATCACAGGATTAATTGGTGCATTCCAGGTGTTCGATACACTCTACATGATGGTAGATATGGACAAGAACCCGGCATTTAACGCAATTAAGACTGTAAACGTACTGTTCTATCAGAACGCGTTCGTATATGGATATAAAGGATATGCGGCAGCCATTTCTATCTTTATGTTCGTAATCATTATGATTATCACAGTGATTCAGCTGTGGGGACAGAAGAAATGGGTTAACTACGATTAAAAGAGAGGATGAGATATCGTGAAAACAGCGAGGGCTAGAAGCCATTTAATTATACATATTATATTGATTGCCGGTATTGCAATCACTGTATTCCCGTTTCTCTGGATGATTTTTACATCATTTAAGACATTGCCGGAATCTATGAAAATTCCTCCGACAATTCTTCCAGAAAGTTTAAATACGGAATCTTATCAGTATGTATTTGACGTATTACCATTTGCAAAGATTTATCTTAATACAGTGTTTGTTACTGTACTGACAGTATTATTTCAGGTAGCATTTTGTACAATGGCGGCTTATGGTTTTGCCAGAATCGAATTTCCGTTTAAGAATGCACTGTTCCTGATTTTGTTAGCAATTCTGATGGTTCCGGGACAGATTTTCCTGATTCCACAGTATCTGATTATTCAGAATTTAGGACTTGCCAACACCATTCCCGGCCTGTTTCTTCCAAACCTCTTTAGTGCGTTTGGTACCTTCCTTTTGAGACAGTTCTTCATGTCTTTACCAAAGGAACTGGAAGAGGCAGCGCTGCTGGATGGATGTAACCGTTTCCAGATTTTTGGAAAGATTATGTTACCACTTGTAAAACCAGGTATTGTAGCGCTGGTAATCTTTACAGCAAGATTTGCATGGAACGACTTTATGTGGCCGTTAATTGTCAACTCAGATCCTCAGAAGATGACACTTGCACCGTCATTGTCACTTCTGAAAGGACAGTATGCGACAAATTATCCTGTACAGATGGCCGGTGCAGTACTGGCAGTTATTCCGATGATTGTTGTTTTTGTTATTTTCCAGAAGCAGTTCATTGAAGGTGTTGCACAGTCTGGTATTAAAGGCTAAAAATTACATAAGTATTTTTGGGGCGCAGAAAAATCTGCGCCCTTGCTTTTTACCGCGGATTCTGCTATGCTGAGAGAATAATCTAATCACAAATCTATGTTCAAATCTGATTTATTTTCAATTCAAAGGAGGCTTCTGCCTATGCGTAAAAAGCAAAGAAAAACCATATCTAAAACTCACAGAAAAACCATATCTCAAAACAGCAGTGTTAATCGAAAGTACAAAGACACACTTTTCCGAATGATCTTCCGGGACAGGAAAAATCTTTTATCTCTTTACAATGCATTGAACAACTCTTCTTACACAGACCCCGATGAAATGGAAATTACAACACTGGAAGATGTTATTTATGTAGGAATGAAAAACGACGTATCTTTTCTTTTTTCCAGCATTATGAATCTGTACGAACACCAAAGCACAGTGAATCCGAATATGCCCGTACGTGGACTTTTCTATCTGGCGAGAATTTATCAAAACTATATAAAGAAAATGGACCTTAATATTTACAGCTCCGGGCAGATTCCTTTACCGGTTCCGGTATATGTGGTATTCTATAATGGAGGAAAGGCGGAAGACGAATACCAGGAATTGAAGCTTTCGGATGCGTTCATGAAATCGGAATTCACAGGGCAGGCAGCTTTGGAGTGCAATGTAATGGTGATTAATATTAACCTGGGACATAACGAAGAATTGTTGGAAAACTGCAAAATTTTGTGGGAGTACGCATACTTTGTAAACGAGGTCCGGGAGAACCAGAAGCATGGATTTTCCATAGAAGAAGCGGTTCGGAAAGCTCAGAAGAACTGTATTGAACAGGATATACTGAAAGAATTCCTGAAGAAAAACAGTGCGGAGGTGAAGGACGTGATTCTGGAAGAGTTCAATCAGGAGCAGTATGAGGAAGGACTCCGAAAAGAAGGACAGATGGAGGGCAGAAAGGAAACATTGATTAATCTTTACCGGAAACATCTTCTGACGCTGGAGCAGGCGGCAGAGGAATATGGAACGACAGTGGAAGAGTTTCAGAAACTCCTGTGATTGCTCCGGCGGGTAGCCGGATATCCTTTCCGGCCGTTATAAAGAAGATTTGAAAACCGGCCTTCTGGTGTTATAATAGTATTGTTGGGAAACATCAATTTTGAGTCAGGAGGTACATATCATGAAAGTATTGATGATCAATGGAAGTCCGAAGAAAAACGGGAATACATCGATTGCCTTGCAGGAAATGGAAAGAATTTTTGCAGAAGAGGGAATTGAGACAGAAATTCTGCATGTCGGAAACAAGCCGGTCAGAGGCTGCATAGCCTGCGGACAGTGTTTCGAGAAAGGCAGATGTGTCTTTGATGATATTGTAAATCAGACGGCAGAGAAGTTTGAGGAATGTGACGGACTTGTTGTAGGATCACCGGTCTATTATGCGTCAGCAAATGCAACACTGGTAGCATTTCTGACAAGACTTTTCTACAGTACACATTTTGATAAAACAATGAAAGTCGGTGCTGCGGTGGCAGTAGCCAGAAGAGGTGGACTTTCCTCTACTTTTGATGAGTTGAATAAATTTTTTACTATTTCAGGCATGCCGGTAGCATCCGGACAGTACTGGAACAGCATTCACGGAAGAGAGCCGGGAGAGGCCGCAGAGGATGCGGAAGGATTGCAGAGTATGCGCACACTTGCCAGAAATATGGCATTTCTGATGAAGAGTATTAAGCTCGGAAAAGAAACATATGGACTGCCGGAAAAGGAAGATCCGATCAGAACAAATTTTGTCCGTTAGACCATATTGTAATCGTTGACATTACATCGAAATGCGGATAAAATAGTATGCATGAAGGAGGAATTTACGATGCAGATTTCAAGTAGATTTACTCTGGCAGTACACATTTTTGCCTGTATCGATGTGTTTGGAAAAGATCATAAGGTCACAAGCAGTTTAATTGCGGAGAGTACCAATGTAAATCCGGTGATTATCCGGAAGATTCTTCTGCAGCTGAAGGCGGCGGGGCTTGTAAATGTGGCACGGGGTTCAGGAGGAACAACGGTTGCCAAACCATTAAGTGAAATCACATTTCTCGATATTTACCGTGCAGTGGAGTGTATTGAAAATGGAGAACTGTTCCACTTTCATGAGAATCCAAATGCCGACTGTCCTGTCGGGAGAAATATTCACAGAATACTGGATGATAAGCTGGAACGTGTGCAAACCGCAATGGAAAGAGAACTTGCATCCATCACTTTGGAGGATGTCAGACGGGATACGGAGAACTATATCTCCACAGGAGCCGTTGCAGACTAGATGAAAGAACATCTATGGAGCAATGGCTCCATTTTTACACCAATCTGTTTTTAAAGAGCAAATGAAAAGGAGAAAGAACGTGGAAGCGAAAGAAATCATCAAAAAAGACATGGAAGCCCTGTACCTTGGTAATCTGAATACAGTAGAGTTTAATCTGAATCTTCCCAAAAAGGGAAAGTATGGGTCAGAAATTATCTGGAAATCAGGACACGAGCGCTTCCTGGATTCTGAAGGAAATGTAAAAAGACCTCCGTACGGGACGGGAGACCGGACGATCTCACTATGGGCAACATTTTGTGCCGGCGGTGTTACAGAGGAGAAAGAGTATAAAGTCTGTATTCTGGAAGAGAAGCCTCAAATAGTGGTTGAAAGTGTAGAAGAACCGGAGCTAGATGCACAGGCGGGGGTACAGGTTTATCTTCCGTATGTGGCTGTGATTCATACCAGAGACGGGAAGACACTGGTACACCGGATAAACTGGAAAGAGGGTGCGCAAAGAGTATATGAACGGGTCGGAAACTTTCGGGAGGAAGGCATGCTGGACGGCCTGGACTTTCCGGTTTTCTGCAAAGTGACAGTCAAAAAAGAGATTCAGAAAGCGGAAAAGAACACAGAACCGCTGATTGGCTATTTTGACCATGGAGAAGCAGTCCTGGAGGAGGGAAGCAGATTTTATACAGCACAGGAGGAGATGCAGGAATTTCTGCTTCAGATGGATGATGACAGAATGCTTTATAATTTCAGGGAGGCCAGCGGGCTGGATGTGAAAGGAGCAGAGCCGATGACCGGATGGGACGCGCCGGAATGTCATCTCAAAGGGCATACAAGCGGTCATTATCTGTCAGCGCTTGCGCTTTGCTATAAGGCAGGCGGAAACAAAACGATTAAAGAAAAAGCATGTTATATGATTGAGGAACTTGGCAAATGTCAGGATGCTTTTGAAAAAATACCGGGAATCCGGAAAGGATTTTTAAGCGGGTACCCGGAAGATCAGTTTGATAAGCTGGAGGAATACACCCCGTATCCTGAGATATGGGCTCCTTATTATACACTTCACAAGATTTTTGCGGGTCTTCTGGACTGTTATGAGTTTGCCGGAATTGACCAGGCACTTGAAATTGCCGTAAAACTTGGTGAGTGGGTATATCGCCGTCTTTCGGGGCTTCCGAGGGAAAAGCGGATGAAGATGTGGGGAATGTACATTGCGGGTGAATATGGTGGAATGAATGACGTCATGGCCAGACTGTACCGGATTACCGGAAAGAAAGAATTCCTGGAGACCGCCGGATATTTTGATAACGAAAAGCTGTTTCTGCCAATGGAAAAAGGGATTGATGCGCTGGAAAACCTGCATGCGAATCAGCATATTCCTCAGGTGATAGGGGCAATGGAAATATTCCGTGCCTCCGGAGAAAAGCGGTATTATGACATTGCTTCCTATTTCTGGAAAGCGGTAACAGAGTCGCACTTATATACGATCGGAGGAACCGGAGAAAATGAGATGTTTCATGGTCCGGGGTGCATCGGGAATCTCCTGACAAAGCATACAGCGGAAAGCTGTGCATCCTATAATATGCTGAAGCTCACAAAAGAGCTGTACAGGTATGAGAATAAAAAGGAAATGATGGATTATTATGAGAGGACAATGACCAATCATATTCTTGGAGGCAGAGAACATGGTGCAACGGGAGAAACGGTATACTTTATGCCGCTGGCTCCGGGATTCCGTAAAGAATTTGAGCATGAGAATTCCTGCTGCCATGGAACGGGAATGGAGAGTCATTTCAAATATGCCGATATGATTTACGCATATCAGGGAGAGAAACTGTTTGTCAATCTGTTTGTAAAATCCAGGCTGGAATGGAAAGAGGCCGGAATCACCATCCGTCAGAAAACAGAGATGGAAGCTCCGGAATCGGTTATTCTGGAAGTGGAAAGCAAGAGAGAATTCCCGATGTATATCCGGATTCCAAAATGGAGCCGGGAAGGAAGAAAAATCTGGATGGATAGTGTGGAACAGAATGGATGGACCGAAGCGGATGGATATATCCAGATGGATGTGCCGGAAGGCAGGCATGAAATCCGCTGCCTGTTCCCGTGCGGATTTTATCTGGAAAAGACCCCGGACCGTCCGGAACTTCATACCCTGCTGTACGGACCATATGTCCTGGCGGCCTTGAGCGGTGACCAGAATTTTCTGGAACTGGATCTTGACGGTCAAAAGGCAGCTGATGAAGTACGCAAAACAGGGCTGGAATTTCAGTATCGGGATCTGACCTGGAAACCGCTGTTTGATATTGAGGAAGAAGCATTTCAGGTGTACTGGAAGGAGAAGTAACAAGGCAGCAATGTATGCAGTGAAAATTCCGGAGATGAACTTCGGGATTTTCCTGTTTATAGAAGAAATTGTTCAAAGAATTTACAACTATTGGGGAAAACACCCGTCAGGAATTGACATATTGCACAAAAAATGATACGCTATATCCAACCTATAATATAGCTTATGGCACCGGGAGGTAATATGAATCTGATTTTTGAACTGGGGCGGGCGCAAAGGCTGAGAGAAGATATCGAAAAGATGATTATTGTAGAAAAAAGAGAAATTACAGCCTATAAAAGCCTGGAAGGAAAGAAAAAGGACGGGCATGTATGTGCAATTGATGGACAATGGAAAGACTATGTAATGGGAACGGCGTGGAATCAGGTGGATGCCCACCGGTGGTTCCGTACAACAATTACGATCCCGGAATCTATGGACGGGAAGCATGTGGAGTTCCTGATTACAACAGGACGGGAAGGTGAATGGGATGCAACGAATCCGCAGATGATTTTCTATCTGGACGGACAGTTGATTCAGGGGATTGATGTGAATCATCGGGAAGTGACAATCTCAGGAAAGGCAAAGGCCGGTGACTCTTATGAAATTGCGGTTCTTGCCTATAGCGGGATGGTAGAAGGGGATCTTGTGATTCATACATACCTTATTGCAGTAGATGACCGGGTACAGAAACTGTATTATGATTTGCTGATTCCTCTTCAGAGTGCCTATGTATTGAAAAAGGCGGACGAAGAAAACTACAGAAGAGTACTTCAAAGTATGGCACCGGCGCTGGATGCACTTGATTTGCGGGATGCATACTCGGAGAAATTTTACAGTTCGATTGAAAAGGCTGAACAGATTTTAAAAGAAGCTTTCTATAGTGAAGAACGGGAGTGTCCGACAGTCAGCGCCATCGGGCATACACATATTGATATTGCATGGCTCTGGACGGTGGAGCAGACAAGGGAGAAAGTACTTCGCAGCTTTTCTACTGTACTTCGTCTCATGGAGCAGTATCCGGACTATAAATTCATGTCCAGTCAGCCGATTCTCTATCAGTTTGTAAAAGAGCAGGAGCCGGAAATGTATGAGAAAATCAAAGAACGGATCCGGGAAGGCAGATGGGAAGTAGACGGAGCCATGTGGCTGGAAGCAGACTGCAATCTGGCGGGAGGAGAATCACTTGTCAGACAGATCATCAAGGGGCATCGTTTCTTTCTGGAGGAGTTTGGAAAAGAAAGTAAATCTTTGTGGCTCCCTGATGTTTTCGGTTATTCTGCCGCACTGCCGCAGATTCTGAAAAAATCCGGAATTCCATATTTCATGACAACGAAAATCGCATGGAATCAGTACGACCAGCTTCCGAATGATACATTTATATGGAAGGGAATCGATGGATCGGAAGTCTTTGCATTTATGCCGACAACAACGGATTATGATAAGGATCAGGGACTGAATATTTCTTTCTCTGATACAAGAAATACAACGACCTATACAGGAATCGTAAACCCGAATATGGCGCTTGGAACATTTAAACGGTTCCAGAACCGTGATCTGACAGAAGATACTTTGATGCTCTTTGGATTCGGCGATGGAGGCGGCGGTCCGACCAAAGAAATGCTGGAGAGTGCCGAAAGGCTGAAATACGGAATACCGGGAATTCCGAAAATCCGTCAGGAATTTGAACAGGATTATTTTGACCGGACATATGAAAAGATCCATGATCTTCCGGACATGCCGACCTGGGATGGAGAACTGTATTTCGAATACCACAGGGGAACTCTGACTTCCATGGCAAGAAACAAGCGGAGTAACAGAAAGAACGAGATTCTGTACACGCAGATGGAGACGGCCTCCTGTATGGCCGGTATAGAAAAAGATGAACAGCTTCAAAATGTGCTGGACAAGGGCTGGGATATTCTTCTCATCAACCAGTTCCATGATATTGTACCGGGTTCCAGTATCAAACCGGTGTACGAACAGACAGATAAAGAGTATCATGAAATTGAAGAGGCGGGAAAAGAGGAATTGAATCGGGTTGTATCCGCGGCTGTCGGCAGGCTTTCAATGGAAAAAGAAGGCGTCGTAGTGATGAATACCCAGGGATATGAGAGAGATGATCTCGTAGTGCTGGATGATGGAACAGAAATCCCGAGACTTGTAGATGAAGACGGAAGAAATGTGCCTGCGCAAAAAACGGCAGATGGCAGATATCTGCTCTATGTAAGCCATATTCCGCCGCTTGGATATAAAAAATTATATGAAACAGAGGAATTACTCGAAGAAAGTACCGGAAAAGAATGGGATTACACATTTGAGAATCCATTTATCAAGGTCTGCTTTAATGAGAAGATGGAAATTACGTCGCTCTATGAAAAAGGAGCAGAAAAAGAGCTGATTCAGGAAGGCAGGTGCGGTAACGTTCTACGGACATATGAAGACCGTCCGATGCAGTGGGATAACTGGGACATTGACGTGTTTTATCAGAGAAAGCCGTATGAGGCAGACTGGTATTCCCCGGCAAGAGTCGTTGAGAATGGAGAAGTCCGCATGGTGGTGGAATTTGAATGCGGATTCCTTGACTCGACAGTGACACAGCAGGTATGTCTGTATCACCAGATTCCACGGATTGATTTCCGGACGAAAGCAGACTGGAAAACGCATCATGTGATTTTGAAAACACATTTTCCGGTAGATGTCAATACGACAAGAGCGTCATATGAAATCCAGTTTGGAAATGTGGAACGTGAGACGACAAACAACTACAGCTGGGATACGGCGAAATTTGAATCGTGTGGACACAAGTGGGCGGATCTTTCAGAAAACAGTTCCGGAATCAGTCTGCTCAATGACTGTAAGTATGGATATGGAATCAAAAAAGGTGATATGAGTCTGACTCTGATCAAATCCGGAACCTATCCGAACGAAGATGCTGATATCGGAGAGCATGAATTTACCTATTCCATCTATCCGCATGCGGGAAGATGGCAGGAAGCGAAAACCGTAGAGATGGCATACAACCTGAATGTGCCGATGCTGGCAAAGAGAACCGGAAGGCAGGAGGGCTGCGGCGGAGAATACGAAAGCTTTCTGAAATGCAGTCAGGAGAGCTGTTTTGTGGAAGTCATCAAAAAAGCAGAAGATGGAAACGGCGTGATTGTCAGAATGTACGAGAATAAAAATAATCGCGTCAGAGCACAGATTCAGACAGCATATCCGATTGCACATGTATATGAATGTAATCTTCTGGAAGAAAATGAAGAAGAACTTACGGCCGGCAAAAACTGTTTTGAGACCGTATTTAAACCATATGAGATTAAGACATTCCGGCTGATCTTTGAATAAATGGAACCGGGGAAAAGGAGAAAAAATGATCAAGGATTATACACAGACGTGGGGAGTAAGCGGACTGGAAAAAAATGTGTCCGACCTGATTATCAGGGAAGTCATGGATTATGCGGACGAAATTACAAGAGACGCAATGGGGAATCTGATTGTTTTAAAGCGGGGAAGCGGAGCTGACAAGAAAAAAATCATGTGTGCGGCACATATGGATGAGATCGGCCTCTGTGTAGTGAAGATTCTAGACAACGGACTTCTGAAAGTGAAGCAGATCGGAGGGGTGTCCGCACTGTGCTCCTTCATGAACAGAGTACGTTTTGAAAACGGAACTGTTGGAACAGTCGGAGTAACGGATCCGATAGATACCGTTAAGCCGAAAGAGATTGACAAACTTTATATTGATATCGGAGCGATGTCAAAGGAAGAGGCCGGAAAGTATGTCAAACCGGGCGACTGCGCGGTATTCTGCGGAGATTATGCAGAACTTGCGGGACGCAATGTGATGTCCAAAGCCTTTGATGACCGGATTGCATGCTATATTCAGACTGAAGCGTTGAAGAGAATCAAAAACTGTTATCATGATCTCTATTTTGTATACACTGTACAGGAGGAGGTCGGACTGTTCGGTTCTACAACTTCGGCAGAAACAGTAAAACCGGATCTTGGAATCGCTGTTGATATTACCGGATCTTTTGATGTCCCGGGTGATGAAAATGGGAATCCGGTACTCGGAAAAGGGGCAGCGATCAAAATCAATGACAGCAGTGTCATCTGCGACTGTGAGATGACCAAAGGGCTGATCGACTGCGCCGAAAGAAACCGGATTCCGTATCAGCGGGACGCACTTGTGGCAGGAGGTACTGATGCAGGGGCAATCAATAAGTCAGGAGGCGGTGTGAAAGTACTTGGGATTTCGATTCCGACCAGGTATGGTCATACACCGAACAGTATTGTCAATCTGGATGATGTGGAAGCATGTATCCGGCTGATGGAATGTTATCTTCAGGAGGAAATTCCGATTATCACACAGGAAAAAATCAAGTAAGGAGGAGAATGAGAGGATGAAACGATCAAAAATCAATCAGTGTATTAAAGACATGGAAGCATTGATCAAAGAGCATGGATTTGAGCTTCCGCCATTTTGTCACTGGACACCGGAAGACTGG
This sequence comes from Drancourtella massiliensis, assembly GCF_016900655.1. Taxonomy (GTDB): domain Bacteria; phylum Bacillota; class Clostridia; order Lachnospirales; family Lachnospiraceae; genus Sellimonas; species Sellimonas catena. The sequence continues at coordinate 80,598 of NZ_JACJKH010000010.1, forward strand.
CGGGAAAAAGGACATGAGTATGATGAGATCCGTGACAACATGCTTGGATGGGATATTACGGACTACGGGCTGGGAGATTTTGACAAGGTCGGATTTTCTTTGATTACAATCCGGAACGGAAACCAGAATAATCCGAAATATAAAAAAGTCTATGCGGAAAAACTGCTGATGCTGAAAGAAGGACAGCATTCCCCGATGCATTTCCACTGGAAAAAATCGGAGGACATCATTAACCGGGGCGGCGGAACTCTGATCATCCATCTGTATAATGATGATGGAGAAGGAGGGCTTGCGGATACTGATGTGACAGTAAATTCGGACGGAAGGTCATATCAGGTAAAAGCCGGAACGGGAGTCAGGCTGCAGCCGGGAGAGAGTATTACACTCTGGCCGCATCAGTATCACGATTTTGATGTAGAACCGGGAACCGGTGATGTGCTGATCGGGGAAGTTTCCATGTGCAACGATGACAATGTAGATAACCGTTTCTATGAAGAGGTCGGAAGATTTCCGGAAATTGAAGAGGATGAAGCACCATACCGTCTGCTCTGCAATGAATATCCGGAAGCAGAGGAGTAAGGAAGAATCATGGAGCAGAAAAGAGGAGATGAAATCATGGATTATACAAGATTAAGGGAAAAAATCCGGGAAATGCAGGATGAGATTATCGGAGGAATTCAGGACTGTATCCGGATTGACAGCGTAGGCGGTGAGCCGGAAGAAGGTGCACCATATGGAAAAGGCCCGAAAGAAGCGCTGGATTTTGCGTTGCAGCTGGGGAAAAAATTAGGATTTCGTACGGGCAATGTGGATAACAAGGCCGGTTACGTAGAGATGGGAGAAGGGGATGAGATGATTGCGGTTCTCGGACATCTGGACGTAGTACCGGTGGGTGATGACTGGAAATACCCTCCATTTGGAGCTGAGATCCATGATGGAATCCTTTACGGAAGAGGTGTGGCTGATGATAAAGGGCCGACGATCGGCGCTATCTATGCAATGAAAGCCATTCAGGATCTGAACCTTCCGCTGGACCGCAGAGTACGTGTGATCTTCGGAACGAATGAAGAGCGTGGATGTGACTGCATCAAACATTATGTTGAAGCCGGGGAAGAACATCCGGTGCTGGGAATCACTCCGGATGCGGAATATCCGCTTATCTTTTTTGAAAAGGGAATGACAACCGTGATCGGAGGGAAAAAACACCCGGAACAGGGAGAAATCCGTGTCCTTGAGTTCCGGGGCGGAACTGCCGGAAATATTGTGCCGCTTCATTGCAGACTTGTTCTGGAAGGAGAGCATGAGCTTGCAGATGACAGTGTTACAGTAAGCATCCGGGATGGAAATACGGTAATTGAGGCAGAAGGAGTCAGCGCGCATGGCAGCAGACCGGAACTCGGAGAAAACGCGGTTGTGAAGCTTCTTCTTGCAGTCCGGGGAATGGGAATCGGTGGAGACTTCCAGAAAATGGCTGATTTTGTATGCCAGAAAATCGGAAAGGAAACAAATGGGGAAACACTGGGAATCTGTTTCCGGGATGAGGAAACCGGTGAGACAACTGTCAATCTCGGTGTAATCGAATATACAGAGGAGGAAATGAATCTGAATCTGGATATCCGTTATCCGAAAAACGGTGATGCGGATGTGGTATATCATCAGCTGCATTCGGCGCTTTCCTCCTATGGAATGGAGATTCTTTTACACAGAACAACTGATATGCTCTATGTTCCGAAAGATTCTGAACTTGTCCGGAAACTGATGGAAGTATACCAGGAGGGAACCGGCGAAGATCCTGAACCAAAGGCAATCGGAGGAGGAACGTATGCCAAAATGTTTAAAAACATGGTGGCATTCGGACCGATGTTTCCGGGAGAACCGGATGTAGCCCACCAGCCAAATGAGCAGATGCCGGTTGAAAATCTTATGAAATCTATTGAGCTGACAGCGGCAGCCATGGCGGAACTTGCAAAAAAATAATACGAAATAATCCGGACGGGAATGTGCTTCCCGTCCTTTTTTTATGAAAAAGTATACGTAAATTTTACATTGAATAACAGAAATTTTACGAAAATAAGAAAGAAAAACAGTCCGGTTTGCGCTGAAAAACCGCGGAAATAAAGGGAAAAGAAAAGGAAACAAGAGGGAAAAAATCTTTAACGACCATTTAACAAAAATTCCATCAAACATTAATGATGAATCAATATAATTTCTCGTGTTGTGAAAGAAATAAGGGAAAAAGAGAATAAAACTTCAGAAAGGGAGGAAAAAGCCGTGTCAGAAATTACATTGAGAAATGTATGCAAATCCTATGACAAAGAGCATTACGCGGTAAAGGATTTTAATCTGGAAATCCATGATAACGAATTTGTCATCTTTGTCGGACCGTCCGGCTGCGGGAAATCGACTACACTTCGTATGATTGCGGGACTGGAGGAAATTACGAGCGGAGAACTCTGGATTGACAAGCAGCTCTGTAATTATGTGGAACCGAAGGACAGAGACCTGTCCATGGTTTTCCAGAACTATGCGTTATATCCACAGATGACAGTCTATGATAATATGGCCTTTGCGCTGCAGATCCGGAAGGTTCCGAAAAATGAAATTGATCAGAAAGTGCATGAGGCTGCGGCCATTCTTGGCATTGAATCTCTTTTAAAAAGAAGACCGGGACAGCTTTCGGGAGGACAGAAACAGCGGGTTGCCATTGGAAGCGCGATTATGAGAAAACCAAAGGCATTTCTGATGGATGAACCATTGTCCAACCTGGATGCAAAGCTGAGAGCCCAGATGAGAGTAGAGCTTGCGGATTTACATAAACGGCTTGGGACAACGATCATTTATGTTACGCATGACCAGACCGAGGCCATGACACTTGGAACAAGAATTGTTGTCATGAAAGACGGATTTATTCGTCAGGCGGATGCGCCGAGAACAATTTATGAAGATCCGGCGGATCTGTTTGTTGCCGGATTTATCGGATCCCCGTCCATGAACTTCATGGAGGGTACAATCCGGAAAAACGGAAGCGGTGTAGATTTTGTGCTGGCATCCGGACAGAAACTGGAGGTTCCGCAGACGAAGGCGGCTCTGCTGGCAGGACAGTATGCAGACAAGAAGGTAATTCTTGGAATCCGTCCGGAACATTTTTCAGAAGAAGTCAAGGAGGAACACGCAAACCTGAATCCTTCCAGATGCAGGCTGACCGGAAAAGTCGTAGTAAAAGAAATGCTCGGATCAGAGTCCATCTTCTACCTGAAAGAACAAAGGGCGGGCGAATATGCGGCACGGCTTACGGTAGATACAAAGGGAGCTCCGGGAGATGAAATGACCTTATATGTGGACATGAACCGGGTGCATTTCTTTGATGCAGATACAGAGAAAAATATTTTTTATCATGGAGGTAAGCAATGAAACAGTTGATGGAGAAAACGAAGGGCAGAAATGCTTATTTCTATTTGATTCCCTGCTTTCTGGTGTTTGCGGTTTTCCTGTTTTATCCTTTTGTGAAAACGATCTACCTGAGTCTGTTTTTGACAGACAAGCTGGGACAGGCAAAGGTGTTTGTGGGACTGGACAATTACGTGGATCTGCTCACGTCAGAATCATTTTATAACAGTCTTTTAGTAACCGTGATTTTTGTTGTAATCGTTGTAATCGGCAGCATGCTGATTGGTCTGATCGGGGCGGTGCTCTGCAGCAAGGCCTTTCCGGGAATCAGGGTGTTCAGCACATCCTATGCACTCCCGATGGCGATTGCGTCCAGTGGAGCCGCAATGATTTTCAAGATTATTCTGAACCCGACAATCGGTATTCTGAACAAACTGACCGGACTGGATATCAACTGGATCGCAGATCCGAAATATGCGCTGATCTGTGTGGCGGTTCTTACAGCATGGCTGAACAGCGGGATCAATTTCCTGTATTTTTCGGCAGGACTTGGAAACATTGACGAGTCCATTTATGAGCGTGCTTCTGTAGACGGAGCGAACGGAATTCAAAAATTCTTCCGTCTGACGCTTCCGGGATTAAGCCCGATTATGTTCTATACACTTGTAGTCAATATCATCCAGGCATTCCAGTCCTTCGGACAGATTAAGATCCTGACGGCCGGAGGACCGGGAGAGTCCACGAATGTAATTGTATATTCAATTTACAGGGACGCGTTTTTTAACTACAAATTTGGAAGTGCGGCGGCACAGTCCGTTGTACTGTTCCTGATCATCATGGTACTGACACTTGTGATGTTCAAGATTGAAAAGAAAGGAGTCAAATATTAAGATGGCTGGAATGAATAGTGCGATTTCAATAGAGCTTGATTCTTATAATGCAGAGGAAGTGGAGAAACTTCACAGACTGATGAACGCCCGCGCCTTGAGGAAAAAGAGAATCCGTAAAACGGTGCTGGTTGCTGTAAATATCATTTTTGCCCTGTTTATGCTGTTCCCGCTTTTATACTCTGTCAGCGTATCTATTATGCCGGGAGATGAGCTTTTTACGATGGATCTGAACATTATTCCATCACATCCGACATTTGAAAATTATATCAGGGCATTCACACAGGTGCCGCTTGTACAGTTTATCCTGAATTCTTTCCTTGTAGCAGGATGCATTACAATCGGACAGATTATTACCTGTTCTCTTGCGGCTTTTGCGTTCTCCTTTTTGGAGTTCAAAGGGAAAAACTTTCTGTTCATGCTTGTCATGGCTACCATGATGGTTCCGGGAGAGGCGGTTATCATCTCCAACTATCTGACGGTCAGCAGCATGGGAATTCTGGATACTTATCTGGTTCTGATTCTTCCATCGCTGACATCCGCAATGGGAATCTTCCTCTTCCGCCAGTTCTATATGACATTCCCGATCTCTCTTTATGAGTCGGCGAAACTGGACGGATGCGGAAACCTGAGATTTATTGTAAAGATCCTGATTCCGCTTACAAAATCTGCAATCGGGGCAATGGCAGTGTATACATTCATCAATGCATGGAATATGTATATGTGGCCGCTTCTTGTAACGGGATCTGAAGAAATGCGGACCGTACAGATCGGTATCAGTATGCTGAACAGTGTAGATGCCCAGTCTATTACGCTGATGATGGCGGGCGTTGTGGCAATTATCATTCCGTCCATGGTGATTTTCATCGTAGGACAGAAACAGCTGATCAGCGGAATGTTTTCAGGTGCAGTCAAAGGTTAGACTGGTCTGTTTACATATATCAACATGAAGGCAGACGCTGGATGAACCCGGAAAGGGCACCGGCGGAAAAAGAAAAGGAGAAAATATCTATGAAAAAACGAGTAATCGCAGCGATGCTCGCTGCTCTGATGGTTGTTTCTACCCTTGCTGGCTGTGGAAGCGGGAAAAGTGCTTCTGAGATGAACGGGCAGAATTCAGAAGGGGAAGAAAGCACCGGGTCCGGAGTGATCACTGACAATTTTAAAAACGTTGACACAAATGGAACAACGATTACATTCTGGCATTCCATGGGCGGTGTTAACGGAGAAGCCATGGATTACCTGGTAAACAAATTTAATGAAGAAAATGAAGATGGTATCACAGTAGAAGCTGTATACCAGGGCGAATATGATGATACGATCAACAAGCTGAAAAGTGCTCAGATCGGAAACATGGGAGCGGATCTTGTACAGATCTACGATCTGGGAACCCGTTTCATGATCGATTCAGGATGGATCATTCCGATGCAGGAAATGATCGATGCGGACGGATATGATATGTCGGAGCTCGAACCGAATGTAGCCGCATATTATACAACAGAGGACGGAACGATGTACTCCATGCCGTTCAATTCTTCCACACCGCTTCTGTACTACAACAAAGATATGTTTGATGCTGCGGGTATCACAGATATTCCGACCAGCCTTCCGGAGATCGCAGAAGTAGGTGACGCATTGAAAGAGAAGGGTAGAGCTCAGGAAGTATTTGCAATCAGCATTTACGGCTGGTATTTCGAACAGTTCCTCTGCAAACAGGCTCTGAATATGGTAAATAACGGAAACGGACGTGAAAAAGCAGCTACCAAAGTGGAGTTTGATGAAAACGGCGGCGGTCTGAACATCTTAAATGCATGGTATGATCTTTTTGAAAAAGGTTATGCTCCGAACGTCGGACGTTCCGGAAGTGATACTGCGACAACAGACTTTACATCCGGAAAAGCAGCTATGATGGTTGGATCAAGTGCTTCCCTGAAACAGGTTCTGGAAGACAGCGGCGGAAAATTTGAAGTAGGAACCGCATACTATCCGGCAGTCAGCTCAGATGACAAAGGCGGAGTTTCTATCGGAGGCGCATCTCTGTGGGCACTGAACAATGAAGACGAGACAAAGGCGGCAGCAACATGGAAATTTGTTAAATTCCTGATTTCTCCGGAATCCCAGGCATACTGGAACGCACAGACAGGATACTTCCCGATTGTTACAGGAGCACAGGAGGAGCAGACGTTCAAGGATAACATTGCCAAATATCCGCAGTTCCAGACAGCTCTCGATCAGCTGCATGATTCCACACCGGAATCCGCAGGAGCACTCCTCAGTGTATTCCCGGAATCCCGCCAGATTGTTGAGACTCAGATCGAAAATATGCTGAACGGAGATGTAACGCCGGAAGAGGCAGTGGATAACATGGCAAAGGAGATCAATGATACGATTGAAGAATACAATCTTGTCAACGGCTAAAAAGTAAAAACGGATCAATTCTGTCCACAGTAATTGGAAAAGCGTGTCTGAAAGAGAATGAAATGATTTCCGGCACGCTTTTCTTTATCGCGAAAAATGTTATGATGATACAGGAGGTATAAGATCATGAAAGAAGTAAAGATTTTTGCGCACAGAGGGGCAAGCGGATATGCACCGGAAAATACACTTGCAGCATTTCGGCTCGCAGAGGAACAGGGTTCCGATGGGGTAGAACTGGATGTACAGCTTACAAAAGACGGGGAAGTGGTTGTCATCCACGATGAGAAAATTGACCGGACCAGCACCGGAACCGGATTTGTCAGAGACTATACATTGGAAGAGCTGAAAAAGTTCTCTTTCCACAATCATATGGAAGCGTATGAAGGAGAAACGATACCGACACTGGAGGAAGTGCTGAATCTCCTGAAACCTGGAAAAATGGAAGTGAATATTGAACTGAAAACCGGAATTTTCTGGTATCCGGAAATCGAAGAGAAGACAATGGAAATTGTAAAAAAGACGGGGATGGAGGACCGTGTCATCTATTCATCTTTCAACCACTACAGTATTCAGGAAGTTCGCCGGCTGAATCCGGAGGCTGAGACCGCGTATCTGTACGGGGACGTCATACTGGATGTGGAGAAATATGCAGCGGGAACAGGTGTACAGGGACTGCATCCTGCATTGTACCATCTGTATATGTCTGATTTCCTGAAACGCTGGAAGGAGAGCGGTCTGAAAGTACGTGTCTGGACTGTAAACAGGGAAGAGGATATGAAGCATTTTATCGAGGCAGGGCTGGAAGCCGTGATTACCAACTATCCGGATACAGCAATTGCGGTACGCAGGCAGGTGGAACATGCTGAAAAATAAGAAACTCTTTCTTCTCGATATTGACGGTACGGTCTGTATCGGACAGAGACTGATCAGCGGGACAAAAGAGTTTCTCGAGGATGTCAGGGACAATGGAGGCCAGTTTGTGTTCATCACAAACAATTCTACCAGAAGCATTGAAGATTATATCCATTCTTTTCAGAAGATGGGAATCATGACCGATTATTCCAACTTTATTACTGCGTCTTTTGCCACTGTGCAGTATCTGAAAAAGAATTATGAAGGAAAGCTGATCTATGTGATGGGAACAAAATCCCTGCTCAGAGAACTGAAACGTAACGGGATCAGGGTGACGGTAGACTGTCTGGATCCTGAGATTGCCTGTGTTCTGGTGTCTTATGATAATCAGCTGACTTACGAAAAGATTCAGGACACCTGCCAGATCCTGAGCACACGGCCGGAAGTGGGCTATATAGCCACAAATCTGGATTATGTCTGCCCGATCGAATTCGGCTATGTACCGGACTGCGGCGCCATCTGTCAGATGATAGAGCATGCGGTGAAAAGGCAGCCGGAATATATGGGGAAACCCGGGACGGCTATGGTCGAGTACTCTCTGAAACTGAATCATTTCTCAAAAGAACAGGCTTTGATTGTGGGCGACAGGCTTTATACGGACATTCTCTGCGGACACAAAACCGGAGTGGAGACTGCTCTCGTACTGACCGGAGAGACCACGCGTCAGGAAGCAGAAGCATGCGGATATGGGCCGGACTACATTTTTTCCTCAATCGACGAACTGGCAGAGGCATGGCGGGAATCATGACCTCTGCCCTTTTGTACAATTTTAATAAAAAAAAGAAATCAGTTGACGTGGAATTGGAAGAAGTATATAATGATCCCAAGGAACATGATAGGGAGAACAGTGATGGCAAAACCGATCAAAAGAGTTTCTTTACAATCAGAAATTATTAAGTACATTCAAAGCTACATAGAGGAACATGATCTGAAAGAAGGTGACAGACTTCCTTCTCAGGGACAGTTCATTGAAATGATGCAGGTCAGCAGGACAGCGCTTAGAGAGGCAGTGAAGACTCTGGAGGCGGAAGGCATTGTGGAAGTGAAGAACGGCAAAGGCATATTTGTAGGATGCCGCGGAAGGAAAGCAACGGCACTGGAGTCTTTGATCGGTTTTACAATGGAGAGAGAGTCTCTGATCGAAGCACTGGAGGCCAGAAGAGCGATGGAGACAGAACTGATGGCCATGGTAGTGCGGAATGCCACTGATCAGGAGATGGACGAACTGGGGGAGATCACGGAGGTCCTTATGAAGAAGGTACGGGCGGATGAGCGGGATACCGAAGAGGACAAGGCATTTCATGAGAAGATCTACCTGATGTGCCACAACAAAGTGTTTTATGCAGTACTGAAAGTACTGGATGAATATACGGATAAGCTCTGGCAGTTTCCGCTGGATATTGAAGACCCGTTCAAGGCAAGCATGCCGTATCATGAAATGCTCTATCAGGCGTTGAGAGAGCGTGATATCAAGAAGGCACAGAAGATTAACAACAAGCTTTTGGACTGCGTATATGATGATATTGCAATAGCACATCAGTGAATCCGCAGAACTGATGTGCATTTATTTTAAACAATCAAGCTATATTATAGCATATAGATGATACCTGGCAGAATATAGTCTACAAATAACAAAAGGAAAGAGGAAGGAAAGCGATGAAAGAGAAAACAGGTATGATACTCGCACATGCCGGGGAGGAATACGATCAGTATTTTAATGCGATCGTTCCGCCGGTTTTTATGAATTCATTAAATATTTTTCCCACAGTGGACGAGTACTATGACTCGGATAAGCGGGATAAACACACGTACTGTTATGGACGTGTCCAGAACCCGACTGTAAGAATTCTCGAAGAAAAGATTACCGAACTTGAAAAAGGAGTAGAAAGCTACGTGTTTTCATCCGGAATGGCGGCAGCGACAGCGGCGGTTCTTACTGCATGTTCCTGCGGCGGACATGTAGTCTGCATCCGCACTGCCTATGGCCCGCTGAAAGATTTTCTTCAGAATTACTGCAGAGAGCATATGAATGTCCGGACGACTTTTATTGACGGGGATGATCCGAAAGAGATTGAAGAGGTTCTGGAGGATGATACACAGCTGCTGGTGCTGGAGAGTCCCTCCTCTGTTGTATTTCGAGTTCAGGATATAAAAAAGGCGGCTGAAGCGGCTCATGCAAAAGGAGCCCTTGTATATATCGATAATACATTCTGCACACCGATTTACCAGAATCCGCTGGAACTGGGAGCTGACTTTGTAATGCATACCGCATCCAAGTATCTGGGAGGACACAGTGATATTATCGGAGGATCCCTGACGGTAAAAGATCCGGAACTGGGAAAACGGGTAAGGACAATCCGGGAACAGATCGGAAGTATTATAGGACCGATGGAAGGCTGGCTGATGATGAGGGGGCTGCGTACTCTGGAAGTGAGGGTAAAGGAACACGGAAAGACAGCACTTGCTGTGGCGCAGTATCTGGAACAGCATCCCAAAGTAAAGAAGGTACACTATACCGGACTTGCATCCCATCCACAGCACGAACTGATCGAAAGACAGCAGTCAGGACATACCGGACTATTGAGCTTTGAACTGGACAGTACAACGCAGGAGGCAAAAGAATTCTGCCAGGCGCTTCGGATTTTTAAAATCGGAGTATCCTGGGGAGGATTCGAAAGTCTGGTGATGATGCCTTACGCGAGGGAAGATGAAGAAACCTGTAAGAAGATGGGAGCCGGACAAAACGTAATCCGCATCCACTGCGGATTGGAAGGGACAGAAAATCTGATTGAAGATCTGGAACAGGCTTTCCAGCAGGTTTTCTGATAGAGAGGAGAAGACATGCCGATCATATTTCATAAAAACACAAAAGAGTTTCATCTTTATAATGATGAGATCAGTTATATTTTCTGCATCTTAAGAAACGGACAGCCGGGACAGATTTATTATGGAGAGAGAATCAAAGACCGGGAAAGCTTCCAGCATCTGATTGAGTATTCCCTGCGTGATATGGCGCCTTGTACTTATGAGGGTGACCGGACATTCTCCATGGAATATCTGAAACAGGAATATCCTTCCTACGGCCACGGGGATATGAGAGAACCTGCCTATGAGATTCTGCAGGAAGACGGAAGCCGTATTACAGAATTTACGTTTGAAGACTATGTGATTCTGAAAGGGAAGAGGAAACTCGAAGGGCTGCCGGCTGTTTATACAGAATCCGATGAGGAGGCAGAAACATTGGAGATCTACCTGAGAGACCGGGTGATGAATACAAAGATAATTCTCTCCTACACGATTTTTGAGAATCTGCCGGTAATTATCAGAAATACAAGATTTGTCCATGAGGGAGAGAGCAGCATTGTGCTGGAGCGTGCCATGAGCCTGAATCTGGATCTGCCGGACGACAGATATGAGATGGTCGAGCTGACCGGGGCATGGGCAAGAGAACGTTATGTGAAAACAGCACCTCTCCACGAGGGAATTCAGGCTATTTACAGTATGCGCGGGCACAGCAGCCACCAGTTCAATCCATTTTTTGCACTGAAGCGGCCGGAGACGACAGAGGATGCCGGAGAAGCAATCGGGATCAGCCTGGTTTACAGCGGAAATTTCCTGGGACAGACAGCAGTGGATACATTTGGAGTGGCAAGAGCCATGATCGGGATTCATCCGGAAGGATTTTCCTGGACACTGAAAAAGGACGAAACTTTCCAGACTCCGGAGGCGGTACTCGTTTATTCCGGAGAGGGACTCGGAAAGATGAGCAGGACATTTCACCGGCTTTATCGCAAACGTCTTGCAAGAGGATACTGGAGAGATCGTGTCCGACCGGTGGTAATCAACAACTGGGAAGCCACCTTTATGGATTTTACAGAAGATAAAATTCTGAAATTCGCGGAAACAGCCCGGAAACTCGGGGTTGAGATGATGGTGCTTGATGACGGCTGGTTTGGACATAGAGATGACGATACTTCGTCTCTCGGGGACTGGTATCCTGATCCGAAGAAACTGCCGCAGGGAATCCGCGGACTGGCAGAAAAGATTGAAAACATGGGAATGAAATTCGGGCTTTGGATTGAGCCTGAAATGGTAAATAAAGACAGCAGACTTTATGAGGAACATCCGGACTGGGTGATCAACGTACCGTATCGGGATGCATGCCACGGGAGAAACCAGTTTGTGCTGGACTTTTCGAAAGAGGAAGTGGTGGATTATATCGGTGACCAGATTTCCGGAATTTTGCGGAATGCGCCTGTATCGTATATCAAATGGGACATGAACCGAAGTATCTCGGAGGCATTCTCGCAGGGAAGAAAAGCAGAGGAGCAGGGAAAACTGTTCCACCGGCATATTCTCGGCGTCTACCGCCTGTATGAACGTCTTACATCTGAATTCCCGGAGGTGTTGTTTGAATCCTGCGCGAGCGGCGGGGCCAGATTTGATCCTGGAATGCTTTACTATGCACCGCAGTGCTGGACGTCGGATAATACGGATGCGGTAGAACGGCTTCGGATTCAGTACGGAACTTCTTTTGTATACCCGCTGAGTTCCATGGGATGCCATGTATCGGAGGCCCCGAATCAGCAGACATTTCGAAACACGCCGCTTTCCACAAGAGCGGAGACGGCATACTTTGGATGTTTCGGTTATGAAATGGATCTGGATACTCTGACAGAAGAAGAAAAAGAAGAAGTCAAAGAGCAGATTCAATATTATAAACGAATCCGGAAACTGATTATGGAGGGAACATTTTACCGGTTAATCAGTCCGTTTGAAGGAGACGAGGCGGCATGGATAGTCGTGTCAGAAGATAAAAGACATGCGCTGGCGGGATATTACCGTATGAGGCAGCCTGCCAATGCGCCGTTGAAACGGCTGACTTTGAAAGGTCTGGACGAAAACCTCTGTTACAAGATAAAGGAAACAGGCCTGGAAGCATGCGGAGATGAGTTGATGCGGGCAGGAATGGCAGTCTCGGATTATGCAAGCGGTATCCGCGAGAAAAAAGAGAGACAGGGAGATTATCAGTCACGGCTTTTTGAACTGACAGCACAGTCATAAGGAAGGGAATATGGGAAGATGAAACAGATCATTACATGTGCAATTGCAGGACTTGGAAACAGGGGAAATGATATCTATGGAAATTACCAGTTTGTAAGCCCGGAAGAAATGAAGGTTACAGCTGTTGCCGAACCACAGGAAGAAAAACGCGAAGCAGCCAGAATGCGATACGGCCTGCCGGAGAACAGATGCTTTTCGTCCGCGGAGGAAATGCTGGCGTAGCCAAAACTTGCCGATGTGATGGTGATTGCGACACAGGACCGGTAGCATGTAGAGCAGGCGGTAAATGCGATTAAAAAGGGATATCACGTACTCTGCGAAAAACCAATCTCACCGGATCCGGAGGAATGCAGGCGTCTTCAGAAGGCAGCGCATGAATATCAGAGAATTGTCGCAGTTGGGCATGTACTCCGTTATACGCCATTTTATTCAAAGATTAAGGAACTGATTGCAGGCGGAGCTATTGGGGAAGTTGTTTCAATTCAGGCGATGGAGCAGGTTACCTACTGGCATCAGGCTCACAGTTATGTGAGAGGGAACTGGAGAAGGACAGACGAGACGAGTCCGATGATTCTTGCAAAGAGCTGTCATGATCTGGATATTTTTGTCTGGCTCCTTGGGAAACAGTGCAAAAAAGTTTCTTCTTATGGAGGGCTGTATCTCTTCAGGCCGGAAAAGGCACCGGAGGGCGCTGCAAAGCGATGCCTGGACGGATGCCTGGCGAAAGCTGACTGTCCGTATGATGCAGAGAAGATTTATATTACAAATGAACGCACAGGAATCCGGACTGTAGTCCGGGAAGGAAAGACCGGAGATGCAGCCTGGCCGTGTTGTGTGCTGACGCCGAATGACCTTTCGGAGGCAGCAGTACGGAAGGCACTTGAAACCGGACCTTACGGCAGATGCGTTTATGCATGCGATAACGATGTAGTTGACCATCAGGTCGTCAACATGGAATTTGAAGATGGAATTACGGTAGATTTCCAGATGACAGCCTTTACGGGAGAGGGTGGGCGGACCATCCATATCTGCGGAACAAAAGGAGACATCAAAGGAAATCTGGGAAAGAATAAAGTAATACTGACACAATTTGGAAGGACACCGGTAAGCTTTGAGGTCGCAGAAGGCGACATGAGCGGACATGCCGGAGGTGATAATCGTCTCAACCTTCTTGTCAAGCTTCAGAGAGAACTTGGCCTGACTTACCTGTTTATTGCACACGATCTGTCTATGGTGAAACATATTTCCGACCGTGTCGGCGTTATGTATATGGGACATATCGTTGAACTTGCGTCAAGTAAAGAGTTGTACGCAAACCCGCAGCACCCATACACAAAAGCACTTCTGAGCGCGATTCCGATCCCGAATCCGGAGAAGGAGAAAAACAAGGTTGTGCTCCCGCTCGAAGGAGAAGTGGGAAGCCCGATCAACTGCGGTCCGGGATGCCGATTCGCAAGCAGATGCAAATATGCTACAGAAAGGTGCAAAAACGAAACACCGGTATTAAAAGAGATCGAAAAAGAACACTTCGCAGCATGCCATCTGTTCGACTAAGGACGGACAGATGGGGCTGCAAAACCCCGACGGGAGCAGTGAAAGCTGCTCCTTTTTCTATGATAAAAAGACAAGGGATAGATTTTTTCCCGATGCGGGCTTATAATAAAGGCATAGAATTCCTCTGTATATGGAGGAAGAATATGGCGAAAAAGAAAACATTACAGGAATTGACAATCAAGGACAATTTTCTTTTCGGAGCAGTCATGGTGAATGAAGAGAACTGCAAAGAATTTCTGGAGAATATGCAGAGATTCCTAATACTTATGTGATCTTTGTATGCGATTTTGACCCATTTGGAGAGGCAAAATATCGATACAGTTTCCAGAATATATGTAAAGAAGTGCCAGACATCCAGTTACCGGACGGCAGAAAAATCATCTATTTGAGCACCTGCGGAAAGAATCCGGCGGAAGTTCCGGAAAAGCTGGTGAAATTTCTTGCGTTTGTAAAAGCAGATTTAAAAGAAAGTCAGAATAACTTTGCAGATTCATATGTACAGAAGCTACAGGAATTTATCGTGGATGTGAAGAAAAGCCGGGAAATGGAGGCGAGGTTTATGATTCTGGAAGAGATGCTGAGAGACGAAAGGAACGCCGGAAAAACAGAAGGAGTAAAGTACACTTTACTGGAAACTATAAATGCCTATGGAGAAATTCCTTCCGAACTTCAGGAAAAAATTGAAAAAGAAACAGATCTGGAAGTTTTGAAAAGCTGGTTTCAGACAGCGCTTCGAGCGGGATCTGTTGAGGCATTTGAAGAGGCAATTCAGAGCAGATAATCAGCGGTCATTCTGAGCCGCAAAAGAGATTCATTTTTGACTGTCGGTATCACAGTGAATTCATAGCTGCATATCGACAGTCTCAGATCTATGTTACATATCAAAATTGCCGAATCGGCAAAGATTCAATTAATGATACAGAGGAATTCTATTTCAATTTAAAAGCGAATTGAGTTTTCCGAAAAAGGGTATTATGATAAAAGAGGAGGAAAACTGCAAAAGAATCGGAGGTACTTGAATATGGCGAAGACAAGAAATATGTATGACGTGATTATTATCGGGGCAGGACCGTCAGGTATTTTCTGCGCGTACGAGCTGATGCAGAAAAGGCCGGATCTGAAGGTTCTGATGCTGGAAAAAGGACGTTCGATTGAAAAACGGACATGCCCAAAGAGAAAGACGAAAGTCTGCATGGGGTGTAAGCCTTGTTCCATCACGACAGGATTTGCAGGAGCAGGAGCATTTTCCGACGGGAAACTTTCTCTCTCTCCGGAAGTCGGAGGGACTCTTCCGGACATTTTAGGTTATGAAAAAGCGGAAGAGCTGATCCGGGAGGCGGACAGCATTTATCTGAAATTCGGAGCAGATGAAAAGGTTTACGGTCTGGATGATATGCAGGCGATCGAGGACATCCGTGCAAAATCCATCCGTGCAAATCTGAAATTGATTGAGTGCCCGATCCGGCATCTTGGTACAGAAGAAGGATACAAGATTTATACAAGACTTCAGAAGCATCTGGAGGAAACTAATGTAGAAATCCGGTTTATGACGATGGTTCAGGATATTCTTATAGAGGATGGAAAAGCAGTCGGAGTGGTCACAGAGAAAGGAGAAACCTTCTATGCGCCGGAGATCGTTGCAGGCGTCGGCAGGGAAGGCTCTGAATGGTTTTCGCATATCTGTCAGGAACATGGAATTGAAACGCAGAATGGAACGGTTGATGTGGGGGTACGTGTAGAGGTCCGGGATGAGATTATGAAAGAGCTAAATGAAAAGCTCTATGAAGCGAAGCTTGTCTACTATACACCGACATTTGACGATAAGGTGCGTGTATTCTGTACAAATCCATCCGGAGAAGTAGCGACAGAATACTATGAAGGCGGACTTGCGGTTGTGAACGGGCACGCCTATAAATCAAAAGATATGAAGACAAAGAATACAAATTTCGCTCTTCTGGTGTCAAAGAACTTTACCGAACCGTTTAAAACTCCGATTGAGTACGGAAAACACATTGCGCAGCTTGGGAATATGCTCTGTGATGGAAAAATTCTCGTTCAGAGATACGGGGATTTCCGGCGCGGCAGAAGAACAACATCAGAGCGTCTCGTAAGAAACAACCTGATTCCGACTTTGAAAGATGCAGTGCCGGGAGACCTTTCATTGGTATTCCCGCACAGAATCATGGTTGATATTGATGAAATGATCAAAGCCCTTGATAAGGTGACTCCGGGAATTGCAAGTGATGAGACACTGCTCTATGGAGTGGAAGTCAAATTTTACTCCAATAAGGTTGTAACGGACAAAGAATTTGAGACAAATATAAAAGGCCTCCGTGCAATGGGAGACGGAGCAGCCATTACAAGAGGCCTTCAGCAGGCATCGGCTAACGGCCTTTATACAGCAAGGTGTATTCTGAACAAGATGGAACAGGCGGAGGAGTGATCGCATGAGGCAGGACGGCAGGCCGGTGGTGATGAATTTTACTGGCATTTATGAGAAAGAGACATTTTACCGGAGCGAAAAAATCTGCTGGATCGACTGCAGAGATATCCACGGGACAAACTGCTACTGTGATGAACAGGCGGAGCAGATTCTGGAAGAGCGGATAAGGAAACTTCCGCCGGAAGGGATTCACTTTATTGACTCCGGAAATTATCACTATATGACAAAACTTTGGACCGATAAGATCAGGGAGCCGTTTGTCCTTATTTTAATCGATCATCATCCGGATGCCCAGCCATCTCTGTTTGAAAATCTGCTTTCCTGCGGATGCTGGGCTGCGCGGGTGCTGGACGAAAATCCGCATGTAAGAAAGATCGTTCTGCTTGGAGCGGAAGAGGAACTTGTAAAAAGTCTTCCGGAAAAATACAAAGACAGAATTGCCGCCTACAATGAAGAGGCTGTGGTGCATGACCGCATCTGGGAGGAATTCCGGAAGAAACATATTGAAGTGCCGGTGTATCTTACGATCGACAAGGATATTCTGGATCCTTCGCAGGTGAAGACAAACTGGAATCAGGGGAAAATGAAACTTGCGGATTTGAAAAAGGTAATTTATCAGATTCTGCTTCATGAGCAGGTGATAGGTGTAGATATCTGTGGAGAATGTACCGGTTCTATTCTGGAAGAAGCAGGCAGGAAGGAAATGGAACAGGACGACCGGATTAATGGTAGTTTACTTCATCTGCTGGAATGCTGAGAGAAATTTGCAATTCATGCCTTATTTATAATGGAAAAAAATGTTATACTATATATAAATAGGTAACGAAAGGGATTGATTGAGCAAAGAAAGGCGTGAGCGCATGTTTAAAGTTGGAGAGTATGTTGTATATGGTCATAATGGCGTCTGTCGGATCACAAAGATCGGGCCGCTGGAGACAGTGGCAAAAGATAAGGACAGGCTGTATTATACCCTGATTCCCTTTGGGGAGACGGGAAGTACAGTATTTGCTCCCGTAGACAGCCAGAAGATACCGATGAGAAAGATTATCAGTAAAGAGGAGGCTCTGTTGCTGATTGAGGAAATGAAGGAAATTGCGGTACTTGGGATTACGGAAGAGCGGAAGCGTGAAGAGACTTATAAAAACGCACTTAAGACATGCGACTGCAAAAAGCTGGTCAGTCTGATTAAGACCATCTATCGCAGAAAGCAGGAACGGGAAGCACAGGGGAAACATCTGACAGCGGCGGACAGCCGGTATTTCCGGACAGCGGAACATGTGCTTTATGATGAGCTGGCTGCGGCTCTGGAGATCGAGAGCGGTAAGGTGAAAGATTTTATTTCGGAAAAATTAGGTGAAGAATAGTCCCGCGTTTTACACGCATTTAACGAAACAGGCGGGGTGAATTTAACCGTGTTCTCTTATACTGATAAGAAATTGTATGAAAAGAGAGCACGAATCATGGAAAAAACAATTACATTTTTTGTAAACCGGTCAACACCGGCAAAACTGGAAGAAACGATCACAATATCCAAGGCAATGAAACGAATGACAATCACTTCAAAAACAGACTGGGCCGGATATATTGTGATCAGAGATGAAAAGAACAGGATCCGGCTTTTACGTATGTGCGGATACGGAGAGGAAGACTTTACGATTGCACGACATGCTTCCCACACGTCTCCGGGCGGCGTCCCGGGACCTGTTGGAGCAGGCAGATGGAAAATCTGCCTGTATCTTTTTCCGGAATTTTTCGAGACGATTCCAGAAGGTGAGACGATACCGCTGCGGATCTGCATCAGCGGAGAAAAGGGAGAATTGCAGGAAACAATGGGATCAAAAGTCTGGGTTGACCGGCATTATCGCGAGCAGTTATGGCTTGGATATTTTAACAGCAAGGAGTTTTACAGCAACAGGACAGGGTGGTATCTCGGAGCTCTTCATACACGTACCCGGATGTCCGGCGGGGAAAATACGATCCGGGAGGCTGTAAAGAGAGCGAAAGCAGATGGCGTCGATGTCTATGTCACGACAGAGAGAAATGTGGTGGCGACAGGTTGGAAGGACAGCTCCGTCATGACAGTCCCGGGCGTGGAACTTACATCCTGTTTCGGAGACATAGGATTGATCGGAATTGATAAGATGCCGGAACGTCTGGAAGAACTGATAGAGAGCAGAGGGACAAAAGAGAGCGGACAGTATCTTTATGAGACAGTTCGGGAAGCGGTAAAGAGAGGATGGATTCTGAATCTGGAACATCCGTTTCAGAAAGGAAGCGAATGGAAAGAGGATGCCATTCCGGTTTCGTCACTGACCTGTATGGAAATCGGAAAAAGTATGGAAGAATTCGCGAAAACATCGGTACTTCTGGACAGGTTATGGGGAGAAGGATACCGGATCTGGGCGACAAAAGAAAAAGAAACTCTGATACATTGCGAGGCACTTACACCGGAAATCTTTCTGGAAAATATTAAAAAAGGTCATATGGTTCTGGCGGAAAACAGGAATTCAGAACTGAACATACGGTCAGAAGGAGAAGAGTATCTTCCGGGAGATGAACTTCCGGAACAGAACAGGAAGATTGATATTCGCATTTACATTGAATCAGCCAGGAAGCCGGAAGTTTATATCATACATAACGGAGAGAGAATCCGTATGGACGTGGTACAGACAGAGAGCGGGTGGAAAGCAGAAGAGAAAATCCGGTTCCGCAAAGGAGAGTGGAACTGGGCGAGAGTTGAGGCATTCCATCCGGAGAAAGGCCTGCTGTTTTACAGTAATCCGGTATGGCAGGGGAATAAAGAAACTTTGTGATTAACATTCATAGATAAAAACAGTAAAAATAAAAGAACAGTTTGTTCTCAGGCACTGGGAGCAGGCTGTTTTTTTGTTTAACAGGAAACTTTGTTCCCTGTTAAATAAAAACGCTTCGCGGGATGCGCACTCGCGCAAAGCAGAAGCTTGCCTCTAAAGCGACCACGCTCGGTGCAAGAGTTCCGCAAGCGCAACTCTTTGTTATGGAAACAGGCAATATTTCTAATTGGATCATAATTATAGAAAAAACAAATAAGAAAAAAGGAAGTTATAGAAAATGTGCGAAACATACAAAAATAAAAATTGAGTTTGTAGAATAATCATGATGAAAATTTTGCGATAAAAGTTAAAATGAAGAGGTATGTAAAATATTAATTATGAAAGAGTGGAGTAAGTGCGATGTTCAAAGTAAGTTATTTTATGGAAGTGCTTCCTGTTATAGCGAGCAAGGTAAACGTTACTTTTGAGCTTACGATTGCGGCAACGATTTTTGCACTTCTGGTAGGTGTGGTGATTGCGGTCATAGGCTATTATAAAGTACCTGTTTTAAGCCAGCTTACCAGAGTGTATGTTTCGGTTATGAGAGGAACACCGGTTGTGGCACAGCTGTATTTTTTCTATTATGGAATTGCGCTGTACAGCAACTTTGTAAAAAATATGACACCTTTGGTGGCGGTAGCGGTAGTTATGAGTTTGAATATGGGGGCTTTTATGTCAGAAAGCATCCGTGGTGCACTTCTTTCTGTAGATGAAGGACAAAAAGAAGCTGCATATTCTCTGGGAATGACCAATCTTCAGCTGGTGGTCCGTATTATTATTCCACAGGCTGTGCGGATTGCGCTGCCTCCGCTTTTTAACGATGTCATCAATCTTATTAAAATGACATCACTGGCATTTATGATCGGCGTGCCGGATATTATGGGAGCCGCCAAGATTGAAGGAGCCAAAACATTCCGTTATTTTGAAATTTATGCGGCGGTTATGCTGATTTACTGGATTATTGTTTTTATACTTGGAATTGTTCACAAGTTCCTGGAGAAAAAATGCGCAAGTATGTATTAATATTCAGCTGTTTTATGGGATCTTAAACGGAGTGCCGTTGAGATAAACATGATACTTAGAAAGAAAAGGAGTAATGATTATGAAAAAACGTGTATTAGCAGCAATAATGGCAGCGATGATGGTGGTTCTTACGGCAGGCGGCTGTGGGGACGGATCGGGTTCTGATTCAGATTCCAATAAATCCTCTGATCAGAAAGCGAATGATAAAAAAACAGTAACTGTTGTAACGGCCGGAACTGGAGAACCGTATTCCCTTTTGGCAGATGATGGATCATGGACAGGGATTGATTCCGATATGTGGGCCGAAATTGAGGAACGGACAGGGTGGAATGTAGAAGTAAAACAGGCTGCATTCGACGCAATGTGGGGAGAACTGGATACAGAACGTGCAGACGTTGTTGCAAACTGTACAGCTGTGACAGACGAAAGAATGGAGAAATATAATGCGACAATCCCATATTATGGTGATGCACAGTGTATTATCGTAAATAATGAGAACGAAGATCTTCAGACAGTTGAGGACTTGAAAGGTCTGACTGTAGGATGTACTAATGGACAGGCGGCACAGAACATTATTCAGGGCCTCGCAGAGCAGTATGGATTTACAGTCACTCTTTATGAAGACAGCGCAGTAGGAATGAACGATCTGATGCTTGACAGAATCGATGCTTATGCGAATACGACTACAAACGTAAACCAGTTTATGCATAATAACGAAGAGGCTGATTTCCGTTTCTTTGATGAAAAGCTTTTGGCGAATAATGTTGCCTATTTCCTTCCGAAAACAGATGAAGGAAAGGAACTCTGTGATGAATTAAACGGTCTGATTCAGGAAATGCTGGATGACGGAACCATTGCGGAGATCACAGAAAAATGGATGTATGCAGACATGACACAGTTGATTCAGGAAGAGTAATATGATGGAGAAAGAAAAACAACTTGTAAAAATTGAACACCTTTATAAAGAATTTGACAGTGATACAAAAGTACTGAAGGATATCAACCTGACAATCAATAAAAATGAAGTGATTGCAATCCTTGGACCGTCCGGAACCGGAAAATCCACACTGCTTCGGTGCCTGAATTATTTGACTGAACCGACATCAGGAGTTATTTCCATCAGTGATGTTACAGTAGATGCCGCGCATCACACGAAGAAGGAGATTTTGGAACTTCGCAAACATTCTTCTATGGTATTTCAGAGCTACAATCTTTTCAAAAATAAGACAGCTCTGGAAAATGTAATGGAAGCATTGACACAGGTTCAGAAGAAACCAAAGGCCGAAGCGGAAAAAATTGCCCTGGAATTATTAGGAAAAGTAGGAATGCTGGAAAGGAAGGATTTCTATCCTTCAAAACTCTCCGGCGGTCAGCAGCAGAGGGTAGGAATTGCAAGAGCACTGGCGGTTAATCCGAATGTTCTTCTGTTTGATGAGCCGACTTCTGCACTGGATCCCGAACTGGTAGGTGAGGTACTAAATACGATTAAAAAACTTGCGGAAGAAGGCACGACTATGATTCTGGTGACACATGAGGTAGGGTTTGCCAGAGAGGTAGCTACCCGCGTCCTCTTTATGGATGGAGGGCAGATTGCTGCGGATGGAACACCGGAGGAAATTATTGATCACCCGGAAAATCCGAGGATTCGGCAGTTCCTGAATTTTGTAAATCGAAAGTAGATAGAGAGATGGCCTGCACGGATCTGGTGCAGGTCTTTTTCTAAAAGAGGAGGACTGACAGTGGAAGAAAAATTATTTGAAAAAAGTCCTGACATGGAAGAAAGGATCAAATATCTGGCGGAGAAGGAGGAACAGACACTCATACGGATCCGGAGAGAGCTGCATAAGGTGCCGGAAACAGGAGTGTATCTTCCGAAGACGTATGAAATTATCCGAAGAGAACTTCAGAAGATTCCGGGGGTGGAAGTAATCGAACATGCGGCGGAAGGATACGGACTGATTGGAATTATGCGTGGTAAACTTCCCGATGGGAAAACCGTACTTTTGAGAGCTGATATCGATGCACTGCCGGTAGAGGAGCCGGAAGGACTTCCATATCGTTCAGAACATCCGGGATGTATGCACGCATGCGGTCATGACGGCCATGCGGCCTGGCTCATTGGAGCTGCCAGAATTCTCTCAGACATCCGGGACAACTGGGGCGGATGTGTTAAGTTTGTGTTTCAGCCCGGGGAAGAGGTCGGAAAGGGAGCAACAGCATTGATTGAAAAAGATCAGGTGCTGGAAAACCCAAAAGTAGACATGGCATTTGCGGCGCATGGATGGCCGTCTGTGGAAAGCGGGAAAATAGGAATCGCGAGAAGATACGCATTCGGATGTGTGGGAGGATTTTCTATAAAAATCATGGGGAAAAAGGGGCATGCTTCCTGGCCGGAAGAGACAGTAGATCCGATTGCCGCTGCCATTGAGATTTACCAGCATATGCCGTCTGTTCTGACAAAAAAAATATCCGGAACAGAAGCAAAAGTCTTTTCTGTAACCTATATGCAGGCTGGAGACGTGAAAATCCACAATGTGATTCCGGAGACATGTGAATTTGGTGGCACAATGCGTGCGGCGAATATGGATGTATTAAAGAGAATGGGGAAAGAACTGGAAAAAGAAGTCAGGGCAGTCTGCCATGTGGCAGGTGCAGAATATAAGGCGGATATCCGGATACATGGAGGAGCTGTGCACAATGCGGTAGATCTGTTGGAAGGAACTGAGAAAACAGCAAAAGGAATTCTTGGAGAAGATAAAGTGTATTTTATTGAGCATGACCATCTGGGAGGAGAAAATTTTTCTGAATTCAGCAGCCGCGTTCCGGCTGTCTACCTTTTTATCGGAATTCGGCCCAAAGAAAAAGAACAGATTCCGGGACTTCACAGCGCGGAGTATCGGTTTGATGATCACGTTTTAAAAGGAGCAGCGGGAGTATTTGCGGCACTTGGCTACTATGGGTGCATGGGCATTCTACAAAAACAAGAGAAGGGTACAGGTACAGAAGAGTGGAAGAAATAAAATATGTAGACAGAAGAAATACGAATTGTAATAAATGGGATGGACAAAGCAATATGTTCGGAGAGGAAGGACTTCACGCCATGTGGGTGGCGGATATGGATTTTCAGGTCCCTCAGTGTGTGATAAATGCGCTGCGGAAGTATGTAGATCAGGGGGTATACGGATACTATAAAATTCCGGATTCCTATTATCAGGCTTTCATAGACTGGGAAGAAAAACGGCACCATTTCAGAGTAGACAAAGAATGGATCAGGTTTTCTCCGGGTGTGGTTGCCGGTTTCCATTGGCTTGTTCAGATACTAACTCAGCCGGGGGAAGCCGTGATTGTTCATACGCCGGTATATTACCCGTTTTTAAATGCAGTGAAAAATAACAACAGGACACTGATCTGCTCGGATCTGATCACTAATCAAGGGAAATACACGATTAATTACGAGGATTTTGAGAATAAAATTGTAGATAACAAGGTAAAGCTATTTATCCTTTGTTCGCCACACAATCCTGCCGGGCGTGTGTGGAAGAAAGAAGAACTGGCAAGGCTGTTTAAGATATGCAAAAAGTACGGGGTCTATATTATCTCGGATGAAATTCATCAGGACTTGATTTTTGATGGCAGCAGACATATTCCGTCTCTGTCTGTTGAAGGGTATCAGGATCATATGATTATGCTGGCTGCCCCATCAAAAACATTCAATCTGGCAGCCGGACAGAATTCGCTTGTAATTATTCCGGATGAAAAGCTTCGAAATCTGTGGGATCAGTACACGACGGCAAACCGTGTCATTTCCGGGAATGCCTTCGGCTATATTGCGGCACAGGCAGCGTATGAAGGCGGGGAAACATGGCTCGAAGATGTTCTCAAAAAAATATGGGATAACTATCAGTATGTAAAAAATGAGCTTGCCCGGAAACTTCCGGATGCGGTTGTGACACCGCTGGAAGGGACCTATTTGTGCTGGATTGATCTTGGGGCTTATGTCAGCAGAGAGAATATGAAAGAGCTGATTCAAGGGAAATGTCGCATAGCTGTAGATTATGGAGACTGGTTTGGCGGAGAACGGTTCGGAACATATATCCGGATGAATCTTGCGACTTCCATGGAAAATGTAGAAAAAGGTGTGGATGCACTGGTTTTAAATCTTATCTGATGCATGAAAAATACATGGATTTAAAGGCTGATAGAAGCGCTCTATGGATTTCGTGGAAAAATTCAATTTGACATTCCGGGGCAGTACATTACATAATATTCCGCAAATGGAGTGAGAAACATGTATGACATTAATGACTGTTATAAGATTATTTTTGAAGCAATGGCTGAAAATCTGTCCCTGAATAATATAGCAGAACGGATTTACAGATATACGAAACAAGGAGTCGTATTTATTTCAGGGAGCGGACGGTTGATGGCAAGTGCCGGATTTGGAGGGGATAAGAACTCATTTTCCTTTTTTCGGAAAGAACATTTGTCATGGAACGGATACGAACTGTTTTTTGTAAAAAAGAAGGTCGGAAAAAGCACTCTTTATACAGAACCGATTTATGATAAAAAGAAAGTATCAGGATATGTGCTGCTCATATGCGAGGATATGAAAGACGGAGAGTTTTTTGAGAAACTGGGGCGGTTTTTAGCAAAAATCGTAGAACGTTTTTTTGCGCAGGAACAGAAAAGGTATCTGTATAATCAGTCTCTTCGAAGACATATTATTGCATGGGCAATGATGGAAGACGATATCGATACCGGGCAGGTAAAAGAATTGCAAGGCGGAAAGTATATGGCGGTCCTGTTTTTAAAAAGGGGGAATACTGCTGCCGGTCTTTCCGGATTTTTAAGAGACAATGGAAGTTCCGCATATGTATATGAGAATGAATGGGAAGTCCGGGTATTGTTCTGTAAACTGACGGACAGGAGTGCAGGGAGAATCCGGAAAAGAATGGATGAATGTCAGCTTACCGGCTGTGTGAGCGAGCTTTTTTCGGACTGGCATCTCTGCAGAGCAAAACAGCATCTTCTGGCACGTATCATACGGTCCGGCAAGTCTGTACCGGGAGAACAGGGAATCAGACAGGAAAAGGAATGGTTTATTCCGGGAATATACAGTTATGCGACTCCTTTAATTGAGGAGGCCGGACTGATGGACTACTCCATTCAGCGGCTGCTGGAAGAAGATGAAGAAAAACATACGGGACTTTATCATACGCTAAAAGTATATCTGATATGTGAAAATAATATTACACTGGCAGCCAAAAAACTTCATATTCACAGAAACACACTTGTATACAGATTGAAACAGATTGAAAAATGTCTGGAAGTGGATTTGAATGACACCGAAAATTCATGGGATTTATTAGCGTTCATCATGATGCATGATATGGTAAGGCGTAAAACAGGAGAAAGAAAAGAACGATGAAAGTAATTCAGAATTTACCGGAAATATTTGAAGAATTTGGAGAACAGAGACGAAAGGCGTTTCTGGAAATCAAAGAATATAAAGATAAAAATATCCCAGTAGTAGGAATGTATTGCGCATATTTTCCGACAGAACTTGCGATGGCAGTAGGAGCGATTCCGGTAGGACTGTGCTCCTATGCTAACGAGACAGTAGCGGCAGCAGAGAGAGATCTGCCTAAAAGTATCTGTCCTCTCGTCAAATCCAGTTATGGATTTGCGGTGGAAGATAAATGTCCCTTTTTTCATTTCGCGGATCTTGTAATCGGCGAGACAACGTGTGATGGAAAGAAAAAAATGTTTGAAATGATGTCTGAATTCAAACCTGTCTATGTAATGGAGCTGCCAAACAGCCAGTCTGAGCGGGGAGTGAAATTCTGGAGAGAAGAGATCGTCCGGACAAAAGAGTATTTTGAAGAGTTCTTTCATGTCGTGATAACGGAGCAAATGCTCAGGGATGCTGTTCATCTGAATAATCGCATCCGTACTGCTCTCAAAAATCTTTGTGATGTGATGAAACTGGATCCTGCTCCGGTTACAGGAGAGGATATTCAGAAAATGGTACAGGGCAGTAAATACCGATTTGATTTTTCTTCTACTCCCGAGGTGGTAAATGGAGTGCACGATAAGATTTTGGAGGAATATAAACAGGGTAAGCATCTGGAAAAACGACCGAGGATTCTTGTGACCGGCTGTCCGATCGGGGGAGACAGTATGAAAGTTATCCGCGAAATAGAGGAAAATGGCGGTGTAGTAGTTGCGATAGAAAACTGCAGCGGAGTCAGGACACTGGGGACCATGGTCGATGAGAATGCGGAGGATATTTATGAAGCAATTGCCCGGAAATATCTTTCCACCGGGTGCTCCATCATGACACCAAATGATCATCGTATCGATTTGATTGGAAAAATTATTGATGAGTATCATGTAGACGGAGTAGTTGAAATGATTCTGACCGGATGCCATTCGACAGGAGTAGAATCATTTTATATTCGAAAATTTGTAAACGAGGAGAAACATCTACCGTATCTGGCTGTGGAGACCGATTACTCTCAGGCGGATACAGCGCAGATCTCTACCAGAATGGCGGCCTTCCTTGAAATGATTCAGCCGGAGCGCAGAGAGACCACCGAAATGAAAGCAAATTTTGATATTAATTACTGCTATAAAATCATACTGGAAGGAATTGTAAAAAGAAAGTCTCGCAGGGAAATTCTGGAAGAAATATGGAGATATACCGGGGTTGCGCTATGTGTGTCGGATCCTGGTAATCAGGAAGTATTTTGTATAGGTGAAAAACCGGCAGATTTGAAAAGCTGCATAAGAGAGCTGCCGGAAGGAGGAAAAATAACAGGATATCTGACTTCGGAAACGGATAAAGAAAAAGTAGAAGAACTGCTGGATGTTATCATACAAAGCTATCGTGTGGACTGTGAAAGAGACAGAAACGAAGAAGAACGCCCTGACTTTATCTGGATTCTCACGGATATGGAGGAAAATGCGGATCAGATTTTCAGGATGCTGAATGAAGAACAGGACCTTTTTTTGAAAGTGCAGAGGGAAGGCAAAAAGGAACTGTTTATTTCCGGAACTGACGGAAAAGAAGATAGGGACAGGATGACTGCGAAAGTAAAAGAACTGATGAAAGAAAGGGATGGTAAAATCCTAATAGGAAACGGATTTCAGACCTTTGAGAGCAAAGAAAAGAACAGGGAACTACAAAGGTACGTATTTTCTATTATAAAAAGTAAAAAAGAACGCAGGAAAGTCTGTCTCGTGGAGGACTATTATCACGATCTGGCAGTTACTTACATTGGAAAAAGAATCGAAAAAGAAAATCTGTACGTAGATGAGCTGGAGTGTGTGGAAAAGGAGGACAAAGAAAAAGGGAAAGATCTGTATGAAACACTGTACTGGTACCTGAAGATGAAAAGAAATGCCGCCCAGACGGCAGCAAAACTCAGAATTCATCGAAATACGCTGATGCCGAGAATTGTCCAGCTGAATGATATGATTGGAATTGACGATAAAGACGGTGCAGAATGCGAGAGACTTCTGATGGTTATGGAAATGAAAAAAGTAAAAAACATGTAAGTTAGGAAAACAGACAGAAATTGTGAGGAAACTGTAAATAAATAAGGAAAAGACTTGACTTCATGCTTGGCCATGTGATATTCTGATATGGCGAATGGAAGTATAGGTCTTTTTTTTATGCCTAAAATCAGGCAGCTTCGCAAACTGCCGCGTAACCAGTAAAAAAGAAGTAAAAAAAAGCGAGGTGGAAGTTGTGCGTACAAGAATTACATTAGAATGTACAGAATGTAAGCAGCGTAATTACAACATGACAAAGGATAAGAAAACTCATCCGGAGCGCATGGAAACAAAGAAATACTGCAGATTCTGCAGAACTCACACAGTACACAAAGAAACGAAATAGTCGTTTGAGAAGGAGCGGATGTTATGGGCGATTCTAAAACGAAAGCAAAGAAGCCTTCCAAAATCAAAGGCTTGAAAGCAGAGTTTAAGAAAATTATCTGGCCAGACAAGAAGACTCTTGCAAAACAAACGGTGGCAGTTGTCTCTGTTACTGTAATCTTGGGAGCGATTATCTCGGTAGTCGATGCGCTTCTAACATTCGGAATCGATTTCTTGGTTCGCTAAGAAACTGATGACCTGACAGTAAGAAAGGTGATTAATATGTCAACGGCAAAATGGTATGTAGTTCATACTTATTCAGGGTATGAAAATAAGGTAAAAGCCAACATTGATAAGACAATCGAAAACAGACACCTGGAAGACCAGATTCTGGAAGTCAGGGTTCCGATGCAGGACGTAGTGGAGCTCAAAAACGGAGTTCAGAAAGCTGCCCAGAGAAAGCTGTTTCCGGGCTATGTACTGATTCATATGATTATGAATGACGACACCTGGTATGTTGTACGTAATACACGGGGCGTAACCGGGTTCGTAGGACCGGGATCCAAGCCGGTACCGCTCACAGATGAGGAAATGGCGCCGCTTGGAATCAAGAAAGAAGATATTGTTGTGGACTTTGAGGTAGGCGATACAGTCAGCGTCGTATCAGGCGCATGGGCTGACACTGTTGGAGTCATTCAGGCGATCAATACGCCAAAGCAGAGTGTTACAATCAATGTTGAGTTATTTGGCCGTGAAACACCGGTTGAGATCGGTTTTTCAGATGTCAAGAAAATGTAACGTAAATGAAGTGGGAGGGAAATCCCCGCAAATACCACAAGGAGGTACAATATAATGGCTAAAAAAGTAGAAGGTTATATCAAATTACAGATTCCTGCTGGAAAGGCAACACCGGCTCCTCCGGTTGGTCCTGCTCTTGGTCAGCACGGAGTTAACATCGTAGAATTTACAAAGCAGTTCAACGCAAGAACAGCTGATCAGGGAGATCTGATCATCCCTGTAGTTATCACAGTTTACAATGACAGAAGCTTCAGCTTCATCACAAAGACACCGCCGGCAGCAGTTCTGATCAAAAAAGCCTGCAACATCAAATCCGGATCTGGTGTTCCGAACAAAACAAAAGTAGCTACGATCACAAAAGCTCAGGTTCAGGAAATCGCTGAACTCAAAATGCCAGACTTAAACGCTGCAAGCGTAGAATCTGCTATGAGCATGATCGCTGGTACATGCAGAAGCATGGGTGTTACAGTAGTTGACTAATTGTAAACGTTAGAAATGTGGGAGGGCTCGCTCCCGATATTACCACTAGGAGGTTATAAGATGAAAAGAGGAAAGAAATATATCGAAGCTTCTAAACTGATTGAAAGAGGAAATCTTTACGACAGAGATGAAGCAATCGCATTAGTTAAAAAAGCTGCAACAGCTAAATTTGACGAGACAATCGAAGTTCATATCAGAACAGGCTGTGACGGACGTCACGCAGATCAGCAGATCCGTGGTGCGGTAGTACTTCCGCACGGAACAGGTAAAAAGGTTCGTATCCTTGTATTTGCAAAAGACGCTAAAGCTGAAGAAGCAAAAGCTGCCGGAGCAGATTACGTTGGAGCAGAAGATCTGATCCCGAGAATCCAGAACGAAAACTGGTTTGACTACGACGTAGTTGTAGCTACACCGGATATGATGGGTGTAGTCGGACGTCTGGGACGTGTACTCGGACCAAAAGGATTAATGCCGAACCCGAAGGCTGGTACAGTAACAATGGACGTTACAAAAGCCATCCAGGACATTAAAGCTGGTAAGATTGAATACAGATTGGACAAGACAAACATTATCCATGTACCGGTTGGAAAAGCTTCCTTCACAGAAGAACAGTTAGCGGACAACTTCCAGACGCTTATTGATGCAATCAACAAAGCAAGACCGGCAGCTGTAAAAGGTCAGTACCTGAAGAGTGTAACAATCACATCTACAATGGGACCTGGCGTAAAAGTAAATCCGGCTAAATTAGCTTAATCAGATTTGCGTAGATAAAGGGGAATCCTGCAAAAGCAGGATTCCTTTTTGTTATACAATTCTATAACTGAAATCAATTTGCGGTTTTATTTTAAAGATTTTATAATAGAATTATAGAGTCCACCTAACCACGGACCTGGCAGCTGATGGATTGTTTATAGTAGGAAGAAAGAAGGTAACAAAATGATTTACAAAGATTTTCAAGGTTTGAAACTGTCTGCCCTTGGACTTGGTACAATGCGTCTTCCAGTGATTGATGGAGACGATGCCAGAATCGATGAGAAGGCAACAGAGGAAATGGTGGCTTATGCGATGGAGCATGGTGTCAACTACTATGATACTGCATGGGGATATCATAATGGAAACTCCGAACTGGTTACAGGAAAGATGTTAAGCAAATATCCAAGGGAAAGCTTTTATCTTGCTACGAAGTTCCCAGGTTACGATCTTTCCAACATGGACAAAATAGAAGAGATTTTTGAAAAGCAGCTGGAAAAATGTCAGGTAGAGTATTTTGATTTTTATTTGTTCCACAATGTGTGCGAGATGAATATCGATGCCTATCTGGATCGTTCTAATGGAATCTACGAATATCTGATGAAACAGAAAGAAAACGGACGGATCCGTCATTTGGGATTCTCTGCACATGGAAGCTATGATGTCATGAAGAGATTTCTGGAAGCATATGGAGAGTGCATGGAGTTCTGCCAGATCCAGCTCAACTATCTTGACTGGTCATTCCAGGACGCCAAGGCGAAAGTAGAACTGCTGAAAGAATACAAGCTTCCGGTCTGGGTTATGGAGCCGCTCAGAGGAGGAAAACTTGCCAAACTGAAAGACAGTGAAGAAGAAATATTAAAATCCATGCGGCCGGATGAAGGAATCCCGGCATGGGCTTTCCGTTTCCTTCAGTCTATTCCGGAAGTGACGATGACCCTGTCCGGTATGTCCAACATGGAACAGCTTCAGGATAATATCCGTACCTTTGAGACGGAAAAACCGCTTTCCAACGAAGAGATGGATAAGCTGTTGTCTGTGGCAAACAGAATGCTGGACGGTACACTTCCTTGTACCGCATGCCATTATTGTGTCAGCCACTGTCCACAAGGTCTTGATATCCCGAACCTGTTAAGCCTGTACAATGAACACAGCTTTACAGGAGGCGGCTTCATTGCGCCAATGGCACTGAGTGCCGTTCCGGAAGACAAACAGCCGGGCGCCTGCATCGGATGCAGAAGCTGCGAAGCAGTCTGCCCGCAGCAGATCAAAATTTCCGAGGCAATGGCAGACTTTTCGGCAAGACTGAAAGCATAAAGAAGAGAATGAAAAACCGGGAGAAATGCACGCTCATCTTGTGAATTTCTTCCGGTTTTTGAAATATGCCAAATCGTCTCTACATTACAATAAAAATTTTCGGAACTCCTCTGCTGTTGTCCCATACTCCTCTGCGGCCTGTTCCAAAGTCAGCAAATGTTTACGGTACAGATTGACCAGCAGTTCTTTCTTTTCCAAGGCTTTACCCTCTTCCATGCCGGCGATTTTGCCATCTTCCCAGCTTTCCCGCCGAAGATCTTCCTCATATTTTTCCTGATCAAATTCTTCCAGGATCACATCGCTCACCTCCGCGCTGTTTTGTTCCAGGAATTCTTTCAGGATATCCTTTTCAATACAGCTTTTCTGCGCTTCCCGGACCGCTGTTTCTATGGCAAGCCCCTGTTTCTGGTTTTCTCTTACTTCGTTTATAAAGTAGGAGTATTCCCATAGAACCTTACAGCTTTCGAGAAGTTCCTGATTATGCCCAAGATTGATGTTGAGCATCAGTGCCCGGCATTCCAGTGCCGCCTGTTCCGTAAACGCAGATTTCATAAAGGAATCTGAAAGGTTTAATTCCCGGTATTCCGATTCTTCGCTTTGTCCATTATAGAATACCACATATACCGGTACGGGTAAAGGAATCCGTCGGGTGCTGTAAAGATTCAGCCCGTGTTTCTTGATATAGTTCTGGTAAATGCGTGCCATATAAAACAGGCCGCGGATCGGCATATTTGGATTCAGGGTGCTTTGATGTTCGTACAGATTCAGGGTACTGGAAAAGAGAAAAGATACGTCATTTTTCATTCCTACATAGATGACGTCTTCCAGAGTGGTGATTTCAAGATCTTCTTCGTTCGTATAGGAAGAGTGGTTTAATGCG
>NZ_JACJKH010000091.1 GCF_016900655.1 Drancourtella massiliensis
ATAATGAATAATATATATATCCCCCATTTGAAATGGGGGCCGAGGCAAAGCCGTAGCGTTACCTAGAGTACTAAAAAACTCCTATGCTATAATGATATTGGTTTCGCAGGCCATATCAAAAGCATAGGAGGTATCCAAATGGATAATCAAAGTATACAACATACGCACTGGAATTGCACGTACCATATTGTTTTTATACCAAAATATCGGAGAAAAATAATGTATGGTGAGACCAAGAGAGATTTGGTGGAGATTATAAAAAAGCTGTGTGAGATGAAACAGGTACAGCTCATAGATGGGAAGATCTGTATAGATCATGTTCACATGTATGTGGCGATACCGCCCAAAATGAGTGTATCAGAATTTATGTCATACATAAAGGGAAAAAGCACATTGATGCTATTTGACCGACATCCGGAATATCGAACGAAATATGGAGATAGACATTTCTGGGCGAGAGGATATTATGTAGCAACAGTAGGAAATGTAAATGAAGAAACCGTTCGAAAATATATTCAGGAACAGGAAGAAAATGATAAGATAGAGGACGGAAGAAAGTAGTAAGCCCTACAACGGAGGGCAACCAGAAAAAATGGTTTGCGAAATCCCGCCTCTGGCGGCACCAGTGCTATGCCCTGGAGGGGCGAAAATTAAACCCCCATTTGAAATGGGGGTCATAACTT
>NZ_JACJKH010000092.1 GCF_016900655.1 Drancourtella massiliensis
AATGAAGAGTCTAATCCCCCAGCTATGCTGGGGAGAATAGAGTAGTTGGAGACGGTAAGGATATTAATAAAAATCCTCCTATGCTAAAATGAAATTGGTGTCGCAAGCCAAATTCAAGCATAGGAGGAGGTCCAAATGGACAATAGAAGTTTATCACATAGCCGTTGGAAATGCCAGTATCATATAGTATTCATTCCTAAATATCGAAAAAAGATATTATATGGGAAAGTGAGAGAAGATGTTAGAGAAATTATTGATACGTTGTGTAAATATAAAAATGTGGAGATTATTGCAGGAGCAGTCTGTAAAGATCATGTACATCTGAGTGTAGCGATTCCACCTAAAATCAGTATATCAAACTTTATGGGATATTTGAAAGGGAAGAGTACACTAATGATATATGACAGACACCCAGAATTGCAAAGTAAATGGGATAAAGCGTTCTGGGCAAGAGGATATTACGTAGAAACAATTGGTAATATCACAGATGAAGCAGTACAAAAATATATCAAAGAGCAGGCAGAGGAATCGAGAAAAGAAGATTCAAGGAGTACCGCTTTATAAGCGGACCAGTAAAAATGCTTGCGACACCACCCTGTAGGGTGAGCGGTAACAATGCCCCTTTGGAGGGGCAAAAGCAAACCACCACTTGAAGTGGTGGTTAATGACTTA
>NZ_JACJKH010000093.1 GCF_016900655.1 Drancourtella massiliensis
CCTGGGGGAAACACCCGTACCCATCCCGAACACGATGGTTAAGCCCCAGACGGCCGATGGTACTGCACTGGAGACGGTGTGGGAGAGCAGGTGGCCGCCAGCTCCAAAAAAGAAATGAAGGAACCGGACTGGAAACAGGCGGAGGCCTTTGAGATAAATTTTAATATAGATACGGACATGAAGAAAGGGGACTTCATGACCACCCGACCAGCAGGGAAGTGCTGTTGACAATACGGTAAACGCCAGGCAGAAATGCCGGCGGTCATTTTACCAGTGATATGAAGTTTGAAGAAAACTTCAGATTTCATATGACTGATAAAAATCAGTCAGCCGGTCAACAAAATATCTTTTGAATGACCGGGACGTGTACCTTGAAAACCGCATATAAGAACACAAATAGAAATATCAAGACATCCGAGGTAATGTGAACACATTATTGAGAACAACGGCAGATCGAAGGATCTGCACTATCGACCAACACATGTCACGCTAGGCATGTGAGATTACGGAATGCTCCGTGAAAGGGAATCCTCTTTCGAAACCGCATTCCGAATCAAGTTGGTTATGCTGAAAAGAGCGCAGGGTGGATGCCTTGGCACTAAGAGCCGATGAAAGACGTGATAAGCTGCGAAAAGCTTCGGGGAGGAGCAAATATCCATTGATCCGGAG
>NZ_JACJKH010000094.1 GCF_016900655.1 Drancourtella massiliensis
TCGACTCTGCAAAAGCAAATATGACCATCTTTGATTCTTCCGGTATTGAAGCTTTTGTCACCGAAAACAATCCCAAATATGCCAATCGGATCATCCGTCAGCTGAAAGCCTTTGTGAAAGCACATGGCTTTGATCAGTCCTACGACCCTTATAAGGCCGCCTACAGTTCCATGCCTTCCCATGCTTCTGCTAATCCTGAAATTAAGCAGCTGTATATCAATGGGCATTTTTGCTATGTCTTCAAATTTGGCATTGTCACCAATGGGCTGGGCATTATCCGTCATATCTCTTTCTACAACAAAGACTTTCTGGCGTCCCATCCTGATATTGTTGTCGAAAAGAAATCGGACTCCCCTGATGAGGATAAGTGCGTTCATGATTCCAAACTTTTGATCCCGACACTCAAAGACTTCTTTTCCAGGCATCCACTGATCAACCCGAAAACCTTCCTCGGAGATGCCGCTTTCGATACCGCTCAGCTTTATAAGAGCCTTCTTACCGGTGATACTTTTGGTAAGGACAGGCATTTCCAGAAAGCATATATTCCACTCAATGCAAGAGCAGGTCTTGAAAATCAGGATTATACTATCAATGAAGACGGGATCCCTTGTTGTCCTCATGATCCTTCCCTCCCAATG
>NZ_JACJKH010000095.1 GCF_016900655.1 Drancourtella massiliensis
CGCTCAGCTCTATAAGAGCCTTCTTACCGGTGATACTTTTGGTAAGGACAAACATTTCCAGAAAGCATATATTCCACTCAATGCAAGAGCAGGTCTTGAAAATCAGGATTATACCATCAATGAAAACGGGATCCCCTGTTGCCCTCATGATCCTTCCCTCCCTATGAAGTACGAATGCACTTCTAACCTAAGAAGCGGTGTTACCAGATTCAAGTTTGTCTGCCCTAAAATGAGATGGGCTTACGAGAAATCCACCCAAAAATCTTATAGACAATGCTGTTGCGAAAATCCTTGTACCACTTCAAGATGTGGTCGTATGGTTTATGTCTATCCGGAAAAGGATCTGCGGGCTTATCCCGGAACGATCCGCGGAACCGAAGAATGGGATAACACCTATAAAATAAGGACTGTTGTTGAAAGAGATATCAACCACATCAAAGATCATCTCTGTCTAGCAGGCCGTCGGACACAAAACGAGAAGACTTTACATGCTGATCTGACCTTGCCGGTATCACTCAGCTGATTACTGTTGTTCTCGCCGATAAAATCAAACATCATGAATACATTCGAAGCTTAAAGCCACTCATAGCATAGGACTTACCACTTTCATAAAG
>NZ_JACJKH010000096.1 GCF_016900655.1 Drancourtella massiliensis
TATCTCAGATGAATGAGCCTCGATCATGAGCGTTTTTCTGTATCTGGTACGAAAATAGATGGTTATGGGTATACGAAATAAAACGTCTCTGTTTTTCCGTTTTACATGGCCTTGTATATCCCTTTCCTCCTATGGCGGCGCACCTCCCGTGTCTACCAGGATCTCTGCACATTTCTGTACTGGTCCTCACTTCCTTCGTTCCGCCTGCCCATAACCAGGGTGTCAGCTTAGCTCCTTGCCAGGGTCTTGCCCTATGGAAAATATTCCTGCCGACTACTGGCTCATTCTTTGTAAATATAACATTTACTGACTGGCTTCCCGTGACAGCGCTGTTCCCAGCGGACGTTCCCCTCCCACGTTCTGCCTTTTCCTCTGCTTCACAGCAGTTCTTTCAGCCATCCGTTTTCTTCCCGGCGTGGCTGAGGTCAGCAGACAGTTCTCTTTGTATCTGACTGCTCACTTCAACCACGTCAGTCTTCCTTCGGTTAGCTTATCTTCTTATGCAGCCTGGACACCCCTTTCGGGTCTCCTGATATCTCCCAGCATCTTTTCTCCATCGTAATCTACACCTTTTGTCAGTATGGCATAGAAGACTCGAAGGACTTTACATG
>NZ_JACJKH010000097.1 GCF_016900655.1 Drancourtella massiliensis
TCTGTAAAGACATTTGGATTTATGCTCACAGCCGCTACAGTCCGCACAGCCATAGACCTCCACCGTCTGGGTATAGCCGTCCTGCTCTTTGCTTTCCGTCCGGATATGATGCAGCTCCCTTCCGTCATGGCAGATGTAATAATGCTCATCTTCAAAGACTGCGTATCCCATGTTGTAATATTTCCCAATGTCTTCTTTATAAGCGCGGGTTTTCCGATTCTCATGATCCTGAAGTTTGATGTAACTCCGGATTTCATTCTCTTTTAGATATAACAGGTTCTTTTCACTGCAATAGCCGCTGTCGGCGGTCACTGCCTCCAACTGATCCCCAAATGCATTCTGATGCTTTTTCAGGACCGGGATCAGTGTGTTGTAGTCTGTCCGGTCATTACTCACATATCCATGGACAATGAAGTAATTCTCTACTGCGATCTGGACATTGTATGCCGGTTTTAACTGCCCGTTCCTTATATGGTCTTCTTTCATCCGCATCAGGTTCTTCTGCAGCTTCAGGATCTCAAGCGGGGAACAGTGATCGATCTCAATGACGGTGTTATTGGAGATCTTTTTATGCTTTGTTAGTTTCCGTTTCCTGTTT
>NZ_JACJKH010000098.1 GCF_016900655.1 Drancourtella massiliensis
ACAACGGAGGGCAACCAGAAAAAATGGTTTGCGAAATCCCGCCTCTGGCGGCACCAGTGCTATGCCCTGGAGGGGCGAAAATTAAACCCCCATTTGAAATGGGGGTCATAACTTGAATTGCATTTAATAAAGTACCATGCAACAGTTGGTAGACAGTATCCGGAAAGTGAGAGTTGCATCACGAAGAAGGTGTAGATCTTCTGCCAGCTAACATTGAATTATCGGCCATTGAGGTTGCGATGACATTAATTATGAGCTGTGAGGTCATGATGCGGGAGTATCTGGAACGGGTAAGGGAGAAATATGGTTATATCCTGATTGACTGTATGCCTTCTCTTGGCATGATGACAGTGAATGCACTGGTTGCTGCTGACTCTGTTCTGATTCTGGTGCAGGCTGCTTATCTTCCGATAAAGGGTCTTCAGCAGCTGATCAAGACCATCGCCATGGTAAGCGTTTGAATGAAGAGTCTAATCCCCCAGCTATGCTGGGGAGAATAGAGTAGTTGGAGACGGTAAGGATATTAATAAAAATCCTCCTATGCTAAAATGAAATTGGTGTCGCAAGCCAAATT
>NZ_JACJKH010000099.1 GCF_016900655.1 Drancourtella massiliensis
ACTAAGACTTCCCATACCTGAAATGGGCTTCGCTCCTTGAAAATTCAATATTTCAGCTGACAAAATAGTGATTTATGCCCCTATAGACTCTGGATGGAGTGCGTTACGCAGATATTTCGGCAGTCTTGCTTCAAAATCAGCAGTAAAAGCTGTCAATTGCTCATCGCTGAGTTTTAAGATTTCCTGAAGGCTTGCCATCAAGGCATCCATTAGGATGCCAAGTGATCTATGGAAAGTAATGTCCGCCATTTCATCAACTAGGAAAAAGAACAATTCGCCAAGCGTCCTCTGATCTTCATTTTGGCGCTGTTCCATTGCGAGTAACATGTATCTGGTAAACACGATAGCTACGTGAGCTGTCAGTGCATCATAGGATAAGCTGCGGCATTCTCCAATCAGATTCAGCATAGATTTGCAGGTCTTGAAGAAAACCTCAATCTGCCAGCGCTTTCCATAAACACGGATAATCTCTTCTTCGGAAAGGGTCGTATCTGTACAGATAAAAGCAAGCCAGTCCTTGCGATTTGCTTTATTCCTTACGCAAACGATTTTCGCCGGAATAGGATTCTCTTT
>NZ_JACJKH010000100.1 GCF_016900655.1 Drancourtella massiliensis
CTTTATGAAAGTGGTAAGTCCTATGCTATGAGTGGCTTTAAGCTTCGAATGTATTCATGATGTTTGATTTTATCGGCGAGAACAACAGTAATCAGCTGAGTGATACCGGCAAGGATCAGATCAGCATGTAAAGTCTTCTCGTTTTGTGTCCGACGGCCTGCTAGACAGAGATGATCTTTGATGTGGTTGATATCTCTTTCGACAACAGTCCTTGTTTTATAGGTGTTATCCCATTCTTCGGTTCCGCGGATCGTTCCGGGATAAGCCCGCAGATCCTTTTCCGGATAGACATAAACCATACGCCCGCATCTGGAAGTGGTACAAGGATTTTCACAGCAGCATTGTCTGTAAGATTTTTGGGTGGATTTCTCGTAAGCCCATCTCATTTTGGGGCAGACAAACTTGAATCTGGTAACACCGCTTCTTAGTTTAGAAGTGCATTCGTACTTCATTGGGAGGGAAGGATCATGAGGACAACAAGGGATCCCGTCTTCATTGATAGTATAATCCTGATTTTCAAGACCTGCTCTTGCATTGAGTGGAATATATGCTTTCTGGAAATG